>DATBYF010000095.1:0-15795 GCA_036513895.1 Candidatus Acidiferrales bacterium | reverse complement strand
GCCCGGCGTAACTGGCTGTGCAGTGATGGAGTACAGGTTCCAGCCAGCGCAACCGCCCGAAGGAGCCGCGTTCGGTGTGTCGCCAGTTCCATCCTTGTACGTGAAGCTGTAGCCGCTCTTAATTCCGGTCGTCAGTTGGTTATCGATCAAGAGCGCTTCGCCGCAGCTTGCTGTCGTGTCGCCAGCTGCCGCAGTGCCCATGTTCGCGATACCTGGGGGAAAGCCGTTGCCGTACGTCGAAGCAAATGTGACCGCAGCGGTGTTCATCGTGCGGGCTGAACCCACAGCCGAGGCCTCATTGGCCGCGATGCGGGCGCGGAGCAAGTTCGGAATTGCGATCGCCGCGATGATCAAAATGATCGCTACGACGATCAACAGTTCGATAAGTGAAAAACCCTTCTGATTCTTTTTCATATTTTCCTTTTCTCGTTAATTGCTAATTAGGATGTCTTTTCGGGCTCCCTGGCGGGGTGCCGTAGGCTATATGTGCACGCCGTCCGCCATAAGGCCCGAGCGCGGCATTTATTCGCATTGCCCCCTGTAAGTACAAGTAACTGCGAGCTTTGCAAAGTCGCTTCGGGCGAAGGCAACGGTCATCTGGAAGTGTAGCACTCCGGTGAGCCAGATACTCGACGTTTTTGGGCTGACGCATCAGCCCCATTTCGGCTCCCTCGGAATGCGTCGAATTGGACAATCGGGCTCGGATCGGCGTTTGGCTTTTGCTGGTTCCGTGGCCGTATGGGGGTCGGTTGACCCTTCAATTTTGTCTCGATTAGAAGTGGGTGGTGGTGATTGTTTTGTTTGAGTTGCGGACGTTTCTAATAATTTCGAGTCTCGATTAGAAATTGTCAGCCGCCTCAGTACTGGGCTCCGCAAATCTGCGTAGCATTCCAGGCCCCGGGAGCCAGTCCGTGCCAATCGACAGAATGTGAGCGGTCCTCTTTCTGTTAACTCTATGTTTATCATCATTGGAGTAATTCAACCGTCTAATTATATCATGCATGGCTGGGCGACATCAAATCCATAGTGTGTAAGGGTTAGGGCGAAGTGTTGGAGAATCAGGGGGATTCGGGCGAGAAAAATTTGCGAAATTGTGCTTTTGAATTTGAGTGGGAGACGCAAATTGGGGGCACGAGCCAATTTTGGCGTTGGGATTGAGATGTGCCAAGGCTAAAGCCCGTGAGGAGGGAGGTGCAGGAGAAGGACCTCTTCAAGTTAGATCGGTCTTGTCGTTGATAGTGTTCCCGGAGACAGGAGCCTCCGGGCTCTGACGGTGTTTTTCGTTGGGCGCAGAAGACAACCGCAGATCCCTCACTGCGTTCGGGATAACAAGGTCTTCCCGCGCGGCGGCAGGCAGCGTCGGCTGTCGCAGCGCGGCTGCCGCACAAAGTACGGCAGAATATTTAGATTAAAGAATTCGATCGCGCCGTGGGCACGAGGCTGTTCAGGGCAGAATGTCCAGCTCCGCGCTTTCTCGTTGATCTGCTCGCGTGCTCGTCTGATTAGCCTGCGTGCGCTTTGGCTAGTTCGTAGGAGCCGTTCCATGTGCACTCGAGCTCGGTGTCGGATTTCATCGTGGTCTTGAAATTCCCGCCGCCTCTCATGCCAGCGTATACGCCCACGCCGCCGGTGAACTCAAAGGTGCCTTCAACGGTCATCCCGCTGCTCGTGGCCGTGGCCTTGCCCTCAAATTTGCCGAAGTCGCGGTCTCCATCCGGATGGATATTATCGAAGTAGCCGCGTTGCGAACCCTTGCCGTCGAGCAAATCGGTCACACCCCAATAGGTGATCTTCGAGTTGTTCCAGAGCTCGTCGGTCGATTTCTGCGTGCCGGAAACCTCGGCAATGTTCATGTCGTGGGCGGGTTGGTCGGTAAGTGACATCGTGGTTTGCTTGGTGATTTTTCCCGAGAATGAGCCAGTGATGGAATGCATAACGTCTCTCTCCTATCTTCAAGCGAATGTATCGCGGGGCGGTGGGAGTGTGGCTCGGTCGTTCGTCTGTGTCAAGGCGATCGAGTTGGAATGTAAAGCTGCGTCTAGCGGTGGGGTTGAGGGGTTCCCGGAGGCTGGAGCCTCCGGGCTCTGATGAAGTTGTGAGATCCATCTTCCCTTTTTCCTATTGCACTTTCCCGCGCTCCTCAGGGATTTGGTTTTTTTTTCGCTTGGAGTAAAATGCGGAGGGAAGGGTGGATTAGTGCGCCGGTTGCTTACCAACTGGCTATGAGGATTGCGCGTTGGCTCGAAAAGCGAATGACGGCGTTCCGGAATGGTCTCGGAGAATTCTGGCGTTTCGCCGCGATTTGAATCTTACGCAGGGCGAACTCGGCGAGCGCCTGAAGACATCCGCGATGGCCGTGTCGAGATGGGAGCGCGGAGAGAGCGAGCCTCCGTCGGAGTTATATATTCGTCTCGGAGTGATTGCGGGCGATCCGCTGTGCTGGTTCTTCTGGGGCCGCGCCGGGCTGAGCACCGCTGACGTGATGCGCGTCCTGCCGATCGCAGGCCGCCGCTTGCGCCAAGGTAGAATCGCAAACGTCCAAGTCGTGCACGCAGGAGTGGAAAGCACAACTCCACTGGATCCTGCGAGTTTCGTAGCCATTCCGCTTCTGCCCGTCCGCGCCGCCACACCTGGCGCAGAAGGCGATAAAGTTCCCGACCTCGACCAGCTAAAACCCGAAGCCATGTGGGCAGCGCCGGCAGATTGGTGCCCCAATCCCGCGGCGACAATTAGTCTACGGGTCGTCGGCAATTCGATGGCGCCGCTAATTCTCGATGGCTACATCATCGCGGTGGACACTTCCGACGCCTCTCGAGATGCCCTGGTTGGGCAAATTGTTGTTGCGTACAACACGGAGGAAAAGCAGTTGCTGGTTTCGCGGTTGATACGATTTGATCACACCGAGGCTTTGGTTTCCGACCAGCGCGAACATCAATCTGTTTTGTTGGCCGACGGAGCGGAATCTAGTTGGCGCATTGTGGGCAGGGTTTTGTGGTGGACTGGGAAAGCCAGATAGTAGAGAAAAGAAATTCGTGCCAGGGATGATCGGTGGTAAGGCAGCACACGTTTGCTTAGCAAGCACGAGGCACCCGGAGATCCAAAGCCTTAACTGGGTTGCAGATAAAGAAAACAAAACCTCAGTTTAAAATTTGAAGCAGCGGTTTTTCCGGAGGAGACCAAACCTTGATTTTCGAGTTGCGCTACTGTACCGTTGCATTAACGCGCGCGTTAATTGAATAAGTGAAGCGGCCGTGGCCACCTACCGCACGCAGAACAAGGCGATTCAGCCAGGGTTTGTATCCAGGGCGATGAAAAACACGGGAACTCTCACTCGTTATGCGCTGGCCGTAATCGCGGCTATTGTCGCCCTCTACCTTCGGCAGGCACTTATGCCGCTGCTTGGAGACCGGAATTTATTTCACACGGCTTGGCTGGCAGTTGTTTTCTCGGCGTGGTATTGCGGCCTCGGCCCATCCATCGTCGCGACCGTATTATCGGCACTGGGAATCTGGTATTGGTTTATCCCGCCCGTTCATTCGCTTAACATCCACGACCCGTCGCAAATGTTCGGACTGCTGGGATTTTTACTGTTTTCAGCCGCGATTATTGCCCTTGGAGAATCGAACCGGCGCGGATTTGCCGCGAGATCCACGCTTGCCGCCATAGTTGACTCGTCCGACGATGCCATCGTTTCAAAAAATCTCAACGGAATAATCACTAGTTGGAATGGGGGAGCCGAGCGGATTTTCGGTTACACCGCGCAGGAAGCAGTCGGACGCTCGATCATGCTTATTATTCCCGCCGACCTGCAAGACCAAGAACGGCAAATTCTTGCGCGCCTACGTAAAGGCGAGCGAATCGAACATTTCGAAACGGTCCGGGTCAATAAGAATGGCGACCGCCGCCACCTTTCTTTGACGATTTCGCCGTTGCGGGATTCACGCGGAGTGATTATCGGCGCTTCGAAAGTGGCGCGCGATATCACCGAGAAGAAGCAAGCGGAAGAAATCCGCAAGGAAACTGAATTCGCGGCGCGCCTGCTGAAACTTCAGGATGAAGAACGAAGGCGCATCGCGCGGGAATTGCATGACGGCGTGGGCCAACTGCTCGCGGCCATGAGCATGAACGCTTCCATGCTCGATCGCGAGAAATCGAATCTGAGTCCGGATGCAGCGCGATCCGCGGAAGAGAACGCCAAGCTGATCGAGCAGGTATCGTCCGATATTCGCACGCTTTCTTATTTATTTCATCCGCCGCTGCTCGATGAGATCGGACTGCATTCGGCACTGAGATGGTATCTCGACGGATTTGCAGAACGCAGCAAGTTCGAGGCGGAGCTGGAGCTCTCGCCCGATTGGGTGCGGCTGCCGCAGGACTATGAACTGTGCCTGTTCCGGATTGCGCAAGAGTGTCTGACCAATATCCATCGGCATTCGGGAGGTTCGATGGCGCGCGTGAGATTGCTGCGCTCGCCGGGCGAGATCACGATGGAAGTGAGCGATGACGGTAAGGGCGTTGATCGCGCAACTCAGAACAGAATTTCTTCCGGTGACACTTCAGGCGTCGGCTTCCGCGGGATGCGCGAGCGAGTGAAGCAATTGGGAGGAAGCCTGGAAGTGCGGTCGCATGGAAAAGGCACGACCGTGATTGCAACGGTTCCCTTTGTGGAATCAGCGGATGGGAATGGTGATGGTAATAGCGGTGGTGACGGTAAAGCGTCCGGCAAGCGGCCTAACGGCTCAGCCGAACGAAAGACTGAATTTCGTAGAGAAGCCTCGTAGCATCGCCGACTTGCGATGTGTCCTTTGTGCGGTATCCTCCACAATTGGCTGAACGTAACAACTGAAACGCGGGCGCGAGGCGCATGAATAATCCGTGGCACGATGTGAGTCCCGGCAAGAAAGTCCCCAAGGAATTCAACGCGGTTATCGAGATTCCCCTCGGTTCGAGTGTTAAATACGAACTCGACAAAGATACAGGCCTGATCAAGATGGATCGCGTGCTTTACTCCGCGGTGCACTATCCCGCGAACTATGGATTCATCCCGCAATCGCTGGCGGAGGATGGCGATCCGCTTGACGTGCTTGTGCTCTGCCAGGAAGGCGTGGTTCCGCTGACCATCATGGCCGCGCGAACCATCGGCTTGATGATCATGATTGACTCGGGCGTGCAGGATCACAAAATCATAGCGGTGGCGACGGGCGATCCCGAATACAGCGAATATCACGAGGCGAGTGAACTTCCGGGACACAAACTGGTGATGGTGCAGCGTTTTTTTGAAGATTACAAGAAGCTCGAAGGAAAAAAAGTGGAAGTGAACGATATTCTCCCGGCGGCGAAGGCGTACCCGATCATTAAGCGCGCACTTACGGCGTACGATAAGAAACACCGGGCGGGGCGGCGCGGAAAATAGTAAGCTGCCGCGACAACTGTTCGACAACTGTTCAAGGAAAAGGGCTGATGAGCTACGTTGAATCAAATTTGGTTCCGGGTGAAACCGTCATTTATCAGACGCGGCTGCATTGGATTGTGATGCTGGGCCACATTATCGTGGGAATTTTTCTACTGGCGTTGCCGGGCGCGATTTTGCTTTATTACGCGCTCACCCACACTGAGATTGATCCCAAGAATTTGCAGATGATGAAAATTGGCGGGATCGCGTTGATCGTATTCGGCGTTGTGGTGCTTTTAATTGGCATGGTGCGGCGGAGCGCAACGGAAATGGCGGTGACGAACCGGCGCGTGGTGATTAAGACGGGGCTCGCCAGCCGCAAGACGATCGAGATGATGCTGAACAAAGTGGAAAGCATTGAAGTGAGCGAGCCTGCGGCGGGCAGGATGCTTGGTTATGGATCGATTGTGGTGATTGGCACGGGTGGGACGCCGGAGCCGTTTCACAAAATGGCGCACCCGCTGGAATTTCGGAGTCAGGTGCAGCAGCAGATTGAGAAGATGGGGCGGAACGTGCAGTAGCTGTCTTTTTGTCGTCGATGAAATGGACGCGGCAAACCAAGTACATCAGCACATCGAAAAACTTGGGCGGTAACCTACCGTAGCTCTCAGCTTATCGCTAACGACCTTTTCTGGGGCGCCTGCTGAACGGAAAAACGCCGGCAAGATGCCGGCGCTATGAATGCACTCCCGCTTTCAATCGGGATTGACGCCGGGCTAACATTCGTTTTGATGAAGAACGCCAAAATATGGGTGTGGCTGCGCACGGTGGCGATTTTGTGTGGGCTTTGTTTTTTTCTGATTTGTTGCTGGGGTGCGCTTGGGGATTCGGATGCGGGGCGGTTGGCCGGGAGAGTTGTTGATCCGGCGGGCGCGGCTGTTGCTAGCGCGCATGTCAAACTCACTGACGGCAGCGGCACCGTCATTCGCGAAACGACTACTGATCAGCAAGGAGTGTTCGAGTTCGGCGAAATTGCGCCGGGTAATTATGTCGTGACTGCGGAGACCTCGGCGTTTGCGCCCGTTCAATCGAGCGCAACTGTGACAACATTTGCGCGAGCCGATGTGAAATTGCAATTCGCGCAAATCGCATCGTTGCGGCAGGCTGTTACTGTTGTTGGATCATCGGCGCCATCGCTGCTCACGCCCGACCCTTCCGAGCACGTCGAAGTTCACGATCAAGTGCTGGACGCGAATCCTGGCCGGCCCGGCGCGCCTATTTCCCTTCCCGGCTTGCCGGTCGAAACTGCTTCGGGCGGAATTAAGGCGCCGCAGTATTTTGCGCCGGGAGTTGCGGGCGATCACGGCGAACCAATCGCGCAGTTTTATCAGATCGGAGATTTTCTCTATCCAAATAACCTACCGGCGAACGCACACGGAAACGGCTACTCCGATCCGAATTTTCTGATTGCGCCGATCATTCAAGCGGTCGCGGTGGACGGCGGCGCGTTCAACGTGCGCGAGGGAAATCATTCGATTGATCTGGCGGCGACTTACGTGCCGCGCGAGCGGCTGGATGATTTTGTCGAGCTTACCGGCGATTACCGGGATATCGATCTGGTGGCGGGATGGAGCCCGCGAAATCCGGAGACGAATGGATTTGTCGCTGTTGAGCTGTCTTTTGGCAACGGATATCTCGAGAGGCTTGAGCATCGGCAGCAATATAAATTCAACGGGTTTCGCGAATTTAAATTTGGACGCCATGAAGCGACTTTGTTCGGCGTGGGTTATTACGGATTTTCTTACGTGCCGGGATTGATTCCCATCAACATTTCTGTCCCCGACGACACGGTGGACAGGCGCCAGCAGGATTACACGCACACAACGATTTTTGTTGCGAGCGATACGTGGCGATTGAACGATCAGAGTCAACTCACGTATTCGGGATTTTTTCGGACGTATAGCCTGCAACTGAGATCGAACTTCATGCCCGACTTCACGCAAAACTTAGAATACCCGGGCGGGCTTATTCAGCAGAGCGAATTTCGGACTGTCGCCGGCGGCGGCACTGTCTATACCCAAAAGATTCGCGATTGGCTTTCGGTGCTCGCGGGATTTGATCTTCGGCGTGATGCGCCGCGGGATCTGGACCTCAAGAGTTTGGACGCGGAGGGAGTTTTTCAAGACGTGACGAGCAATAATTTGACGCTATCGTTTGTCGAGCCGTATGCGGCGATTGATGGCGCTGTGACAAGATATTTTCACTACGACCTCGGTATTCGGCGCGAAGAGATTTGGATGAACGATCAGGATCTGATCAATCCGCAGAATTCTTTCGACAAGCTTGCCGGGCTCACACTGCCGAAAGCGACGGTAACGATCTTCCCTGCTGAGAGCACTTTTCTACCGTCGGTGGCGTTGAGTTATGGCGAAGCATTCCATACCGAAGATCCTCGCATTGGAACGGGAACCGGGCAGCCGACGCTACTGGCGCCTTCGCGCGCGTATCAGATGGTGGTCAGTAAGAACGTGAAGAAGACGGAGATGAAAATTACGCTCAAGCATGTGACGAATTCTCAGGAGCTGGCGAAGATTGATCCTGACACCGGCTTGCAGGAGAACGAGGGGCCTTCTCTCAATCGCGCGATCAGCGTTTCGCTGAAGCACACTTTTTCACAGGGCTCGATCAGCGCAACTTACGAACAGGCAGATGCGCGCGATTTGACAACGGGCGCGCCCACGCCGGAAGCGCCGCGATTTATTTGGGATACGCTGGCGACCGAGGACCATTTGCCGTTTGGGCTGCACGGGCGGTGCGAGTTCGAATATGTTCGCGCGAAACCTGTGGGCGATGGATTTGTCGGGCCGGCGGTTCCGGAATTTCGCGGGGCGCTGTTCAGGTCGTTTATGGACGGGCGGATGACTCTTTCGACGGAATTTTTGATTGCAAGCGGATATTCTGGGGAGACGACGGAGGTGTTTGCGTTTCCGAGTGATCCGACTTATCCGACGCCGATCGAGCGAGTGGTGGGCGTGCCGATTAAATCGTATGTTACGGTGAGTTGGATTTATCGGTTCAGACGGTGAGTTGGGTGAGGTCTCGGTGATTGAGATAAATGCGAAGGTGCCCGGCTAGGCCGGCCGCTACAAGTGCTCTGGGGCACGCTCGCCAGTATGCAGACGGGATAGAGCTTCCACACGAACCGCAGATCCCTCACTTCGTTCGGATGACAACGTTTCTATTGTTTTTCCGCGACGAAAGATACGTTAGGGCGACGTGCGAAGTGAGCGGAGGGCGGCGGCGCCTAGTAGGGCGGCGGCGATGATTACGGCGATCCAGAGGACGGCGGGATGGCGCTCGCTCCAGGGGCGGGGATCTTCATAGTCGGAATTGATTTGTTCAGCGCCCAGGGTGGCTTGCGGCAGCTTATCGAAATCTTCCACGTGAATGGTGCGCTCGAGATCGTATAGCGGGGGCTTGGCTTCGCTCTGGCCGTAGAGAAGCAGATATCGCCGCACAAGATTGGCGCGAAAAATGATGCGGCGCGGCGTCATGTAAAGGCTTACTTGAGCGGCGGTGAGCGGCGCGTTGTTGCCGTTTTTGACGTGGACGCGCCAGTGCGATGACCAGCCGCCGGCAAAGCTAACCTGCAGCCATTCGCGGAGAATATCATCGTGGTGGAAGCGGTAAATTTCGCCGCTTCCGACGGGAGACCATTCCTGACCATCCTCGCTCGAGTCGATGGTGACGGAACGCGAGAATTCGGGCTGATCGGTTTCAAAGCGCACTTCATTTACAGGCATTTCAGCGGCGAGATCGGCACGCCATAGGCCTTCTTGCGGATTCGTTGCTTGCACGGCGTGAAGCTGAGCCGAAACTGGCTTGCTTTCCGCGGGCGTGTTCACTTCGTAAAGGACATTTACGCTGGTAACTGGAAATTGATGCGAGCCTTCGAGGATGCGCAGGCGGACGTAACGCGCGTTGGTTTCCGAATAATGCAGAGTCTGAGTTCCTTGCAAATTTTGCTTGTTGAAACGAAACAGAGGGGCGCGATCGCAGACGATTCGCCACTGGCGCGCGTCGTCGCTTACGGCAACCTCGGCCCAGGTGATGAAATCGGTTTCGGAAGTATTCACGAGAATGGAATTGTGGAAGGGGGCGTTCAAGCCGGCGTCGAGGACGAATTGCGTGAACTCTCCCGGCGCGAAGCTGCGCTCCTGCATGCGGACGGGGCGACGATCGGTGTGCGGGTGGCCGGAAGGGACGCGCAGAACGTAAGGAACTTCTTTGCCCGCGTCATTCACGATGCGGATGTCGGCGAGCTGATTCGAAGAATGGGCGTAGACATCTTCGGGGATGACGATTGCGGTGAGGCCCGTGGGGTTCGGGGCGGGCGAGTTTATTTCACGTGAGTAACTCCAGGTTCTCCAGGCTTGAGGCCAAGCTGTAGTCGTGGCCGCGCCAGCGTGAACGAGGGTGTTTCCAACGAATATTCCCAGTGCCAAGACTGTTGCACAGAGAAAAATGAATAGAAATTGAGAGCGGACGAGACTCCGAACTGGGCGCGACACACGCTTCACGATTTCGGCTCCTGTTTTTGCTCCGCTAGCTTGCGCTGGTAAAGAAACGAGACGAGGAGAAGAAGCAGGCCGAGGACAAGAAACGACAGGATGCGATAGAAGCGCTGGAGGAAAGATAGGTCGTAGAGAAAGACTTTGACGAGGACTACGCCGAAGAGCGCCAGCGCCTGCCAGCGGAGTAACGCTGACTTTCGGACGAGGCCGACGACGATGAGCCCGGTGGCGTAGCAGGTCCAGAGAATTGAGAGGCCCAGCGATTGGGCGAGGCCGCGCTCGACGTTGAGGGTTTGTGTTCGGCCGAGGACGTCCCAGACTTCGAGAGAAAGCGCTAGTAACGCGAATCCGTTGGCGGCGACGGCGAGAATTGTGAATGGAACGGTTTCGGATTGACCCAATTCATCGCCGGCGCGGCTGGCGAAGAAACACGCGACTGAATAGCATGCGACGACGATGGCGAACGTGGCGAATCTTTCGTTGAAGATGAATGTGGTTGCGGGAATTTCGAACATCAGGAGACGAAACGCTGTGATTGCGACCAGCAGAAGGCCGGCGGCGCGAAGAAACCACAGGCGCGTGCGGAAGCCGCTCCAGATGAGAATTGCGCCTTCGATGGCGAGCGCGATGGTGATCCATTTGCCGTCAAGGCGCAACCGGATGGCGAGAGTGGCGAACATGAGGGCGAGGCCGGCGAAGAGTACTCGAGCGGTGGGCGGCTCTTTGTCGCGCGGCGGCGGCAGCGCGCGGAGAACGATGAGATGCGCGGCTGCGAGCGCGAGGACGGCGAAGGTGATGGTCCAGCGATAATTGGGCCAGAGCATTTGGTGCAGCGCGACCAGGTAAATAATGGCGTTCGCGGGTACGATTACGACTTCTTCGGGCGAGAGACCTTCTGCCTCGCGGCTGCGGACAACCGGCAGCGCGGCGAAGGCGACGAAAAATAAAGTGGCGAAGAGCAGCGTGATGCCGAGTTTATCGTCACGATAAAATTCGCCGTACCAGCCCCAGAAATAAATTTGTGTGCCGATGAACGCGAGAGGCGCGAGCCAATCCCAGCGGCGCGCGCGCTGCAAAGCGACGAGGCCGATGACCAAAATGAGGACGTAGGTGAAGAGCGTGAGCTCGGCGTCTTTGCCCGTGCTTAGAAGTTGCGGCGTGAGGAATCCGCCAAGGAGAGCCATGACTGCGATTCGTTGCGAATTGCGGCCTACGGCGATGACGATCATTGCGGCAGTGACGAAGATCATCGCGGCGAAGGCGACGCTTTGGTCGAACAGACGGTAATAGTGCCAGCCGCCCCACAATGAGAGGTATAAGACGGCCGCGCCGAGACCCGCGATGCCTTCGGAGAAGTAACTGTAGCCGCGTTTCAGTAAGCGGTCACTCCACATCAACAGGCCGGCGCCGAAGAGAAGGCCGATGGCAATGCGGCCGTGCGGGCCAACCCAATCGTTGTCGAAGGCGTATTTGAGGAAGAACGCGACGGCACATAGAACGGCGAGAACGCCGGCGTAGTTGAGCCATCTACCCGCAACGACAGATTCGAAATCGGGGGCGGCCGCGCGGGAAGTGGGTGAGGGGATGCGCGCGAAGGCGGGGCTCGGCGTGCGTCGAGGCTCGCTGGGCGGCGGAACTGATGCGCTCGGGAGAGGCGGCTGTGAAGCGATCGGCGAAGTTGATGGCGGAATCGCTGGCTGCTCGATTTCCGGAGTTTCGGGCGGAATCGCAAGCGGCGATGTTGGCGACGGTGCGGCTTGAGCGGTGAGAGATTCACCCGACCTTGAGGCTAGATGGGAGAGTCGCGTCTCGACCGCGTAGAGCCGGGCCGTGAGACTTGCTAATTGCCGTTCAAATTGTTGTTCGGATTGACGGTTCCGCTGCTCCGCGGTTCGCTGGTCAGGCTGCTGGCGGTTTTCGAGACGGCGGACGCGGACAAAAGCGGAAATCGCGAGGATCGGTCCGACAACGAACGCGAGTATTGCGATTGCAAATACGAAATACGCTAGCGATGTACCTTGCATGAGTTTGTGATTGCGGGGTGCGGACCGGGCGTATTAAAGCACAGGCTAGACCGCGGGGCAACGCGAGTGCGAAATCTGATGGATGCCGTCAGGGTTCAGCAATAACCTAAAATAGAAAATATCTGACTGGCACTAGCAAGGGGAAATGATTCGACAGCGTGGCATCGCTTACATACTTCATCGAGGTTCGTCGAGTAGACAGGCGGAACTAGCAGTTCCGGTCGTGACGCGATTATGCCGCGCAACTCGAGCGCAGTCTCAGTGAAGCTCTCGGGACTCTGAGATTTCCGGTGCTCCCGCCAAATGGATTCCATTTCTGCGATTTGAATCCCGGCGGTCTGAACCAAACCTAAAAGGCGCAGGAAATCTCGCGCGTATTTCGGAGCGATGAGTTTGCCCTCCATCAAGTCCCAATTGAGGCGCGCGTGTCTCGCCACCAGATCCTGTAGCGAAACCAGGTTCACGACAAGTCCGGCTATTTCGATTGACGACGTGCGCTCCATCTCCGAACCGTAAGCTCGAAACACATCTATGCGCACTCGAGTTTCTTGATCTACGCCTTGCAACATGTTTTTGGCGGGGGGATCGTGGGGATGGACATGGCGCAGAAGTAATGCACTCCCAAGGGATTTGGGGATGGCGTCGAATGCGGCAGCCATAAAATCAATGTTGTGCAACTGACGCACAATCGGCTGTCCGCCGCAGCGGAGGACATGAAGCTCGATGGCAATGCCGCCTGTCAGCGCCCAACGAGACGTGTCATGAAGAGCCAGTTTCCGGAAAGTGCGCCTCACACGAGCAGAATCAGCCGCCGTCAGAAATGAATTGAGCGCCATTGGTTTCTGGATTCGTTGGAATTACTTCACTTCAATCCCGAGACACTTTTCGATGTTCTTCTGCCAGTCGGGGCCGCTATCGCGATCGTTACTACCAAGCGCGCGCACATCATCGTTGGCAGAAGGCTGCAGTGCCGTTCGGGCGTAGGTGACCTGAACGGTTGTATGTGATGGGTCGGTCGGAGTCAATTTGACGTCGATTGTTGACGCGACCACGCCGTCAATGACAGCAACGTACTGCATCCTTCCGCCGGGCAGGTCAAAGAGCGTATTGACCCAAACGCTGGTGTGCTGGCCGTGTTGGACACGAAATACGGCTCCTTGAATGTCCTTTGCGGGCTGTGGATAGAGAAACTCAGGATTCCAGTGCTTGCCGGCCCAAGCGCGCTCGCCCTCAGGGCCAAAGAGCGGAGCCAGGCGAGCAACCGGCGCAGCGATATCGAAATGAAATGTGTTGGTGACGTGGGCCAGTTCAGCGGACGAATCGGCCCGATCAGTCGATTGCGGACCGCTCACGATGAGAATACCCAAGGCGAGCACTATCATTTGCGGTGTCATTTGCGCTCCTTCAGATGGTGGCTATCGGACGCACGAAGCGTCATTCCATAGAGACTTTTGAACTGGTTGATGTTCTTCAGCGTTTGCGCGGAGAAGGGGGTTTTGCCTTCGAAGGCATGCAGGACGATGCCTTCGAGCAAGTCTCCAAGACTCATGTCCTTTAATTCTGCGACGGCCTTTAAGACTTTCAGCAGGCGCTTCTCGATGCGAACGCCGGTTTGAACCCGGTCAACCTCGACAAATCGATCTTTGGCGTGTCGGTCTGTCATTGGTACCAATATACCATGGTACATGAGCGAAGAAAAGAGACTAATTAATGGTCCGGGCAGCCGAGCTTTTTGAGGCTCAGTGAGCAGGGTGCCCCGTGCCACGACAAAGGCTGCCAGTCTGAGGCCTGGCGCTACAAGTGCCAGTCGCGTACAGAAGCGCCCAATAAACTTGCGAATCCTGATACGAGCGCGGAATTGACATCCGCGACGATTTGTCCAATGCTTTAGAGCTTCAAACGACTCTCGAAAGGATATTGATGGCATCCGGCGGAAAAATTGGCATTTTGACGGGCGGCGGCGACGTTCCCGGGCTCAATTCGGTTATCAAATCGGCGGTATATCGCGCGAGCGAGATGAATCGCGAGGTAATCGGCATTCGCCGGGGCTGGGAAGGACTGACGCATCTTGACGCCTCGCAGGAAGTGGACGCGCGCTACATCCGGCATCTCACTCGCGAAAGCACGCGGGCGATCGATCGCAGCGGCGGCACGGTGCTGCACACCTCGCGAACGAATCCGCTGCGCATCTCGAAGAACCGCTTGCCCGCGCACATTTCGCAGCAGGAGCTCGATAAACTTACGACCGACGGAAAGACTTACAACTTCACGCCCATCGTGCTTCGCAATCTCGTACGGCTCGGGATCGGATGCCTGATCGTCATTGGCGGCGATGACACGCTCGGATTCGCGGCGGCGCTCGCTAAGCTCGAC
Source organism: Candidatus Acidiferrales bacterium (assembly GCA_036513895.1). GTDB lineage: Bacteria > Acidobacteriota > Terriglobia > Acidiferrales > UBA7541 > Palsa-147. The sequence continues at coordinate 1,432 of DATBYF010000095.1, read as the reverse complement.
GTTCCGCTGATGGCAATCCCGAAGACGATGGATAACGACGTCCAGGGCACGGAGTATTGCATTGGTTTTTCGACGGCGATAACGCGGGCGAAGGAATTGATCAACCGGCAGCGGACAACGCTCGGCTCGCACGAACGAATTGGAATTTTCCGGATTTTTGGACGGGATGCGGGATTCACGGCGCTGTACACCGCTTACGTTACGTCGGCGCGCTGCGTGATTCCCGAATATCCGTTCGACATCGATCTTCTTGTGAAGCTTCTCGTCGAAGACAAACGCAACAATCCGAGCAATTACGCTTTCATTATCGCGTCGGAAGGCGCGGTGTGGACGGGACAGAAAGCCGAGGATTACGGCGAAGCCGACGCGTATGGCCACCGGAAAAAAGTGGACATCGGCCACGCGCTGGCTGAGATTCTGCGTCAGCGGACGGGCGAAGAGACGATGACGAGCGATCTCACATATGATCTGCGAAGCGGCGACCCTGACGCCGTGGATCAGGTGGTGGCGACGACCTTTGCCAATGTGGCTTTCGATTTGATCGGCGACAAGGTTTACGGACGAATGATGGCCATACGCGACGGTCGATACGATCATGCGCCGCTTCCCGATCATGCGCTTGGGCCACGCACGGTAGATATCGAGAAACTTTACAACACGCAGCGCTACCGGCCGCGGTATGCCGGGAAACTTGGCGCTCCTGTGTTTCTCATTTCTGCGTAGTTTTGCGATTCGCGCTGATGTGCCGCGTGAATATCGCTTACGGGTGACGTGTTGGCCTTTCGTAAACACCGCTCGGGCGCGAGATTGTGAAATCTGTGGGATATTGGTACGGTGGTCCAATGGCAATTCAGCCAAGTCCAGACACGAAGTCCCAAAAGCGGCGCCGGAGCCAGCGTTTGAAGGCCCGCGTGACGATTGAGGTCAGGGCTCAAACTCCGGATAAGCAGAGCGCCACGGAAAAAACCGAAGCGTTGATCATCAACGCCCACGGGGGGCTAATACTTCTTTCGATGAAAGTTGTGCCAGATCAACTGGTTACAGTGGTCAATCTGAAAACCGGGGACGAACTGTTATCGCGGGTGACTTCCCTGGGGCCGAGCTTTATGGGGAAGACGGAAGTCGGAGTGGAATTCATCAAGCCTTCACCTCAATTTTGGGACGTGTCGCCAGTTTCTAACCACTAAGGCTGCGCGGCCTGCGCGGCGAATTTCTCGTCGTGAACTATTCCAAGACAATCTAGCTTTCAGAAAGCGGATGCTCCAACGCTAGGTTATGGGAGTTGATTGCATGGGTTCCCGGAGGCGGGAGCCTCCGGGCTCTGATGGAATTCGGGTTCGCTCTTCGAGCTATTTAGAAACAACGTTAGTGTCCGAATCCGCTCACTTTATACTCGAATCGGAGTCCAACTTCGAAGCGTCTAATGTGGAGT
>DATBYF010000094.1:0-16662 GCA_036513895.1 Candidatus Acidiferrales bacterium | reverse complement strand
GATTGTGAGCGTTTCGCGGGCTGCGGCAGTGCCTGCCGCTTCGTCTGATAGAGCGATGTCCCTGCAGCGGCAAATTATCTGGCAGCAGGCTGGGAAGATTCTTGATTTTGCAATGATCGCGGGCGATGCGAACGGCAGATTTGCGCTCGTGATTCTCGAGCCGGAGCGTTTGGCTTTTTATAAGAGCGTGACGGGGCAGTTGCAGTTGGATGGCGCGGTAACAATTGCGCACGAAAAGCCCTGGCCTCGAGATGTGCGCGGCAAAATTGACCTCGAAGCGCAGAGTGCGACTTTGCCGGGAGTTCGGTGCAGCGGGCCTTTCGATCATTCGGAGACGATTCAATGTTCGGAAACGGCGCTCGACAAGGCTGGGATTGCGCAATTGGCCGGCGGCAGTGTTGAAATTAGCGGGCGAGATGTTGAGGCCGCGAAGTTAGGCGCCGTGTGCGGCATGGATTCGGTTTTGCTCGCGAGCGGCACTGGCGACTGGACGCAGCCGGATGTGATCCGCGCGTACTCTTCGGCGGAACAGCAACTCGCTGCGCTCGGAACGCCGCTCGATTACGCTGGGCCTGTGCTTGTTCTTTGGGGGTCGAGCGATCGCCGGTCAGCGAGGGTCGTCTCACGAAATCTTGTGACGGGGATGTATGAAGCTTCGATCGTATCTGTATCCTGCAATCGTTAGCGCGATTGCACTGGCGGGATTTCGCGCGTCAGAACGCCCGCGATATGGCGGAACGCTGCGCGTGGAGATTGGCGCGAGTGTGGCCTCGCTCGATCCTGCGAGTAACGTGGTGAATGCTAGCGAGACGAGCGGGGAATCGGACCTTCTTCCATTGGTGTTTGAGACACTCGTCGTTCTCGATGCCAACGGTGTGCCGCAGCCGGGGCTTGCAACTTCGTGGAACCACGATTCCGCCGCGCGTATATGGAAGTTTCACTTGCGTCCCGGCGTGCGCTTTCAAGATGGCTCGCCGCTGACACCGGATTCTGCTGTTAGCGCGCTCGCGAATGTTGATCCGGCATGGCACGTCAGCAGTTCGGCCGACACTGTGAGCATCGAAACGAGCGCTCCGGCACCAGATCTCCCATTTCTTCTCGCTGAATCGAGACATGCGCTGGCGCGGCGGGCGGATGACGGAAATAGTGTCGGAACGGGGCCGTTCAGGACTACCCTTTGGCAGGCGGGGAAGCGCGCGGTTTTCTCCGCCAATCCGGACTATTGGGCGGGAAGGCCATTCTTGGATTCCGTTGAAGTGACGATGGGTGCTGCATCGCAAACTCGCACGATTGATCTGCAACTTGGCAAAGCTGACCTGGTGGATCTGCCGCCGGATATGGTGCGGCGAGCTACGGATGACAAACTTCGCGTGAGTGTCACAGTGCCGACGGATCTTCTGGCGCTGGTGTTTGAAGCGGATCGCCGGGCCGTGCAGGACGGGCGCGTTCGCGAAGCTTTGGTGCGCTCGATTGACCGGGCGGCCATCGTTAATTTTATCTTGCAGAAACAGGGCGAGACGGCGGCAAGCCTGTTGCCGGAATGGCTGAGCGGCACGGCGTTTCTGTTTACCGTGCCTGTCGATCCCGCGGGCGCGCATTCACTCTGGGAGCACATCAAGCCTTCACCTACGCTAGTCTTGCGCTATGATTCTGATGGGGCCCTCGAACAGGCGATCGCGGAGCGAATCACGGTAGACGCCCGCGCGGCAGGAATTTCAATCATCACGCGCGCGCTGCCGGCCGCGACGAAATCGGCGGACTACGATGTGCGGCTGGTGCGTTTGCAACTGTCGTCGCCAGAGCCACGCGCGGCGCTGAGCGATTTATTGGACGTGCTATCGCCGGGTTCAAGCGAGGACGTTGAATCATTGCCGAATCCAGCCAGCGCGGAAGAGATTTATAATCGGGAGCGAGGGTCGCTCGATGGCTTTCGCATCGTGCCGTTAGTTTACTTGCCGCGAATTTACGGCGTGGGAAATCGCGTGAGGAACTGGGAGATTCGCGGGGGAAACGCGCTCGAGGGCTGGCAGCTCGGCGACGTTTGGGTTGAAGGGGAAGCGCAGTGACGTTTCGAGCCAAACTTTTTTGGCTATTCACATTTTTTGTGGTGCTCGCTGTGGGCCTGGTGGCCACGGGCGTGACGATCACGACGCGCCACGCTTTTGATCAGATGGACAATCGCCACACAGACGCGCTTGTCGCTCAATTTCAACGTGAATATCAGCGGCGAGGCCAGGAAGTTGCGCTGCAAGTGCGTGGTATCGCGGACGCCGAAGCGACGATTCGTATGGCGATTGAGCTGAGCCGGCCAAATGCCGACGTATCCATCTATGTGAACGACGCGCGAGGCGTGGCCACTTCTCACCAGCTCGATTTTCTCGACTTTGTCAATAACGACGGCTCGATCATCTCCTCTGCGGATTGGCCTTCACGATTCGGTTACAAATTGGAATGGGTGTCTCAACCGGAGGATTGGGCGTCGCGCGGCGCGTTTTTGACGCGCGTGGATACGGAGGCTGGGCCCGCGCTCGGGCTGCTTGCGGTAGCTACGCTTCGTGTGGGCGATAAAAATCTTTACGTGCTCGGCGGCGAGAAACTCGGGAAGGAGTTTCTCGGGACGCTGGCGCTGCCCGAGGGCATGCGGGCCGTTCTCTACCGCAATCTCGATCCGAATTTCTCGGCTGTGGATTTAATTGATGCGACTGGGCCATTCGAACAGGCCGAGCGGCTGGCACCGCTGGTCGAGAGGGAGCGCCAGCATCCGGTCGAGCAGATGATGCGGATAAATTGGAGCGCGGATCCGGCCAGCGCCGAAGTTTTCCACGTACTGCCGCTCAAGGGCCGGAACGGCGAGTTGCTCGGGGTGTTGTTGGTTGGCAGCTCCCAGCGCGAGCGTGTCGGCGTGGAGCGGCGAATCATTCTGCTGTCGGTCGGCGTTACAGTTCTCGGCATACTTCTTGGAGCGCTATTGAGTTGGTGGGGCGCGACGCGAGTCACCCAGCCGGTGACGAAGCTGGTCGAGGGCGCGAAACAGATTGCCGCGGGGAATCTGAATACGTGGGTTGCCGTCACGTCAAAGGATGAGATAGGCGATCTCTCCCGGGCATTCAATCAAATGGGCGAACAGCTTCTCGCGCAACGCGAACGAATGGTTCAAGCGGAACGCGTGGCCGCGTGGCGCGAATTGGCGCGCCGGCTGGCACATGAGCTGAAGAATCCGCTGTTCCCACTGCAGATTACTGTTGAGAACTTGCGACGCGCGCGGGAACACAACCCGGAACAATTCGATGAGGTTTTCCGCGAATCAACCGGGACGCTGCTATTTGAAATCGAGAATATGAAAGCCATTGTTGGCCGGTTCAGCGATTTCGCCAAAATGCCTCCGCCGGTGCTGAGCCCGGTCCACCTGAACGATATCGTCCGCAACGTAATGAAGCTGTACGAAGCGCAATTCAGCGGTGTCGGCAGGCCGCCGATCACCACGGAATTGCATCTCGACGAAGGGCTCCCGACTATTCAAGCGGACCCCGTGCTGCTGCAGCGCGCCATTGAAAACCTCGTTCTGAACGCGATGGACGCAATGCCGGGCGGCGGAATGCTGGCGCTGACTACGTCGCATCGCGATGGCACGGTGCGGCTCGAAGTTTCTGATTCAGGAGCCGGCCTGACTGCCGAAGAATGCCACCGGCTATTTACGCCGTACTACACCACCAAGCAGCATGGCACGGGCCTTGGACTCGCCATCGTGCAATCAGTGGTCAGCGATCATGGCGGCACGATTGCGGTGGATAGCGAGGCCGGCGTCGGCACGACATTCCGGATTGATCTGCCGGTGACCCATCGCGAACCTTCACACCAGGCTGCTCCGCCGCCGTCCGTGCTGGAGAGCGCGGCCAACGAAGACGGGCACAACGTTGCGCCCGGTAGCAACGGTGACGAGGCGCCGATGGGGACTCCCTCGGAAAATTCCGCATCTAGCACTGAAGATACTGGCGCTGGGACGCCTGCTCCTGTCGAGGAGAAGTGATTTTCGGTGCCCGCCGCAAAAGCCCACGTTCTAATTATTGATGACGACGCAAATACGCTCGCCTCTCTCGCTCGTGCCTTTCGCCTTGCAGGATATGAAGCTACGGTATGCGACAACGCGGCGCGGGCCCTCGAAATTGCCAAGGCTGAACGAATTGACGTAATCCTTTCCGACGTGGTGATGCCGGGGAAAGACGGCATCGCATTCCTCGAAGATCTGAAGGGCGCGGGAATTTCGATTCCGGCGATCATGATGTCCGGCCAAGCTACGATCGAGATGGCAGTTCGCGCCACGCGGCTCGGCGCCGCTGATTTTCTCGAAAAGCCGATCTCTTCCGAAAAACTGCTGCTGACAGTTGAAAACGGCCTGCGCATCGCGCGCCTGGAAAAAGAAAATCGGGATCTGAGAAAGCGACTGGGCAAACACCAGATTCTCTGGGCCAGTGCGGCAATGAAGCAATTCATGGAACAGCTCGAACGCGTGGCCGCGAGCGAAACTCGCGTCTGCGTTCGGGGCGAGACGGGAACGGGGAAAGAGCTCGTCGCGCGGACGATTCACGAGAAGAGCGCGCGGCGCTCCGAGCCGTTTGTGACGCTCAACTGTGCGGCGATTCCGGCTGAATTGATGGAGTCGGAATTATTCGGCCACGAGAAGGGATCGTTCACAGGCGCCGCTGCGCGACACGTCGGAAAATTTGAGCAGGCACATCGCGGAACTTTTTTCCTGGATGAGATTGGCGATATGCCTGTGGCGATGCAGGCGAAGTTGCTGCGAGTGCTCGAGGAAGGCGAAATTGAGCGCGTTGGCGGAGATAAACCGATTCCGGTAGATGTTCGAGTGATTGTTGCTACGCACCGCGATTTGGAGAATCAGGTGAAGCAGGGATCGTTTCGCGAGGACTTGTACCATCGCATCTATGTTTTTCCGTTGATGCTGCCTCCGCTGCGCGAGCGCGAAGAGGATATCCCGGTGTTGGCTGCGCATTTCGCGCGGCAAGTTGCCGAGCAGAACGGCTGGAAACCGAAGCCGTTTTCGGCCGAAGCGATTGCGGAACTCGTAAAGTATGCGTGGCCCGGCAATGTTCGAGAACTGCGCAACGTAGTCGAGCGAGTGCTGTTGCTGTCGACGAGTGACACGATTCAGGAAAGCGATGTGCGACTTGCTTTGCCGCAAGCGCGGATCGGCGGCGGAGCGGGTGACGGAAGGGGCGATGGAACGGCAGCGTCACCATCTGCAACGGGAACTCTTGCCGAACGAGCAGCGAATTTCGAGCGGGAGACGATTCTTGAAGAGCTGAAGCGGAATGGAAACCACATGACGAACACTGCGAAGGCTCTTGGCCTCGAACGGAGTCACCTCTATAAAAAGTGCCAGCAGCTTGGCATTGACGTTCATGCTATTCGGCACTCTGAGTAGCGCGCCTTCCGTAATTTAGGTCGAATGGCACCCGCCAAAGGAGCCAATTTTGTTACGATTAGGAATGGAGTTCGTTCTTTGTTTTGTTATAGTTACGCGGAATTTTAATCGTTTTGGTGTATCGATTAGAATTTGCCGCAATGAGCGGAGCGTGGGCGACATTAGCGATAACCGCGCGCGATTTTTCACCGGATAGCGACAGGGCTCGGCTCAGTTCGAGCGTAATTTGGACGGAGGGAAGCAGCGCTTCAAGATGATATGTGTGGGTACATATATGAGGAGAATTAGCGGAGCCAGGATCACGGCCAGGTGAACGGGCGCGGGGCCCCAGGATCGGCCGAAGAACGGGTCGGTGAAGGCAAAATTAATATTCTTGTGAGGGTTGGCGAATCGCGACGCAATCAATGCAGCTGCGGCAATCACCGATTGGAATCGCAGCGCGCGCGGATCGTACCCGGTCCGGCGTAATGACAACAGCAAAACAATCGGCAGTACGATGTGGAACAGACTCATTAGCCTAACGACGAGCGGATAGAGCGGATCGAAGAAGTATTCAGTCCCGCCGATCAGGTGCCGGCCAGAAAGCAGCTTCCACGCGATATCCGCAGTCCACGCGGTATCAACCACGAGCGAACTGAGCGCCTGACTAGAAATAAGCAATGCGTTGCTGGTCAAAACGCCGGCGCACGCGAGCAGCACTGCCAGATCGCACAGAAAGAGAAATGAGCTCGATCCCCAGTAATACAGATACGTTGGCACCCAGATCACAAGCCAAATGAGCGCGGACCAGCGCGCCCATGCCGGAAGCGGATGAAATTGTGGCGCGAGTTCTGACATGGGTTGCAAACCAATGCGCGAATCGTATCAGAATCTCCGTGCACAATCTTCGGCTGACGCGGAGGCGCACGCGTGCGAAAATTCAGAAGATGGATCCGGCTGCAATAACGGCGACGGCTGCGGGAACGGCTGCAGCATTCACGGGGATAGGCGCGTGGGGTGCGTTCGTGCCGTCGTCGCAATTGTTCGGCCCTACGCGGCGGCGAACGGGCGATTCGCGCGCCATCGCGCTCACGTTCGACGATGGACCAAATCCAGCGGCAACGCCGGAGCTGCTCGATCTTCTGGACCAACACGGAGCGCGAGCCACATTTTTCATGATCGGCAAGCACGTTCGCGAGTTTCCGAAAATCGCAGCAGATGTGGTCGCACGTGGGCACGCCGTTGCGAATCATACCGAGACGCATCCGAACCTGGCTTTTCACTCCGCGCGCAAAGTTGGCGAGGAGCTGGCGAGATGCCGCGAAGCGATATCGTCAGCGACGGGCCGCGAAGCGCGATGGATGCGTCCGCCATTTGGAGGGCGCGGGCCGAGTCTCGCTCGAACGGCGGGCGCGAATGGAATCGTCGGAGTGGTGATGTGGTCGAAATGGGCGCGCGATTGGAAGGTGCAGCCGGCCGAGGCGGTGATTGAGCGCTTGCGGCTCGTGCGCGGAGGCGATATTGTCCTGCTGCACGACGGCGATCACCGCGTGGCCGAGGGAGACCGGCGTCATACGGTTCGTGCTGTGGAATACTGGTTGCCGCGGTGGAAGGATGCCGGGCTGCGCTTTGTGACTGTTGACGATTGGAACTTGAAATTCTGAGAGGGGGCGCCATGGACGAAAGAAATTTCTACGACGAAAAAGAAGAGACGAAGCAGATTCCTCTCAGCTGCCCGCATTGCCGCCAAGAAAATTCATATCCTGTTCGCTGGAAGACGCGAACGAAGAAAGCACAGTTGCCGCGTGGCGCGAATGACAGCGATCGGGCGCATTTTGAGAAGGCGCGGTCGTATATGGTGCGAGTGGACGACATGGTTGCGTGCCGAAATATTCGTTGCAGGAAGAGGTTTGACTTGACGGGGCAGACGGTTGTGTTGATTTGAGGTGGGACGAACGGCGGCGATTGGCGATCGTGCTTGAAAGCGAAGATGCCGGGCTGAAAGCCCGGCGCTACAAGTGCTGCGGAGCGTGATTGCCGATATGCGAACGTGATGGAGTTTTCCCATACGAAATGCAGATCCCTCACTTCGTTCGGGATGACAATTTTCTTCAGTCTTGCGGCATGACTGACGTCATGCCCTGACGGAAAGCTCGCGCCGGGGATCGCTCGCGCTTGGATCAACAGCTTCTGCTGCTTAGATCTCCGGATACAAATCGAAGAAGGCGTCTACGGATTGGCGTAGCGTCTTTTCGATTTCCTCGCGGCTGCCTTCGATGAGGTGCATCGTCACGCGACCCGTATTGCCGTTCTTCAGCGCCACCGTCGCTTCGTTCACTGTATCGAGTTCGTCGAGAGGGAACAGCCGCATTCCATACACCAAAGCCAACTTTGCCATCAGGTCTCTCCGGGTAAATTCTTACGATGGGATGATACCTGTTTCGGCGGAAGTTAGGACTTCTCTTGTGTTTGGGCAGAGAATTCGCTGACCGCGTCGGCATCGAGGACGTCGCGAATTTTGGAGGAGAGGCCGCGAAGGGTGAAGGGCTTTTGCAGAAAGGCGACGTCGCCCTCGAGCACGCCTGCGCGAAAAACGGCGTCGTCGGTATAGCCGGAGATGAACAGAATTTTCAAATGCGGCATCTGCTTTTTCAGCTCGATGGAGAGCTCGCGGCCGTTCATTTTGGGCATGACAACGTCACTCACCAATAGATCGATCCTGCCGTCATGTGATTCGGCGATGCGGATGGCTTCCGGGCCGTCTTGTGCTTCGAGCACGGTGTGGCCCGTGCCTTTCAGGAAGTCACAGACGAGCGAGCGGACGCTCTCTTCGTCCTCAACGAGAAGAATTGTTTCGGTGCCGGGCGCCGGAGCGGGCGCCGATGTTTGCGGTTTGGCCATCTCGACGGCGTCGGTGGCGAGCGGCAGGTAGATCTTGAAGGTTGTTCCGTGACCTACTTCGCTATAGACCCAGATGTAGCCTTCGCTCTGTTTCACGACGCCATACACGGTGGAGAGGCCGAGGCCGGTGCCTTTGCCGGCTTCTTTCGTGGTGAAAAAGGGCTCGAAGATTCGCGCCTGCGTGGCCGCATCCATTCCGATTCCGGTGTCGCTGACGGCGAGCATGACGTATGGTCCCGGCTTAACCACGGTTTGACGCTGCGCGTAGGATTCGTCGAGTTCGACGTTGGTCGTTTCGATGGTCAGGCGCCCGCGGGTAGGCATGGCGTCGCGCGCGTTGACGACAAGATTGAGAAGTATTTGTTCAATTTGTCCGGCGTCTGCTTTTACGCGGCCGAGGACGTTGCCGGGCCGGAAAATCAGCTCGATATTTTCGCCGATGAGCCGGGATAGCATTTGAATCATTCCGGAAACGACGGAATTGAGATCGAGCACCTGGCGCTGAAGAACCTGTTGGCGGCTGAACGCAAGGAGTTGGCGAGTGAGCGAGCTGGCCCGATTGGCGGCCTTCTGCACCTGATCGAGGCGCGCGAACATCGGATCGTTGGGCTTCATTCCAGAGAGAATTAGCTCGAGGTGGCCTTTTACGACCATCAGAAGATTATTGAAATCGTGCGCGACGCCGCCGGCGAGCTGTCCGATGGCCTGCATCTTTTGCGACTGGCGCAATTGCAGTTCGAGATGCTTACGATCCGAGACGTCTTCCGAGATCACTTCGAAGTAGGCAATCTTGCCGCTGGAGTCCCGCACCGCGCGGCCGCCCAGGTGGACCTGAATTGACTTTGCGTCGCGGCGTTTCCACTGGGCTTCAATGCCTTCTGCGCTTCCGTGTTCTATTAGCTCGCCCAAGAAGTTAGCGTTGTCCTGCGCAACTTCGAACACATCCACGCCAAGATTGAGGCCCAGAAGCTCGGTTTCGCTCTTGCATGCCAGCATCTGCACGAGGGCGCGATTGACGAGAGTAAATGCGCCGTCCGTCGTGCAGCGGCAGATGCCATACGGCGCCTCTTCAATTAGCGACCGGTAACTCGATTCGGATTTGCGCAAGGCTTCCTGAGCTTGCACTCGATCGGTGCTATCGAGGGCAATGCCGATGGCGCCGACGATGATGTTGGTCGCGTCACGAAGAGGTTCAGTATGGCATTCAAAAGTGCGGCCTCGCCAGACAGTGACATAGGTGGATGATTGACCGTTAATGGCCCGAATGTGTGCGGCGATGGATTCGTGCGAAGAATCGCGCGTTCCGTAGTAGTCGAAGATACTCGTGCCAGAAACTTCGTTGGGCTGCTGCCCCAGCAATTTCAATCCTGCGCCCATGGACGAAACGAAATTCAAATTGATGTCTGTGGTCCAGAGAACAGCGGGCATTCTCTCGACCAGCATGCGCACCCGGGCGCCTTGCGCGACGCCATCTTCGTGCGATTTTTCGAGCGCAGCGAGCATTCGATTAATCGAGCCGCCAAGGTTGGTAAGCTCGTCGTCACCCGGAACAGTGATTCGCGCCGCGAGGTTTCCGCTGGCTCCGATCGCCGAGACGTCCGAGCCGAGCCGGCCCAGACGGGAAAGCACCAGGCGCTCGAGCACCATCAGCGTGACTGCTGTAAAGACAGCGCCAGCCGCCAGCAGCAAGAACATGAACTGCAGCAAACTTACGCGCCCCTGGTGATAAAAAGTTCGGGGCAGGGTGAGTTTCAGGACGAGCGTCGGCTTTTTGTATATGTCATCCACAAGGTGATACGCGCCAAGAGTTTCATCGTCAATTGCACGCACGTATTCCGGCGAGGCGGCGGATAGGTGCGTCGAGGCCTCCGTCGTTTCCGTGGAGGCTTGCGGCGAGCCGAGAGGAATTACGTTTAGGTCCAAGTGCGTGACTTCGCCGAGTTGATCGAGTTCCTGGCCGTCAAGCCAGCGTCCTACGACGAAGGTGCCTGCGATAGGGCCGCGATTGTCGCTGGTAAGGATGGGCTGGGACGAGATGATTGCGGGGCCGTCCCTGAGATTGATGATTCCGATGGTCCTGCTACTCGTCTCGGGAAAACGGGTCAATATCGTGCCGGGCCGGACAATCATTAAGAGATCGGACGGCACTGGAACTTCGCGCTGGCTGTGGAGGTCGAAACCCTTCTTGAAAATGATGTGGGCCGAGACGTCGGCGATGACGACAAAACTGATTCTCAAAGTTGAGAGCGATTCGTTCGGAAACTCTGACTTAACGAAGGCAGGATTTCTGTTGCTTACGTATGCGTACATCTGGTCCCACGAGGAAAAGTCGGTCGCCTGTCTCGACAAGCCGACTTCGCTATCGCGTATCTCGCTGAGGGCGCGAGCCAGGTTCTGCTGGGCGTCTTCTCCTTCGAGGTTTCTGTATCCGTTCAGAATAACGGCGCGAGAGACGAGATAAAGGCCGCAGACCAGCACGAAAATCGTTAAGCCAATAGACCAGAGAGTCCGCTCCCGAAGCGATCGTCGGCGCGACCTGCGGATAGGCCGGCCGGGACTTGGCGCATGCGACCACATCCTAGAATTATATCCACGGTGCATTACCCCAGCCCGAGCGATGCTGAGGTGGTATACAGTAAGCGTTACGAGCGGTTAGGTGGCCCAATGGCCCCGGCGTGGTCGTTGTGGAGTATTTAGGGAGCTTCTGGCCATTGGCATCCCGGCTGGGAAGTGGTTGCATCCCAGAGTTACGATACTTGAGGTAAATTCGATGAGGTTACATTCCTCCGGCTCCTTGCGATTGCTGCCACTCGCGTTGGCGACCGTTCTGTCGGTGGCCGCCGTGCTCACAGCCACTTTGTTGATGCTAAGTTTGGCGCCATGCGCACTTGCTCAAGAGGAAGGGCCCACCCCTCTGCCGACACCAACAACGGCGCCTCAAAATCCGCAGACGCCGCCGGCTGATGCGGCGCCCGCTGCTCCGACCGCCGCACCTAGTCCCGCGTCCGCTGCTTCAACCGGCACGACATCGGCTCCCGCGAAGCTTGAGTTGCCAGTGGGAACGCATCTGCCGCTCGTCCTGCACAATGGAGTTTCAACTCGGACGGCGAAGGTGGGCGACCCTGTTTATTTTGAAACATTGTTTCCCGTCATGCTGAACGGAAAGGTCATCGTCCCGGCGGGCTCCTACGTGAGCGGGGAAATCACGGAAACGAAGCGGCCCGGCCGAGTGAAGGGGAAGGCGGAAATCATGTTGAGCCTCAGGACGCTGATTCTGCCCAACGCTTACATGGTGATGTTCGCCGGCTCCCCAAGCGGCGCGAGCACTGGCGGAAATGAAACGACGGACGCCGAAGGAAAGATAATCGGCGGCAGTGATAAAGGGTCTGACGCCGGCACCATCGCCAAGACAACCGCGGCGGGAGCGGGCATCGGCGGAATCGCCGGAGCCGCGTCAGGACACCCGGGCGCGGGACTGGGAATCGGCGCGGCGGCAGGTTTGGCAGCTGGTCTCACAGCTGTACTGTTGACGCGCGGACCCGAGGCGGAATTGCCGCGCGGAACGACGCTCGATGCTGTGCTGGATCGGCCGCTGATGTTTGACGCCGACAAAATCAATTTCACTGGACCTGGGCAAGCCTCAACGCTTGCGGGCCCTGCGAATCGCGAGCCACAGCCAATCAAAGTGAATCCGTTTTGAGATTAGCGGCCGGGTAACTCTTCTCAATTCGTTCGAACTCAAGAAAAATAATTTTCAATCATCCGAGTTTGTGTTCGCATCCAAACATGACATTGGCTCGATGTTTCCTTCGGCCTGAGCTATTCGTATCGCAGCGCGATGATCGGATCGACACGTATCGCGCGCCGCGCCGGGATATAACAAGCCAGCAGCGCGACACCGACGAGAAGAAGGGCGACACCCGCAAACGTCAGAGGATCTACTGGCTTCACGCCGTAAAGCAGTCCAGCCATTAAGTGCGAAACGATCAGCGCACACACGAGCCCGACCGCAGCACCAGCAATGGCAAGCGCTAATCCTTGACGCAGGACCATTTGCAGGATGCTGTTTCGCTGCGCGCCAAGCGCCAGGCGAATACCAATTTCGTGTGTGCGCTCGCTCACGATGTAAGAAATCACTCCGTAAATTCCAAGTCCGGCGAGAAGCAATGCAGTCAGAGCGAACAGACCGACCATTTCCATCGAAAATCGCCTGGTTGAGAGTGAGGCGGATACGGCATCGTCGAGCGTTTGGGCACCGAAAACCGGAAGTCCGGGATCGACGGACTGGACCTGTTCACGCAGCTCCACCGGAATGGCAGCAGCGTCCAGCCGTCCGCGCAAAAAAATGGCCAAATCCTTAGGCGTCCGCTGATACGCGCTCATATAGATTCCCGGCGCCGTCGCTTCCGACAACGATTCTGTGCGAGCGTTGGCGATCACCCCGATTACTGTGGTCCAGGAAGAATCCGCAGGCCTCTTGAAGCGCTTGCCAAGAGGATCCTCGCCTGGCCAGTACTTGCGCGCCAAAGCCTCGTTGATCACCGCTACTCGCGGCACTTTGTCGTTGTCCGACTCGTTGAATGGCCGGCCGCTCAGCAGTGGCATGCTCAGCAAGTGAAAATATTCCGGCGTAACGGTTGACCGATTGACGAAAGGAGTCTCGCCGCTGTGAGCTTCGCGGCCCTCCAGCATCAACGGATAAGGATTTAGATCCCTCCATCCATGACCCAAGGGAACAGCCGCCAAATCACCTATTGCAACTTCTTCCACTCCGGGCAATGTGCGGCCACGTCGAAGCATTTCGTGCAAGAGCGTCTCCTCTTGCGCAGCGGTACCATAGACGTCGGTGGCAGGATCATTCGGCACCGGCAGCCACGTGCGAACTACCATCACACTCTGTGGATTGAATCCCGGCCGCACATTCAACAAATCCCAGAAACTGCGCAACAGAAGCCCCGCTGCAACCATTAGCACTAGCGATAGAGCAAATTCGATTATCACGAGCACGCGACGAGTGCGCGCCTGTTCGCCGGTCCCTGTCGAGGCGCGTCCTTCCTGTTTCAGCATAGGAATCAAATCCAACCGCCCGGCGTGAAACGCGGGAGCCAGACCGAAGATTGCGCCGGCGACGAGCGAGGCGACGAGAGCAAAAAGCAAAACGGGCGTGTTCGTGGATACTTCATTGAGCCGCGGCAGGCTGTCGGGCACCATTCGGAGGAGAAATCCCTTCGTGCAGAAGAGAATCACTAGACCACCAATTCCGCCGAGCAGCGAAAGAAGCAGACTTTCGGTTAGCAGTTGCGACATCAGCCGCTTCCGCGCCGCTCCTAGAGCCTGCCGGATTGCCATCTCGCGGCCTCTCGCGCTGGCTCTCGCGAGCAGCAGATTAGCGATGTTTACGCAGCCAATCAGCAGGACCAATCCCACGGCGCCAAGCAGCAGGATCAACGATTGGCGAACATTGCCGACCACGCTTTCCTTGAGCGGAACCAAACGCACCGACCACGCGTTTTGCAGCGGATAATCGACTGGAAATTGTTTCTGCATGGCGGCAACGAGCGCGTTCAGCTGGCTCTGCGCCACGTCAATTGTGACTCCTGGTTTGATCCGCGCAATTGCGGTTTGAAGAAATCGCGCATTGCGTAGCGGCGGCGGCGCAGGGGCGGCAGCAAAGCCCGACGCGGCCCAAATATCGGTGCTCCTTTCCACAGCCGTTCGCCCCGGATCGTGGAAGTCGGCCGGCATCACGCCGATCACGCGATACAAGTCGTTGTCGAGCCGCAGACTTTTGCCCAGAATTCCGGGATCGGCTGCGAAAGCGCGCTTCCACAGGCCGTCGCTGATCAGAACCTCCAGGGTAAATCCGGGGGTGTGATCCTCGGGATTGAACGCGCTGCCCAACTGCGGTTTCACGCCGAGCACCGCAAAATAATTCGGCGTTACGTTCAGAAAAGGGATTCGCTCGGGCTGAGACGCGCCGGTGAGGTTCACATCCCCGCCGCCTATTGGCGAAACATTGTCAAAAATGCCGGAGCTCTGAAGATCGTGCCATTCGGGGACGGACATTCCGACATCCTGCGCGCCCACCCCTGGGAGGTCATCCTCGATCCTTACGAGTTGGTCGGGTTGCGCGTACGGCAGAGGGTGGAACAGCGTGGCATCGACGACGCTGAAAATCGCTGTGGTGGCTCCGATTCCCAACGCTATAGTCAAGACAGCGATGGCCGTGAAGCCGGGGGACTTGCGCAGCATTCGCAGACCGTAGCGGACATCCTGCCAAAGGTGCTCGGGCGCCAGCCAGCGTCCGGATTCGTAGAAGTGTTCCTGCGCGTGGGTCACATTGCCGAAGGCTCGGCGTGCGGCAGTTCTGGCATCTTCATAGCTGAGCCCCTGTTCCTGTAAACGCGCGGCCTCTAACTCTATATGGGCTTCGATTTCCGCGCTGAAGTCGCTCGCGTTCCGCTTGCGTCGGAACATACCTAGACCTCCTCAGCCTCCAGAATGCGCCCGATGGCCGCCGCGAACCGTTTCCACTTGGTGGTTTCTTTCCCCAGTTGTTTGCGACCGGCGGATGTCAGTGAATAGAAGCGGGCCTTGCGGTTATTTGTGGAGACTCCCCATTTGGCGGAAATCCAGCCGCGCTCTTCAAGCCGCTGGAGTGCGGGATAGAGAGCACCGTGCTCGACCAGGAGTTCTTCGTCAGACGTCTGCTGGATGGCGCGCGCTATGCCTTGGCCGTGCTGCGATCCGAAAATCAGGGTACGCAAGATAAGCAGGTCCAAGGTTCCTTGCAGGAGCTCCAGCCTGCTTTCCGTTTCTTGGGTAGACATATGACCCGAAGATACGGACGTCTGGGTAAGATGTCAACCCAAAAGGGCGGGAATCACGAAACCGGGTTTGTTCGAACGCACAACGCAAGTAGACCGTGCTAGCCGGGCCCATTTGGGAATGGCAAATGCTGACGACTCAACGCGCGGCGATTCGTTGCGCCGCGGTGAAGCGAAGTGGCGAGAATCTCTCGAGCGCGAGCGATGGCGTTCCATCTACGATCCATTCGCGCATCACACGCGCGGTGCCTGGAGCTAGCAGGATTCCATTGCGATAATGCCCCGTGGCAATCCACAAACCTCCAGTGTCGGTTGGGCCTAGGATTGGCAGGTGATCGGGCGTGTCGGGTCGCAAGCCTGACCAGGTGTCCACAATCAAGGCGCTCGCGAGGCTTGGCGCCAGCTCGATTGCCGCGCGAAGAATTTGTTCAATTCCTTCGGCGGTCACTTGTTTTTCAAATCCGACATTTTCGCTGGTGCTTCCGGCGATGATGCGGCCATCGTTCCGTGGCACCACGTATCCGTTATGCCCGCGCAGGACGTGCTTCGTGGCAGCTTGCGATGGCTGCAGAGCAACGATTTGCCCGCGAACGGGAGACGTTGGCGCGTAACGTGACATGCCATCTACGCCTGCGGAAAAGCATCCTGCGGCGATAATGACGTGCTTGGAGTGAAATGTTTCGGTGCCTGCCACTACGCCATTGCAGCGCCCGTCGCTCGCGAGAATGTGATTCACGGCGGTTTCGGATACGATTTCGACGCCACTGCTTTTGGCAGCTGTGAGAACCGCATGCGTCAAAGCGCGCGGATCAACTGAGCATTCATACGGAAGCCACGCGGCTGCGGTTGCGCTCGATGCGATGTTGGGTTCAATTTCGCGAGCTTGCGCCATCGAAACCGATTCGGTGGAAAGGCCGGCATGGCGATGATTTGCCGCCTCGCGGTCACGCTCCCTCTCCGCATTAGGCCCGAAATAGAGTCTTAGCGTGCCATCGCTGCGGAATTGTGCCGGCAGTCCCGATGCCTCTTCGATCGCGTTAACGAACTGTGGGTATCTCGCGAGGCTCATTTTGGCGAGAGGAAGCGCGTGAATATCGTCAGCGGACTCCGGTTCCGGTGCGAGCATCCCGGCTGCGGCCCACGATGCTTCTTGTCCGGGAGTCTGCCGATCAACGATCAGGACGCTTAGCTTGCAATTCGCGAGTTCAAAAGCCAGCGACCCACCAATAATTCCGCCGCCGACGATGATGGCGTCAAACGTTTTCACAAAATCATCTTATCAGGAATTCAAATTGGACCGAGGAAGCACGCCGCTACGAGACGCGGACAGATAGGGGCTGCGGCGAGGAGGTATTTCTTTAAAGCGTGCTGACGAGTTCGACGGAGAGCAATTGCGCCTTTTGAGCGAGATTCTGTGCTCGCGTGTAGTCGGAAGCTTGCAAGGCTTCCCGTGCCTGCGTTATCCATCCTTGAATCTTCTCTACCATTTCCTGCTGTGACGAGCTCAATTGG
>DATBYF010000093.1:0-5187 GCA_036513895.1 Candidatus Acidiferrales bacterium | reverse complement strand
CGAGAGCGTTCCACTTCGCGTGTGCGTCGGGAGGATTGAGTGGGCCGCTTGAGGGTAGCGCTCGCGTCGTCCAGACTTCGCCCATCATCAAAACGGCGCAGGACAACAGGCAAAACAAGCACGCGCGCTTCAGCATTTCTATTCCTCGTACCCGAGTATAATTCGCGAATATCTGCCGCATCGTTATTTTCGTCGCCGCGTTTCCGTGAGCGCGATTACACGCAGCGGCAGATTCTCGCAGAAATCAAAGCCATATCCGAGAGTCATTTTTTGGAGTCAGCGGTAGACAATTACTTTTAGATTGAAATCTGGTCCTCGATATTCTGTGGGCAGCAGGTATTTCCGATGGCTAAGTACAAAGTGTTGAAGAGCGTTGCCCACAATTTTGGTCATGCTTTCACCAGTCTAATGAACTATGGGGATGACGATTACGTAATGGGTCACATCCTGAGGTTTGCGCGGCGAACGGGTCGCGACACACTGACCATTGATCTCGTTAAGAGAGAAGGTGGACCCCCTGAATTGATGGCGCCGCCAGTTGGGGCTGCTGTAGATCGATACGCGGAGTGGTTTTGGGAACTTGTTGAACAGCACGGTTCGGATCGATCGTTTATTAGAAACGCGACGCTCACGCTGCGGTACGACATCGCAATACAGATTCCTCTTGCCGGCAGTCCTCAAAACAGTAAAAGCCCGTATTTGTGCGAAGTGTGCATCACTGACACCCGCGGGAAGGAATATACCGCTCATTTCGATGGGTGGTGGTATCCGGAGCGCATAAGACGTGACCGGCGTCCGTGGTGGAAGTTCTGGCGCCGCGCTAAGAACTAAAATGGACGAATGGTTATCTGTAGTCCCATCGCGTCTGTCAGGAATGAGGATGGGCTTTGTCGTAGATAGTCATTAGCTGCTCGATTGATGCTTGGGTGTAGCGCTGGGTAGTCGAAAGTGATTTGTGGCCGAGAAGTTCCTGAATGGCGCGGAGGTCTGCGCCGTCTCCGAGAAGGTGCGTGGCGAAAGCGTGGCGGAACGAGTGCGGATGAAGATTCCAGGTGACGCCGAACAGCTTGGCGTATTTTTTGATGATCGTGCGGATGGTGTGAACGTCGAGACGGGTGCCTCGCTTGCCGAGAAACACGGCATCGGGATCGCAACCATCGGGCCATTCGTAAAGGATTCGCTCGCGCACCGGCCAATAGGCTTCGAGCGCTTCGCGCGCTTTTGAACCATATGGCACGATGCGCTCTTTACGGCCCTTGCCGAGGACGCGGATGATCTGCGAATTGAAATCGAAATCGGCGAGGTTCATTCCGGTCAATTCGCTGACGCGCACGCCCGAAGCGTAAAGCAATTCGAGAATGGCGCGATCGCGTTTCAGCAGCAGCAGCTCTTCTTTGAGCTGCTTCGGCGCAATCTTGCGTTTTCGCTTGGCCATCGCGCGAGCTCCCGAAATCTCCATACCGTCGAGCAGCCCGCTCATGTCCTCGGGCGAGAGGACATCGGGCAATCGCCTCGGGAGTTTCGGTGATGAGACGAGGCGCGCAGTATTTTGAGCGATGAACTTCTGCGCCACGCAGAATTTGAAGAATGAGCGCAGCGCCGCGAGTTTTCGGGCGATGGATGTTTTTTGCAGCTTCCGGTCGAGAAGGTGCCCGACAAATTCACGAATCACGCGATGATCCACTTCGACGAGCGGCAGCGCTTGCTCGCCGGGCGGCGTGATGAAGTCGAGAAATTGCTCGAGATCCGTCCGATACTTGCGCAGCGTCTCGGGCGAGGCATTGCGGACGTATTGCATGTGGGCGAGATATTTCTCGATGGTGTCTTTCACTCTCATGCCGTTGATCCGGAGAAATTATAGGACGGCGCCACGGGCGACGAAGAAAACGCCGGAAAGATGTTCCAGGATTGAACGACGTTGGGCCCTGATGCCGATTGAGAAATTTTTGGAACGGCGGCGCATGCGTCGCGCGCCGAGACGCGGTTAAATTTTGGCGGGGGCGCCTGCGCCGACTGGCTCAGCCATCGCCACTGGTGCTTCCTCGAGAGCGACTTCCCAATCGCAGCCGTCTTTGATGCAGGAGCGGAAATTGCCCTGCTTCGTGCGCTTCTCGACGATGAAGGGCGCGCCGCATTTCGGACATGGCTCGTTGATGGGCTCGTGCGGTGTAGTGAAATCGCAATCGGGATAACGGCTGCAGCCGTAGAAAATCCGGCCGCGGCCCTTGCCGCGCGCGGTGCCGCGACGTACAAATTCGCCTTCGTTGCATTTCGGGCATTTAATGCCCAACGTGATGGGTCGCGTGTACTTGCATTTTGGATAGCCGGAGCAGCCAATGAATTCACCGAAGCGGCCGTGCTTCTTAATAAGGCCATTGCCGCAGAGAGTGCATTTTTCATCGAGAGGTTCATCGGGCGCGTGCGCAATGCGGGTGCCTTCGACGAGTCGGCGGGTCGTCTTGCAATCGGGATAGCCGGTGCAGGCGAGGAACATTCCAAACCGTCCGCGCTTCACGGCCATTTCTTTGCCGCAGTTGTCGCAGTACTCGGTCTTGACTTCGCCGTTGTCGCCATTTTCGATGATCGGCGACAAATCCTGGATGAAATCACAATCGGGATAACGCGAGCAGCCGAGGAAGAAACCGTGGCGGCTGATGCGCTCGAGCAATTCGCCTTGACCGCATTTCTCGCATTTTTTTCCGGTAGGAATGCCGGCTTTGTAGGAAAGCATTTCACCGTCGGCGCGATCGAGATCCACGATAAATTTTAGCCAGAATTCCTTGACGGCTTCGCGCCAGGGGAGCGTGCCCTCCTCGATTTCATCGAGTTCTTCTTCGAGGCGCGCAGTGAAGGTGACATCGAAAATATCCTCGAAGCTTTTTACGAGGAGGCCGCTGACGCGCTCGCCGAGCATCGTGGGCGTGAAGCGGCCCTGCAGCTTATTCACGTATTCGCGCTCGACAATGGTGGAAATAATCGAGGCGTACGTGGACGGGCGGCCGATGCCCTTTTCTTCGAGTTCTTTCACGAGGGTCGCTTCTGTGTAGCGCGGCGGCGGCTCGGTGAAGTGCTGATCGGGACGAATCTTCTCGAGCTTGAGCGTTTCGCCCTCGCTGAGGCGCGGCAACGCGCGCGATTCGGCGTCGTCCGCGTCCTTTTCTTCGTCATCCTGCACGATTTGGTAGACCGCGAGGTAGCCATCGAATTTCTGCACGGAGCCGGTGGCGCGGAACGTGTAATCGCCTGCTGAAATATCAATCGTGGTCTGATCGAAAATTGCCGGAAGCATCTGCGAGGCGACGAAGCGCTGCCAGATGAGCTGATAGAGCTTGAAAACATCGTCGTCGAGATACTTGCGGACGTCTTCAGGCGTGCGCGCGACGTCAGTTGGCCGGCAGGCTTCGTGAGCTTCCTGCGCGTCTTTCTTCGATTTGTAAAAATTTGGCTTCTCCGGGAGATATTGTGGGCCGAAGCGCGACGGAATCAATTCGCGGACTTGGGCGAGAGCATCGTTCGAAACGTGAACGGAATCTGTGCGCATATAAGTGATGAGCGCGACGGAGCCTTCGCTGCCAAGCTCGACGCCTTCGTAGAGCCGCTGGGCGAGAGACATGGTGCGCTTCGCCGTGTAGCGGAGGCGATTGTAGGCGGCCTGTTGGAGCTTCGAAGTCGTGAACGGAGGCGGCGCATTGCGCTTCTTCTCTTTTTGCGTGACAGACGTAACTTGCCACGCGGCGTGCTCGACGGCGGCCTTTACGCGCTCGGCCTCCTCCTGATTCGAGACGTCAATGTCTTCGCCCTTGAACTTGATTAGCTTGGCTTCAAATGACGGCGGTTGGCTGCCGGAGAGCAGCGCGTGGATTGTCCAATATTCCTTGGGAACGAACGCGCGGATTTCCTGCTCGCGTTCGGCGATCAGGCGCAGCGCGACGGTCTGAACGCGGCCGGCGGATAATCCGCGGCGCACTTTATCCCAGAGGAGCGGCGAAATTTTGTAGCCCACGATGCGATCGAGGACGCGGCGGGCTTGCTGCGCATCCACAAGATTGGTGTCAACCTGGCGCGGGTGTTCGAACGCTGCGCGGATGGCCTTTGGAGTAATTTCGTTAAACGTGACTCGGAAAATTTTCTTTGGGTCGGTGGCTGCGATGGTGATTTCTTCGTCTTTTTCTTTGGCTTTCGCCTTTTTGCCCTTACCGTTCTTCGACTTCTTCAATTCTTCTTCGGCAGTGGCAGCGAGTTCTTTCGCGCTCGGTTTTTCCGAAGAGGATTCTTCGGCGTAACGCGCCGGCTTGGAGAGGACCATTGCCAGATGGGCCGAAATGGCTTCGCCTTCGCGGTCAGGGTCACCAGCCAGATACACGGCGTCTGCCGTGCTGGCCGCTTTCCTCAGATCGTTGATGACCTTGCCCTTGCCAGCGATGATTTGCAAGGTCGGTTCGAAAATCTTGGCGTCATCCAGGCTGATCATGACTTTAGGTTTGTTGTCAGCCGCTGCCTTTTTTTTGCCCTTGGCCGTCTTGCGCTTCTTGCGGCCGTTCAGATCTTCACCGGGCAGACGAATGCCTATCGTTTTCTTGGGCAGGTCCATGACGTGCCCGACGGACGCTTTGACCGTGTAGTCGCGCCCCAGATATTTATTGATCGTTTTCGCCTTGGCAGGCGATTCGACTATGACTAATGAACGTCCCATATTCTCCTGATTCTCAAACTGCGACACGCGCCACTGCAGTCCGCCGCAGGGCAACGACGTGCGTCACCATCCTAACCCTGAAAGTAGGGGATTTATTACAACAGGACTTTCAGGAATTGCTTACCAGGTAACTGGCGTACCACGCTCTTCATCTCCAAATCGAAGAGAGCGGCCAAAACTTCAGAGGATGTCAAACCGGAAAGCTCCAATAATTCGTCCACATGTCGCGCCTGATCCACGGTTAAGAGCTCGTAGAGAGCGCGCTCCCCTGGCGCAAGCGACTCCTCAACGAGCGATGCGCGTTCCTGCGCGCTCGGCGATTCCACGGGCAACAACTCGGCCCGAACCGGCGTTGGCAATTCTTCTACGACATCCTCCCAGCTGGTCACTAACTTCGCCCCCTGCTTAATCAGCTGATTAGGTCCGAAGCTCGTTGGCTGGGTTACGTTGCCTGGGACGCCGAAGACCTCGCGGCTGAATTCCATTGCCAGCCT
>DATBYF010000092.1:0-13533 GCA_036513895.1 Candidatus Acidiferrales bacterium | reverse complement strand
GCGGAAACCGGGGAAGGCCTCGAAACTCTTCTCGCGCAAATAGACGCCGCGCTGCCCATTGATCCCATCACACGCGTTCGCCTGCAATTGCCGATGTCGGAAGGACGCACCCTCGCGATGCTGTATGCGTGCGGCCGGGTCCTCAGTTCGGAAGCCGACGGCGAGCAAATTTCGCTGGAAGCCGAGGTCCCTGAGACGCTGGCGCGACGGCTGACGGAGTTCACGGTTTAGCCAATAATTTATGTGATTTCAGGGGTGCCCTGTGGAAAAGCTGTGGAATGCAAATTTTTCTTTCAGGGTGTTTAGTTTCGGTATAACATTGTCGCAGTAGTTATATCGGGCCCATCTAGACTGTAATTCACTGATTCTGAATGCCTTACGATATTGCGTTTTTTGCTGCATTTCAAATTTGCGCGGAAATCGGCCAAAATTGGGAATTACGGATTTGCACAAGCTTGGGGCAATTTATTTCCTAACAGTCACTAGATACGAGACTTTGCCGATTCTACGCATTGCACTTTTGCAGTGCATTTCACAGCACGAACAGGTGTGGTTGACTGCCCCGTTTCGCAGGACTATATTGATTTAGGGCGCGCACGGAGCCTTTTTAACTCCACGGCGCGGGTTTTTCGCGCATCAAATGAACCTTCCCAACAGCCTCACGACTCTCCGCATCTTTTTTGTTCCGCTTCTCGTTGTGGTGCTGCTCACGCGCGAGCCGAACTTCGATTTTTGGGGCCTTGCGGTACATTTTGAAGTTTGGGGCGTGCTGATTTTGCTGGCCGCAGCGGCCACCGATGCGGCCGACGGATATTTCGCGCGAAAAAGAAATGAAATCACGACGCTCGGAATTTTGCTCGATCCGATCGCCGACAAACTTCTCATTTCCGCTGCATTTATTTCGCTGGTGGAGATGGGGCTGGTGCCCGCATGGATGGTGGTGATCATCATCGGGCGCGAGTTCATCGTGCTCGGGCTTCGCAATATCGCGGCAAGCGAAGGATTGATTATTCCTGCGTCGCCGCTGGGCAAGACGAAAATGGTGCTGCAAGTGATTTGCGGCTGCGCTGTGATTCTGGCGGCGAAACACGCGGCGCTGAAGCCGCTCGGCAGATTGCTGCTATGGCTCGTGGTGATCAGCGCGATTATATCGGCGGTGCATTATTTCCAAATGTTCTGGAGCCAAGTGAACGACCGCATCCAGCAGCGGCGCAAGAGCCTGCTCATCCTGGAGCAGGGCAAAAAGCCGCAAAATGTCCCCACTAGATAGCGGCGCCCGGTTAGATAGCGGGCAACGCAAAATACTTTTAGATATTGCGCGGCGGGCGATCGCGCAAGGCGTGGCGAAGCGCGAGCCGTTGGAATTGGAAATTCCGGCCGGCGTGCTGGGCGAGCCTGGGGGAGCGTTTGTCACCCTGCGGCGCGGAAAGCGATTGCGCGGCTGCATAGGGCGGTTGGAGTCGGGCGAGCCACTGGCGCGCGTTGTGGCGCTGGCGGCGGTTGCGTCCGCGCTCGAAGATCCGCGATTTGATGCGATGCAGCCCGACGAACTTGCCGATCTGGAGATTGAGATTTCGGTGCTCTCGGCGTTCGAACGGATCGCGCCGGCGGAGATACGCACGGGTTTGCATGGCTTGATGATTCAGCGCGGCAGCTTTCGGGGCTTGCTGCTGCCGCAGGTGGCGTCGGAATACAATTGGAGCACGGAACGATTTCTTGAGGAAACTTGCTCGAAGGCAGGATTGCCGCGCGACGCTTGGCGCGATGCGGACACACGCATTTTTGCGTTTACGGCTGAGGTTTTTTCCGATCGGGACTTTGCGTGAAGAAAATGGTGGAAGATAAGAACCAACCGTAGACCAGCTCTACGACGGAAAGCCCCACCCGTGATTCGCAAGAATGGGGCACTCGCAAAAGCCCGCGGAGCGCGAATATGCAAAGGGCAAAAGCTGCCGGACGAAGCCCGGTCCGTCGCTACATAAGATCACGGCGTCACAACATCAGGGCTGGAAGAAGCGGCGGAAAATGAAAACGGCGCGAACATTTTGTCCGCGCCGTGTAATTCGTTTGATTTAGGAAACTATTCGAGTTCGACGTATTCGCCCGCGTACATCGGCTTGAGCGCGAATGTTATAAGCACAGTGGCGGCATTGGCCGAAGTGCGCACGACAATTCCCTCGCCGAGAATTTCTCGCGGCACGCTGTCCCATTTAAAGTCCTTGGAAACACCGCCGTAGCCGTAAATTTGGAAGGCGATGCGGCGAATCTGATACGCGGTTTCGTTCTCCTGATTCTGATAACGGAAAACGCGGAAGTAGTCGCCGACGTGAACGCCCTGGCCCTCGCCAAGATTCACGTAGACGATGTCGTCGGTGCCGTAAGAAACCTTAAAATACTTGCCGGTGACGAGCATGGCTTTGGCTTTGCCGTCCGGGGGCGCGAAGCGATCGAACTGATTTTCGGTCTTCAGCGGAGGCGCCACGCGTTCTGTAAATGGAACGGCGATATCGCCGCGCTGCATGTACTCGCAGGAATTTTCGATTTGCGCGGTGGAGACGTTGGGCTGCACGACGACGACTTTCACGCGGCCTTCGTCCTGCCACATTTTGCCGAGAGCGTGCATCAGGACAAACTGCGACTTGAACCAGGGTTCGCGAGTGGGCTCATAAACGGAACGGACGATGGAATATTCGTCGCCAACGTGTACGCCCTGGCTAGAGCCTTTGTTGAGATAGATGAAGTCGCCTTCTTGAAATGTCGTTTTGGTGTCGGAGCCTTCGCCGGTGATGAGAAAAGTATCTTGCGGCGGCGCCTGGTTGGACATAACGCCGGAGCAATACATGTCGGCCGGGATCGGCGTTGATACTTTCACCTGCGTCTGCTGCGCCTTCGCCGAAACGCCCGCGAGAGCCACCGCCAAACCTAGAATGACCAATTTTCCGCGCATCACAAACACTCCTTAAGACACGATCGCGCCGATGAATCGGCGCGTAACCCCACTCAAGCGACCGTAACAAATGGGGTTGTGAGGCGTCAAGGCAATGTCCGAGGACGCTTTACACATTGTGCACCGCATGGTAGAAGCCCAAGATTCCGTTGGAGATAGGCGGAGTGGCTCATGGCTGGAATTCTAGGAAAAGACAAAATCTGCGCGGTTGTGGCGGGCCGGGACGCGCGGGATGCTGCCCGGCAGCTGGTTCGGGGAGTTCGCGAGACGCGGACTGTGGAATTGAGGCTGGATTGGATGAGGCGCCGCGGCGAAATTCGTAGATTTTTGCGGTGGCTGGCCGGGAAGAAAGGCAAGACGGTGCGGCGTGGCGCGACGCTGATTGCTACTTGCCGCAGGCGAGTGGCGGGCGGGAAGTTTGGGGGCGGCATCAAGGATCAGGGGGAGATTTTGCGGGAGGCGGGGCGCGCTGGATGCGCTTGGCTCGATATTGAACTTGAAAGCGCGGAGAAAATTTCGAAGCAGGAATTTGCGGCGCTGAAAAGTGAAGCGAAGATTTTGGTCTCGTATCACGATTTCAAGAAGACTCCGGCGAATCTTGAACGGGTTAGGGCGCGGCTGCTGCGGGTTCGAGGGGAAGCGATCAAAATTGCGGTACAGGCGGAGAGTTATCGCGATGCGGGCCGGCTGTTGGATCTCGGGCGAGCCAATAGTCAGGTTGTGACGATACCGATGGGCGAAGTTGGTGCGGCGGCACGAATTTTGGCGCTGCGTGGCGAATCCGAGCTGGCGTATGCGCCGGTCGAGGGGGCTACGGCGCCGGGGCAGGTGGTCTTGAGCGCGATGAAGACGATTTATCGCGCGGAGCGCGTGAATCGCCGCACGAAAGTTTATGGCGTTATTGGAAATCCGATTCACCATTCGCTGTCGCCGGTGATGCAGAATGCGGCCTTTCAGGCACGCGGCATCAACGCCGTGTACCTTCCATTTTTCGTCCGCGATTTACGCGATTTTCTCGATGCTGTGCCGCAACTTGGCGTCGCGGGATTCAGCGTCACGATTCCGCATAAGCAGGCGATTGTGAAGTATCTCGATGATTGCGATCCGCTGGCCGCGGAGATTGGCGCGGTGAATACGGTTGTGGTTCGCGGTGGCGGAAAACTTTTCGGCTACAATACGGATTATATCGGCGTGCTGAGGGGTCTGGGGAATCGGATATCGCTTGCGGGAAGTTGCGTGCTCATACTTGGTGCAGGTGGAGCTGCGCGGGCGGTGGCATTTGCGCTGGCGCGAGCAGGAGCGGTAGTTCGCGTGTGCGCGCGGCGGCCGGCGAAGGCGAAAGAGCTTGCGCGGGCTGTTGGAGGCGAGGCGATTGCGACGGAGCAAGTGCGCGGCGAATTCTTCGATGCGATTGTGAACGCGACGCCGGTGGGGATGTATCCGAATGCGGGCGAGTCGCCGCTTGCGGCGAGCGAATTGAATTGCCGGCTCGTTTTTGATTCGATTTACCGTCCGCAACGCACGAAGCTCTTACAACTCGCGGAGCGGCGAGGCATCGAAACGGTTTCGGGCGTTGAGATGTTCCTCGCGCAGGGGATGGCGCAGTGGGAGATTTGGACGGGGGAGCGGGCGCCTGAAGGCGTGATGCGGAGGGCGGTTGAGGTTGCCCTGGGGGAGAAATAGAAAAGAGAAAATAGAAAAGCGAAGAGTGCCCGGCTGGAGCCGGCCTCTACAAGTGCCTGTATTGAATGCTTGCTTGTCTAGTTGATTGGCATTGATTGATGTTTGGCTTGACGACCTGATCTGAATTGAGATTTGAAGGCTGAGGATGATTCAATCGGATTATTCGACGTTTCGGAAGTTGGCGCGGAGGGGGAATCTCGTTCCTGTCTATGAGAGTTTTACGGCGGATTTGCTGACGCCGGTGGGAGCGTATCTGCGGGTTGCACTCGGGGCGAAATATTCATTTCTTCTCGAGAGTGTCGAGGGAGGGGAAACGATCGCGCGGTATACGTTTGCGGGGGCGAATCCGGCGGAAGTGTTTCGCTCGCGCGGGCGGAAGTGCTCGGTGGAATCCGGGCGCGGACGGACGGAGCTGGATGAAGATCCCATCCGGCTGCTGCGGCAAATGATGAAGCGGTATGAGCCGGTGCGTGTGGCGGGGCTGCCTCCGTTTATTGGCGGCGCGATTGGGTGTTTTGCTTACGACATGGTGCGGATGATCGAAAAGATTCCGGCGAGCGGACGGGACGATCTTGGGCTCGACGATGCGGTGCTGATGTTTTATCGCGGAGTGATTGCATTCGATCACGTGCGGCATCGCGTGTGGATTATTCAGAACGTTTATACTAACGACGAAACCCACACGAACGACGAAAGCTATTCGCGAGGCGAGAACTCCGGAAAAAATAAAGGTAAAGGGAAGAGGAAAAGCGTACTCCGTGAGAAATACGACGAGGCTCTGCGTGAAATCGAGCGCACCCGGCGGTCGTTGCAGGCGCCACTGCATGAGGAACGGAAAGCGCGCGGAAAAAGGCGGACGAAGGCGCTGCGCATCACTTCGAATTTCACGCGCGCGCAGTATCTCGTGGCAGTGCGGAAGGCTAAGGCATACATTCGCGCGGGCGATGCGTTTCAGATCGTGCCGAGCCAACGATTCAGCGCGAAGACGGATGCTGACCCGTTTGAGATTTATCGCGCGCTGCGAGTGATCAATCCTTCGCCGTATCTCTATTTTCTGCGGCTCGGTAATGTTTCGATTGTGGGGAGCTCGCCGGAAATGCTGGTGAAGGTGCAAGGACGCGATGCCTTTTATCGCCCTATTGCGGGCACGCAGCCGCGCGGCCGCGATGAAAATGAAGATCGCGCGCGCGCGGCGCATTTGCAGGCCGATCCGAAGGAGCGTGCCGAGCACATCATGCTGGTGGATCTTGGCCGCAACGATCTTGGGCGCGTTTGTGAGTACGGCTCGGTGCGCGTGGACCGGTTGATGTACGTGGAGCGGTACTCGCACGTGATGCATTTGGTGTCGAGCTTGAGCGGAAAGCTGCGCGAAGGCGTGGATTGCTTCGAAGCGCTGATGGCGTGTTTCCCGGCGGGAACGCTTTCAGGGGCGCCGAAAGTTCGCGCGATGGAAATTATTGATGAGCTCGAGCCGACGAGGCGCGGAATGTATGCGGGCGCGATTCTGTATCTCGATTTTTCGGGGAACCTCGATTCGTGCATCGCGTTGCGAACGCTGGTGGCGAAGAATGGGCGCGTGTACATTCAGGCGGGGGGCGGCGTGGTTGCGGATTCGGTACCTGCGCGGGAATATGAGGAGACGGTGAATAAGGCGACGGCGGTGGTGAGCGCGGTGGAAGAGGCGCACGGGGCGCGGAGATAGCGGAATTGGAAAAGGGAAAATAGAAAAGGGAAAAGTCGGCCCGCCTGCCGGCGAGCCCTACGGGCGCACATAATCTGAACATGATTTTGCTACTGGATAACTACGATTCGTTTACTTACAACCTGGCGCAGTATCTTGGGCAGATGGGACAGACGCTGGTAGTGAAGAGGAACGATCAGATTACGCTTGATGAAATTGCGGACCTCGCGCCGGAGCGAATTGTGATTTCGCCGGGGCCGGGAACGCCGAAGCAGGCGGGAATCAGCATTCCGATTGTCGAGCGATTCGCCGGGAAGATTCCGATTCTTGGCGTTTGCCTGGGGCATCAGGCGATTGGCGATGCGTTTGGCGGGCGGGTGATTCGCGCGAAAAAAATCATGCACGGCAAGACGAGCGAGATTCACCACGACGGCAAGACGATTTTCCGCGATTTGCCGCAGGATTTTCCCGCGACGCGATATCACTCGCTGATTGTTGAGCGGAAATCGCTGCCCGCGGAACTTGAGATTTCCGCGGAGACGGAAGATGGAACGATTATGGGATTGCGGCATCGCAAGTTGAAGGTTGAAGGCGTGCAATTTCATCCGGAATCGGTTCTCACCGATACGGGGTACCAGCTACTTCAGAATTTCCTCAGCGTGTAGTGCGGGTTTGTTGACGGCAGGACGATGCAGTTCGCGAAAATAGAAAAACAAATTACGGCTGTTGTGCTTATCGGCTTCGCTGTTGCGGTTGTGGGCATGGCGATACGGCTGGATCGCTCGAGCGCAAAACTTTCTGAGAACGCAAACCTTCTGGCCACGATCCCGCATCCCGTGCTTGGTTTCGATCGCAATGATTATCCCGGCGATGATGCGCTGCGGGCGCTGCGGCACACGTTCTCGTTTTCGAGTTACTGGCTGAACAATCCGCCTGGTGCGAGCGCGAATTCGTGGCTCGGCAAGCGAGATATGCTGACGCGGAACGATTTTGGTTTTCTTGTTCTCTTCAATGGCAGGGCGAGCGCAGAGCTGAAGTCGGAGGCTGCGGCTGCGCGCTTGGGGGTTTCGGACGCGAATGCAGCCACTGCGGCCGCGAAGCACGAGGGCTTTCAAGAAGGCACCGTCATTTTTCTGGATCAGGAAGAAGGCGGCCGGATGTTGCCGCCGCAAAAGGCTTACATTTATGCGTGGCTCGATGGCGTGAAGGCGGCGGGATTCCGAGGCGGAATTTATTGTTCGGCGATTGCCGTGACCGATGGCGGCGAGGAAGTGATGACCGCGGAAGATATTCGCGAGCATGCGAACGGGCGGGCGATCGTGTTTTTTGTATACAACGATGCGTGCCCGCCGTCGCTCGGTTGCGCGTATCCGCAAATCGTGCCGAAACCTTCTGCTAGCGGTTTCGCGCTGGCTGACGTGTGGCAGTTTGCGCAGTCGCCTCGAAGGAAAGAATATACGCAGCGGTGTGCGGCGACTTACAACGATGTTGGGAATTGCGTTCTGGCTGGGGCTAGCGGCGGGCTTTATTTGGATCTTGATTCAGCAAATTCGGCTGATCCTTCGAATGGGCGGCGTTGATGTTGTCGATTGGCGTCGCGCCGGCATCTTGCTTCGCATACGACTCGAGCCGCCGAATCGAAAATCGCCGGCAAGATGCCGGCGGTACGATTGTGATCGAGGCGTTCTTGTGGCGGGGCCGGATGATTAGTTTGTGGTGAAGGCGACGAAAGCGTCGAGCTTGGCGCGGGCGGTGCCGGTATCAATTGCATGCGCGGCTAGGCGTACGCCTTCGAGAAAATCGGGGGCGCGGCCTGCGGCGACGAGAGCGGCGGCGGCGTTGGCGAGAACGATGTCGCGGCAGGGGCCGTATTCGTGAGAAGCGAGAGCGCGGCCAAAAATTTTGTGGATGATTTGCGCGTTTTCTTTCGCGTCGCCGCCTTGCAGGGCTGAGACCGAGGAGCGAGCCAGGCCGAAATCTTCAGGCGCGAGCGTGTAGGTGCGCACGGAGCCGTCTCGCAATTCCGCGACGGACGTATCGCCCGAAATGGAGATTTCATCGAGGCCATCGGCGCCGTGAACGACGAATGCGCGGCGGACGCCGAGTTCGCCGAGCGCGCGGGCGAGCAATTCCGTATAGCTAGCGTCGAATACGCCGACGACTTGCGCGGCGGCGCCAGCGGGATTTGTGAGCGGGCCGAGGAGATTGAAGACGGTGCGGACGCGAAGTTCACGGCGGGCGTTTGTGGCGTGCCGCGTGGCTGCATGAATTGCCGGCGCGAACAAGAATCCGATGCCGATTTCGTCGATGGCGCGGCCGACGGATTCGGGGGGCAGATCAATGCGCGCGCCGAGAGCTTCGAGGACGTCGGCTGAGCCGCAGCGCGAGCTGATGGAACGATTGCCGTGCTTGGCGACGCGCACGCCCGCAGCGGCTACGACGAATGCTGCGGCGGTGGAGACGTTGAATGTGCCGCAGTCGTCGCCGCCGGTGCCGCACGTGTCCACGAGCATTTCATCGGCGCGATGGCCGGGCGGGAAAATCGGGGTGGCGTGGCGGCGCATTACGCTGGCGAAGCCGACTAGCTCGTCGACTGTTTCGCCCTTCATGCGCAGGGCGGCGAGGAAACCGGCGATCTGGGCGTCGGAAGAGTTGCCAGAGAAGATTTGCTCCATTGCGGATTCGGCTTCGGGGCGGGTGAGATCTTTTCCTGCGACGATTGTATCGAGGGCGTGATGAATGGTGAAAGCGGTCTGCGTGGCGTCGTCCCGACGGGGATGAGGCGCGCTCATGACGGCCTCGTCGCGCGTCGGGCTGGCTCGCTCGTGGGAATGCTGATTCCTCGGCCGATCGTTGTCGAGTGGACCTCGGAATGACGCTTTTCAGAACGCGTTCGAGCAAGGGGCGAAACGCTCATCGGGTTCGTCAAGGATATCGGGTGCTGTGCTCGGTCGAGCGGCATCGCCTTGTTCGCCCTTTCGGTTCCGAGTAAACTTACTCGTTTTGACTGTGCGCAAATTCTAGCACTCCTGGACGTGCAATGAAGATTCATGAATATCAGGCGAAGGCGATCCTTGCGAAGTTTGGGGTGCCGACGCCGCGTGGAGAAATGATTTTCAAGGCAGAAGATGCTGAAGGCGTGGCGAAGCGGCTGGGAACGCCGGTGGTGGTGGTGAAGGCGCAGATTCATGCGGGAGGGCGCGGCAAAGGCGGCGGGGTGAAGCTGGCGAAATCGCCAGCGCAAGCCGCTGAGCTCGCGAGGCAAATTCTTGGGATGAAACTTGTGACGCCGCAGACTGGGCCTGAGGGCCGGTTGGTGCGGCGGTTGCTGATCGAAGAAGGGCTCGACATCAAGCGCGAACTTTATTTGAGCATTCTTGTGGACCGCGCGGCGGAAGCGCCGGTGTTTATGGCGAGCGCGGCGGGCGGCATGGAAATTGAGGAAGTGGCAAAGGAGCATCCGGAAGCAATTTTGCGGGAGACGATCCATCCGGCGACGGGATTGCAGCCGTTTCAGGTGCGGGATTTGGTTTTCGGCCTCGGGTTACCGGCGGAAATGGTGAAAGTCGCGCAGCCGTTTTTTGAGTCGCTGTATCGCGCGTTTTTGGAGACAGATGCGTCGCTGCTAGAGATTAATCCGTGCGTGGTGACGGGCGATGGGCGGCTGGTGGCGCTCGATGCGAAAGTGAATTTTGACGACAACGCGATGTACCGCCATCCGGAGTTTGCGGAATTGCGAGATTTGGATGAAGAGACGTCACTCGAAGTGGAAGCGTCGAAATTCAAGCTGAATTACATCCAACTCGAAGGAAATGTGGCGTGCATGGTGAATGGCGCGGGGCTTGCGATGGCGACGATGGACATCATCAAGTTGAGCGGCGGAAGCCCGGCGAATTTTCTGGATGTGGGCGGGGGCGCGTCGGAAGAGCAGGTGCGCAATGCGTTCAAAATCTTGCTGAGCGATCCGAATGTGCGAGCGGTATTCGTGAATATTTTCGGCGGGATCTTGCGTTGCGATGTGCTGGCTGCGGGAGTGGTGAAGGCGGCGCGGGAGTTGGGGATTCGCGTGCCAGTGGTGGTGCGGCTTGAAGGGACGAATGTGGAGGAAGGACAGAGGATTTTGCGCGAATCGAGATTGAATTTTACTGTAGCGAGCGGGATGAAGGATGGAGCGGAAACCGTGGTGAAGCTGGCGGGAGGCCCGCGATGAGCGTGTTGGTTAACGAGAAAACGCGCGTCATCGTGCAGGGGCTGACGGGGCGCGAAGGGACGTTTCACGCGCAGCAGATGGTCGAGTACGGGACGAAAGTTGTGGGCGGCGTGACGCCGGGAAAGGGCGGGACGAAGCACATTGGCGTGCCGGTGTTTAATACGGTTGCGGACGCGGTGAAAAAAACTGGCGCGAATGCGTCGGTGATTTTTGTGCCGCCGCCGTTTGCTGCGGACGCGATTCTGGAAGCTGTGGCGGCGAAACTGCCGCTGGTTGTTTGTATTACGGAGGGGATTCCGACGCTTGACATGGTGCGCGTGGCGGCGGCGATGAAAAATTCGTCGACGCGGCTGATTGGGCCGAATTGCCCGGGGATTATTTCGCCGGGGAAATGCAAAATTGGAATTATGCCGGGACGGATTCATAAGAAAGGGAATGTGGGTGTGGTCAGCCGGAGTGGCACGCTCACGTATGAGGCAGTGGATCAATTGACGCGGCTGGGCATCGGGCAATCGACATGCATCGGGATTGGCGGCGATCCGATTATCGGGACGAGTTTTCTTGATGCGATTCAATTTTTCAACGAAGACCCTGGCACGTGCGCGATTGTGATGATCGGCGAGATCGGCGGGAATGCAGAAGAAACGGCGGCGGCGTACATTAAGAAGCATGTGCGCAAGCCGGTTGTAGGGTTTATCGCGGGGCAGACTGCGCCGCCGGGACGGCGCATGGGGCATGCGGGCGCGATTATTAGCGGCGGGCAGGGAACTGCGGCGGACAAATATAAGGCGATGAAGGCTGCGGGGATTCTCACGGTGCAGAGTCCGGCGGAGATTGGGCATACGCTGGCGGCAGCATTGAAGAAAAATGGCGGCACGGCGCGGAAGAAGAGTAGGGCCGCGTCGAAGAAGGCCGTAGCGACGCGCGGCAAAAAGAGACGTGGGTAAGAATTCACATCAATTCACATCGAGGGAGAACGATCCGAATGGCAGTCGAGAGAACGTTGGCGATTATCAAGCCGGATGCGGTGAAGCGCGGGCTTACGGCGGATATTTTGAGCAGGATTCACGCGGCGAAATTTAAGATTGCGGCGATTAAGTCGGTGTCGCTATCGAAGCAGGAAGCCGAGGGATTTTATGCCGTACACCGCGAGAGGCCGTTTTTCAAGGACCTCGTCGAATTCATGAGCTCGGGCAAGTCGGTGGTGATGGCGCTTGAGGCGGAGAATGCGATTGCGAAGTGGCGGGAGACGATGGGCGCTACCGATCCTGCAAAGGCGGCGCCGGGCTCGATCCGCAAGGAACTTGGCGAGAGCATACAATTTAATTGCACGCACGGATCGGACGCGACGCAGACTGCCGCATTTGAGATTGGATACTTCTTTTCGGGAAGCGAA
The DNA here is from genome assembly GCA_036513895.1 of Candidatus Acidiferrales bacterium. Lineage (GTDB taxonomy): Bacteria > Acidobacteriota > Terriglobia > Acidiferrales > UBA7541 > Palsa-147. The sequence goes on along the minus strand of DATBYF010000092.1, from coordinate 1,616 downwards.
TTGAACTGACGTGTTTTTATGGAACCGCTGCGCGAAGTCGGACGGGCGCTGCTGATTGTTGGAGTAGTGCTGGTTGTTGTTGGCGGGCTTTTGTTCTTTGGAGCGCGGCTGCCGTTTCGGTTGGGACGATTGCCGGGGGATATTTTCTACCGAGGGCGGCATGGAACTTTTTATTTTCCGATTGTTACGTGTGTTTTGGTGTTGGACTCACATTGATTTTTTGGATTATTGGGCAGTGTCGACGGTAGGGGATGTCTGAAGGTATCTCGGATTATTTAAAGCTTGAGATTCGTACGTTTTCACTTGAGATGAAGTCCTGAGTTAAATTTCCTGATGTAATGACTTCGTAATGCCATGAGCCAATTGCCATTCAATCTTGAGCCGCTGAATCTGGCGCCGAGGCGGCAGGTGTGGAAAGTCAGCGAGGTGACGGCGCAGATTCGCGTGCTGCTCGAAAGCGAATTTGCGGATGTGTGGGTGGAGGGCGAAGTCTCGAATTTGCATCCGGCGCAATCGGGACATTTGTATTTCACGCTGAAGGACGCGAAATCGCAGCTGCGGTGCGTTTGTTTTCGGGATCAACTGAGGGGCGTCAAGTTCCGGCCTGAGGATGGGCTGCACGTAACGGTGCGCGGCTCGGTGAGCGTTTACGAGGCTCGCGGCGACTATCAGCTTTACGTTACGCAAATTGAACCAGTGGGTCTTGGCGCGTTGCAACTGGCATTCGAGCAATTAAAAAAACGGCTCGAAGCCGAGGGGATTTTCGCGACCGAGCGCAAAAAGCCGCTTCCGGTGTTGCCGCGGCGAATCGGTGTGGTTACATCGCCGACGGGCGCGGCGGTTCAGGATATTTTGCGGGTGCTGAAGCGGCGCTTTCCGAACGTTCACGTGCAGATTTTTCCCGTGAAGGTGCAGGGAGACGGCGCGGCGAAAGAAATTGTGGCGGCGCTGCAGTATTTCAATCGCGTGGATTCGATTGACGTGCTGATTCTGGCGAGAGGCGGCGGCTCGCTCGAGGATCTCTGGGCGTTCAACGAGGAGATCGTGGCGCGCGCGATTTTCGAATCCATTATCCCAATTATTTGCGGCGTGGGGCATGAAACCGATTTCACGATTGCGGATTTCGTGGCGGACGTGCGGGCGCCGACGCCATCGGCCGCGGCGGAAATCGTGGTGCGGACTCGGCAGGAATTTGAGAAGCACGTCCTTGAATTGCAGCGGTGCGTCGAGCAGCGGATGAAATATCTGCTGCTTGAGTGGCGGCATCAGGTGCGCGACCTTGAATCACATCGCGCGTTCCGCCAACTCGAACAGTTCGTGCGGCGCCGGCGGCAGCAAGTGGATGAGTATGCGGGCGCGCTTTTCGACGGATTGCGCGCCAGGCTGAAAGAAACGCACCGGCGGCTTACCACTTCGAGCGCCCGAATTGCGTCGTTCGATTTGCGCGCGCGTGCGGATTCCTTCCGGCTGAGAGTGTCGCGGTGCGATGCGCAATTACGCGGGGCGCTCGACCGCGTTGTGGATAGAAAGCGGCGGCGATTCAATGCGGCGCAGATGCGCGTGGCTTCGTTCGATCTCGGCGCGCGGCTCGAACGGCTGCGGCGGCGATACGAAAA
>DATBYF010000091.1:0-49639 GCA_036513895.1 Candidatus Acidiferrales bacterium | reverse complement strand
ATTTGCGCCCCAGGCTGCCGCGTCTGCTGTTTCGTAGAACATCATGTGGGGAAGGTTGTGGCCGTCCTCATCGGTGAGATACGAATCCTTCGACATCATGTAGCTCACAGTTCCGGGCTCCAGCGCCGGCAATTCTTTTTTGTCGATCGCTGCTTTGATTGCGGCGATGACTTCGGGTTTGGAATGGCCGGCTAGCACCAATTCCGTGTGCTTGTAGACATACGGCAGGACGGAGCGGGCGGCGGGCGCGTTGATGCACTCCGCGGCGCGAACTTTTGGGTTCCAAAATTCGGGGTGGTCAAACATGGCCATCCATGCGCGTCCGACCCAGCAGACCCAACCGTTTTTGCCTTGGACCGCGGTCTCGTAGCCGTGACGGGTTAGGACGATGACCGAGGCGTCGTGGGAGATGGCGTCTGGAGCGGCGCTGCGGGCCAGGGCAATTTCTGCGTCGCGCACCATTAGATATTGTTCTACCGGGGCCATCGTTGGATAGGGCTGTTTGGGGTCTTGAGCGGCTGCTGGCCGGGCGGCGATCAGCGCAGCGACGAGTACGAACGCGCCTAAGAAAGTCGTTACAAGGTAAAGCTGCACGGAATTTCAAACGCCGTGGCGCGTGGCGATCAGAAAAGGTACGGCACCAAGGCGGCGGTGCGATGGGCATAGGTAGCGTACGTCTCGCCAAATTGGGAGCGCATCCATCGCTCCTCCATGCGCAGCTTGGTCAAGAATCCGAGTAACACAAGGACGAAAGCTATGAACCCACGCACCTGGGCGAGCGCAATCGCGGTGCCAAGAAACCCGGTCAGAATGCCGGTGTAGATGGGGTGACGCACCAGCCCATAGGGGCCGCTGGTAATCAACTCGTGGTCCTGCTTAATGGTTACGGAGCTGCTCCAGTTGCTGGCGAGGTGCTGGCGCGCCCAGACGGCGAAGAGAAGGCCGGCGACGGTGACAGCAGCTCCAATCCAAAAGAGCCAATTGCCAGTCGGCCAGAGCTGGACATAGAGCCAGTCCAGCGGGATGCGCGTTGTCGAGAGGAGGAAGATCACGATCAGCAACAGCAGGGCCCGCAGGATGCGCGAGGCGGCCGGCTCGAGGCGCTGGATGCTTTTGGTCTTGACGGCCCTGATCCCCCAATAGAGAAGAAAGGCGGTCCACACCACGGGAAAGAAAGATTCATAGAACCAGAGCATTCAGGACTCCAAGCTTTGTCTCTCACTCAATGATACGTACATCGAACTATTGTCAAGCGTCATTTCCGGGTACCAGCAGTCAAGGATGCATCAGCGAACAGCGGGATAAATGTCAACGAGCTGTTTCTCTAGATTTTGGGAGAGGAGAGTACTCGTGCAGAAGCGCTTCAAATTCGAAATGCGAGCTAAACTCGTCCACAGCCTGCAAAGTCCCATGATCTTAGAGAGATAGTCGTCAATGGCGGATGCGCAGAAGTTTTGACTCCCCGAGTTGTACGATTTGCGAACTCTAAGATTTGAGGTTTCCATAGCTTCACGCCAGTGAGACTTTCTCGCCAACGACCGCGGTATTGACCTCGCTGATGCCCAGATGCCTGTTCTATCTGTAAGGAGAGAGGGGTATATGCAGGCTAGACCGCAAACCGAAGTCAACACTCGCGAGGAGAATTCAAGAGTCAAACGTCAAAACCCCCACGCTTCGCAAGTCGAAGCATGCAGCACCCCTGACAGCTGCGCGACATCTAGGGCTCGGCCACCCGCCCGGCTGTGAGGGCTTTACTTTGAGCGGAATCAGCCGCGTGCTCGTTGAATTCATTCCGTAAATGGCATTGATGCGTTGTACTATCACTGCGGAATTGCTTTCCGTACCCGAGGTGCCTGCCTGAATGAACATGGGACCGACGTATTCCGTCTCCCCCTTCACGCTTGTCCTAATCTTCGCGGCGGGTGTGGCTGTTGGACGGCTATTCCGCCCCACCAAAATCGATCTCGTTCGGACCCTCATGCCGAGTTCGAGTTTCGGCGCAAAACGGATCAAGATACTCAAAGTCAAGTGCCAGTGCGGTGAGGAATTGGAATTTCGGGACCCGCCCGATCCCTCGCACCCAGACTATTTACCATTCCCCGCGGGCAATTCGGTCACATGCCCCAAATGCGGTCGCACGTTCGATCTTGCTGGAGTTCGCGCCGACGGGCCCAAGGAAATTCCGTCGGACTAAAGCGGCTCTGCGGGGACGCAACCATGTTGAGGGATTGCCTGGGTGTCGTATCGATGCTCGGAAAATCCCCACCCGAAGGGTGGAATACTCAATAACGGAGAGTGCCCTCTTTCCATTTCGGGCTGAACCAACACAGGATATTACCCATCCGTATTTTCCAATTTCGTACTAGGACCCTTACAAAGCTCGCTCTTGCGCACTGCTTCCCCGCATGATATCTCTCTGTGTATTGTGAAGAATGATAAAAAAAGCAGCAGCCGCCGCGGCAAGAGCCCGGCGGCCGATCCTGAGCGCCACGCGAGCAAATGGGAGATATGGCGTCCCTCGGGACTCGGTGTCATCAGGTGCTGGCCGAACGTGCCGCCGCCCGGGCACCCAGGGCCAGCCGATGGCGACCCTAACAAGTCATTTCTAATCGAGACACCCAAACGATTAGAAATCGCCGTAACTGACACAAAACAAACGAGGGAGGCACTTTCTAATCGAGACAATTTTGCACCCTAAGTCGAGCGCGATTACGCCTCGACACGCCGTTGACACCGCTCAGGAACGGTGGCAACGTAGCGGCCATCTGGAGGCCTCATCGGCGCCTTCGAGCCGCCTCCATCGAGCATTGTCCGCGCGCAACCTGGAGGGCCACGACCATGACTGACGAAAACATACCTCAGCGAATCGGCGACTACGAAGTCCTCGGCGTTCTCGGCAACGGCGGGATGGGAAAAGTCTACAAAGTCCGCAACGTGATTTCCGACCGCGTGGACGCCATGAAAGTTCTGCTGCCGAATCTTGCCGGCCAGAAAGAACTCGCCGAGCGGTTTCTGCGCGAGGTGAAAGTTCTCGCCAGCCTGAATCATCCCAACATCGCCGCGCTGCGCACCGCCTTCATGGACAACGACCGGCTGGTCATGATCATGGAGTTCGTCGAGGGCGAAACGCTCGCCGAACGTTGCCAGGCCGGCCCTGTCCCGATCGCCGACTCACTTCACTACATGGATTCGGTGCTCGCCGCGCTCAGTTACGCTCACGCCCACAGCGTGATCCATCGCGACATCAAGCCCGGCAACATCATGATCACGCCGGACGGCACCGTGAAGCTGATGGATTTCGGAATTGCGCACTCGGAGAACAACGCGGATCTCACGAAGACCGGTACCGCGCTCGGCTCGGTTCGGTACATGTCGCCAGAACAGATTCAAGGCGGGCCAATTGACGCGCGCTCCGACATTTATTCTCTCGGCGTCACGCTGTACGAATTGGCGACAGGGCAGCCCCCGTTCAAAACTGACAGCGACGTCTCGCTTCTCGCCGCGCATCTGAATCAAATTCCACGCCGCCCCATCGAGCTGCGGCCGGATTTGCCGCAAGGCCTCAACGACATCATCGTGATGGCCCTCGCCAAAGATCCCGCGAAACGTTTCCAGACCGCCGACGCGTTTCGCAATGCGCTGCACAGCGTCTCAGATAAATTCAGCGTGTCGTCGGCGATCACCGCGCCAATCTCCGCACCGCCACCCGCCGCAATGGCAGCGGTCGCAGGCGCTGCGCCACCGGGCACAGCGCGTGGCAGCGCCGCAGCGATTCCGGGCGCGCCGCCGCTCACGGGTCAAGGCCAGCCGCAGGCGTCAGCATCGTTACCGCAAAGCGGATCGGCTGGCGCGGAATTAGGCGCGCCAGGATCGCACTACAACGTGCCGCCTCCCGATGCAACCAGCGCCGCGAATCATCGCGGACGCTACATCGCACTTGGCGCGGCAATCGTTCTTGTGGTTCTCGTTGCCGCAGGCATTTCAGTTCCGCGCTGGATCAAAGCTCGCGCGGGCAACAACGCAGCCGGCTCAGCCCTTACAGGCGCTCCTCAAGGAGCCGGAGCGACATCGACCGGCAATGCAACGCCGACCGGCGATGCGACCGCCACGCCAAACCAAAACGCTACGCCAGATCCCAACGCCGCGCCAATTGGCACGTCCGCGCCGGCTGACACGAATGCGCCCGCGCCCGGTACGCCGCTCGGTGCTGCGCCAAATTCCGGCGCCGGGGCAAACAATCCTGGCAGTGGGAATTCCGCTCCGCCACCAGTGGGAAATCCAGCCCCGAACGCGGCGCCCGCTAATCCAGCGCCGATGAATTCGGCGCCGATAGCCCCTGCGACAAACATTCCCGTACCTCGGGCGGTTGCTCCTCGGCCGATGCGCCCTCGGGTGAACCCCGCCCCGCAGCAAGCGCCGCCGCCGGACAATTCGGCCACCGCACCGCCTCCGGCAAACGCAAATGCGGCCCAGCTCAATGAACTGGAACACCAGATCGATCAGGCGAGCGGGCGCGCAGCAGCCGTCAATTCGAGCCTCGACGCGATGAAGCAATCCATGAGCAGGCAAGGACTCGGATTGCGCGGAGATATCGTCGCCTCGGAAGCACGTATGAACAACGACCTCGCGAAGGCCGATTCAGCGCTTCAGACCGGCGACGCCGCTCGCGCGAAAACTTATCTCGATCAAGCGGAAACAGAACTCAGCACGCTCGAGAGATTTCTCGGCCGCTGAAATAAATTCGAGGGAACTAATTTCGAGGAAAGTCGGCCATGAGCAGCCAAGCAAAAACTGAAACGAATATTGAAGCGAACGTAAAGCAGGCTGTTCCGTTCTTCAGAGTCTCGAACATGGAGGCGTCACTCCGCTTTTACCTAGATGGCCTCGGCTTCGAAATGAAAAATAAATGGATTGACGAAGGCAAGCTGCGCTGGTGCTGGCTTGAGATTGGAACGGCAGCTCTGATGCTGCAGGAGTTTCGTAAAGAAGGGTACGATTCCTGGAAGCCCGAGGGAAAAGTCGGCGTAGGCGTCTCCGTCTGCTTCCAATGCAAAGACGCTCTCGCCATCTACCGCGAAATAACGTCGCGCGGCATCGAGGCCAAGCGCCCCTTCGTCGGCAACGCCATGTGGGTCACCGCAGTTAAGGATCCCGACGGCTACAACCTCGACTTCGAAAGCCCCACCGACGCCCCCGAAGAGAGCGAATACTCGGCGCCGTGACTGTGAAGCCAAATTGAATACTTCAGGAGATGAGCCAGCGTAGGCGGACGCTGCTTGATTCGCTACATCCGGCGTGCTAGTCTGCGCTGGAATTCCTGCCAAGCTGAATGAGCGACGAGCTGCGCGGATGGTTTTGCGCGGCTGCCTCTCCGGCATCCAGCGAGCGCAAGCGAGCGAGGTAGCATGGCCAATGATGCACTAGGGATGATTGAGACCAAGGGACTGATTGGCTCGATTGAAGCTGCGGATGCAATGGTGAAGGCTGCAAACGTCGTATTGATCGGCAAAGAATATATTGGCTCGGGTTACGTCACGGTGATGGTCCGCGGCGACGTGGGCGCGGTGAAGGCCGCGACGGATGCGGGCGCGGCGGCGGCGCGGCGCGTGGGGGAATTGGTTGCGGTGCACGTGATTCCGCGGCCGCACGAGCTCGTGGAAGAAATTTTGCCGGGCGGGCGTTCGGCCGCGGCAAAAAAGTAACGGCAATTTCGTTTTGCAATTTTGATATTTGACGAGATTTATTTTGGGCGAGAAAAATCCAGCCATTCGCCCTTGAGTGTTGCGGCAAACGCCGCGAATCCGTAAGGGGCATGCCAAGTTGACCCTGCGCGACCCCGATCTTATTTCCATCCAGGAAGCCCGCGCCGCTCTTGAACGAGCGAGCGCAGCTCAGAAAAAATTCGCCGAATTCTCGCAAGCGGAAGTGGACAGCGTCGTGGACGCATGCGCTGCCGCGGCGACGGACGCCGGCGAGCAGCTCGCGCGCGTCGCCGTGGAGGAAACTGGTTACGGCAACGTCATCGACAAGACGGCAAAGAATCGCCTCGCGTCAGTCGATGTACCTCGCGCGATTCGCGGAATGAAGACTGTCGGGATTATCCGCGAGGATCGCGAGAAAATGGTTCTCGAAGTTGCGGAACCTTTCGGCGTTGTCGCCGCGGTAATTCCTGTCACGAATCCGACATCCACAGCAATATACAAAACTCTAATTTCCTTGAAGTCGCGAAACGCAATCGTGCTCAGTCCGCATCCGAATGCGATGCGCTGCATTTGCGATAGTGCCGCAGTGCTCGAACGCGCGGCCCTGAAAGCCGGCGCGCCTGACGGAATTATTGTTTGCCTGCGCACCTCGACGATGCAGGGCACGCAGGAATTGATGCGGCACCGGTTGACTGGAGTGATTCTCGCGACGGGCGGAACAGGCCTTGTTCGCGCGGCGTATAGTTCGGGGAAACCCGCGTACGGCGTCGGTCCCGGCAACGTGCCGGCATTTATCGAACGCACAGCCGATGTGCGAAAAGCGATCGCCGATATTTTTGCCGGGAAAACTTTTGACTACGGAACGATTTGTTCATCGGAGCAGGCAATCGTCGTGGAAGAAGCGGTACGCGAGCGCGCGCTTGAGGAATGCAGAAATCAGAGCGGCTACTTTTTATCGGATGACGAGATTCGCAAGTTGGGCGAACTTGTGATTCGTCCCGGATCTTCGGCGCCAAATCCAAAAATTGTCGGCAAGCATGCGACGGTGCTGGCGGAAATGGCTGGAATCAAAGTGCCGTCGAACACGCGAGTGCTGATCGCGAAGCTCGAAGGCGTCGGCAAGGAGTATCCGCTTTCGGCGGAGAAGCTTTCGCCGATTTTAGCGTTTTATTCCGCCGCAAATCTTGCCGGCGGAATTGATATCTGCCAGCGATTGCTGCGGTTCGGCGGCGCGGGTCACACGGCATCCATTCATTCGCAGAATGAGGCAGCGATTCGCGAGTACGGGCAGAAAGTTCCCGCGTCACGAGTGGTGGTGAATACTTCCGCGGTGCATGGCTCCATCGGTTATTCGACAAATTTATTTCCGGCGATGACGCTTGGGTGCGGCGCTGCGGGTGGGAACATTACTTCGGACAACATCGGACCGATGCATTTGATGAATATCAAGCGGATTGCGTGGGAATCTCGGCCGGTGGAGCATCGCACGGTGCCAGCCGAGCAGCGATTATCCGGCGGAACGAGTGTGGAATCGGCGCAGAGAACAGCAAGGCCCGCAACATCTAGCGGAGCCGATGTTCCCGCGGCTGAGGCGGTGAGGGCCGCAGTCGCAGCGGCGGTTTCCGAAGCCAGACGGACCGAGGCTGTGCCCGACAGGCGCACCATCGCGCGGATCGTTCGCAATGTTATGACGGCGCGTGGAATTTCGCGGAGCGGAGCGGCGCAAGAAAATCGGTACGCAGCGAAGCCGAGTCCGGCTGAAATTGCGGCGCAGATTGTTGCCGAACGCGTTGGTCCGCCGCGCGCAGAATATAGTGCCGCGGCTGGTGCGAAGTACGAGAGCAAGCCCGCGATTTCTGCGACGAAGCCTGAGCCAACAGCTGAGGCGAAACCCGAAGCGCCGAAGATCAAGGTGGCGGAGTTTGTCAGCGAGTATGAAGTTCGCACGGCGCTCGCTCGGAAAGCGAAAATTTTCATCGGGCCGAAAACGATTGTCACCCCTTCAGCGCGCGAGTTGGGCGATACGCACGAGATCCTAGTGTCGACCTCCTGACGCGCCGCTCGAGCCGCGTGCACCAAATGCAGATTCCTCAGAACGAGCATCCTCGTCGGATACTCTTCGGAATGACAAATGCGGTGCCATATCGCGCGAGCTAGGCGATACGCACGAGAGCTTGCTATCGACCTGCTGAAATAGCTGTCGCACGATCCTCCGAGTTGTACGCGGTAAAACGCTCACCTATACTCGATATGTCGGGCATTTAAGGGACGAATTTTTATGCGCAATGCTGAGGCCGCGCGATATGCACGCTTTGCGGGAATCGTGTCGATTCTCTTGTCGGTGGCCGTCGCAGCGGTGTTCATTTCGCGCTCGGTGCGGCAGGCGAGCGCTCGCCGCCACGGACCGAAGCCTGTGCCATCCACGGTGCAGCAATCTTCCGCGCAGTTTTCGTATTCCAAGGTAGAAAAAGACCGCACGATTTATACCATCCAAGCTTCGCAAGCCACGCAATTCAAGGATCAGGATCTCAGCGTTCTTCAGGACGTGGTGGTGACGATGTACGGCGAAGATGGAAATCGCAATGACACGATCCACGCGCGCGAGTGCAGCTACGAACCAGGCTCAGGAAAAATTCGGTGCCAGGGCGCGGTGCAGATAGAAATTCGTTCGGTGACGGATCAGGCGAGTCCGACTACGCGCAGCCTTCACGTGGAAACATCCGACGTCACGTTCGATCGCGACACTGGCATCGCCGTGACGACGCAGCCGGTGAAATTCAAATTTCCCAATGGCGAAGGACAAGCGGTCGGCATTACCTACCAATCGAAGAATGGCGTGCTCCAGCTTGAACACAACGTCCATCTAAGCGTGCTGCCACCTGAAGAGCCGAATGCGATTCCTGTTGTATTAAATGGCGATCGGCTGGATTACAGCCACGACCAGCGCGTCGCGTATCTCGAGGGTTCCGTGCACGCGAGGCAGGGCAATCGCAATTTGAGCGCGCAGAAGATGTCACTCGATCTTGACGCGGAGATGCGCGCGAAGCACGCAGTCGCACAGGGGAATCCTCAATTCGATGGGTTCGACGGCGTAAATCCGGTTTCGCTGAAAGCTGATCGCTTCGACGCAGAATTGAACGCCGTGGGCTGGATCGAAAAAACTTCGGCTACGGGAAACGTTCACGGCGAAAGGAAAACGCCAGCGGGAGTGGATCAACTGAACGCGCAAATGGCGGACGTGGCGATGGAACCGAAAGTGAATCAGCCGAGAGATCTCAAGCTGAACGGCGGCGTGAAGATTCTGATGCACGGCATCGGCAGTTCAGGACAACTCGAGACTGCCGCGATGCAGGTTCACTTTGTTCCCGGCGCGAATCCAACGCAGAGCAGAATCGAATCGGCCACGACGTTGGCGCCTGCGACTATCGATTCCGTTGACTCAGAATCTTCGACGAACGTTCACGCAAATAGCGCGCATGCCGATTTCGACGCGCAAAATCGCATACGCAAGTTTTACGGGGACTCGGGCGTGCAGGTGACGCGCAAGACCGGCACGAGCGCGCCGCAAAAAACGACCGCGCAACAGATGGTCGCGGCATTTGACGAAGCCGGCGCGTGGCAAACGATACAGCTCGATTCCAAAGTGCATTTCACGCAGGCGGACCGCGTGGCGGACGCGCAACGGGCCTTGATGACGAAGTCCACGGACACCATCGCACTCGACGGATCGCCAATTCTCCGAGACGCCGCTTCGCAAACTTCCGCGGCCGCCATTCTGATTCGCCAGCAAGGCGATTACATTTCGGCGAAGGGCGGCGTACGATCCACTTATCTTGCTTCGTCTGAGGGTAGCAGCCCAAGCATTGGCACCGGTTCGACGCATATTTCTGGGGATTCGCTGGCGGGTTCGAACACGACTGGCATTTTGACGTACACCGGACACGCGCGGATGTGGCAGGGCGATTCGGTTTTGGAAGCCGACACGATTGAACTTTTCCGCGACGAAAAACGCGTGGACGCGAAGGGGAATGTGGTTGCGGTGTTTCCTCAGGTTGCGAGCTCGATAGCACTAGGCTCGGTGCAACCCGCATCCGCACAAGCGAAATCGGCGCAACCTAAATCATCGCAACCCGACTCCGCGCATGCGGGCCCTGCGCAAGCTGACACGCCAGTAACCCTCTGGAAAGTTCGCGCGCCGATGCTGCGTTACTGGAACGATCTCGGGCGAGCGCACCTGGAAGATGGAGTGTTTGCTGAATCGAGCGACCAGTCGCTGAAATCGCGGACGCTGGATTTATTTTTGTCGCCCGCGACGGCGCCGGCAGTCGCAACGCCTGCGGGAAAAGGAACGCCTATAGCGAGCGGTGGACGCCAACTGACGCGCGCACTCGCTCTCGGCAACGTGATCGTTCATCAAGCCGATCGCCGCGGCTCGGCGGAGCGCGCGGACTACACCGCGGCCGACGAAAAATTTGTGCTTTCAGGTGGAGAACCGACGCTGACGGACGCTGAAAATGATACGACGACGGGGCGTTCGTTGACCTTCTATCGAGCGAGTGATACGATTTTTATTGATTCTGCAGCAGGATCGCGCACGCTGACCAAGCATCAGGTTGAGAAATGAAACAGCATGTTGAAGCTCCAAGCCGTCAATCTTAGTAAGTCGTATCGCGGGCGGAAGGTTGTCGACGATGTGAGTTTGGAGATACGGCAGGGCGAAGTGGTTGGGCTACTGGGGCCGAACGGGGCGGGAAAGACAACAACTTTTTACATCGTCGTCGGTTTGGCCCGGCCGGACTTTGGGAACGTTCTGCTCGATGGCGAAAACATCACCGATCTGCCCATGTATTTGCGGGCACGCAGCGGCATCAGCTACCTTCCTCAGGAACCATCCGTTTTCCGCAAACTGACGGTCGAAGATAATTTGCTTGCAGTACTGGAAACTCTCCCGGTGAGCGCAGAGCAGCGCCGCGAACGGGTGGAGGAATTGCTGGCGCAGATAGGGCTGGAAGGCGTGCGAAACAGCCCGGCGCACGTGCTTTCGGGCGGCGAGAGGCGTAGGCTGGAGATTGCAAGATCGCTGGTGCTGTCGCCGTCGTTCGTGCTGCTGGACGAGCCGTTTTCGGGCATCGATCCACTGACCGTGGTGGATTTGCAGAAAATTATTGCCGACCTTTCGATGGCGGGTATTGGAGTGCTGGTTACGGACCATAACGTGAGAGAGACGCTCGCTGTGACCGACCGGGCGTATATTATTAACAATGGGAAGATTTTTCGCACCGGAACGCCGACGGAACTGAGCAGCGATTCCGAAGTGCGGCGAGTGTATCTAGGCGAAGGGTTCCGACTGAACTGAGCGGGATTCAACCGAACTGAACAATGAACTGGCTTCAGCCAAAATTAAATCTCCGCGTCGCGCAAAAGCAAATTCTGACCCCGGGGCTCGTGCAGATGGTGAGCGTGTTGGCGCTCAACCGGCTGGAGCTGCGCGAGATGATCAATCAGGAGATCATGGCGAATCCGGTGCTCGAGGAGCTGGGCGAAGACGGAGTGGTCACCGAGAACTATCAGGATGAGACATTTTTAAAGGCTGAAACGGAAAAACTTCCGGAGAAAAAAGAAGAAACAAATCCCTTCGACGAATTCGATCTGAGCTCGTTTTACACGCAGTATCTCGATACCGGCGCCGCGAAGAATGGCGAGCACGAAGATATCGAGCGCCCTTCGTTCGACAAGTTCCTTTCTTCCCCGCAAAGCCTTACCGACCATCTGGCGTGGCAATTGAGCGTGAGCATCTCGACTGACATCGTGCGAAAAATCGCCGAGGACATCATCGGTAATCTCGACGAATCCGGATATTTGACGGCGACTCTCGAAGAAATCGCTGAATCCGGGAATTACGATATGGAGGACGTGGAGGAAGCGCTCGCGTTGGTGAAGGAACTCGATCCGCCGGGAGTGGCGGCGCGCACACTTGAAGAATGCCTGGCGATGCAATTGAAGGTGCTGGATCCGCAGAACACGCTTGCGCTGCAGATTGTGAACGAGCATTTGAAGCTGCTGCAGAATAACCAGCTCAAAGAAATTGCGCGCGCTGTGAACCGGCCGCCCGAATTGGTGAAGCGCGCGATTGACGTTATCAAGCGGCTCGATCCAAAGCCTGGGTTGCGCTACAACAAGACGGAGCCGCGGCTGGTGGAACCAGATGTTCAATTCACGAAGGTGGACGGCGAGTGGCAGGCCATTATGAATGACGATGGCGTGCCGCAACTTCGGCTGAGCCCGATTTACCGGCGATTGCTTTCACGCGACGCTGCGGATCGCGATGTGCGCAACTACGTGAAAGAGCGATTCACGGCGGCGATCCAGTTGATGAAGAATATCGAGCAGCGCAAGCATACGATCGTGCGCGTGTGCCATTCGATTTTGCGGCGGCAACAGGATTATCTCGATTACGGCGCGGATCATTTGAAGCCGATGATGATCAAGGAAGTCGCGGAAGAAGTGGGAGTGCATCCTTCGACGGTGAGCCGCGCGGTAGCGAATAAATACGCGCATACGCCGCAGGGCGTCGTCGAGTTGCGCAATTTCTTTTCGGAGTCGGTGAACGGGCCGCAGGGCGGCGAGATGTCGCTGCTGTCGCTGAAACGCCGCGTCAAGAAAATGATCGAGGATGAAGATACATCCCACCCGCTGACCGACGATCAAATTACGAAGAAACTCCAAGACGAAGGCATCCAAGTGACGCGGCGTACGGTTGCGAAGTACCGCGAAGATTTGCGCATCCCCAGCACGCACCGCCGCCGGGTGAAAGAGTAAGCCGTCCGCCGTGCCGCGGCCTTCCAGCGTTCGCGATTCCCGCCAGCTTGTAATCGTTACAGGACTTTCCGGCTCCGGAAAAGGCTCCTTCCTCAATACGCTGGAAGATCTCGGTTTTTATTGCGTGGATAATCTGCCGGTCGCGTTTATTCCGACTTTTGCGGAACTTTATATGCATGGCGCCGGGGAAATTGAACGCGCGGCCTTAGGTGTTGATGCCCGAGAGGGCGCGCAGATCGATCAGCTTCCGGAAATTTTCAAGAAGCTTCGGGAAGAACATGCGGCGATTCTGGTTTTTGTGGAAGCCAGCGACGGGGCGCTCTTGCGGCGATTTAGCGAAACGCGCCGGCCGCATCCGATGGGGCGCGATTTGCCGGTGCGCGAAGGAATTCGGGAAGAGCGGCGGCGGATGGAGCCGATCCGGCGGCTTGCCGACGTGACGATTGATACGACGAAATTCAATGTGCACGAGTTGCGGCAGTTTGTGTCGCAGAAATTTCAGAATCCCGACCGCAGGCCTCTGGTCGTGTCCATCGTCAGCTTCGGCTATCGCTACGGAATTCCTACCGACGCCGATCTTTTGTTTGATGTGCGATTTCTTCCGAATCCGCATTTTGTCCCGAAGCTGCGGAAATTTAGCGGCAAAGACCCGAAGGTTGAGCGCTACATTCTTTCGTTTCCTCAGACGCGCGTGTTTCTGAAAAAGATTGACTCGCTGCTGCGATTTCTCATTCCGCATTACATTGCGGAGGGGAAGAGTTATCTCACGATCGCTTTCGGGTGTACGGGTGGGAGGCACCGCTCAGTGATGATGGCTGAGGTGATTCGGAAGGCGCTGGCGCGACGGGGCTATACGGTGAAAGTTGTGCATCGAGATTTAAATAAAGCTTAAGGGGAGCGAGCATTGGTTGATTGACGCTCTGCGTGAAAAAGGCGATAGTACAGGCTCGCGCGAGAATTAAATCCAGGCGAGGGCCGACCACTCGAAGTGAAGAATCCTGCCGCAGCGGTTACTCGCGAAAAAGAACTGAAAATTGAAGTTCGGCATGACTGGACTCGCGGCGAAATCCGCGAGCTCTACGAATTACCGCTCACCGAACTGCTTTTCCGCGCGCAAACCGTTCATCGCAGCTTTCACAAGGCCGATGAAATTCAGATGTGCCGCTTGCTTTCGATCAAGACGGGCGGCTGCCCGGAGGATTGCGCGTATTGCCCGCAGAGCGCGCACTATTCGACGGGGCTCGAACGCGAAAGCGTTCTCAATGTGGAGGAAGTTCTCCTAGCGGCGCGAAGGGCGAAGAATGAAGGCGCGACTCGATTCTGCATGGGGGCGGCGTGGCGCGATGCTCCGCACGGCAGGGAGTTTGATGCAGTGCTTACGATGGTGCGCGGCGTTGCGGATACCGGGATGGAAGTTTGCTGCACTCTAGGAATGCTGACGGATGAGCAGGCGCGGGCGCTGAAGTCGGCGGGACTGACGGCTTACAATCACAACCTCGATACTTCGCCGGAATTTTACGGCGAGATTATTCACACGCGCGTTTATGAAGAGCGCTTGCGAACAATTGCGGCGGTGCGGGGCGCGGGGATCACGGTTTGCTGCGGCGGAATTTTGGGAATGGGCGAGTCGACGGAAGATCGGATTGGTTTGATCGAGCAATTGGCGCGATTGAATCCGCATCCGGAGAGCGTGCCGATCAATATGCTGGTGCGCGCTGAGGGAACGCCGCTTGCGAATGCAGCCGATCTGGATCCGTTGGTGATGGTGCGGACGATCGCGACGGCGCGAATTACGATGCCGCGCGCGATGGTGCGTCTTGCGGCGGGGCGCTTGCAGATGTCGCGCGAAGCGGCGGCGCTGTGTTTCCTCGCGGGCGCGAATTCCATTTTTACGGGCGAAAAACTTCTTACCACTCCCAACCCTGAAAAATCCGAAGATGAAGCGCTCCTTCGCGATCTTGGCCTGAAGCCACTCGAGCTCGAATCGCATGGCAGATAGCTACATCGCTTCGCGCATTCAGAATGAACTCGACGAGTTGGGCCGCGATGCGCAGCTGCGGTCGCTTGCGGAGATTCGCGGCGTCAATCTTTGTTCGAACGACTATCTGGCGCTATCCGATGATCCGCAATTAAAGGCCGCGGTTGTTCGCGCAGTTGCTGAGGCGGGGAGCGTTTCGTCCACGGGCTCGCGGCTGCTTTCGGGGCAGTGCGCTGAGTGGCAGGAAATCGAGCGGGAATTTGCGGCGTTTGCGGGGACGGAGGCGGCGCTGTGCTTCAGTTCGGGCTATGCGGCGAATATCGGCGTGCTGACGTCGTTGCTGAAGCCGAGCGACATTGTTTTTTCCGATTCGCTGAATCATGCGAGTTTGATTGACGGTATTCGCCTCTCCGGCGCGCGAAAAATGATTTACGCGCACGGCGATCTCGAGACTCTCGAGTCCGCGCTGGCGCAGCATGCTGATGATGCTGGCGCGCGCGTGATCGTGAGCGAAAGCACTTTCAGCATGGATGGAGATTCGCCGCCGATCGAGCGGCTTGTCGAGTTGGCGAAAGAATATGACGCGGAATTGATTCTCGATGAAGCGCACGCAACGGGCGTGTGCGGGCCTGAGGGGCGCGGGCGCGCGGTGGCGGCGGGTTGCGAGCGCGAGATGCTGGCCATCGTTCATACGTGCGGGAAAGCGCTGGCATCGATGGGCGCGTTTGTTTGCTGTAGCGAGGCGGTGAAGCAATATCTTGTCAATCGCGCGCGGACATTTGTGTTCAGCACAGCGATGGCGCCGTATGTTGCGGGTCAGATTCGCGGCGCGATGGAGCTTGCACGAGCTGCGAATGACCGGCGCGAGCATCTCCGCTCGATTGCTGTCGAATTGCGAGAGCGATTGATTAGGGCTGGATTCGAAACGCGCGACGGCGATTCGCCGATTGTTCCGGTGATTGTTGGCGACAATCGCGCGGCGCTTTTTTACGCAGAATTTCTTCAGGGGCGCGGGTTCGCTGCGCGGGCCATCCGGCCGCCTACGGTGCCGGCAGGGACGTCTAGGATTCGCGTGTCGCTGACGTCGCGGATCACTCGTGGCGATGTTCTGCGACTGGTGGATGTATTTGCGGAAGCGCGAAATGCGCTGCGAGAGGCTGCGTTCGCCGCGCATGGCTAGAGAGTTTTTTGTTACCGGCACGGGTACGGGGATTGGGAAGACCGTTCTTTCCGCGCTGCTTTGCGCCGCTCTCGATGCTGTTTATTGGAAGCCGATTCAGACGGGATCCGTTGAGGGCACTGATCGCGCTACTGTGATGCAATGCGCGGAAATTCCTCGGAGCCAGACGCGCGAGGAAAGTTATATTTTCGAGCCGCCCGTGTCGCCGCATTTGGCTGCGCGCTGGGCGAACGCGCGAATTGAACTTGGGCGCGTTCGGAAACCGGTGCTCGCAGCGGGCGAAAACATCGTTATCGAAGGCGCGGGCGGAGTGCTGGTGCCAATCAATGACAGCGAATTCATGATTGACCTGATGCGACATCTTGGTGCGCCGGTGGTGCTGGCCGCGCGAAGTTCGCTCGGCACGATCAATCACACGCTGCTTTCAATCGCCGCTTTGCGCCGTGCAGAACTCCCACTGGTCGGAGTCGTGATGATCGGCGAGCGGAATGCGGACAACCGCGAGGCGATTGAATCGTATGGGAATACTCGCGTGATCGGTGAGATTCCGCCGCTTGCTGCGATCAATCGAAAGACATTGCGGGACATATTTGACCAGCATTTCGATCTGGAGGCATTTCGAGCGTGAGTAAGACTTCGCCTGTTTGGCATCCGTTTACGCAACCGGCGCTCGATCCGCACCCGCTGAATATTCGGCGCGCCGAGGGCGTGTATCTCGAAACCGCCGACGGGCGGCGGGTGATTGATGCGATTTCGTCGTGGTGGGTGACGCTTCACGGGCACGCGCATCCGGCGATCGCCGCCGCGATTGCCGAGCAGGCGGCGCGGCTCGAACACGTGTTGCTCGCGGGATTCACGCATGATGCGGTGGAGGAATTGTCGTTTCGCCTGCGCGAATTCCTTCCGCCGCGATTGACGCAGATTTTTTATTCGGACGACGGCTCGACGGCCGTGGAAGTCGGCCTGAAGATGGCTGTGCAGTATTGGCAGAACATCGGCCGGCCGGAGAAAACTGGAATTGTTGCGCTCGAGCACGCGTATCACGGCGATACGGTCGGCGCGATGTCTGTCGCTGAAGATTCGGAGTTCAACGCCGCTTTCCGCACGATGCGGTTTCCGGTTCATCGCGTTCACTCCGCGTATTGCTATCGCTGTCCAGTGGGAAAAATTCGCGCGACGTGCAAGATCGAGTGCCTCGACAAACTTGAGAGGCTGCTGGGAGAAAAAAGCGGCGAGATTGCGGCTGTGATCGTCGAGCCGCTTTTGCAGGGCGCCGAGGGAATGATCGTGCACCCGGTGGAATTTCTCGCAGGTGTGCGCGAGTTGTGCACGCGGCATGATGTGCTGCTGATCGCCGACGAAGTGCTCACTGGATTTGGCCGCACGGGGAAAATGTTTGCGTGCGAGCTTGCCGGCGTCGAGCCGGATTTGATGTGCGTCGCGAAAGGACTGACCGGCGGATTTTTGCCGATGGGCGCGACGATGTGCGCCGATTTTATTGCGGATTCGTTTATTGGGACTGATCAGCGGCGCACTTTCTGGCATGGCCATTCGTATTCCGGAAATCCGATCTGCTGCGCTGCTGGGATTGCGAGCCTCAAGATTTTCGAGAGCGAGCCTGTGTTCGAGCGGATTGCGGGAATTGCTGCAATCCATGCGGAAAGGCTGGCTGCGATTCGCGAACATCCTGCCGTCGGAGACGTGAGACAAATCGGCACAGTCGCCGCCATCGAGATTCGCGCGGACGACGCCGGGTATTTTTCGCGACTCAAGCCGGCGCTCTACGAGTTCTATTTGAAGCGCGATGTGCTGCTCCGGCCGCTCGGTAACGTCGTGTACGTGCTGCCGCCGTACTGCATTACCGCGGAGGAACTGAATCGCGTGCACGACGTCATTGTCGAGTCGCTTGATTTCGCGCAAGACGTGCTCGGAAATCGCGTGGAGAGCGGTGGTGTCCTAATATGGAGAAGTCAGCGACCCTAAAACGATGAACCGCCCCCCGCGAGTGAACGGAATCTTGGAGACTTCGCTTTACGTTGAAAGTGCAGCCCGGTCGGCTGAGTTTTACCAACGTGTGTTTGGGTTCGAGGTCATAGATTTGTCTGGAGCGCGTCTCCACGACGCGACGCGGCTCTGTGCGATGGCCGCTGGTGATCGCAGTGTGTTGCTGCTGTTCAAAAAGGGGGGTGCTTTCGGCACCGACGCGGCTGGCTCCATCCATATTGCTTTTGGCATACCTCGTTCTGGCCTGGCCGCTTGGAAACAATGGCTCGCCGAAATGGGCATACCGATTGAGGAGGAGAAGACCTGGAAGTACGGCGGGCAGGCACTTTACTTTCGTGATCCCGACAACAATCTTTTGGAAGTCGTCACGCCGGGTGTGTGGTCCATCTACTAGAGGCCCACGTTCGAGGTTCCGGAGGCTCCGCCCGAGCACCCGTGGGCAATTTGAAGGAACTCGACCCGGAGACAGTAGGAGCGAAGCATGAGCGAGCCAGGTCGTAGCCGTGTTATCCGTGTTGCCGAAGCTCAAGCGGGTATCCCGGGGGCCGCGGGCGAGCGCGCCGTCATGGTTCTGCAGCGGGGCACTCTTGACGTAGCCCTTGGCCTGCCTGTACGCCCGAGCCAACAGACGCCGCATAAACAGGACGAGATTTACTTCGTCATTCGCGGCCGCGGAGTACTCATTCACGACAGCAAGCGGGACCGATTCCAATCAGGCGACCTCCTGTTCGTGGCTGCGGGAACCGAGCATCAGTTCGAGGACATTACCGAGGACCTCGCACTGTGGCGTGTATTTTACGGCCCTCATGGTGGCGAGGTCCCAGCATAGAGCGTGGCGCTGGTCGAGAATGCCAAACTGAGCCACTACCGGAGCGCCCGCGTGCTTGACTTTTCCGTACTGCGCCCCTAGCGTTAAAAGTTCCCATTCGGTATCGTAAAAGCAATGGAGAAACGTTGAAGTTTTCCCACGAAGTGGCGCGCCTGCTCGGATACGTGCGGCCTCATATCGCGCGTCTGACGGGCGGCGTGATTCTGCTGGCGATTCTGGGCATCTCCGAAGGCTTGATAGCGCTGATGATTATTCCTGCGGTGGATGTGGTGCTCAATCCGCATTCCACAGCGCAGAAACTGAAACTCATCACCATTCCATTTATCGACCGAACGATTTATCTGAACTCCTTTTTCCCGCAATCCGTGCGTTTCGTGTGGACGATTTTTGCGCTCGCACTCGTCGTGATTTTCCTGGGCAAAGCGTTTGCAGAATTTCTTGGCAGCGTTTTGGTGCAGTACGTCGGGCACGCCGCGATCATGGATTTGCGCAATCGCGTTTACAGCAAGCTGATTCAGCAGCCGATGGGATTTTTTCAGCACAATCCGACCGGGCGCGTGATGTCGGCCGTGATTAACGACGTCGAGCAGATGCGCAGCGCATTCTCCGAATATTTGGCCGATTTCTTCCGGCAAGTGTTTTCGCTCATCGTATTCATTGCGGTGCTGCTTTTACTGAATTGGAAGCTCGCGCTCGGATGCGGGATTTTTATTCCGCTGGTCATCGGTCCCGTAAGCAAGCTGGGCAAGAAAATCCGCCGTTCGACGGAGACGAGCCGCACGCGGCTTGCGGATTTGAGTCAAATCGTTCAGGAAACGATGAGCGGCAACCGCGTGGTGAAAGCGTTCGGCATGGAGCGATTCGAGATCGGGAAATTTCGCGACGCGGCGAAACATTTGCTCAGGGAGAACATGCGATGGGTTCGCGCGTACGCGGCAACAGGGCCGATGATGGACGTGCTCTCTGCTGTTGTTTTTTCGCTGCTCATACTTTACGCGCGCGGCGAAATCAATCACGGCGTGATGACGCTCGGAGCTGTGTTCGCTTTCATTTATTCACTTTTCAAAGTTTATGAGCCGGTGAAGAGGCTAGGCGGAATTTATCAGCTTTTTCAGCAGGCGCTTGGCGCTTCGACCGTCGTATTCCAATTCATCGATTTGCCGGAGGAAGTTTCCGAAGCGCCCGGTGCCGTCGCGCTGCCTCGATTTTCACGCGAGGTGCGATTTGACGACGTTGGATTTGCGTACGATAGCGGCACCGAGATTTTGCGGGACATTTCGCTGACCGTGCCAGCCGGATCTGTGGTCGCGATTGTGGGCTCGAGCGGAGCCGGCAAGACGACACTCGTGAATCTGCTTCCGCGTTTTCATGCCGCGACGAACGGTATGCTGCTGATTGATGGGAACGACGTAAGCAAGGTGACGCTACGATCGCTGCGCGAGCAGATGGCCATCGTTACGCAGGAGACAATTCTTTTTAATGATACGGTCTGGAACAATCTTTGCTACGGCCGGCCGGATTTGCCTGAAGCGCGCGTCGTTGCGGCTTCCAAGGCTGCTCTGGCACACGATTTCATTACGCAATTGCCACAGGGCTATCAAACGCGCATTGGCGAACGAGGGCAGAGGCTATCGGGCGGGCAGCGACAGCGGATCGCCATCGCGCGCGCTCTTTTGAAGGATGCGCCGATTTTAATTCTCGATGAGGCTACCTCGGAGCTCGACTCCGAATCCGAACATCTGGTTCAAAAGGCGCTGAATAATTTGATGACGGGAAGAACAGTCTTCGTAATCGCGCATCGGCTCTCGACGATACGACGCGCGGACCGGATTGCCGTCCTTGATGGCGGAACAATTCACGAAATGGGCACGCACGAAGAACTTTTGGCGCATGGCGGGACTTATCGGCGGCTTTATGAAATGCAATTTCGCGACGTAGATCTCGATCTGCCGGCGCCGGGGCCGATGTGATATGCCGGAAACTGGAGCAGGGACGAAGACAGTGAAAACCGCAGCGCTGAAGTCAATGACGGGCTACGCGCAGGCGCGTGCCGAAGAAGCGGGGCGCGCGATTCGCGTGACGGTGCGCAGCGTGAACCATCGCTTTCTCGATGTGCGCGTGAAAGCGCCGGATGGATTCGAGGGCGTGGAAGCGCGGATCCGCGAAGTGATTCGCGCGCGCGTGCATCGCGGGCATCTCGATGTCGCGCTGCATTACCAGCCGAGCGGGCCTGCGACGGTTCAGGTGAACGCTGAAATTGCGGCAGCCTATCTCGCTGCCGCGGAGAATCTGCGGCGGCAGTTCAATCTTTCCTCCGAGCCCGACTTGGCGGCGATATTTCGGCTTCCCGGAGTTGTTGGCGCGCCGGAAGCATTCGGCGAAGGCGATGAAGAGCGATTCGCGAAGCTCGTGGAAACGTGCCTCGTTGAAGCGCTCGAGAGGCTGGATGAAATGCGCAAGTCGGAAGGCGCGATTCTGGGCCAGGAATTATTTGCGCGGCTGAAGATGATTCGAGATTACGCGGGCAAGATCGAAATTCTTGCGGAACGCATTCGTCCCGCATACGCGAGACGTCTGGAAGCGCGATTGAAAGATTTGCTCAATGCCGCGCCGGTGGATCCATCACGCCTCACGCAAGAAGCCGCGATTGCCGCGGAGAAAAGCGATACGGCGGAAGAAATCGCGCGGCTGCGAAGCCATGTGCAGCAGTTCGAGTCGCTATTGACGGGCGGCGGCGAAATTGGAAAGAAACTCGATTTTCTCCTGCAGGAAATGCAGCGGGAAGCGAATACGCTGCTGTCGAAAACTCCCGGCACGGAAGCTGAAGGCCTGGACGTGACGCGCATGGCGCTCGAAGTAAAATCCGAAATCGAGAAGTTGCGGGAGCAGGTTCAAAACATCGAGTGAAAATGACAGACGACAAGCAGCCGCAGGTATTCATCGTTTCCGGGCCCTCAGGATCAGGAAAATCCACGCTGGTGGAAACGATTTTGGAGCTGCCCGGGACGCTGCTATCGGTTTCGTGCACCACACGGCCTCCGCGCAAGGCGGAAAGCGACGGCAAGTGGTACAATTTCATCTCCGAAGCAGAGTTCGAGCGGATGAAGCAGGCCGGCGAATTCCTCGAGTACGCGCAGGTCTTCGGCAAACATTGGTACGGGACACCGCGGAGCTGGCTCGATTTGGCGAGCGCGCGTGGACTCGATCTCATTCTCGAGATTGACGTACAAGGCGCAGCGCAGATCAAAAAGAAAGTTCCTACCGCAATTGCGATTTTTATCGTGCCGCCGTCGCGACAGGAACTGGAAAAGCGGATTCGCGCGCGCGGGCAGGATTCGGGTGACGAAATCGCCCGACGCCTCGATAGGGCCCGGCAAGAGCTAGAACATTACCGCGAATACGATTACGCGGTGATCAACGACGACAAAGAACGAGCCGAACGGGAAGTGCAGGCAATCGTGCTCACCGGACGATGCCAAGTGGCTCGCCGGAAAGATCAAGTTGCAGAGATTCTGAAGTCTTTTGGAGGGTGAAACATAATGGTAGTTTCGACGCAGCCACCGGAAAGTCAATTCGCCTACGTTGTTGTAGTGTCGCAGCGTGCGAGGCAGCTAATGCTCGGAGGACGGCCACTAATCGATAATCCGAGGGCGCGTAAATATACACGCGTGGCCGAAGAAGAATTGCGGCAAGGGCTGCTGGAATTCGAGGCGCCCGATCCCATCGTAGAGACCGAAGGCGAAGCGAAAAAGCGGAAAGATAATCTGTAAGAGATGGCATGAGAATCGCGCTGGGAGTTACGGGCGGCGTCGCTGCGTATAAGGCGGCGGAGCTTGTGCGGCGCCTGCAGCAGGAAAAGCTCGACGTGCAGGTGGTGATGACTCGCGGCGCGCGGGAATTTATTACGCCGCTAACGTTCGCGGCACTCACCGGGCAAAAAGTTATCACGGAGATGTTCGGCGGGAGTGCGGGCGCGAGTGATGCGCCGAACGTAGAGAGCGCGATCGAGCATATTGCCGTCGCGCAGAGAATTGATCTTCTGGTGGTGGCGCCTGCGACTGCCGATATCCTCGCTAAGTTTGTTCACGGAGTTGCCGACGATTTCCTCACCACGCTTTACCTCGCTACAAAAGCTCCCGTAGTCGTTGCGCCGGCGATGAATGTGAACATGTGGGAGCATCCTGCGACGCAGGCAAATCTGCAGACGCTGCGTGCGCGCGGAGTTCATTTGGTGGATCCGGACGAAGGTTATCTCGCGTGCGGCATGACGGGCGCGGGCCGGCTTGCAGGGATTGAAACGATTACTTCCGCCGTGTGCGGGGTGCTTGGCTTGCGTCACGATTTAGCGGGCCAGACGATTTTAATTACGGCTGGGCCGACGGCTGAGGATATCGATCCAGTTCGGTTTTTGACGAATCGCTCGTCGGGTAAAATGGGCTATTCGCTGGCGGCGGCTGCGCAACGTCGCGGAGCGCATGTGATTCTGGTGAGCGGGCCGACGGATCTGGCGGCGCCTGACGGAGTGGATTGGGTGCCTGTGCGCACCACGTCGGAGATGCGTGCCGCTGTGCTCGATCGCGCCGCTGATTCGACCATCGTTATTAAGGCTGCGGCTGTGTCGGATTACCGGCCGGTGTCGCCGCAAGGGCAGAAGATTAAGCGCGGAACTTCTAATATGACTATTGAGCTCGAGCCTACGCCGGACATACTTTCGGAATTGGGGCGCACGAAAGGCTCGCGTGTTCTGATTGGATTTGCCGCGGAGACTGAGCACGTTGCCGAGAGCGCGCGGGCCAAGCTGGCTCGCAAGGGCGCCGACATGATTGTTGCCAACGATGTTACGCAACAGGGCGCTGGCTTCGATACGGACACGAATATCGTTACATTTTTTCTGAATGACGGCCGCGAAATTGCGCTGCCGAAGATGTCGAAGAGCGACGTCGCTGACAGAATCCTCGATCAAGCCCTCGAATTGCGCCACCAAAACAAGTAAACTCTCTCCGCCACGGGATACTTTCTTTGTGAGTTGGTGTTTTGGCTCGTGTGCTCTTTTGTATGCGGCCGATGGACGAGATTACGCGCGTCAAAATCGAGGAATGGTTTCGATATGCCGATGACCTCGGCCTATCGCCATTTTTTCATGATCGCTCGGTGGCGCATTCGGCCGCGACGGTCGCCATCGAGTCCGTTGAAATTCCAATTCCGGATCCACTCCCAGACTTGCCACCTATGCCCAAAATTAAATTGGACGCACAGAAACTTTCGCCCGATCCCACATCTCGGCTCATGCCGAGCCTCGCGTCGGCGCCCGGGCTTTCTCTGCCGATAGTGAGTGGCCCGTCGCTTTTCGATGCAGCTGATAAAATCGAAGGCGATACTCTTGAACGAATCCGCGAAGATCTTGGCGAATGCACGCGATGCAAATTGCATCAGTGGCGGCACAAGATCGTCTTCGGAACCGGGAACCCTGCAGCAAAGCTCGTGTTTGTTGGCGAAGGGCCGGGAGCGGATGAAGACGCGCAGGGATTACCCTTCGTGGGCCGCGCTGGGAAATTGCTGAACCAGATGATCGAAGCGATGGGGCTCAAGCGCGAAGACGTTTACATCTGCAACGTGGTGAAGTGCAGGCCGCCCGAAAATCGCGCTCCTGAAAAAGATGAAGTCGCGACGTGCTCGCCTTTTCTCATCCGGCAGATTGACGCGATTCGGCCGCAGGTGATCGTGTGTCTCGGCAGCATCGCGGCGCAGACGATGCTTTCGACGAATCAAGGTGTCTCGCGATTTCGCGGGCAGTGGCTGGAATTCCGCGGCACGCGCCTGCTGGCCACGTATCATCCGGCGTATCTCCTTCGCAATCCGGCGGCGAAGCCCGAAGTGTGGAAAGATCTGCAAAAGGTCATGGCTGTTTTAGGTCTGGAACCGAAGAAGCCTGCCACTCCGCGTTAGATTTTCCCCGAGGAAATTTGGCCATTGCGCTTGGAATCGCCGCCGCCGTTCTATGGGGAACTGCGGATTTTCTCGCGCGATTTTCGACGAGACAGATCGGAACATTTCGCACGCTTTTATATATGCAGGGTGTCGGCGTCGGAATTTTGACGGTTTGGCTGGCGTTCGACGGGGAATTGGCGCGCGAGTTTTCCGCGCATTCGTGGCGGCTGTGGGGTTGGGTGGCGCTTTCGGGGGCGCTGAGCAGCGTAGCGACGCTGGGCTTTTATCGCTCGCTCGAGATCGGGACACTTTCGATCGTCGCGCCGGTTTGCTCCGTTTATCCGGCGCTGACGCTGCTGCTCTCGATGTACGCGGGTGAGCGCGTAAGCAAGATTCACATCGTCGGAATATTTATTTCGCTAATTGGTGTGGTGCTTGCGGCGACATCTTTTAAGCCGCCGCTAGCGGATGCCGCGCAATCCGGCACTCGTCCGCGGGGGCGATTGACGCGCGGCGTCGGACTTGCGTTGATGGCCTCGACCATCTACGGGATTAATTTTTGGCTCATCGGCTATCACATCATTACGAAAATGGGCGCGAGCATGTCGGTGTGGGGCGTGCGTTTGCTTGGCTCGATCTTGCTCGTCGCGATCGCGGCGCCCGTGAAGCAGAGTATCCGATTGCCGCCCATGAGCTCCTGGCTGTTAATTGTGAGCGTGGGAGTTTTCGATGCGGGCGCGTTTCTGGTCACTAGCCTTGGGCTGCGCACGGGGCACGTGGCGGTCGTCACGGTCATCGGCTCGCTCTTCAGCGCTGTCACCGTCTTTCTCGCATGGATTGTCCTCCGCGAGCGCCTCGAACGCACGCAATGGCTCGGCATCTTTCTGATTTTTATCGGGATCGTCCTCGTCAGCATTTGAGGAAATTGTCGCACTGAGAGTTTCTGACGTTTAGCCTGCTACACTGATCATCCGCCATGGCGCCCCGCTACTGCGAAATCGCTCTGCCACTGCCGCTGCGCTCGCTGTTTACCTACGCTGTGCCGTCGAAGCTCGAATCGAACGAATTGGTGGGACGGCGGGTTGTGGTTCCGTTTCGCAATCGCAAAATGATTGGCGTTGGGTTGGCGGTGACGGATCACGCGCCCGATGTTGCGCGGGTGAAAGAAATCGCCGAACTGCTGGATCCGATTCCGGCGCTGCCGGCGTCGCTGATCGAGCTGGGACGATGGGTGAGCAAGTATTATGTCGCGCCGATTGGCGAGACGTTTCGCTCGCTGCTGCCGCCGGAAGCCGAGGTGCGGCAGGAGCGCGAATACACGCTCACGGAAGCCGGACGCGAGTATCTGGCGGAGCTTGTTGCGCGCGGACCTGCGAACGAGCGCGAGTTGGCCGACTTCACCGCGCTTGATATCACCAAGGATGCGGATGGCGCGGTGGTGTTCTCACGTTTTCGAAAAGTTCCCGCCGCGCGCGATGTTGTCGAACGCTTGGTTCGCGAAAGTTATCTCACGTGGAACGATATTGTGGTGCGGCGCAAGGAACGCTTGCAGAAGATCGTGGCGTGGAAGCCGGAGGAAGCCGGTGCCGAAGAAAAGAGCTTGAACGAAAAAGAACTGCGCGTGCGAGCGGCGCTGCTGGAGGCTGGAGTTCCGCTGCCGCTTTCGGTGCTCATTGTTGCCGCGAGCGTTACACGCGGCGTGATCGAAAAGCTGGCGGAGCAGGGGCGGCTGATCCTTTGGGACGAGCCGCGTGCGGTCGAGGAAGATTCGTGGGACACGGACTACACGGCACCGTCGAATGTTTTGAACGCCGAGCAGGCAGCGGCGCTCGGGCAGATTCGCGGCTGGATTGATGCGCAGGCATTTCATGTCGGCTTGCTGCACGGCGTGACGGGCAGCGGCAAGACGGAAGTTTATTTGGGCGCCGTGGAAGCGGCGATTGCGAAGGGGCGAAGCGCGCTGGTGCTTGTGCCCGAAATTGCGCTGACGCTGTGGATGAGCCGTCACGTGCGCGCGCGATTTGGGCCGGGCGTGGCCATTTTACATAGCGCGCTCACGGATAACGAGCGCGCGCGGGAATGGTGGCGCGTGCGGCGGGGCGAGGCGCGCATCGTAGTCGGCACGCGATCCGCCGTGTTCGCGCCGCTTGAGAATCTTGGGCTGATTCTCGTGGATGAAGAGCAGGAGACGAGTTACAAGCAGGAAGAAGCACCGCGATATAACGGCCGCGACACGGCGGTTTATCGCGCGCGACTCGAAGGTGTGCCGGTGGTTCTCGGCTCTGCGACGCCGTCACTTGAGAGTTATCACCACGCGCGCACGGGCAAATACACTCTGCTGGAGTTGAAGACGCGCGTGGAGAATCGGCCGCTCGCGCAGGTGCGCGTGGTGGACTTGCGCGAGGAATTTCGCGCTACTCATCGCGCGTCGCCTATTTCGGAATCATTGCGCGCCGCGATCGCAGCCCGATTGGAATCAGGGACGCAGGCGATGATTCTGATTAATCGCCGCGGGTATTCGTGGTTTTTGATATGCAGAGGCTGCGGCGTATCGGTGCAATGCCAGAATTGCAGCATCGCGCTGACGTATCACAAGAAACGCGCGCGCCTCGAATGCCACTATTGCGGATTTACTGCGCGGATTCCGAAGGAATGTCCGAAGTGCAAGCAGGAATATCTTTACTTCGTCGGCGATGGCGCGGAACGCGTGGAAGAATCTTTGCGCGAACACTTCCCGCAGGCGCGGATTGCGCGGCTCGATCGCGACACGGTTCGGACGAAGCAGGAGTATCAAAAAGTTTTGGGCGCTTTTGCGCGGCGGGAAATTGATGTGCTGGTCGGCACGCAGATGGTGGCGAAGGGGCACGATTTCGAGTTTGTAACGCTGGTGGGCGTTGTTGGCGCCGATCTCGCGCTGGGGCGACCGGATTTTCGAGCGGCGGAGAAGACGTTTCAGCTGCTAACTCAGGTGGCGGGGCGCGCGGGGCGGGGGAAATTGCCTGGGGAAGTGATCGTCGAGACGTATTATCCCGAGCACTACGCCATCGAATGCGCCGTGCGGCAGGATTACATCGCGTTCTATGAAAAGGAGTCGCACTTCCGGCGGATGCTGCATTACCCGCCGTATGCGGCGCTGGCGAATGTGCTTATTCGGAGCAGGAGTCTCGAGAACGCAATCAAGTGGTCGCGGGCGCTTGAAAGCTATTTCGCGCCGTTTGAAAAAGAGGGAATCAAGGTGCTCGGGCCGGCGGCTGCGCCGCTTGCCAGATTGCGGCAGGAATACCGATTTCAATTTCTTTTGAAGGCGCCGAAGCGGTCGAATCTTACGAGGGCGCTCAGCGGCTGCGTGGAATTTTGCGCGAAACGAGAGATTCCGGAAACTGCGGTCATTGTGGACGTGGATCCTACCAGTTTGTCCTGAATAATCGCCAATTGCGTTCTGTGGACCCCTCGATTTTGTATCGAGTAGAAGTGGGCGGTGATGATTGTTTTCTAGGAGTTGCGGGCGTTTCTAATAATTAGGTGTATCGAGTAGAAATGAGGTGAGGATGGAAGATGGGAAGCCGTATCGCTGCGCGCTTTGTGCTGCTTTTGTGACGTCGCGTTGATAAACTTGTAACATTGTAAATCGGATTATATCGCATTTTAGATGTGATTTCAAATCTCGGTAAGAGTGGGCGTTGCGCAAGTGGTGTGGATTGAGGAGATTGCGGCGTCCACAGGGTTTTTTGAGGGTGGGTAAAAAGATGACGGCGTTTGTGCTTTCTTGCGCGATGTGCTTGTGCGGCGATGAGCTAGGGGTTGGTGGTTGGCCAGGGGGTGAAACTTAGCAGGAAGATGATTAGGCCGATGACGGCCCAGAGGCGGCGCCTGGGGTCGAGCTGCTCGAAGCGATCGAGCAGCGGGGGATGACGGAAGAAGATCGAGAACGCGAGAATCAGGCCGCCCCATAGGTACCAGCCGGGCCACATGAACCAGCCCATGGCCAGTAGAACGACGCCGATGAATAGAGAAATGCGGCGATGCTGCTCGGGCGTGAGGCTGTAGAGAATGTGACCGCCGTCAAGCTGCCAAGCAGGAATGAGATTCAGGGCGGTGACGAAGAGGCCGACCCAAGCGGCGCGACCAACAGGATTGAGGAGTAACGCCTGCACATTTTCCTGCGGATGAAGGACCGCAGCCAGAAGTTGCACGAGCGGCGGATTTCCAAAATGCAGCGCGTTGGGATCCCAAGCTTCCGGCGGGACGTATTTGGAGTTAGCAATTGCGAAGATCAGCGCAGGGACGGCGAAGATAAAGCCCACGACCGGGCCGGACAAGCCAACGTCGAAAAGCGCGCGGCGGGTGGGAATGCGAGAACGAATGCGAATGAACGCGCCAAGAGTGCCAAATAATGTGGGCGCGGGAATGAAGTACGGATAGGTAGCTTCAATTCCATTGAGACGGCAGGCGAAATAATGTCCGAGTTCGTGTGCGAGCAAAATGGTGAGGAGTGTAAACGAAAAGGGAATGCCGAGCTTCAACAGTCCGGGATGCAGAATCGGCTGAATCATGGTCGTAAATGGATTGTCGTCAGTCGAAAATGGCTCGACGCCGTTGGCGTAGGAACGTGCGAATTCAGCGCCGACGGCGAGCGTGGAGATAATAGTGAGAAGAAAGAGAAGCAGAGGAAGCACGATGGGACGGCGGCGGCGCCGCGGTGGGGGCGGAACGTATATTTCAACGCGCGGGAACTGAAGTTCTGCGATTTCAGTAGGGACAGGAGCATGCCCATTTCCACTGCTCATAGGTGTGAGACGCCCTATCCCTTGTCTATTGAGCGATCTTTAGAAAGAACGCTGGACCTGGAGAAAATTAGCGCGAAGGCGGCGCCGCTTCCGATTTCTTCGCGGGAACATCTTCGAGCGCCTGTAACTCCTTGCCAGGCTTGAAGCGGACAGCTTTGCCGGGAGGGATGCTGACCTGTTGGCCCGTGCGAGGATTGCGGCCGATGCCGGTTTTGCGAGGCTTGACGTTGAACACGCCGAAGCGGCGGAGTTCGATGCGCTCGCCGTGGCCGAGAGCGTTCTTCATAGCCTCGAAGACCGTCTCGACGGCCTGTTCGGCTTTGGTCCGCGTTATATTCGTTTTCTGCACGACAGCATTCACAATATCCAGCTTGATCACAACTGCCTCCACGCAAACCGCAAATCTATGCTAGACAGGGGGTTGTAGGTTGTCAAGCCGGGGAGTGTGTACTAAGATGCGCTGCCATTTTCGCCAATGTAAAGGCCCAAGTGAGGAGATCTCGATATGAGTGTGAAGTGCGACAAGTGGATTCGGCGGATGGCGCTGGAAGAGAAGATGATCGAGCCGTTCGCCGACCGCCAAGTGCGCGAAGGAGTGATCAGTTACGGCGTCTCGTCGTACGGCTACGACATGCGCGTGGCCAACGAATTCCGAATTTTCACGAATGTGAATTCTTCGATCGTGGATCCGAAGCACTTCGACGAGAAATCGTTTGTGAAAGTCGAAGGGCACGTGTGCATCGTGCCGCCGAACTCGTTTGCGCTGGGGCGATCGGTGGAATATTTTCGAATTCCGCGAAGTGTGTTGACGATCTGTGTTGGGAAGTCTACTTATGCGCGGTGCGGAATCATCGTGAACGTCACGCCATTTGAACCGGAGTGGGAGGGGTTTGTTACGCTCGAGATCAGCAACACCACACCGCTGCCGGCGAAGATTTATGCGAATGAAGGATTGTGCCAGGTGATTTTCTTTGAGTCGGATGAAATTTGCGAGACTTCGTATAAAGATAAAAAAGGAAAGTATCAGGCACAGCAGGGAATTGTGCTGCCGCGCATGGGATGAGTTTGCTCGCGGTCGAAGGTTTTAACTTCTGAGGAAGGGCGCGGGCGTTTCCCAGTGGCCTTCGAAAATGAAGGATTCGAGGGGCTTGCGGTTCCGCGGCGCGAGTTCTTTTTGTCGCAAGTCGTCCGGCAATGAATCCGGTTCGCCCCCGTAGCCGATTGCGACGGCGCTCATCGCTTCGTATCCGTCCGGAATGCCGTAGGTCTCCTTCACTTTGTCTGGAAAGAAACCGCCCATTTGATGGACGAAGAGTCCCTCGGCCGCTGCTTCGAAAGTGAGGTGTGCGACCGATTGGCCGAGATCGTAGATGGCATGGCGGTTCGGATCAGGTTTGTCGGGCCATCTTAGCCGGGCGACGGTGAAGAGGAGGATGGGCGCGTTCTTGGCCCATGTGATGTTTCCTGGACGCAAGCAATCTACTGCGCGGGCGAATTCTTCGGGATTTTCTTTCAGGGAGACGATGAAGTACCAAGGTTGACCGTTCGATGAGGATGGCGACCAGCGAGCAGCCTCGAACAATTTGCGCAACGTCTTGGGTTCGACGCTGCGATTTGCAAAGGCACGAGGGCTCCAGCGCCGCTCGAGGAATTCATTGATTGGAGTTGATGTCTGCGCCCGCTTTTCCATTTTTGTCGAGGCTCCGAAGTGCGACTATTTCTGGATGACGCCGCAGGCGATTCGCGCGCCGGAATTGCCTGAGGGGTCGGTCATCAAGTCGTCGGCTTGCGCGTGAATGACGAGCGAGGTTCCGCCGTCATGAAATAGAGAATTGGGGCCGGCGCCGAGCGTCACGTTAGGCGCGAGCGACGTTGCGTGGACCGTTCCATCAGTCGCGACTTCGATATTGGACAGATCGCCGGCGTGCGGGCCGTCCGGATTCTTCGAACCGTGCTTCTTGTTGTCTGGATTGAAGTGAGGGCCGGCCGTCTTGAAGTCGGGCGGATCGCAAGTGCCCACGGCGTGAATGTGGAATCCGTGAGTTCCCGGAGGAAGTTGGGATGCGGTCAAGGAAATTCTCACGCCGCCGCTGGCCTGCTGGAGCTGCGCGGCGCCGATCTTCGTTCCCTTAGAATCAAGAATGTCCGCGTGAGCGGTTTGCTGCGCACGCAGAGGCGCTGCGGCTATCAGGAGTAAAGCGGCGACGAAAAACCACGCCGGAACTTTCATGAATCGTCCTCCGTCGATCAAAATGAGAGGCGCCTTGCATTTTACGGGAATCGCGCCGTGCAACCTAATCGCCCGGGTCCGCCGCGCCGGACTGCGACCAATCGGATCGAAGCCCGGCTTTGCTCTTGGCAATTCGATTTAGCGTGAAGCTGTTGCTGGCTCACCGAGCGCGATGCGGCCGGGGCCTGCGCTAGCGACCATGAGCAGACCGCCCATGATGGCGATGTTCTTCAGGAAGTTCACGAGTTGCGTCTGTGCTTCGAGTCCGTGCGCCGCCCAGAAATTATGGAATATGAGCGTCGTCGGAATCAGGTACAGAAACAGTACGAATGAAGCGAGGCGCGCGCGATATCCGAGGAACAACATTGCGGCGCCGGCGATTTCGACTGCCGCGGCTAATGCGATGCTCGCGGTTGGGAAGGGCAGACCCTTGGCCGCAGCCACGCCGACTATCATTGAAAATCCTGCGATTTTCATGGCGCCGCTCGCCAGAAACAATATCCCCAGCAGAATTCTTGCGAATAGAACTGTGAAATGGTTGGTGTCCGTCATTTCTTTTCTCCTTGGTTGTCTACTTCCATTCAAGATGCTCTTCAGGTTGCGTAAATAGTTAAAAAGATCGTCATCCCGAGTCCGCCGCGGCGGGCGAGGGATCCCTCTTGGTTTAAATGCTCGCAAAAAGAGGGATTCCTCGTCGCTGCGCTCCTCGGAATGACTGCGATTGTGACTTTTTCCGCAACCGCCATTGCCGTGCTTTACGCGAGATCGAAAAGCAGGACCTCGGATGGTTCCTTCGGGTCGAAACTGATCGAGGCTTCGTCGGAAACTGCCACGCCGTCGCCGGCTTTGACATCGTGTCCATTCACTTTTCCGGCGCCGCGAGCCACTTGCAGCCATGCGTGACGTCCCGGCCGCAATTCGTGAATTGCCTTTTGACCGGGCTTCAATTTTGCGGCGAGAAGTTCCGCATCCTGTTGAATGGAGACGGTGGCATTGGGCCCAGCGACCGGCTGAAACTGGCCGTCGAGCTCGCCGGGAGCGAACTTGTGCTCTTCGTAGGTGGGCTTGATGCCGCGCTTCGACGGAACCATCCAGATTTGGAGCAGGTGAGCCGGCTGCGTTTGCGATGGATTGAATTCGCTGTGCAGGATGCCCGTGCCCGCGCTCATTTTTTGAATTTCTCCCGGACGAATTACGCCGCGATTGCCCATGTTGTCGCGGTGCTCGATGGCGCCTTCCAGAATGTAGGTGATGATTTCCATGTCGCGATGCGGATGCATGCCAAAGCCCTGGCCCGGAGCGATGTGGTCTTCGTTAATGACGCGCAGAGAACGAAACTGAACGTGCTCGGGATCGTCATAGTCGGCGAATGAAAATGTGAACCGGCTATCGAGCCAACCGTGTTGCGCGTGGCCGCGCTCGTCACTTGGTCGAATTTGAATCATGTTTATTTCCCCTTTCCGAAAATGTGTTTCGGGATTTTGTGGTGCTGCTGCTTCCGAATTTGCGGCAAATTCGTCTTAGGTCCTCCTGATCGCGCGCCGTTAAAGCGCTCATCGCTTTAACTACCGCATTGACGTGGCCAGGAAACACTCGCGCTATCTGTTGCCGCCCCTTAGGCGTTAGGTGAACGCGAACGAGCCGGTGGTCATCAGGTTGGCGCACGCGTTTCACCCAGCCCTGCTTCTCGAGGTTGTTAATTACGAGCGTCATATTTCCGCCCGATCTCAAGAGTTTTTGAGCGATTTCGTTCTGGCAAAGTGGGCCGAGATGGTACAAAACCTCGAGAGTTCCGAATTGGCTTATGGTCAATCCCTGAGCGTCAAGGCGCGCTGTCAATTGGGCGCCGACAGTGTTTGCGGCGCGCTCGAGGTTGATATGCGCGTTTAGCGCCCGGATTGCTTTTGCGTTTCCTTTGTAGTGAGTCGGCAATTTGTGCGCCCCGAGGCAGATCGTTTAATGTCAAACGATTGGATGCAGCAGGACGCGGGAAAGTCGCAGCGCGTCCGATGTGATTGAAGGTGTGTGAGTTACGGCTTCTGGGTCGGCCGGATGTCAATTCCGCTGATGAAGCTTTGCGGGGCCTGCATTAGCAGCGACTCGACGGCGTGAGCGACGTCATCGGCCTGCAGCATCTTCGAGGTGTCGCGGCCGATGTGCGGTGAGAAATCCGTCGCGACGGTCCCGGGGCAAATCGAAGCTACACGAATGCCGTAAGCGCGGAGATCTTCCGCCATGCAGGCAGTCAATCCCTGCAGGCCCCATTTCGACGCACAATAAATTCCGCCGCCCGCGAAGGCATTTTTCCCTGCGAGCGAGGAAATGTTGATGATATGGCCGCGTTTCCGCTCGATCATGGAAGGAGCGACGATGCTGCTGACCAGGAACACGGATTTCAAATTGGTGTCTAACACCGTATCCCAGTCCGCTTCGGATAGTTGATGAAAGGGGCCGGAGCGGTAAGTTCCGGCGTTGTTGACGAGAATCTCGATTGGGCCGAGCTCACGATTAGCTCTATCTACGAGAGCGCGAATGTCTGAAGCTTCGGAAACATCGGCGGGCACCGCGAGGATTTTGGCGCCGTCGCGACCGAGTTCGGCAGCGGCGGCCTTGAGGTGATTTTCGTCGCGCCCACATATGCATACTGACGCCCCAAGCTTTGTCAGGCGATGTGCGATTGCCAAGCCGATTCCCCGGCTGCCGCCCGTCACCAGGGCGACTGCGCCGGACAGTGGGAGATTGTCGCTTTTTTTCGGTTCAAGCATAATGTTTTTCCGCCGATGCGTCCTTTCCCAAAGATTCACCATCTTAACATCGGAGCCGAAACGATACGGTATGCGGCGGGGAGTTGCAAACGAGCGGCGCGAAGGCGCGATTGACCTTGCGCGGCGAAAGTCCTTTTCCTATAATCCCGTAGCTTTCTATTCGATACGTCCCGCAGGGGTCGTAACTCTGTTCTCGATTGTTGCCCAAAAGTGAGTCTTGTTCAGGAGGCGGTTAAACAATGAAGCGAAAGTGTATGGTCGCGAAGGCGATGCTGCTGGCAGCAGGCGCGCTGGTGTTGTTGCAGGTTCCGCACGCGGCCGCGCAGGATCAGGCCCCGGCTGCGCAACAGCCGGCCTACACGATTCCGGAGTACAACGCGTTTCAAGCGTGCCGCGCGGAGACGAA
The DNA here is from genome assembly GCA_036513895.1 of Candidatus Acidiferrales bacterium. Lineage (GTDB taxonomy): Bacteria > Acidobacteriota > Terriglobia > Acidiferrales > UBA7541 > Palsa-147. Next base: position 15,011 of record DATBYF010000091.1, on the reverse strand, counting down.
TCCGCAATCGCAGGTGAAGTGCCTCGATGATTTCGTGGCGAAATTTCCGAAGTCCACGCTTATGAAGTATGTGGACCAGATGTATTTCACCGAGTACAACGCCCTCAAGAACTACCCGAAGGTGATCGAATACTCCGACAAGTACATGGCGGACAGCGACCCGAAGGCGGATGCGGCCGGACGTTTGCAAGCCATCTATTCGCGCAGCGCGGTGTTCGAGATTGCGTTTACATCGAATCCGAAGGCCGCCGACGCTACCGACCAATTGAATAAAGCCAAGGCCGCGGCATTGCAGGGACTTCAATTGCTTGATGCGCTACCGAAGCCGGACAACATGACCCCGCAGCAGTTCGCCGATAATAAGAAGCCTGCCATCGCGCTGTTCAACGCCACGGCTGGCTTCGCCGAGCTGCAGCTTAAGGATTATGCGAGCGCCGCGGCGTCGTTCAAGGCTGCGCTAGCGAACAAACCCGATGACGGTGTTTCGTCCTACCGGTTGGGCGTGGCGCTGCTGTACTCGACTCCGCCACAGTCCTTAGATGGTTTCTGGGCGCTGGCGCGGGCCATCGCGTTGAAGGCGCCGGGTGACGCGCAGATCAAGGATTATTTGCGGAAGCAGATTGCGGCGTATGAACAATCGGGATGCGATCAACTCGTTGATCCGCAAATGAACGAATTGCTCCAGCTTGCGGCGACGTCTCCGGATCGCCCGGCGACGTATAGCATTCCGAGTTCCGCCGATCTCGACAAGATTCGGCAGTCGTCGAATATTCTTTCGGTGATTGCCGATCTGAAGGGCGGCGGGGACAAGGCCAAGATGACGTGGCTGGCAATTTGCGGGCTGGATTTCCCGGAAGTTGTCGGCAAGGTGATTGATGTTACGCCGGGGACGGATATGGTTGAGTTGCACGTCTACACCGGCGCCACTTCCGAAGAAATGGAAGCCGCGACGACAGCCAACATGGACGTAAAGGTGCCAGGACAGCCCGAAGCGAGCCGCCTGCAAAAAGATGATGGCGTGCGATTCGCGGGAACTCTGACTGGCTACGATCCCGATCCGTTTATGCTGCATTGGGAAAAGGCGAAGGTAAATCCTGAGGATATTCCGCCGGAGAAGTCGGAAGGGAAGCGCAAGCCGCATAAAGTGGCTCCGCCTCCGAAGCCTTCGGGTGACTGAGTTCGGTTGATGAAGTTGGAGTGAATTGTGGATTTGAGATTGGCCGCTGAGGTTTGGCGGCCAATTTCATTTTTAAGCGCAAATAAGTCGCGCCGGCATCGTGCCGGAGAAATTGATATTCGGTGACTGCGCGGAAAGTCGCCGGCAAGATGCCGGCGCTACGATGGCATCGTGCGCGGGAAAGCAGCGGACCTGGATGCGGCCAAATGTCGTTTAAAACACGGGAGCGCCGCGGGCCAGACTATTTGCGGCGGTGGGCGCGGGTGTCGAGCTTGTAGGCTTCTACCTTGCGGCTGAGGGTGTTGCGATGGATTCCGAGAACTTTCGCGGCGCGGGATTGGTTCCCGTTGGCGCGTTCGAGTGCGCGGCGGATAAATTTCTTTTCGAACTCGTTGACCGCTTCATCGAGCATAATCCCGCGTTCGACTAATTGTCCAACCAGGGATTCCAGTTGATCTTTCACGTTCGCACGCTCCGCCCCATTTCCTCTGCATTCGTTCTACTCGGCCCTGGGTCTAGTCGAGAGCGTGACCCGTAATCCGCTCGTAAGCTTCGCGATACCTGGCGCGCGTCGCTGAAACCACATTCGGGGGCAGCGCGGGCCCCGGGGGCTGCTTATTCCAGCCAATTTCTTCGAGATAGTCGCGAACATATTGTTTATCGAAAGAAGGCTGCGCCTGGCCAGGTTTGTACTCATCGGCCGGCCAAAAGCGCGACGAATCCGGCGTGAGCGCTTCGTCAATCCAGATTAATTCGCCACCAGCTAGGCCGAATTCAAATTTTGTATCGGCGATGATGATGCCGCGCTCCGCTGCGTATCCGGACGCGCGCCGGTAGATTTCAATGGAGACATCGCGGAGCTTTTCTGCCAGAGGTGTGCCGATTTGGGCCGCTGCCTCGTCGAAGGAAATGTTTTCGTCGTGGCCTGTGGTGGCCTTTGTGGAAGGCGTGAAGATTGGTTCGGGCAATTTTGAGGATTCGACGAGGCCGGCGGGCAGCGTGATGCCGCAAACGCTGCCGTTTTTCTTGTAGTCCTTCCAGCCCGAACCCGAAAGATAGCCGCGGACGACGCACTCAATGGGAATTGGCTCGGTTCGACGGACAAGCATCGCGCGCCCTGCGAGTTCTCGCGCGTACGGCGCGAGTTCGCCCGTGAAATCGACGGCTTCGAGGACGTGCGACGGGACGATGCCGCGGAGCTTGTCAAACCAGAACAGCGAAAGCTGAGTCAGCACTTTTCCTTTGTCGGGAATCGGCGTCGGCAGGACCACATCGAACGCGGAAAGCCGATCTGTGGCGACGATAAGCAAGTCGTCGCCGGCTTCGTAGATGTCGCGAACCTTGCCGCGTCCCCGGAGTTTCAATCCGGCATACGATGTTTCTGAGATTGCGGGAGCCATTTGTGATGAGGCCACGAAGCTTTGTCCTTTCAGGGAGGCGGGTATTCTAGCGTAGGAACTGGCGATGTCAACGGAGAAGAAAAATGGAAGTGGAAAACGAAGTGCGACCGCGCCGATGACGTCCGCAGCAGCCGCGCGAAAATTCTTGCGGCTGAAATTGCGAGAGAGCTACGCGGCGTTCGTCGCCGCTCGCGCCGCGGGCGCCTGTGCCTCCGCTTGATCCCAACGAACGGAAACGAGCTTCGAAACACCGGGCTCCTGCATGGTGACGCCGTAAAGCACAGAGCCAGTCTCCATCGTTTTGCGATTGTGGGTGACGACGATGAATTGCGTCTCCGTTCCCATCTCGCGCAACATTTTGATGAAGCGGCCGACGTTGGCTTCATCGAGCGGCGCGTCAACTTCGTCAAGAATGCAGAATGGACTCGGTTGGTAGCGGAAGACGGCAATCAGCAGAGCCAGCGCGGTGAGCGCTTTTTCACCGCCGGAGAGCAGCAAAACATTTTGCAGGCGCTTGCCCGGCGGCTGCGCGACCACGTCGATGCCCGCCTCGCCTGAGCTGTCGGGCTCGGTGAGGCGCATTTCTCCGTGGCCGCCGCCGAAAAGGGTTGTGAACGCGCCCGCGAAACTCGCATTGATGGCGGTGAAGGCCTCCTCGAATTTCTGGCGCGAAATCAGCTCCAACTCAGCAATGGTTTGCTGTGTATTCTGGATGGCTTCGATGAGATCGGCATGCTCGCGGCGCAGGAACGAATCGCGCTGTTCGCACTCCTGATATTCCTCGAGCGCCATCATGTTCACGGGGCCCATGGCCTCGACGCGCGATTTCATTTCGTTGAAGTTGGTTTCCGCGGCGATGAGAGCTTCGCCCGTCAACAGGGCCGACTCCTGGCCGATCAGTTCCTCGGGCTGTGCGTTGAGCTCGGCGACGCAGGCTTGACGGAGATAATCGCGGTCGGAATCGTTTCGCGCCTTCTCAATTTCGCACTGGTTTCGGCGGACGCGCTGATCATCGAGCGATTGCCGCTGGCCGCGAAGCGTAGCGTCGAGTTGCGTGGTTCGGCTGCGGGTATCGTCAAACTCGCGTTCGAGCGAGGCTTGTCTTTCCTGGATGCGGAACTTTTCGGCGCGGAGACTCTCGGTTTGCTGGGCGAGTTCGGCGGCGCTTGATTCGATTTGCGTCCGTTCGGTTACGAGAGTCTCGTACTGCGCGCGCTGGCCTTCCGTGCGGCTTTGCAGTTGCGCATATTCGGCCGCAAGGCGTTCGGAAATTGCTTCGGCGCTCGTCAGCCGCTCAGACATCGCCGCGAGTTCTTCGCGCTGCTGAGCAAGCGTTTCCTGCTGGGACTGAAGATTGTGGCGCATCTCCGCGAGGCGTTCAGTGGCCGCTAAAGCTTCAGCTTCCGCCGCGGATCGAGATTCCTGCGCACCTGCGTGCCGGGCGGTAGACTCTTTCGCCCGCGTCTGCGCGGTGTTCGCTTCCGCGCGAATTGCCGTGATCTCCGCGAGGCTCGCGTCGCGTTGCTCTACCGCGCGGCGGAGATCCATGCGCGCTTGATCACGCTGGTGACCGCTCGATACGACTTCCTTGGCAGCCTCCACATGCTCCGTGTTCATGAACGCGAGCCACTCTTCGGCCTGCGTCATTTCGGCTTCGATGCCCAGAATCTCTGACTGCGTCGCCGAAGCACTGGCTTCGAGGCGCACAGCTTCGGTCTCCTGCATGCGCAATTCGCGCTTCAATGCCAAAGGCCCAGCGTCGCTCGCACGGCCGCCGGAGATCATCCGGCCGTGATAACAAGTGCCATCGAGCGTTAGAAAGTGAAGTTGTGGATAGGCGCGAGATAGTTCTTCAGCGAGCGGCGCGTGCTCGACAACATAAGCCGACTGCAACTTGGGCAGAAATTGTTTTGCGGCAGGGCCGAGGGGATCGCGGAATTCGACCAGCTTGTCGAGACGCGCGACGACGCCGTCGGTCGCCGGCAAAATCTCCGGAGCCACGTTGATGGCGATATTCTGAGCGCGCAGCGAGTCCACGAAGAATGTCGCGCGGCCGCCCATTTCGTTGCGCAGCAGCGCCACACCCTCGCGGGCGTGATCAAAAGTTTCCACGACGACGTATTCAAGTTCGTCGCGCAGGAATTGCTCGATGGCGCTCTCGTGTTTTTCTTCGACTTCGGCATAATCCGCGAGCAGGCCGACCGCGCGGAAGTTACGCCCCTCGCTTCCACTTGTCGCAAAAAGCTTTTGCACCGCGTCGGCGGAATAAGCGCGTTCTTCGAGAATCTGCTCGAGCGAAGCGCGGCGGGCGCGTGCGGCGGCGAGTGTTTCGCGCATGGTTTCAAAGGATTGCTTCGTATCCGCGAGCGCCTTCCGTCGTTCGGCAAGGCATTCCTGAGCCTCGCGGAGATTATTGTCGAGTTCGAGCGCGCGCATTTCAGCGAGCAGACTTCGCATGTCGGCGTGTTGCGTGGTTTGAGCTTGCGCGGAGCATTCGGCCTCGAGTGTTGCAAGCGAAGCGGCGCGATGGGATTCCAGCGTCGCGAGGCGCGCGACGGTTTCATCGGCCTGCGTGGCTTCCGCCAGGCTCCGAATGCTTTCCTCGCTCATCCGCGCGGACAAGGCGCGCAGTTCCTCGATCCGCGTTTCGAGATTTTTCTGGTCGTCTACGCCGCGTCCTGCGGCATCCAGAGCTTCACGCAGCGCCGTTTCGAGAGCGGCGGTGCTGGTGCGCAGTTCGCCTAAAGAAGTTTCGTGAGTTTGGCGCCGCGAATCGAGTTCGATAGATTCGCGCTCAGCCAATTCGATTTCAACCAGCACGCGTGCGATGCGCAATTCGAGCTGCCGCGCTTGCTCCTGGTTGAAGGCGATGCGATTCTCGGCGCGATCAAGGTCGAGCGTCGTCTGGCTCAAAAGATTTTGCGTTTGGCGAAGCTCAGATTCGAGCTCGTAATTCCTGGCGTTGAGCCGTTCCTGTTCGGTCTCGAGTTCACGCAGCGAGCAAGTCGCGTCGTCTTCCGCGAGTGCCATTTCCCGCAACGCTCGTTCGAGCCTTTCGGCTTCGGAGTCGAGGTGCTGCGCCTTGCTTGCGAGCACGGTGCGTAGAGCGCCGCGCATTTGTTCGCGCAATTCGGCGTAGCGGCGCGCTTTCGACGCCTGGCGCTTCAGCGATGCGAGCTGCTTCTCGACTTCCACGAGAATGTCGTTCACGCGCGATAGATTCACGCGCGAGGCTTCGAGTTTGGCTTCCGCGAGCCGCCGCTTGGTCTTGTACATGGTGATCCCGGCGGCTTCTTCAATGATGGCGCGGCGATCCATCGGCTTCGAGTTGAGAATTTGCCCGATGCGACCTTGCTCGATGATGGCGTAGGAATCGGGGCCGAGTCCCATGCCCATGAAAAGTTCCTGGACGTCGCGGAGGCGCGCGACGCGGCCGTTGATGATGTATTCGCTCTGACCGGAGCGATAGAGCCGGCGGCCGATGACGACTTCACCGGGCTTAGGCATTTGCGCGGGCTTGTGAACGGCGCGCTTCTTGCGGAATTTGGCGGCGATGCCACTGTCGGTGATTATCGCGGCGTCTTCTGCTCCAGCTTGCGCTGAATCCCCGCCATCGGTGCCTGCGGTCTCGATTCCCGCGTCAGCGGGCAATTCTGTCGAGTTGGACGGCGTATCAGAGGCTGGGGCCTCGATTGCTTCTTCCGACGCAGCCAGGACGTGCGCAACGGCGTCAGCGAGCTCCGGATCAACGAGCGTCAGGGTCACTTCGGACATGCCGAGCGGCGGCCGCTTTGCGGTGCCATTGAAAATGCAGTCGGACATGCGTTCGGCGCGGAGAAGCTTATGGCTTTGCTCGCCAAGGACCCAAGAAATGGCGTCAACGATGTTTGATTTGCCGCAGCCGTTTGGGCCGACGATGCAGGTGATACCGTTACCGCTAAAAGTGATCTGCGTCTTCTCGCAGAACGACTTGAAGCCCAACAACTCAACTTTACGGAGTTTGAGCACGCGCACCCTCAGATAGGCTTTGCCCTCTTCGACGCAATGTCAAGAGAAACAAAGGCTTAAGTTTTGAGACGGAGCTCTTCCGGGACAAAAAGTTTGGAGGGTCGATGGTCCGTGGCCCTGCCGCCTGGCGCGTGCAAATAGGCGGTTACGAAAGCGAAGATAACACGGGTACTGGGTCCTGTAAAGTCCAACTGTGTCTGCTTGTCTTTCCATAATTCTGGTACCCATTGCCGGCCTCATGATGTTACTCGAACCGCTGTTTTCGATCAGGCGGTTGAGGTCTGCGTGAGCGTGGTTAACCTTTCGGCCGCTCGCGCGTCCGCGTCCGCGTGAAGCGTGGCATCATCAATACAGGGGCCGGCTCGAAATGGACCAAAATGAATGGGCGCAGAAGAAGGCCGAGCAAATCCGCAAGCAGAGAGGCGGCGGCGAAGACGATAAGAAAGTGCGGAAGGAAGTCGGCGAACTCAAGCGATCACAGATGCCCAGGATGTGGACAGAGACCCGGCAATCGTTGAGGAGACGGATGGACTTGATCAATGAGAGTCTCGGGGAACATATGATGGAATGGGCGGGGCTCGACGCCAACAAAGTTGTGGTGCGCGCCCTGGATGCAGTCGACCAACTCTTGAGCGTCACATATCATCCGGACGTTCTCGTAATCCGCTGCGAATATCCAAATGGGCGCGAGGAGTACCGGCCGAAGGTAACGGCGAACAAAGAGGTTGTCTTACTAGAAGGGCGCGGCGACGAAAAACGCGCCGATGAGCTGGCAGAACACATCTTCGACAAGTTCACCGCAGGGTTGATTGGCTAATCAAATTTCGACCAATCGAGAATTGGCGCGCTTCTCGAGTGTTGACGCGCTTCGCGCTCCGAGCTCCCTAGTCCGGTGTGCGAGCCAATGATTACAGTGAGCTTTAAGCGCTCTTGATCGCCTTGATGATGACGAGAAGAATCACGGCGCCGATCACTGCGCGAATCAGCAATCCGACCAATCCCACTGTAAAGATGCCGAGCGCGCCGAATACCCATCCGCCGACGAACGCACCGACGATTCCGACGATGATGTCTACGAGCAGGCCGAAGCCGCGGCCTTTCACAAGCTGACCTGCCAGAAAACCGGCCAGCGCTCCAATGATGAGTGTCCACAGCAATCCAATGCCGTCCATGTTCAACCTTTCCAATGCGCGCAGGTATGCGCCCGCGCTCGCGATATGGCTGCCTAATGGGGCCTCAGGGAATAGGGGCGGATTCTACCATCGCTGAGATTCAACGGCGCAATGCCTTATTTTCGAAGCTCACGCTTATCGGCAGGTGGCATTTTCAACGATTGCAAGCCGGTATGCCCGAGCGCTCTATTGCGCTTTGTTGCTGTATACGTTTGACTTACGGGAGTGGGGGCCTTAGCATCCGGCTACACCGGAGACAGAATGGCTGCGCCTGATGATCGCGCTAATCTTGGAACTTTGCTCGGACTCGTCCTCTTCGCGGCGATCTGCGGCATTACGCTTTTTCGATATCATCCACCGGCGGCAAAACCGGTAGACGCGCCACCATCGCAATTTTCCGCGGGGCGCGCGCGCAGCGTTCTTTATGGGTTAGTCGCTGACGCTATTCCTCACCCGATTGGGAGCGCGGAAAATGGGGCGGTGCGGGAGAAGATTGTCCAGATTTTGACGGATCTGGGCTACCAGCCGCAAATCCAGCCAGGCTTCGGCTGCAATGAGTGGGGCAGTTGTGGATCGGTGCTGAATGTTGTCGCGCGAGTTGAAGGCACTGAGCCGGGCGAGGCTGTGCTGCTTGCTGCCCACTATGATTCCGTTCCCGCGGGGCCGGGAGCTTCGGATGATGGGCTGGGCGTTGCGTCCGTCCTCGAAATCGCGCGAATTTTGAAAACTCTGGCGCCTGCGCGCCATGCGGTAATTCTTTTGCTCACCGACGGAGAAGAAGCGGGAATGCTCGGCGCGGATGTGTTTGTCAGGACCCATCCGTGGGCGCGCGAGGTGAAAGTTGGGGTGAACGTTGACGCGCGCGGAACGTCGGGGCCGAGCCTGATGTTTGAAACGGGAAGCGCCAACGACTGGGCGATGCGCTTATATGAGCACGCTGTGCCGCACCCCATCACGAATTCCATTTACTACACCGTGTATAAGAACTTGCCGAACGATACTGACTTCTCCGTTTTTAAGGGCTTCGGGTATCAAGGGCTAAATTTCGCGAATATCGGCGGCGTCATGCGCTATCACACGCCGCTCGACAATTTTGAGAATGTTTCAACGAACACTCTCCAACATGATGGAGACAGCGCCCTCGCGACCGTTCTCGCATTCGCTAACGCCGATCTTTCGAATCCTCGTTCGGGAGATGCTGTGTATTTCGACGTGTTCGGGCGTTGGATAGTGCTTTGGAGCGAGCGAGCGTCATTTCCGATTGCGGCTACGATTGCGTTTCTTTTGCTTATCGAAATTGCGCTACTGATTCGGCGGAGCCAACTGTTTATCTCTACTGTTGTATGGGGCATGTTTGGCTGGTTTGTGATGCTGGGATTTATCGGGGCGATTGGCTACGCGCTGCTGGTCGCATATCGTGTAACCGGTGCAGTGCCGCCGGCCGGAAGCGAATACGGATGGATCGCGTATCCGATTGTCGCCAAGATTGCGTATCTTGCACTGGCAGTATGGAGCGTCGTTTTTGTGGTGCGGATTTTTCAGAAACGAGCGAGTTTCTGGGGCTACTGGGCGGCAGGCAACGTTCTTTCTGCAACGGCCGCGATTTGGACGTCGCGGAACTATCCTGGCGCGAGCTTCCTATTTATTGTGCCGGTTACGATCGCACTCATTGCCGCGCTGCCGGCGGTTCTGGACTCGAAGAATTCGCTTTGGCTCCGCGAAATCGCCGTACTGGTTAACGCGGCGGCGATTTTCTCCGTGTTCATTCCCTCGATTTGGTTTCTGTACGACGCGCTGGGAGTTGGCATCTTGCCGCTGGCAGCAATGTTGCTAACAGTTGCCGTCGCATCCTTGGCTCCGGCATTCACAATAGCCGACGACGGAATGAGAGGCACTTTGAACGGGTTGGCAGTGACCATCGCGATACTCGCGGGGCTCCTTGGGTTTGTGACGCCGGTATATTCCGTTCATTCTCCGCAGCGAGTGAATTTTCAGTACTGGCTTGACGCTGACGCGCATCGCGGAAAATGGCTGGCGGCGGCAAATTCGCAGCGCTTGGCTGATTGGCTCGCGGCCGCGGCGTCGTTCAAGAGAAAACCTCAGCTCATTTTCCCCTGGGATTACAGCCCACGATTCAGCGCCGATGCGCCACAAATTGAAATGGCCAGGCCGGAATTGGCTGTGCTCTCCTCCGAAGCCACCGGCACTGGCGTTCGCTATCAAGTTCGAATCAAATCGCCGAGAGGAGCGCCCGATTGTTCAATTTTATTTCCGCCTTCATCGGGAGTTGCGTCTGTCGAATTTGAGGGACTCGCGGTGCCTAAACCATCAAGCCGCGTGGTCACGTTTCTGAATGAAGCGATGCACGGCTGGAAGGTGTATGAAGTCGCGACTTTGCCGTCGGAAGGCATCGAGATGAGTTTCACGTTGCCGAGCGCGTCGCCGGTTGAGGCTTATCTGCTGGACGAGAGCTACGCCCTGCCGCCTGACGGGATGTTTCTGAAGAAGGCTCGTCCGCCCGATGCCGTACCTTCGCAGGATGGCGACGCTACGGTGGTCAGCCGTCGCATCGAGATCCGGCCTGCGGCTCCAATCTCGCCAACAGTGCCTACCGCGGCGCCGTGACGGCCGAAACGCCGCGCGCTCATCGAGAAATCCGATTCGAGCAGTGTTTGCCACGCTGGAACAACATCGCTACAATCAACGATTCGAAATTTGTGTGGGGATCACGCTGACGCGATAACTATGCACGAAATTCTGCTACTCGACACGCTAACGAACCGAAAAGGGCCGATTCAGCCGCTTCACCCGGGCGAAATCCGGATGTATACGTGCGGGCCGACGGTCTATGACTTCGCGCATATCGGGAATTTCAGGACGTTTGTCTTTCAGGATGTTCTTCGACGGTTCCTGCGTGTACGCGGATACAAACTCAATCACGTCATGAATCTTACCGATGTGGACGATCGCATCATTCAGAACGCCGCCGCTGCCGGAATAAAAATCCGCGAATATACCGAAAAATACGTTCAGGCTTTTCTTGAAGACATGAAGGCGCTCAGCCTGGAGTCGCCGGAACGAATCGTACGTGCAACCGACCACATTGACGACATGGTCGCGTTGATCCAGCGGCTGCAACAGAAGACGTATACGTATCCAAGTGAAGGCTCAATTTATTATCGGATCTCGAAGTTTCCTTCGTACGGCAAACTTTCGCACATTGATATCGCCGGAATTCAAGCGGGCGCGCGCGTTGACGTGGATCGCTATGACAAAGCCGACGCACGCGATTTCGCGCTCTGGAAAGCGCCGAAGCCCGGCGAGCAATTCTGGAAAACGCCGATCGGAGCGGGACGTCCTGGCTGGCACATCGAGTGCTCAGCGATGTCTATGAAATATCTCGGCGAGACGATTGACATTCACACCGGCGGCGTAGATCTAGCCTTTCCGCATCATGAAAATGAAATCGCACAGAGCGAAGCGGCGACGGGCAAACAATTCGTAAAAATCTGGCTGCACGCCGAACACTTGATGGTCGAAGGCGAGAAGATGTCGAAATCGACCGGCAATTACTACACGTTGCGCGATCTCTTTGCCAAGGGATACCGACCGTCTTCGATTCGCTTCCTGCTGCTTTCCGTGCCGTATCGCCGGCAACTCAATTTCACGATGGATGGATTGCAGCAGGCAGCGAGTTCCGTGGAGCGGCTGCGAAACTTCAAGTCGCGCGTGGAAGCTGGGCGTTTCCCGGCAGGCGACGCGCCGGAAATTGCAGCGCGCATTCGAGCGCGCGAGGATGAATTCGATGAAGGGCTTTCGGATGATCTGAACACAGCGCAGGCGCTTGCTGCCGTGTTTGATCTCGTGCGCGACATCAATACGGCGATCGATCGTGGCGAGTTCCGCCAGTCGAATGTCCCAATTGTTCTTGAGGCGCTGCGGAAATTCGATGAAATCCTCGCGGTGTTCGAAGATACGGATGATGCCAGGCTTCAGGCGTTGGGCTTTGCGCAAAAGCGCTCTGGAATTAGCGATGCGGAGATTGAATCGCTGGTCGCCGAACGGCAAGAGGCCCGGCGTGCGCGCAATTTCAAACGCGGCGATGAAATCCGCGCACAGCTTGCCGCGGGTGGTATAATTCTGGAAGACATGAAAGACGGCAGTATCCGTTGGAAACGCGAGTGAATTCACGACATTACAATCCGCGCCCGCTCCACGCTTTGCCCTCGAACGAACGTCCAGGTCTTTTCGGCGATTAGTTCCAGTTCCTCCCCAGCGCTAAACCGGCGTACGCGCCATAGCCGGTATGCGCCAGACGAACATTCCCTAGTGCCATCCGTACATTTTTGAACATTTTGGGAGGAATCCATGCCGAATACCGAAGTAATGGAAAAGAAACTGCCGCACCTTGTTACGACACTGCCCGGGCCGAATGCCAAGAAGGTCGTCGAGCTTGACGCGCAGTTTGTCTCGCCGTCATACACGCGCGATTACCCACTCGTGGCGAAGAGCGGCCATGGAGCGACGGTTGACGACGTAGATGGCAACACGTTTCTCGATTTTGCCGCGGGCATTGCCGTGGTTTCGACGGGGCACTGCCATCCCGAAGTTGTGGCCGCGATTCAAAAGCAGGCCGCCGAGCTCATTCACATGTCAGGCACCGATTTCTATTATCCGAGCCTCGCCGAATTGGCGCAGAAGTTGAGTTCGATCGCGCCTGGCAAAGAGCCGAAGAAAGTTTATTTTGGCAATTCCGGAGCCGAAGCAATTGAGGCCGCGATCAAGCTGGCGAAGTATCACACCAAGCGCGACAAACTGATTGCATTCCATGGTGCGTTCCACGGCCGCACGATCGGCGCGCTTTCTTTGACGGCGAGCCGCGCCGTTCAGCGTAAAGGTTTCGGCACTTTGCTCTCCGGCGTATTTCACACGCCATATCCCGATACCTATCGCGGGACGTACGGCATCCGGCCAGAGCACGCGGCGGAAGATTGTCTTGGTTACCTCGAGAACGAACTCTTCCGGCGTCGCGTTGATCCTGAAGAGGTGGCTGGAATTTTCATCGAGCCCATCCAGGGAGAAGGCGGTTACATTCTCGCTCCTGCCAAATTCCTGCAGGGCTTGCAGCGCATTTGCAGCAAATATGGAATTTTGCTGATCGCGGATGAAGTTCAGTCAGGCATGGGCCGAACCGGCAAGTGGTGGGCCGTAGACGACTCGGGCATCGAGCCCGATATCATCACGTCGGCGAAAGGAATTGCTTCAGGTATGCCCCTCGGGGCAGTGATTGCGCGCGCGAGCGTGATGGATTGGACGCCGGGAGCTCATGCGTCCACTTTCGGCGGTAATCCTGTGTGCATCGCTGCAGCGCTCGCGACGATTCGCTTGCTGGAATCGAAATACATGGCGAATGCGGCGCGCATGGGCGATCGCATCAAGCAGCTCACTTCGGATTGGACGGAGCGGCACAAAATCGTCGGCGAAGTGCGCGGGCGAGGGCTCATGATCGGAATTGAAATCGTCCGCGACCAGAAGACTAAAGAGAAAGCGACGGATTTGCGGAACGAAATTGTTCAGAAGGCTTTTCACAAAGGTCTGCTGGTTCTCGGATCGGGCGATACGACGCTAAGGTTGTGCCCGCCTCTCGTGATTGATGAGGAGCAGGCGAAATTTGCGATACAGACGCTCGACGCCTGCATTTCCGAAGTCGAACGAACGATGTGATTTGGGTTGTTAATTTGCGTTCAAGGAGCGCTGCGGCCGCGTGGCACTGCAGTTCAGCGCTCCTTCCTCACTTTCTTCGGGCAAGTTCGTTTTGCCGAGACCAATCTTCGACATAGGCCGCATCACTTGTTAAACGCCTGCTAGAATACCCACTCGTTTGGACATCTCACCGCACGTGGAGGAGCGTTTGCCGCGCATTCTGGACGTTGGCTGCGGCCCGTCAAAATATCCCGGCGCAATCTGCGTGGACGTGAATCCGAAGACCGCGGCGGACGTAATTTGCGATCTCGACCGGGGCCGCTTGCCGTTTCGAGAAGATTCGTTCGACGAAGTGCGTGCCGTCCATCTGATCGAGCACGTCGAGAACGCCATCGCGACAATCGAAGAATTTCACCGCGTCACGCGCCCTGGCGGCACGATTTTTATCGTCACGCCGCACTATACGGACATCGCCTCGTACACCGACCCCACGCATCGGCGCCATTTGAGCAGCGAGTCTTTCCACTATTTTTATCCTGGCGGCAAACATGGCCAGGAATCGTGGTATACCCATGCGAGATTGAGAGAGCGGCGGCTCGACGTGAAACTTTTGCGTGTGTGGCGGATTCTGGGGCTCGAGTTGCTGGTGAATCACGCGCGATGGTTCCGGCGATTCTGGGATCAGTATTTGAGTTTTGTGATTCGCGGCAAGGTGATGGAATTCACTTTCGAGGTGATGAAGTAGCGATGCGGATCTTCGCGCGAATCATGTATGGCTTGGTGAGCTTTGCTTCGCGCAGGGGGATAACCGATGTTCCCGTCGAGCCGAATGCAGCGCAAGTGCAGAGCGCCGGGGCGGCGAGAAAAATTCGAGCGCGCCGAACTGGAGTTCGCGGCGAGACGTTTGCCTACTGGTATCTTCGCCGCCACGGTTACACGATGATCGCAACAAATTACACCGCGCCGGGAATCAAAGGTGAAGTTGATCTCATCGGCTACGATGGAGACGTGCTGGCGTTTATTGAAGTGAAGACACGAATCGCGAGTGGACAATTCACGGCAAAGCCGGAAGATGCTGTGGACAGAGCGAAACGCCGGAACGTATGCCGCATGGCGCGTCAATTTATGCGCGACTCAAGAATCCCCAAGGTGCCATATCGCTTCGACGTGATGGCGATTGAATCTCGACCAGGCCAGCGGCCTCTGGTCCGTCTGCACAAGTGCGCGTTCGCCGAGCAATCCTAGTAATCCTAGTATCGTGTTACATGATGCCGCCCACGCGTAAGTCGGGCGCCATTTTAGGAATTTGCGTAGTAAAATTAGGAATCGCGTGGTGTTCCACCCAGTTCAGAACGCCAGCGGCTACGGCGTTTTCTGACGTCCAACCCTAAACGGGGAGGCCAGGTTGCCTGAGCTTCGCAAGGACCCGATCACGGGTCGATGGGTAATTATTTCCACGGAACGCGGCAAGCGTCCGAATGAATTTTTGCGCGAAAGCGTGGAAATAAAGAATAAAGGTGTCTGTCCCTTTTGCGCTGGTAATGAGGGCAA
>DATBYF010000090.1:0-27237 GCA_036513895.1 Candidatus Acidiferrales bacterium | reverse complement strand
CGTGCGTAGCCGATCCCTGGCCGGACGACCGAATAAAAATCTACGCCGGGGCGGGGAATTTCGTCGCGAATCACGCTAACCAAAATCGGTTTATCCCAGCCTTCGCGGCCCAAAGAAATTTTGACTTCCGTGCCTTTCGGCCCCTTCAACAAATCCGCCACCTGCGTTGTGTCCAGTCCGTCGCAGGATTTGTCGTCAACTTTCAAAATCGTGTCGCCCGGCCGTATTCCCGCTTTATAAGCTGGCGACCCCACCATCGGTGCAACAACGTAAGTGTAATTTTCGCGCGCGGCAACCGTCATTCCGACGCCGTAATAGCGGCCCTGTTGTTCTTCGCGGAAAGTGGCGTATTGCTTGGGATCGAAGAAATAAGAGTGGGGATCGAGCACGCGGAGCATATTGGGAATCGCGCCGTCGTATATGGCTTTGTCGGTGTCTACGGGGTTGGCGTAATTCTGCTGGACGATCGAAAGCACACGAGTGAATGACTTGACGGAGTCCTGGATATCGTTGGCGCCAGCTGCGGTGGCTTTCACGGACGGGCCGTAAAGCCCTCCGAGAACAGCGGATACGGCCAATACGGCGATCAATAAAAACAGGCCACGCTTGGATGTTTCCATTGCTTTTGTTTCCTCCGTCGCGCCCCTTCAAATTCAGTATAGCATACTAGTTTCGGGCAGTTTGACACGCCAGATGCCCTACTCTATGATGCCAACGAAGGCGAATTTGCCACCTCGATGCTCAGTATTCCTCACCTGATTATCATCTTCATCGTCGCCCTGATCGTTTTTGGGCCCCAAAAATTGCCTGAATTGGCCAGAAATCTCGGCAAGATCATGGCAGAATTCCGGCGAGCGACTGGGGATCTGCGCTCCACGTTCGACGAGCACATGCGCGAACTCGAGCGCGAAGCACAAGCCATTGAGGTGAAGAAACGTGACCTTGAAGTGCGTGAAGCAGCGGTACGTCTAGCTCAGTCCTCGGCATTGGCTCAACCGCCGGTGACAGCCGAAGCTACAAATCAGGCCGATATTAAAACTATTGACGTTGTGAATGTTGATGTTACCCCTGTCGCTTCAATGCCTGCCGATGGCGTCGATGAGGCTGATGCTAGAGCTGCCAAGGGCGCTGCTCCTGAGCTTCCAACCCGAAGCGCGAGCGCTGCCGTTCCAAAAACGTCGCCCGATTCTCTCATCCAAGAATCTTCTTCCGGCTCTAAGTGATGGCCACCGACATTCAACCTGAAATTCAACCCGAGCTTCCGTTCGTCAGCCAGAACGCCTCGAAAGGGGAGGAAGACGAAGGCGGACGGATGTCGTTCTTCGAGCATCTCGTCGAACTAAGAAAGCGGCTCATCAATTCTGCCCTTGCGGTCGGCGTCGGGATGATGATCGGCGTCGCAGTCTCCAACAAAGTTTTCGCATATATGGCTCGGCCGATGCTTGGCGCGCTTCACGCCGCACACTTTGAAGACAAACTCGTATACACCAGCCCAACCGGCGCCATCAGCCTGCTCATCAATCTCGGTTTGTATCTCGGCATTGTGATTGCCTCGCCCGTGGTGCTGTACCAGATTTGGATGTTTATTGCGCCGGGACTTTACCGTCACGAGCGCCGCGCCATGAGCGCGTTCATATTTTCGTCGCTCGCGCTGTTCCTTTGCGGAATCGCGTTTGGCTATTACGTGAGCCTGCCTTACGTTTTGAAATTCCTCATCGGATTTCAAGGTCCCTTTAAGCCGTTAATTAGCATCAATGAATATTTTGATTTGATACTGGTCGTGCTCTTGGGTCTCGGAGTGATGTTCGAGCTGCCCGTTCTGATCTTTTGTTTGACGCTCTTCGGAATCGTGACGCCCAGGTTCTTGTGGAAAAATATCCGCTACGCAGTCCTGGTGATTACTCTTCTCGCCGCCATCGTGACGCCGACGCCCGATGCCACCACGATGGTTCTCTTCATGGGCGTCTTGCTGACACTCTATTTTATTGGCATAGGGGTTTCTTACATGGTCGTTCGGAAACGCGAGAAGCGGCTAGCGGAAGAGTCGGGAGCAAGCTAGCGCATGAGGGCACACACACCGGGACTCGCAGTCGCCGCTACGCTGATGACCTTCGGCCTGCTCGCCTGCGGAAACGGCCCGGCGAAATCGGGTGCCACAGGCTCGAGCGAGGCGCCCGCCCAAGCAAACGCCACTGCGGCGGCCGACACCAGTGGCGCGTCCGACGCGCTCCCGGCGGATAAGACGGGCGGATTCGACGGCGCGCGCGCCTACGACTACACTTCGAAGATCGTCGCCATCGGTCCTCGCCAACCCAACACCGATGGAATTCAGCGCGAACAGGATTTCATTCGCGCCGAACTGACGAAAAGCGGCTGCACATTTGATCAGGACGATTTCAATTCGTCCACGCCCATCGGCTCCGTGCCGATGAAAAATATCATCGCCAAGATTCCTGGCAAGACAAACGATCTCATTCTTCTCCTCACTCACTACGACACCAAGGTCCAGGACAACTTCGTCGGCGCCGTCGATGGCGGCTCGTCAACCGGTCTGATGCTCGAAATGGCGCAGATTCTCTGTTCGAAGAAAGAGCAGCCGCTCGGCGTGTGGATCGCGTTCCTTGATGGCGAAGAGGCTTTCAAGGAATGGAGCGATGACGACAGCGTGTACGGGAGCAGGGAACTCGCCGCGCGCATGGCGCTCTCTGGCGATCTGAAGCGCATCAAGGCTGTCATACTTGCCGACATGGTCGGACCGAAAGATTTGAAGATTCGCCGCGATTCGAGCTCCACAGGATGGCTTACGGATTTGGTGTGGTCCAAGGCCGACGCATTTGGCTATCAAAATTATTTCCTGAATAGTTCGCGCCCGATCGAAGATGATCACGGCCCGTTCATGAAGCGACATGTGGCCGCGGTGGACATTATTGACTGCTGCACGGAGGATTTCCCCGCTTGGCATACCTCCGACGACACGATGGACAAAGTCAGTGCGAGAAGTTTGGGAATGGTCGGACACGTAATTCTTGCGACTGTGGATGACCTGCAGAGCCGCACTTCCGCACGCCAAAAGCCCCAATAGCAGCGGGCTCTCGCCGCACTTGTGTTACATTTTCAAAATGGCATGCAGCATTTGGCCGCGCAGTATTCGCTTCTCGGACTACGCCGCCATCCGTAACTCCCCAATCGTCCAGCCCTTCTGCGGCCAGATTTGATGCACACTTTCTCCGCCAAATCCGCATCGGGCAACTACCCCATCTTTTGCGGCAGGGGCGCGATTGACAGCCTGAAAAGTTTGCTCTCAAAACAAAAAGGTGTCACCGGCGTATTCGTGCTGAGCTCGCCGCGCGTTTGGAAGAGTTGCGGCCAGAAAATCACTAAGGCGCTCGGTTCGACGACTCCAATTTCGCCAATTTTGTTCGACGATGCCGAGAGCGCCAAGACATTGCCAACCGTCGAAAAAGTATGTCGCGCTCTGCATCGAGCCGGCGCAGACCGCCGCTCTCTAATTGTGGCAGTAGGCGGAGGCGTCGTTGGTGACGTCGCCGGCTTCGCTGCCGCGAGCTACTTGCGCGGTGTTCGCCTCATTCACGTGCCGACAACGCTGGTCGCGCAGATTGACAGCTCAATCGGCGGCAAAACCGGAGTGAATCTGCCCGATGGGAAAAATCTCGTCGGCGCATTCCATCCGCCCGCAGCCGTCGTCGCCGATCCGGTTTTTCTGCAGACGCTTCCCGACGCGCAGTTCCGCTCAGGCCTCTACGAAGCCGTTAAATATGCCAACATTTCTGGCGCCGTATCATTCATTCAACTCGAGACGAACATGGGGAAGGTTCTGCGCCGCGACCCGCGTGCTCTCGAGGCGCTCATGTTGCATTCCATCCGCGCTAAGGCATCAATTGTTTCGAAGGACGAGCTCGAGTCGGGTCTGCGCCAAGTCCTGAATTTTGGGCACACTTTCGGTCATGCGCTCGAAACCGCAGGGAACTACCGCCGCCATCTGCACGGTGAGGCTGTCGGCTGGGGAATGCTAGTCGCGACGCTGCTCGCATTGGCGACGAATCGAATCAATCCCGCTCAGGCGCAGCGCATCGCGCGTCTGGTGATGAGTGTCGGTCCGCTGCCAAACATCGTGCGAGCGCAGTCAAAAAAATTGCTTGCCCTGATGCATGGCGACAAGAAATCTCATGGCGGAAGCATTCGTTGGGTGTTGCCCGTCGCCATCGGGCGAGTAAAGTGGGGCATCGACGTTCCAGAGCCGCTCGTGCTCGAAGCAATCCGCGAGGCGCCAGAAGTGGCACGCTTGGCGCGAGGCGCGAGATGACGACTGCCGAAAGCAAGTCGCCCAGCGTCGCATCGCAGGAACCTGCCTCAACACCCCTCTCAGGCACTCGCCCCGAAGGCGCGCGCGACGACACCGAAGCCAGCAATCGCGTCCGCGAAATGTTTGGCCGCATCGCTCCGCGCTATGACTTTCTCAATCATCTGCTATCTCTCTCGCTCGATCGCACGTGGCGTCGACGCACCGCGCGCCGATTTGCAAGCATCCTCGCCCAACCAGAGGCTCGCGTCCTCGATATATGTTGCGGCACCGGCGACCTCACCTTCGCACTCGAGCGACAGGCCAAAGATTCGAAGCCGGCGAATGGCCCCGCCGCGGTGAAAATCCTAGGCAGCGATTTCGCGTTGCCCATGCTCACTCGCGCACGCGAAAAGGCGGCAACATCCCAGCGTCGCGCCTCATTCCTCGCGGCAGACGCGCTATCATTACCGTTCGCATCAGAGAGCTTCGATCTCATCACCGCCGCATTCGGTTTCCGGAACCTCGCGAACTACGAGCATGGCCTGACCGAAATCATGCGCATCCTCCGCAAAAAAGGCCGCATCGGCATCCTGGAATTTTCCGATCCGCGGCACGGTCTCGGCGCAGCCGCATTTCGTTTTTACTTCCGACGCATCCTGCCGCAAATCGGTGGCGCGATCTCAGGGAGCCCGGAAGCATACTCATATCTGCCGGGTTCGGTAGCGAAATTCCCAAGTCCTCCCGAACTGTCGAAGTGGATGGAGCAGGTGGGATTCGTCGATGTCAGATATGAACTGTGGAATTTCGGAAGCGTCGCGCTGCATTCAGCCCAGAAGCCTTAATTAGGCGTGCCGCAAACCTCGAGAAAGTTGTCATCCCGAACGAAGTGAGGTATCTGCATTTCGTCTAATTTTCGAGTCCGAGCGCTCGGATTTTGCCAAGCAAAGTTTTGTAGGAAACGCCCAGCTTCTCCGCAGCTCTCGTCTTATTCCACTTCGATTCCCGAAGCGCATTCTCGATTTTGAAGCGCTCCACATGCGCCACAGCCCGCTGGGAAACTTCATCAAGCGACCCATCCCACAGAAATTCTTCATTCAGCATCCCACCAGGCAGTTGCTCGCGCGTCGGCCTGGCCGAAGGAAGTTGCAGCGCCGCCGCATCAATCTCCGGCCCCGGAGACAGAATCACCGCGCGTTCGATTGCATTCTGCAACTCACGCACATTGCCGGGCCATCGATAGCCCAGCATCGCAGCCTTCGCCTCTTCAGAGAGCGCCAGGTCTGGCTTGCGAAATTCCCGCCGAAATCGCTCCAAAAAATGCTCGGCGAGAAGATAAATGTCATCGCCGCGGTCGCGCAGCGGCGGAATCGTGATGGGCACAGCCGAAATCCGAAAATAGAGGTCTTCGCGAAATAGCTTGTCCTCCACGGCAGAATGTAAATCGCGATTCGTCGCGGCAATCAAACGCACATTCACTTCCACAGCCATCGTCCCGCCCACGCGTTCGAAACAGCGCTCCTCAAGAACCCGCAACAATTTGGCCTGCGTTGCCAGCGGAAGCTCACCGATTTCATCAAGAAAAAGTGTCCCGCGATGCGCGAGTTCAATCTTCCCGATTTTCCGTGCGCCGGCCCCTGTAAACGCGCCGCGCTCGTGGCCGAAAAGTTCATTCTCGACAAGGCCCTCAGGAATCGCCGCGCAATTGAGAGCCACAAAGGACTGCTCGCGCCTCGGGCTCAAATGATGAATCGCGCGCGCAAAAAGTTCTTTGCCGGTCCCACTCTCGCCCAGCAACAGCGCCGTCGAATCCGTCGCGGCCACCCGCTGGGTCATCTGGCTCGCTTCTTTCATGGACGAATGCTCCGCAACGATTCGCGGAAAGCCATAACGCAAGGCATATTCCTCGCGCAGCAGCAAATTCTCGCGCAGCAATTCCTGTTGCCGGGCGCCGCGATCGAGAAGAATTTTCAGATGATCCAGATCCACCGGTTTCTGAATGAAATCGAACGCGCCCTCCTTCATGGCCGTCACAGCCTCTTCCACCGAGCCGTAAGCCGTAACGAGAATCACGGGAAGCGAAGCATCCACGCGGCGCGCCTCGCGCAATACGTCAAGGCCAGAACTGCCAGGAAGTTTCAGATCGGAGAGAACGAGGAGGTATCGCCGCGCGCGAACTTTTTCGATTGCGGTATTGCCGTCCGGAGCTTCGTCAACACTGTAACCGGCCCGCTCCAGAAACTTGCGCAACATCGCGCGCAACTCGGCCTTATCTTCTACAAGTAGGACCGGTTCCATGTATTGGGGATTCTAGCGCGCCCAGCCCGGATCGCCACCTGACTTTCGCAATTGGTCTTCGAGGTCGGAAATCGCGGCTTGATCCTGGGCGACTTGCTGTTGCTTCTGCGCAATCTTCGCGCGTTTATCGTTGATGTCGCCAAACGTAACGCTTTGCATCAACTGTTTCGTCGGGTCGTTGGGATAATACTGAACGTCCAGTTTGCCGAGTTCGCGTTGCATCACATCGAGATCGGCTTGGTCACGCTGCAGCTTTCCGCGAGCCGTCGCGAAGCGATCGCGCCACATCTTCTCGTCATTAGCGGCCGGTGCGGGCGTAGCGCCGCCGGGGGCCGGAGCAGTAGCATCGCCGACAACGTTGATACCGCCGACCGCTGGAATATTATCGTTCGTAAAAACTTTCGCCGACTTCGGCTCTGAATTCCTCTGTGCTCGCGCTTTCCGGGCGGCGTCGGCAATCGAAGGCGCCGGCGGCGTTGTCGCGGTCACCACTTGTGCTTTTTGGTCGGGAGTCGGCTGAGTCTGAGCGGGCTGCGACTGCGCAGATGCTCCCATCGCTCCTAGAAGGAAAATCACGCTGCATGTGGTCCAGGATCGCGTGCGCATAACACACCACCTTTGAAATAACCGGGTGAAATGACCGGGGCAAAAGTCCTACTTAGTTTAGACGCGGCTAGCGACCGGGGCAAAGGCCTGTGGCACGACCTCCTGTCGCAAAGGTAACCAGAGAATGAACTCGGCGCCGCCGTCCGCATGATTGCGAGCCTCGATCGCGCCGCCGTGCTGCATAGCCACCTTCTGGACCACAGCCAGTCCCAGTCCAGTCCCTTCAGACTTAGTCGTGTAGAACGGCAGGAATATTTTCGAAAGGTCCTGCTCCGGAATTCCCGGACCGTTATCGGCTACCGCAAGCCTTTGCCACCGCCGCCCCAGCCGGTCTTGCACGGAGCCTGAGATCGTCACGCGCCCTTCCGAGCCGTGGCCGCGAACGGCTTGAGCCGCGTTGCGAGTGAGATTCAGCAGAGCCTGCCGAAGCAAAGCTTCATCGCATGGAATCTCCAGGAAGTCGCCCTCGGTTTGAATCACACATCCGGGAACCGCTTCCTGAATTTCCTCCGCAACGCGATCAATCAGCGCGCCTACAGGCACGGCTTCGTAGGACAGTTCAAGCGGGCGCGCGAAACGCAGAAATTCGGTGACAACGTGCGTCAAAGCTCGAGTCTGTTCCAGAATTTTCTCGGAATTTTCGAGCAGATCTCCCGCCGGAGCTTCTTGGCGGATCATTTGCGCGTAGCCCGAAATCGTAGCTAAAGCGTTTTTGAATTCGTGCGCGATGCCGGCGGACATTTCGCCGAGTGTCGCAAGATTTTCTTTCCAGCGAATTTGCCGCTGCAGATCGGTGAGCTCGGTGAGGTCGCTCATCAGGCAGAGCGCGCCGATAATTTTGATATCGGTGGTCGCCAGGGCAATCGGTGCATCGGTATTCGGGCGTGAGTAATTCGGCACGGCGCGCTTGATGGGAGAAATCGTCAGGCCCAGTTGGCGCACGTCGCCGCTTGGCTTGATATATTGCACCTCGGCGCGATGAATTGTTTTTCCATCATGGAGGCAGGCCGTAAGCATTTTCGAGAGATCGGAGTCCGCGCCGAGAACGTCGAAGTATGAACGATACTGCATCCCCGTAAACCCGAGAGCAGTTTCGGCGGCCGGATTTGCGGATGTGATGGCGCCCTTGGCGCTCAGCAGCAGCAGACCCGTCGGCATGTTCCGCGTAACTTCTTCCGTGATCCGTTCCGACTCCCGCGCGCGTTCCTGTTCGGAACGATGCAAGCGTGCCAGTTCGCGCTCCTGCGCGCGCAGCTTTTCGATAACGCCCTGCATGGACGCGGCCATGAACGCCGACGGATTTTCAGCCGACGCGTTGAGCGCGCTCCAATCGCGCTCAGCAGGATCTCTCGAATCGCGCAGCAATTTCCGAATAGCAATGACCGCCAGCACCACGACGCAGAGAATGACAACACCAAATCCCGCAGCAATCCCAAATCCGATTGGCGAAATCGGCCGCGCCGGTGCGGCTGCTCGAGTAACCGCCAGCGCGGGCGCTAGTGTGAAATGGACTAAAGATTCCGCGAGCATGTGATCACCGAAACCTCAGAAGCGCCGCATACCACTCGACGACGGGCGATCCAAAAAATACGACCAGCAACGACGCCGCACCGAGGAAAGCGCCAAATGGCAGTTCGTAATCTGTTCCTTTGCGACGAATGATGATGATGGCGAGGCCGATTACTGTGCCCAGTAGCGAGCCCCCAAGAATCGTCAGAATGGTTCGTCGCAGACCAAGAAATGAGCCGGCCATCAGCATCATTTTCACGTCGCCGAGCCCCATGCCTTCGCGTCCACGCAGTCGAAAATAACCTTCAGAAATCACCCACAGCACTCCACCGCCAAATGCCGCCCCAAGTATCGCGTCAAGAAGCGACAAAACCGGGCGAGGCGGAGGGAACGCGAATACGCGCCCCGCGAGCCACAATGCCAGTCCGTCCGATGGCGGTGTGAAAAGACTAAGCAACAGGCCAATGGCCAAGCCCGTGAAATTCACAAGGTCGGGAAGTATCCGCTCGCGGATGTCCGTGAATACCAGCACCACGATGAGCGCGGAGAAAAGCGACCACTTCAGCGTTATCAAAGAGACGCCGAACGCCAGATAGCAAAGTAAAAACAGCGCCGCCGTGAGAAACTCTACCGCAGGATACATCGGCGAAATCTTGACTCCGCACTTGCGGCATTTCCCACGCAGAATCAAATAACTCAGCACGGGAATGTTGTCCCATGGTTTGATCGGTGTGCCGCACTTTGTGCATGCCGATGCGGGCAGCACAATGGATCTGCCCGCGGGAATCCGGAGGATGCAGACGTTTAGAAAGCTTCCGATCGCGAGACCGAAGACGAACGCAATCCCGCCGATGACGGCTCCAGAAAGCATATTGGCACTGTGCCATAGCGATTCCTGTCGCTCAAGGCGCGCACCGGCCGCAGTGCCCGAGTTCTAACATTCGCTCGCGGTTTGATCGCCGCTAAATGCTTGGATATATTGGGAAATAGATGCCTGCCTCTTGGTTTGAACAGAAGATTCGCCGCTACGAACATCGCCGTTGGGCGGACGAGAAAAACCGCCGGACTTTGCCGTTCGCCTGGGGGCTCGAGCATATCGGTGGTAGCGCGACAGAGCCCGATCCGCGTGCATTTTTGGAGCGTTTTGTTTCTGACACCCTGGCCGCCAGTGACGAATGGTTTTCGCCCGAGCCGAGAAGCGAAACGTTATTTATGCCATCGAATGAGGCGCCTGGCGAAACCGGCGTGTTGACGTTCACAAGCGCCATCGAATCCCCCTGGCCCGTGAACAACACGGTTCACGCTCGATTCTTCCGCGCGCGGCACAGCGGTCCCGCGGTCGTCGTCCTTTCGCAGTGGAATGCCAAATGGCACGAACAGGTCAGCGTTTGCCGCTGGCTTCAGCGCATCGGCATTTCGGCGCTGCGGCTGAGCTTGCCGTATCACGACCGTCGCGCCATTCCTGACCACCCGCGTGGAGATCATCTCGTCGGTCCAAACGTTGGCCTCACGCTGCAAGCCAATCGCCAGGCCGTTTGCGACGTTCGCGGTTGCGTGCAGTGGCTCGCGTCGCAGGGTTACGACAAGCTCGGAATTATGGGCACAAGCGTCGGATCATCCATTGCATTCGTCACCTTTGCGCACGAACCCAAATTACGCGCCGGCGTTTTTCTCCACGTCTCCACCTACTTCGGCGATGTTTTAGTGACCGGCCTCACAACTTCAAACGTTTGGGAGCCGATGAAGACGAAAATGAGCCCGGCCGACGCCCAGCGTTTCTTTTCGCCCGTCAGTCCTTTTCCATACATCGGCAAACTGCGCGGAACAGCCAAAAAGATGCTGGCCGTAACTGGAATTTACGATCCGACGTTCTGGCGCGAATTAACCGACGAGTTTCTAGATGCGCTGCGTAATGAAGGAGTATCGTGCGAGGTGTTGCGCTTGCCGTGCGGGCATTATTCGCTCGGCGAGCAGCCATTCAGCTACATCACCGGGTTTCGTTTCGGAAGATTCTTGTTTCAAGCGTTGAGCTAGCGGACTAGCGCCGCAAATTCGCCCGCGCCGATTCGTGATCCCACCGCACCAATGTCAGGAGCGAGCGAGCGGTCGGCTTCCACAAATTTCGATGCCTCGCGGATGAGCGCCACCGCTTTGCGGGCTTGCGTGCCCGTTCGAAGCGGAGCGAGCAGATCAATTCCCTGGCACGCCGAAAGCAATTCGATAGCCAGGATATTCTCGAGATTTTCGAGCATTGGCCTTAATCTTCGCGCGGCCCCCATTCCCATCGAAACGTAATCTTCCTGATTGCCCGATGTCGAAATCGAGTCCACAGAGTGCGGCGCCGCAAATACTTTCGTCTCGCTGGCCAACGCGGCTGCCGTAATTTGCAGCATCATGAACCCCGAATTTAATCCTGCATCCTTGACAAGAAATGCCGGCAGGCCGCTCGTCAGCGGATTCGTCATTTGTTCGGTCCGCCGCTCGGATATTCCCGCCAGTGTGGCAATCGCCAGCGCAAGCTCATCTGCTGCGAGCGCGAGCGGCTGCCCGTGAAAATTCCCGCCGCTCAACACTTCGCCGGTATCGGGAAAAACGAGCGGGTTATCAGTCGCGCTATTGAGTTCGATCGTTAGCGTCGTGCGGACCTGCGCAAGAGTGTCCCGGACCGCGCCGTGCACCTGTGGCGTGCAGCGCAGGCTATAAGCATCCTGCACGCGCGTGTCCTGCGCCGGCGCTCGATGCGATTCGCGGATTTCGCTCCCGGCGTTCAGTCGAGCGAGATTCTTCGCCGTCGTTGCGTGGCCGGGATAAGGCCGCACTTTCGCGATTCGCTCATCGAATGCAGTTGGCGTGCCGCGCAAAGCGTCCAGCGAGAGCGCCGCCGCAACGTCAGCCGTGTCCACCAGAATCCTCGCTGTGCGGAGAGCCAGCGCCGTCAGCGCGAGCATCGCCTGCGTGCCGTTAAGCAGCGCCAGGCCTTCTTTCGCTTCGAGCACTATCGGTGCGATATCGGCAAGCTTCATCGCCTCGCCGCCCGGAACAATTTTGCCCTGATAGTTAGCTTCCCCTTCGCCGATCATCACTTGCGCAAGATGCGCCAGAGGAGCGAGGTCGCCCGAAGCGCCCACCGATCCTTGAGAGGGAATTACCGGGTGCACCCGCCGATTGAGCATCGCGCAGAGAGTCTCAGCCGCGATTGGCCGAATGCCGCTGAAGCCCTTAGCAGTCGCGTTCGCGCGCAAGAGCATCATCGCGCGCGTCTCTGCTCCGCTCAGTTGCGGTCCCACGCCGCCCGCATGGCTGCGAACAAGATTCGTCTGCAACTGCCGTATCTGATCGCGCGAAATCCGCACCGACGCCAGCTTGCCGAATCCCGTATTCACGCCATACGCCACAATGTCCGACGCGACTAGGCGATCAATCACAGCCCGAGACGCGTTCATCCGTTCGCGCGCCTCCGCAGCAAGCGACACCTCTTGCCCGTTCAGCGCAACTTCAAAGAGTTGCTCGAGCGTCAGGTCGTTCCCATTAATAGCGATAGTCATCATTGCGCTTCGGATTTTCGCTCGGCGGGCGTAGCCGCACCTGCAAGCCGCGTTTGCTTCGCAGGCGCTACGTCAAAATATTTCCGATACTTCTCTGGCAAAGACTTCGGCCGTCCAAGCCGGTCGCATATCACATGCAAAGTTTCGCCAGTGGCAATCAGTTCATTCGTCGCATCGCGGATAATTTCATAGGCAAAGCGGATCGTCCGCCGCTGCGCTTCCGAAACGCGTGTGCGAATTCGCAGCAGGTCATCGAACTTCGCCGGCCGCCTGTACCGGCACGAAGATTCCGCGACGACGATGAAACTATCGTCCTCAATTTCCATCTGCTTATATTCAAATCCCAGCTGCCGGCAAAGTTCCACGCGCCCGACTTCAAACCAAGTGTAGTAATTGCCGTAATAAACCACGCCCATCTGGTCGGTTTCGCCATATCGCACGCGAATCGTCGTATCGTAAAATCGCGTCGCATCGCCGTCGGCGCGCTTATGAAGTTCTTGAGGCATTGGCAAAAAAGTTTACGAGACGCATTGTCTGGCATTCGCTCGAGAGCCAGCGGAAGATCACTCGCCCGTCCATTTCGGCGCGCGCTTTTCGAGGAATGAGCCAAGTCCTTCGCGAAAATCCGCCGTCGCCCGGATGTCGGCATTTTCCTGAATCGCCATCGAGATCTCGCGATCGAGCTCCGCTTCCGAAAATTGCACGAGCAGCCTCTTCGTTCTCGCAATGCTAGTCGGACTTGCGGCGATCAGCGTCGCCGCAAGTTTCCGCGCTTCCGCCATCAATTCTTCAGCAGCCACGACTGAATTCACCAATCCCATCGCGTGAGCTTCGGCAGCGTCAAACAAACGCCCCGTCAACGCGAGATCGCGCGTGCGCTTCTCTCCAATTTGCCGTCGCAGAAACACGGAAACGAGCGCCGGAATGAACCCAATTCGCACTTCCGTATATCCAAATTTCGCCTCAGGCACAGCCAGCGTAAAATCCGCAAGCGTCGCGAGCCCGCATCCTCCCGCTAGCGCGTGGCCATTCACCGCCGCGATCAGCGGTTTCGGAAATGAATACACCGTCCGAAACAACCTCGCCATGCGCCGCGAATCTTCGAGATGTTCCACGGCAGACCGCGTGGCGATCGCACGCAGTTCGTCAAGGTCCATCCCCGAGCAAAACGCCTTGCCTTCGCCAGTAAGGATCGCCACACGCGCCGCGCTCGACTGCACTTCGG
The DNA here is from genome assembly GCA_036513895.1 of Candidatus Acidiferrales bacterium. Taxonomy (GTDB): domain Bacteria; phylum Acidobacteriota; class Terriglobia; order Acidiferrales; family UBA7541; genus Palsa-147. The sequence continues at coordinate 13,754 of DATBYF010000090.1, read as the reverse complement.
CCAGCGACGCAAGCAATTCCTCGATCATCTGCGTCGAGATGGCGTTTCGCTTCTCAGGTCGAGCTAGCGTGATGATCGCCAGCTCAGCTTCGTATTCGAGCTTCAGCGTGTGATGAGCCATATTCGTTCCGCGACAGCGATAGTGACAGTGTCAATCACTCTACAGGCTGCGAAAAAGGAATAAACGCCGTCATCCCGAGCGAAGCGAGGGATCCCTTTTGGTTTAAATACTCACAACAAGACGGATTTCTCGTCGCGGCGCTCCTCGGAATGACAGCAATTTGACTTTTTTTGCAGCCTCTCTAATCTGCAGGCGCGTGAGCATACATCTCGCGAATTTTCCCCGTCATCGCGCAAGCAATCGCCAGCGACTTCGTGTCAATTCCAGTCGAAACACCCCGCGCCGCAAGCGTCGCCAGCACAGTCTCCGTCGGTATATTTCCAATAAGCTCATCGCCCGCAAACGGGCAGCCCCCAAGCCCCGTAAGCGCCCCATCGAATCGCCGGCAACCGGTTTCATAAGCAGCGAGCACTTTTTCCGCCGCGCCTTCTGGCCGGCTGTGCAGATGAACTCCCAACTCCACCCCAGCCACGCAATCTTTTACCGCTCGAAATAATTCCGCCACATCGTCCGCAGTCGCACTCCCCGCAGTATCCGCGAGCGACACGGTACGCACTCCAATATCCTTGAGCCAGATCAAAGCGTCTTCAACAATTTCCGGCCCCCACGGCTCGTCATACGGATTCCCAAACGCCATTGAGATGTACACAACCAAATCGCGCCCAGCCGCTTTGGTCTCCGCGCGAATCTTTTGCACCAACGCCCGCGATTCATCTCGCGACATGTTCGCATTGGCGCGCCGGAAATAAGCGGAAATCGAATACGGATAACCAATCGTCGTCACGCCCGGCGCCGAGAGCGCTCGCGTCAGCCCTTGCTCGTTCACGATGATTCCGATAATTTCGGGCGGGTTCGTCGCGGGAAGCGCCAAACTCAACCTGCGCATCACGTCTTCGCTATCCGCCATCTGCGGCACGTGCTTCGGCGAAACGAAGCTCACCGCATCAAGGTGATGAAAACCTAAAGCCACCAGGCGGCTCAAATACTCCACCTTGACCTCGGTCGGAAGCGCGTCTATCAGCCCTTGCCACGCATCGCGCGGGCACTCGATGATTTTTACTTCTTCGTTTGCCATAGAAAAATAGAAAATCCGTATTACGTGGATCGCCGTCTAGGTCTGAAGCACGCCGGTCTTGAATTCCCCCACTTCCGGATTCAGCGCCGCGGCAGAAAGCGCGGCAATCAGCGCATCGCGCGTATGCGCCGGATCAATAATCGCATCCACCCACAGTCGCGCCGCGCCATAGCGCGGATCGGTTTGATGTTCGTAAGTTGACCGGGTCGATTCGTAGAGTTCCTTCTTATCCGCGTCTGTCAGCTTCTTTCCTTCACGCTCGAGCTGCTTGATTTTGATTTCCACGAGCGTGCTCGCCGCCGCATCGCCGCTCATCACCGCGTATCGCGCGCTCGGCCACGCAAAAACGAAACGCGGATCGTACGCCTTGCCGCACATCGCGTAATGCCCGGCGCCAAAGCTGCCGCCGCAAATCACCGTAATTTTCGGTACCACGCTATTCGCCACTGCATTCACCATTTTCGCGCCGGCACGGATAATTCCGCTCCATTCGGCCTCTTTGCCCACCATGAACCCGTTCACGTCGTGAAGGAAAATCAAAGGAATCAAATTCTGATTGCAGTCGAGAATAAATCTCGCGGCTTTTTCAGCGGCCTCCGGATATATCACTCCGCCGAATTCCATCCGCCGCTCGCCGGTCCCAGCCGCCGCGATTTGCACGTGCTTTCTGTTGTTGGCCACGATGCCGACGGCCCAACCGCCGATTCGCGCGTACCCGCAAGTAATCGTTTGCCCGTATTCGGCGCGATATTCCTCGAAACGGCTCGTATCCACAATCCGCGCGATGATTTCGTGCATGTCGTATTGTTTGCCCGGCTCCGACGAAAAAATTCCGTAGATTTCTTCCTCGGGAAGCGCAGGGGGCTCGGGCTTGCTGTGGTCGAAAGGCGCGCCCGTAGGATGGCCCATTTTATCTACGAGAGCGCGAATTCGTTTCAGGCACGAGTCGTCATCCGGCTCGCGAAAATCCACGGTGCCGCTGATTTGCGCGTGCATCTTCGCGCCGCCGAGCTCCTCCGCTGAAGTTTTCTGTCCAATCGCCGCTTGAACAAGCGCCGGCCCCGCAAGAAACAGTCCGCTACCGTCAGTCATAAGAATGGAATCGCACATCACCGGCAAATAGGCCCCGCCCGCGACGCACATCCCCATGATCGCCGTAATCTGCGGAATTCGCATTGCGCTCATCACCGCGTTATTCCGAAACACGCGCCCGAAATCATCCGTATCGGGGAACACATCCTCCTGCAGAGGCAGAAAAATACCGGCGGAGTCCACCAGGTAAATCGTAGGAATTCGATTTTCGATGGCGATATTTTGCGCGCGGATTACTTTCTTCGCGGTCATTGGGAAGAATGATCCGGCCTTCACGGTCGCGTCATTCGCAATCACCATCACCAGCCGCCCGGCTACGTGTGCCAGCCCAGTAACGGTTCCAGCAGATGGCGCGCCGCCCCATTCCTCATACATTTCGTAGGCGGCGTAAAGCCCAAGCTCAAAGAATTCGCTACCCGGATCAATTACTTTCGCGATGCGCTCACGCGCCGTCAGCCGCCCCTTCTTGTGTTGCGCGTCTATGGCTTTGGCGCCGCCGCCCTGCCGAATTTTTTCTTCTTCGTTCTTGATTTCGGTAAGCCGGTCAATCATCCGCCGATGATTCTTTTCAAAGTCAGGGGAATCAGATCGAATCGCAGTTTGAATAACGGAGCTCGCCAAGCATCAGCCTCGTAAATGAAATGAAGTGAACTGGCGGCCGCAAAATCGCAATAAACCAGCCGCCACGGCAGTATACGTGGTTTGAGGTAATCACGCGAGACTCGCAGGCCATAGAGGCACGGCTTTTCGTGCCATCTACAATTGCAATCGTAGCGCCGGCCTGCCCTGAGTTTTCGAAGGGCATCTTGCCGGCGTTTTTCCGCGCGGCGGCACGGGATACGTTGCAATCGCGAATCAAGCCTGCGGAGAATTCGCAGCCACTCGATTCCGAATAAACTCCACAATCGTCTGCGTCGAAGTTCCAGGCAGGAAAATTTCAGCAATGCCGATCTGCTTCAACCCCGGAATATCCGCTTCGGGAATAATTCCGCCGATGAGAACCGTCACATCCTGCATCCCCTTCTCGCGCAGCAGTTCCATCAGCCGCGGCCCAAGCGTATTATGCGCGCCAGAAAGAATCGAAAGCCCAATAACATCCACATCTTCCTGCGCGGCAGCCGACGCGATCATTTCTGGAGTCTGCCGCAGCCCAGTGTAAATGACTTCCATTCCAGCATCGCGCAACGCGCGAGCAATGATCTTCGCGCCGCGGTCGTGCCCGTCCAAGCCGGGCTTCGCAATCAGCACACGAATCCGTTTCGTCGTCATTCGCCAAATGAGAATACTTCAAACAGACGCGCCGCGGTAGCGTCGACTTCGAGCCCGTTCCGGAATGTAGATTCGATTGAATGGGCCGCCAGGATGCGTCGTTCGTGGCGCGGGCATCCTGCCCGCGAACTCGACCAGCGCCGCTTATTGAAACGAGAATTCGTAAAAACCCGATCCGTTTTGCCGACGAACACTACGGGCGAATCCAAGCGCGATGCGCACTTGTTAGCCTCTCGCTTATGGCCTAAACTCGGAAATGGCCGGTGCATGTGGAACCGCAGTCGTGGTTGATGCGTTCTCCGGAGTACGAATCTTGACCTCTGACCCCAAGTCGCCTTCTCCCGTTTCCACATCATCCGGCAACGAATCCGCGTCCAAAAGATGCAAACGCAATCCTTCGGCTGCGGAAAAGAAATGGGAAGAGCAAACGCTCGCACCAACATTAGCCAAATCGCCCGAGCGGGCTCATGAGTTCACCACCGTCTCCAGCTATCCCATCCGCCGGCTATATACCCCGGCAGATCTCCCAGACTGGAACGAAGAACGCGATCTCGGCTTGCCCGGCGAGCCACCCTACACCCGTGGCATTCATTCGACAATGTACCGCGGCCGGCTGTGGACGATGCGTCAGTTTGCAGGCTTCGGTTCCGCGGCTGACACCAACCAGCGATTCCGATATTTGCTCGGGCAAGGGCAGACCGGCCTTTCCGTGGCCTTCGATCTTCCCACGCTGATGGGCTACGACTCCGACCACGCGCTTTCCGAGGGCGAGGTTGGTAAATGCGGTGTCGCGATCAGCTCGCTCGCCGATATGGAAGTTTTGTTCGATCAAATTCCGATTACGAACGTCAGCACGTCCATGACGATTAATTCGCCCGCGGCAGTGATCTGGGCGATGTACCTGGCGGTTGCCGAAAAGCAGGGCGCAGACTGGAAGAAAGTTTCGGGCACTCTGCAGAACGACATTCTGAAGGAGTACATCGCGCAGAAGGAATACATCTACCCGCCCGAGCCTTCGATGCGCCTCGTCATTGATACGATCGAGTTTGCCGCCAAGCACACTCCCAAGTTCAATCCCGTTTCCGTGAGCGGTTATCACATCCGTGAGGCCGGCTCTACCGCAATTCAGGAACTGGCGTTCACGCTCCGCGACGGCATCGAATATGTGGATTGGAGCCTTCGGCGTGGGCTGAGCGTGGATCAAATCGCTCCGCAGCTCTCATTTTTCTTCAATGCTCACAGCGACTTCTTCGAGGAAATCGCCAAGTATCGCGCCGCGCGGCGAATCTGGCACAAGACGATGACCGAGCGCTTTGGCGCCAAGAATCCGCGTTCATGGGCGCTGCGCTTCCACACGCAGACTGCTGGCTGCTCGCTGACCGCGCAGCAGCCATATAACAACGTGGTGCGCACCGCACTGCAGGCTTTGTCCGCGGTTCTTGGCGGAACGCAATCGCTTCACACCAACTCTCTCGATGAAGCTTGGGCGTTGCCGACCGAGTTTGCCGCGACTGTTGCGCTTCGCACACAACAAATCATCGCGCAGGAAAGCGGCGTTACCAATACCGTCGATCCGCTTGGCGGCTCGTATTTTGTCGAGACGCTCACAAACGAGGTGGAAGAAGGCGCGTGGGACTACATTCGCAAAATTGACGCTCTCGGCGGCATGATCGCGGCGATTGAACGTTCCTATCCACAGCGCGAGATTGCCGAAGCATCGTATCTCTACCAAATGGCCGTGGATCGCAAAGAGAAAATCATCGTCGGCGTCAACGATTACGTCACCAACGAAAAGCAGCTGGAAATCCTGCAGATTGACGAGACGGTGGCAACCGGTCAGTCTGTGCGGCTGGGCAAATTGCGCGCTGAGCGCTCGAGCGACGAAGTGGAACGGCGCTTATTCGCACTCCGGAAAGCAGCCGGGCGCGAAGAAAATCTTATGCCTCATATCCTCGATGCTGTCAAAGCGTATGCCACGCTCGGCGAAATTTGCGATGCCATGCGCGTCGTCTTCGGTGTTTACGAGGAAGTTTCCGTCACATAGTTCGGTCGCGTGACGCTGTGCCTGCCTTTTTGAAAGCACCTCTGAAGAAACCCTGTGGACCGTCCAATCCTATTGAGCCGAAAGCATTTGGATAGTACTAAAAATGTCACGACATTTGCTGGTACCCGGGGGTCTCATGTTAATGTGACAATGCAAATCGTGTGGCTCACGTCACCGAATCCGACGAGACGTGAGGCCCTACCCGCTCTTAAGACGCGGGAGGCTCGCAAATTTGCGGAGCCCAGTACTCGATTCTAATCGAGACACCCAAACGATTAGAAATCGCCGTAAGTAAAACAAAACAAACAACGGAGGTAGTTTCTAATCGAGACAATTTTGCACCCTCTTTGGGAGGGTTTTTAGCAGTGCGGGCGCGCCGCTCGGTCAGGATAGACGCGCTACTGGTTCCCCATCCAGCTCGGATGACCGCTGTTGTTCAGCAAATGGACATTCGAGAATGCGCCGGGAATACTCGGCGTATGGTAAGCCGGAACCTGGCCGTTGAGGGCGACCTCAATGTTGTTGACCTCGAGCGTGCGTCCCACGGCCTGGTCATAATTGACTAAAGCTTCCTGGAGATTGGCGCGTGCCCGAAGCTCGTTGCCTTCGGCCGTAGTCAGGTCGCGTGAACGGAGAACGACCTGGTAACTGGTGGATGCGCCAAGCTGATATTTCTTTTGCTCGGCCGCGAGGGTGTCCTTTCCGAGCCTGGTGGCAACGATGGCCGCCTCCACCTGCGCTCGATCTTGCATCAAGGCGATCTGGGCGTTGCGCACGTTCACAGCGATGCTGTTCTGCAGCGCTTGATATTGGACCCGGGCCTGGCGATCGTAAAGTTGGGCGCGAGCATTGTCCGCTTGAGCAGCACGGTTGCGAATCGGCAGCGTCAGATTTATTCCGGCGGTATAAGTAGGAAAAGTATTCTGAAAAATTTGTGATTGAGCGTTGGTAAAGCCGCCGGGAATTACCGTAGACGCTCCGAAGGCAACGGCGGAGCCGAGATAAACGGGCTGGCCTCCGATAAGAATCGGCACTCCGTTGGCGCCGACAATCGGGTTCGCAGTCGAGGGTACATAAGTCGTTGCACCCGAATTGATCGTCTCTGAGCCGCCGAGTCCTTGCGGTTCATATTGCCCGTAGACCGACAGGATCGGAAGCAACGCGTTCCTGCTGACTTTGACCTCGATACCCGCGTTCTTCAGCAACAACTCGCTTTGTTTAATCTCGGGCCGCTTTTCGAGAGCCTCTTTGACAGCGCTGTCGAGCGGGGAGACGTCGTTGTTGGTCGGGCTTTCAATTGGAGTCGTGGGGATGATCTCGACGTTTTGCAACGTCGGATCCATGAGCTGTTTCGTAATCGCGTTCAGCAACACGGTTTGCTGCTGCAACTGGGTGGTCTGAGCCAGGATCAAATTTTGTTGGTCCGTGGCCATTTCGGATTGAGCGGTGAGCACGTCGAGAGGAGCCATAGTGCCGATCTCGAGCTGGCGCTTGTTGTCGTTGTAAAGCTTGCTCGAAGTGGCGAGCGCAGCCTCCTGCACTTTGACGTTTTCGCGGGCGTATACCAGTTCCCAGTAGGCGGTCTCCGTTGACACGATGGTGGTGATCACCTGCGTGGCAAAATAGAAATCCGCGGCGCGCACCTCGTTTTTCGCTTCCATGATGTAGCGGGTGTTGGGAGTAGTGCCAAATCCGTTGAGCAATTGTTGTGTCAGCGTGACCGTCATATTGCCCTGATACGACGGATTGAAAATATTTTCTGGCGAAGTGCTGGATTGCCTGTCGTTATACCAGCCCACCTGAAGGGTTGTTCCGGTATGGAAACCCTGAGTGTATCCGACCGTTTCTTGAAAGTTGTGTGCCGCAAGTGCTGTGACGGAAGTTGAGCCAGTACCGGAAATGAAAGGGTTGTTGACCGGAATCAACGTGTAGGTGTCGGCGGCTTGCGTCGTGATGATCGGATCAAATGAGATGACGGGAATAACGCCAAGGCCGAAAGGCTGAATGATGGTTTGCGTGCCAAGAAATGGCTGGCCCGACTTCGCGCGAAGTAGATCATTCTCGGAGAGCCAAGGCGTATAACGTGCAATGTTGATATTCAGATTATTTTCGAGCGAGAGAGTAATGGCATCATCGAGGCTCAACATCAACTTGCCATCTTTGATGAGAGTCTCGATCCGGGGAGAGTTGGTTAGATCGAGCCTAGGAAGCTTCACCTGGCGATATGGGGCGGTGATATCCGGGAGAGGCTTGGGCGGCTTCGAGTAGTCGTGGTCGAAGCTCGGACGCAAATCGCGGCCCGACTGCGGCGCACCACTTTGCGAGATTGTGGCATTCGCGGCCACGGGGGGCGGTTGCGGCGCCGGCTGCGGTTGCTGCGCTGGCTGCTGCTGGTCCTGGCTCGGCGGAGCGGCTGGGAGCGGGGATTGCGTGCCGGACTGCCCCTGTTGCTCTTGCTGAGCGGCGCAGTATGCGGGCGCGGTCAGCAGTGAAACGCAAAGCGCAAAGGCAAGCGCCGATTGAAGTAGCCGTGCTGTCATTTTGTTCTTCCTCTCCCTAAGGGATCGATTCAGGGTCGTTCACAAGTACTCAGACTATTAAAACGGTGATTGGTACCAATTTGTTTCACTGCGACTCTGGGCTGCAAGCTGGCAGCCAGCTGTATCCGGTTGATATGAATCGAGTAATCGGGGGCAATCAGAGTGCGCGTGTTCGGAATCGGACAGCGACGGTTCGCAATCGAACAGGCGGACAGCGCAGTCTAACATTCCATCCCAGCATTGACAACGCAGTCAGCGCGGCCTAGTCTACTGCGCCTGAGCTGTGCGATATAGGGTGTCGCGGCCTGGAATCGTCCCCAATGACTCGCGATGAACTGATCAAGCTTCTGGAAGAAATTGGCGCGATCCGCCAGGGCCATTTTGAGCTCTCAAGCGGTCGGCACAGCGGAACGTACATCCAGTGCGCCTTGGTGCTGCAGTATCCCAGACACGCTGATCAACTGGGCCGCGCCATCGCCGAAAAGTTCAACGACCTCGATATCTCCTGCGTGGTTTCGCCCGCGCTCGGGGGCCTCATTATTGGGCACGAAGTAGCTCGCGCGCTGGGACTGCGAGCGGTATTTGTTGAGCGAGATCGCTCGGGACAAATGACGATGCGGCGGGGATTTGAATTGAAGCCGGGGGATCGAGTGTTGGTGGTGGAAGACGTCTGGACGACTGGCGGATCGACGCGGGAGACGATCGGGGTGGTCGAGCAGGCTAGCGGGCTTGTTGTTGCGGCGGGTGCGATTATTGACCGAAGCGGCGGGAGATTAGAGTTGAATGTTCCGGCGCGGGCTTTGTTGGAGCTGGACGTTCCGAGCTACGAACCGGATGATTGCCCGCTGTGCCGGGCGGGGAGTATTGCGATGAGACCGGGTAGTCGGTTCGCGCGCGCGGGATCTTGAGCCCTCGGTAATCCTCAGTAGGTCATCATTTTTGTTCGCGTGACATAATGTCGTGGCGATGCAGAACATCAAGCTCACTATTGCGTATGAGGGGACTGCTTTTCATGGCTGGCAGATTCAGCCGGGATTGGCAACCATCCAGGGGACGCTTGCGGACGCAGCGCGAAAAATTACGCAGGAAAAGATTTTTGTACATGGCGCGAGCCGAACGGATGCGGGTGTTCACGCGCTGGGGCAGGTAGCGCATTTTAAGACTCATTCCAATTTGAGTGCAGATGAATTTCGACGCGCGCTGAACGCGGTGATGCCGCCACAGATTCGCATCATGGCCGCTGAAGAAGTGGGACCCGATTTTCATTCGCGCTGGCAGTCGCTCTCGAAGACGTATCGGTATCGGATTTTTCGCGGGCGCGTTCTTCCACCGTTTGAATACCGCCGCGTACTTCATTATCCGTGGCCGCTCGATGAGGCCGCCATGGTTGAAGGCGCGCGCGTATTTGAAGGGACGCATGATTTCACGTCGTTCGCGGCGTCTTCCGGCTCTGAGGACGACGATAAGGATCGCGAGATGAATCGGGAGATTTATCGCTCTGAAATAATCGGCCATTTCTATGCTGCGTTCGGGACGCAGCTCGAGGCTTCGGCTGAGGCTTCCGCTGAAGGCAAGAAAATATTCGCAGCGGCACCAAATGAAGCGCCGCGCGAAATTCACTATGAAGTTCACGGAAAATCGTTCCTGCGTTATATGGTTCGCAAAATTGTGGGAACACTGCTGGAAGTCGGAAAAGGGAAGCTGAAGCCCGCGGACATTCCTTCCATATTCGAAATGAAGGATCGTTCTCGGTCTGGACCGACCGTTGGGCCGGAAGGATTATATTTGGTGTCACTCGAATATCCGGATCCTACGGCGTCACTCGCGCACGAGCGGCCGCACGGCAGGAGCGAAATCGGCTAGAATCAGGACGCAGATGACCGCGCAGCCTCAATCTTCGGTGTTTCATGTTGGCGTTCAGACGATTCAACACGGAACTGACGACCTTGTTCTTTCCATCGACGCTTCATCCGGAAACGTAGCCGGTGAAATTCCCGCGACCCCGGTCGGGGCCATTCCCGAGATCATAGCGCGCGTTCGCGCAGCGCAGAGGATGTGGGCGGCGCGGACTATCGAATCGCGATGCGCGGTGATGCGGAAACTGCGCGATGCAATTTACGATTATCGAGACGAGATCACGAGCGCGATATCGCTTGAGACCGGGAAGCCGCACGTCGAAGCTATTTTCTCGGAATTGGTTCTCGCGCTCGATACCACAGACTTTCTTTCGCGTCGCGCTGCGGAATGGCTGAGGCCGGAGCGCGTTCCTCACCACAACATCGCGGTGAAGGCCAAGACTGGCTGGCTGCAGTTTGAGGCGCACGGCGTAGTCGCGGTGATTTCTCCGTGGAATTATCCATTCTCGATCCCGATTTCCGAGATTGTGCCGGCTCTAGTCGCGGGGAATGCAGTTTTGTTGAAGCCTTCAGAACTTACGCCGCAAGTGGGCGCGCTGATCGGAAAAGTTGCGGCTGCGGCGAAACTTCCGGATCGACTGCTGCAGGTGCTGCAAGGAGGAGGCGCGCTGGGTGCGGCGATCATTGAGGCGAGGCCCGACAAAGTGTGCTTCACGGGCAGCGTCGAGACGGGGAGGAGAATCGCTGAGGCTTGCGCGCGACTGTTGATCCCCACTGTGCTCGAGTTGGGCGGCAAGGATGCAATGATTGTCCTTGACGATGCGGATCTCGACACCGCATCAAGCGCGGCGGTGTGGGGCGCGTTTACGAACTGCGGGCAGGCGTGCCTATCGGTCGAGCGGATCTACGTGGATGCAAGCATTGCGGAACGATTCACTCAAATGTGCGTCGAGAAAGCCGGAAAACTTCGGCTCGGGCCGCCGTCTGATGCAGATGCGGAAATTGGACCGATGATTCGGCCGCGGCAGATGGAGAGGGTCGAGGAACAATTGCGAGATGCCGTGGCGAAAGGCGCGCGAATTCTCGCGGGTGGGCGGCGACGGCCGGAATTGGGTCCGAGTTTCTTTGAGCCGACCGTTGTCGCGAACGTGGATCATTCGATGGATTTGATGCGCGAAGAAACTTTCGGGCCGGTGCTCGCGATTGCGGCGGTGAAGTCAGCAGACGAGGCCGTCGCGCTGGCGAATGATTCGGAGTTTGGATTGAGCGCGAGCGTGTGGACTGGCGATTCTGAGCGAGGCAAGGCCATCGCTTCGCGGCTGCGGGCGGGCTCGGTGATGGTGAACGATGTGGCGAGCTATTATGGCGTTTGCGAGGCTCCGCACGGGGGAAGCGGCGCAAGCGGATGGGGCCGAGCGCATTCGCGGCTTGGACTGCTTGAAATGGTTCGAGTAAAATATGTGGACGTAGACGGGTTGCCGCGAACGCCGAAGGCTTGGTGGTATGGGTATAGCGGAGATCTTTCCGCTGCGGCCGACCGATTTGTGGATCTTCTCTTCGCGCCGAGTTGGAGACGCCGCATGGCGGCACTGAGCCGGACGCGGGGAGCGCTGGGCACAGTCTTCCGCAGGCATCGTATTTAGCAGCGTATTTGTTAACGAGTCCACCGCAGAGTGAGGAACAGATCAAATGGCTGAACCCAGCGCACCGGAAACACCGGCGAACGCGGCTCCTGTAAGCGCTGTACCCGCTGTGCCCGCCGCCGCACCCGCTGCCGCCGCTGAAACAGCGCCGGCGGAGCCCGCGAAACCGAAAATTAAGGTGAAGAAACCGACGCAGCGAGCTTGCGACGAGAAAGACGAGAAAGGAAAATTCTGTTTCGGCCATCTGAAACGCTGGTACGACTATCCGAAAGGAGTGGAAGCATTGATCGGCGCGAAAGCGGAAATATACCGCTGCGAATTTTGCAAAACACTTTATAAGCCGGATAAATCGTCATCACCGCACAGCTACACGTTGCGATATTAGGGAGCATGTGAATCGCGAAGATTTGATTTACGATTGGAACACGGCGGCGGGCCCGGAAATTCCCGCGGGGCGACGCGTGACGCTCAACGACGAAACGCTGCGCGACGGCCTTCAGAATCCATCGGTCCACGATCCCACCATCGGCGAAAAAATCGAAATACTGCATTTGATGGAAGCGTTGGGGATTGAGACCGTCAATATTGGGCTGCCCGGCGCAGGGCCGCGGGCGTATGCGGATACTGAAGCGTTGGCCCGAGAAATCGTCAATGCCAAGCTGAAAATCCGGCCTAACTGCGCCGCCAGGACTCATCGCAATGACATTCGCTCGATTGTAGAAATTTCGCAGAAAGCCGGATTGAAACTCGAAGCAGCGACGTTTATCGGCTCGAGCCCCATTCGACGGCTGGTGGAAGATTGGACCGTTGAGCATCTCCAGCGCACGACGGAAGATGCGGTCACGTTCGCGGCGAGCGAAGGCTTGCCGGTCATGTACGTCACGGAAGATACGGTTCGCACCGATCCTGAGACGGTGAAGGCGCTTTACACAACGGCGATTCGGTGCGGCGCGCGGGCGGCGGTTCTTTGCGACACGGTGGGCCATGCGACGCCTGGGGGCGCTTACAATCTTGTGAGTTTCGTAATCGAAAATGTGGTGAAGCCATCGGGCGAGAAGATTCGCGTGGATTGGCATGGGCACAATGATCGCGGGCTCTCGGTGGCAAATTCGATTGCTGCCATCGCAGCCGGGGCGAATCAAGTTCATGCCGCGGCGCTGGGTCTGGGAGAGCGCGTCGGAAACACGCCGATGGAATTGATGATTGTGAATCTGCGGCTGCTTGGTTTGATTGACCGGGACTTATCGCGGCTGAAGGATTATTCGGAGGCGGTTTCGCGCGCCACACGGACGCCGATTCCCGCGAATTATCCGGTGGTCGGGCGGGATGCCTTCCGCACCGCGACGGGCGTGCACGCGGCGGCGATCGTGAAGGCGTTTCGCAAGAATGATCCCGACTTGGCGAATTCGATTTATAGCGGCGTGCCGTCGCACATGTTTGGGCTCGAACAGATCATTGAAATCGGACCGTTAAGCGGACGTTCGAATGTTATTTTCTGGCTCGAGAAGCGTGGAATCCCGGCGACTGACGAGCGCGTGGATCGAATTTTCGCCGCGGCTAAGCAGGCTCAACAGATCCTCAGCGAGTCCGAGATCCTGCGCTTGGTGGACGTCACGGAAAGCGACGGAGCTTCGAAGGCTCACTATTGAGATACTTTCCGGGGTCCTAGTTGGCGATTGATTGCGTCTCGGCGCTCAGTTTTAGCTGTACAATCTCGCGTTTGATTCCTCAACTCGCATCGGATCGAAGGCGCTGAATCCCACGGTGAAACTTTTCCGCATATTCTGTATCCTGTGTGCGATGGCCACGCTTTCCGCCCGATCAGCAGACCTGGACATTGCGGCTTTGGCGCGCGAACCGCACACCGACCGCGCGCTCGAGTGGCTCGCGAAAAATCTTGATTGGATCACCGAGCAGCAAATTCGTCTGACGGAAATCCCGGCACCGGAGTTTTCAGAAGGAGACCGCGCCGCGGCCGTGAAGAAGTTGTTCGAGGGCGCCGGGCTGAAAGTTCGCCTGGACTCGACGGGCAACGTGATCGGCGAGCGATTCGGGAAAGATCGGAGCCAGGTGATCCTCTTGAGCGCTCACATGGACACTGTGTTTCCGGCCGG
>DATBYF010000089.1:0-22232 GCA_036513895.1 Candidatus Acidiferrales bacterium | reverse complement strand
ACACCCAGTCAGACGTGCCGTTGATGATCGTCACGGATCCGTCGCGGGTAATCGGCGTGATCGAGCCGCTCGCAATGTCCTCCACATAAATGTTGTTCGCGCGAACGTATGCTACTTTGTTTCCGTCGGGAGAAAATTTCGCGAACATCAGTGTGGACGCCGGCGCATCGCCGCCGAGCTTGTGCAGATTCTTTGTGGAGAGATCAAGAACCCAATAATCGCCGCGCGTGTTTCGCCGCCACACTCGCTGCGTGTTTGTAAAAACAAGAAGCCGCTTGAGATCTGGAGACCAATCGTAGTCGTCAATCGCCAGCGCTTCTTTCGCGCCGCTCGGCGTGAGGTCGGATGCCGAGACAAGCACTTCGCGCCGCGCCGTGGCTGTGTCGTAGCGAACAAGATCGCGTGCGCCCTTCGCATTCGGCGAGGCCTCAACCGTTGTGTACGCTTCTCCGCCGTTCAGCCACCGTGCCGGCCCAAAGAATTTCGCGTTGAACTCATGTTTTAGAAATGCGCGGCGCAGAAAATCCGTCTTGTCAGCTGCTGACTCCTGCGATTTTGCTGCAGCGGAAATAAACAGCACACCGCCAAAAATCAGCGCCCACGCAGTAGGGCCAAAATTTCGCCGTCGCTTCGTCGGAGTCCTAAAAAAGGGGTAAATTCGCTGGCTCAATGCGCCGCGGATTGTATAACGGACGCCGAGATTTGTAACTCCGGCTCTGGCAAGAAACTGTATCAAAATGATACAAGTTCGCGACTCACCTGGTACCCTGCTCCGCCGCCACGCTGCCTAACTGCGTCTGCCGTCGGAATATCAGCATTATTTTCAACAGCTTACAAACACTCTTTACTGTTTGACTACATTGAACGTAAGCCTAGGATGATTCCGTACTAGTAGTGTTAGACTCGCTTGCGATTTGGCCAGTTGTCCTAGACCGACTGGCGGGGATTTGTCGTCCTTCAAAATATCCAAAACCGCATCTGGGGAGTTTAACCGCCACTAGCTCTCTTGCACCGGCTTCTGCAATACAGGTTCACCTAAAAACGGAGGAAAAGATGAAGAAAGTGTTAGGAGGCATCGGGGTTCTTACCCTTGTGGCCTTGTCAGTTTTCGCGGCTTCAAGTTACGCAAGCAATACGCCGCCGAAGAGAGTCACGGTGGCGCCACGATACGATGTCAACAAGGAAGTCACGCTGGAAGGCACCATCCGGAGTGTGGTGAGTAAACCCACTGTCGGAATGGCGCTAGGCACTCACCTGATACTTTCAACATCCAAAGGGCCGGTGGATGCTCATATCGGCGATTTTGTTTTCAAGGGATCACATCCCTTGGCAGTCACCGCAGGTCAGTCGGTGAAAGTAACCGGTGCAATGACCACCATCAAGAACAAGCAGCTCTTCCTTGTCCGGTCGATTGACGTGGGCGGTCACGTGACCCCAGTGCGGACTGAACGCGGCTTCCTGATCGTTCCCGGCGTCAAGGGCCGCATGGCCCAGGCCGCGGAAAAGGGAGGTCAGCGATGAATCGCAAATCTCTCCTGATTGCAGTTGCGTGCTCGGTAGCGACTTTCCTGTCCGCGTGCGGCGGTGGCGGTGGGCACAAGACTCCACCCCCAGCCACGCTGACGATCGCAATCACTACCGCGCCTCCCTCATCTTTGGAAATTAATGGGACCGCATCAATAGCGGCCACGGTGAGCAACGACAGCACCAATGCAGGCGTGGACTGGACTTGCACCCCGACTGGTTCTTGCGGCACTTTCAGCCCGGCACACACAGCTAGTGGAGCCTCGACCACCTACACCGCGCCTGCTACCGCCGGAGCGGTCACGATCACGGCTGATGCGACGGCTATGTCTTCAGTTACAGCGACCGCATCGGTAACGGTAAACCCGGTTGCCAGCGCATCAAGCTTGACTGGAACCTACACCTTTTATGCCAATGGCTGGGATGCAGGTGGCGCTCCGACTAGCGTAGCCGGCAGCGTCATTCTCGACGGCGCGGGCAACATTACCGGCGGCGAGCAAGACTATTTCGATCTCACTTCCGGATCGGTGATCACCGGAGACCCAATCACCGCAACGACTGGCTCAGTAACGATTGGCGATGACGGACGTGGGAGCATCACGATCACTCCTACAACCGCACCTGCTGAAACCTTGAGCTTTACCGTTGTCAACAATAACCATGCGCTGATCATCGAATTCGACGCTAGCGCCACCTCGTCGGGTTCGCTCGATCTGCAGACCGCTCCGACTTCTGTGCCGACTGGCGGTAATGCCTTCGTGTCTTATGATGTCACCAGCGCTTTCGTATTTGGCGGTGTTCTGACTTCAGATGGCACGGCAACTTTTACTACCGGCGAAGGCGACGATGATCTTACTGGAAATCCGATATATGATTTCACGGTCACCGGCACTTTCACGGCGCCTGATGCTGCCGGACGCGGCACCTTAACGCTCGTCGATCCGAACTACGCCACACTTGCATTCGATTACTTTGTCGTAGGTCCGGAAGTTTTCCGGCTCTTCGAGACGGATTCCAACTTCTTCTTGACCGGTTCGATGTACGGACAAGGCACTACCGCCGGAACCTTCTCCGCGGCCTCACTCACTGGGAGCTACGTCTTCGGTCAAGAGGGCGAAGAGGATGTCGGCCTCGGCTTCTATGCGGCAGCTGGCCAATTCACCACCGACGCAACCTCTACTTTCACGGCGGGAGTCGCCGACATCAACGAGGGTGACGGCACGCCCGTTCTTGCTGGCGCGCTGACCGGGGACACCTACACAGTGAACACCGACGGGTATGGCTCGGTGCAACTGTTGGGTACCACGACTGACACACTCGCCAATTATGGCGTCTACCTAGTTGACCCAACGCTTAACGTGGTGGATCCAAACAATACGTCTGGTGGTGGCGGTGCGGTTATGCTCGACCTGGATGTGGACAATCTAGGCCTGGGCTTCGTTGTGCCTCAAGCTGCCAGCCCAACTTTCGTCGGTAACTACGCGATTATTAAAGACGGTACCTACGCGACAGTTGCCGGCACCGATCTCGCTTTCGATCTCGTCGGCCATGTTGTTTCCGATGGGGTATCGATGGTGACGGGAACTGTGGACGAGAACGATATCTATAACACGGGCTTGAATCCGAGCGTAACTTTCAGCGCAACCTACACGCCGGATACCACGAACCCGGGACGGTCGACGTCTTCAGTGGTCATCAACGGCGGGACGGCAGACAACATCACGAGCTATACAGCGAGCAGTGCGCTCGTCGTGGATGTCAATATGGACTCGTCAGCCGTTGCCGTGGGCATAGTTGGCCTCGGGACGCTGCAACAACAACAGTAGCCCCTAACCTTCGGGCGGCTGCGCGGCCATGCAATTGGCCGCGTGGCCGCCCGATTTTTTTTTCACGCACGAATTCTCCGTACGCGTCTTCATTTTGATTGTTCAATTCCTCCCGAGTGTGCAGCATGGAAATCCGGTCGGGTGAATTTGTTCGCGCAGACTGAATCCACGCGATAAATTTTTCTAGAGCAACTTATTCCACGGATTGTTTCTCGGCGGCTGCCCAAATCCAGCGGCCGAAGGGCAAGCGCAGCGGCGACCAGATTTCTCCGAGCGCACGGAGGACAAAGTCGCGCGAGTCGGAAGTTGACTTTGCGCGGCCACCGCGGCGCCGGTAATTTCGAAGCGATTTCATATCATCGTCAATCACGCGGCATTCGAGAACGCCAAAATTCGTCCGCTCGAGCGCTGATTTAATTTCTGCGCGCGTGAATTCGCGGTGGTGGCCGGGATATGTGCCAGCATCCGCCGTTGTGTTGAAGAAATAATCGAATTCATCGTTCACGCTTCCGCCGAAAAAAAGTCTTATGCGGTTGTAAATCGAAGCGTGATTGGGGGTGGCCAGGATCACGCGGCCTCCGGGAACGAGCACGCGATGAATTTCAGCGAGCACACGCTTGGGCGAAAATGCGTGATGCTCGATGACGTCCGTATAGGTTACGAAGTCGAACGAGTTATCCCCGAACGGCAGCGGCTCACAGGTCAGGTCGCACTCGCGATAGTCCACGCCGCGATCCGCCACCACGTCGCGAAATGCTGTGCAGTACATCCCATAGTCCACGGCCGCGACGCGGCAGCCGAGCTGCTGAGCGTAAATCGCAAGCGCGCCGAATTGCGCGCCGATATCGAGCAATCGCGGCGTTTGATCTTCCTCGGAGTGGGCCTGTATGTAGCGCAAGACGCGAATTTTGCGGCCGCCGTAGCGCAGGCTCTCGCGAATCCATTCCGCGAAATTTGGAGGGATGCGCGGGTCGCTGGTGATCGACTCGAGCACCGATTCGAGACCATCGAGCGTGGGGGGCGGCGGGGGCATCGAGCGGCTCGCGCAATTGTACATGATTCGAGAGATATGACCTGCCCTCACGGCTTCGATGGGGAGCCTTTCCGATACGATTTGTGGCCGGACATGCCAGAACTGCTCGCTTCTTAATGCGGGCCCAGCTCTTGCCGGATACCTCGCATGGTAACCGTCACAGAGAATTATATCTGCTCCTCGTCCTCGCTAACTTCCTGCTCGTAGCGTCGCAATTCGATTTCAGTATCGGATGCGGGCTTGAGATCGTCGGCCGGTTGATCGGCAGTGGCCGGAATATCTAATTCGTCTATCCCCGAGAGCCCTTGATTTAGCTGCGGCCGCCGCTCTTCCTTATGTGTAGGGCGGTCATCTTCAGCCTCTGAGCAAGCAATCGGTGGGTTCGTTTTGTAATTTCCTATTGTTGGCACGGCAATTTCTGGGATTTCGTCCTCTTCGAGCGATTCCTCGCCGGCCATCGAAGTATCCGGCCGGGCGGGGGTATCAAGGCCTTCTTCGTCACCCGGGTCGACTTCCGACGGAACAGGAAGAGAATCGGACCCACCATCTTGAGGCTTCAACCAGGTCGGCCACACTGCGCAGGCCGGTCCCAAGTCGTCAGAGGGATCGGATTTAGCAGGCTCAGCCTTTCGCTTTGCCTGTAGCCCTTCTAGTTGCTCAAGCGCCCTGGTGAGTTGGCGATCAATGGCCGTTTGATAACGAAGAATTCTATCGATTGGCGGATTCCAAAGTGCACGCGCGAGGTCCAATTCATTCCGCTCGAGCTTCAACGTACGAGCAAAGCGAACCGTCTCGGTGACGACTTTGTCGACGAGGCGTTCCTCCATGACGCCGTGCGGCCGGTAGTGGGAATAAATATCGGAAATCAAGTCTTTGTATTCCTCCCAGTCCTTGCGGCCTTGTTCGGTCGGCTGGAAGATCTGTTGGGCGAAAATGCCTAGTTTGTAGCTATTTCGCTTACTATTTTCCTTTCCCTGGAGGGTTCTTGGCCCAGTTGACCGCTGGGCATTAAGACGGTTGGCCGCAAGTTTTCGGTCTGAAATCAAGCGTTTCGGCTCCCGCGCAGGGTCTGGCGCCGGGCTCTGGCCGGCAGGTATTGAATGATCGTCGGGCATTTGAATCCTCCTCAATTTAGAAGCGTCTCCGACTCGAGCGACTCGTTAGGCCGCTAGGCGGGGGTTCGGCCTCGTTTCGTGAGATCACCATGCCGATTTCCGCACCGGGAACCTACAGTCCGATTCGGACTTCAATGGCGGTCTCACTGTAGAGGTCAATAGTCGATTTTCTGGAACTGACTGGCGGCCGGCATGGATTTTTCGCCGGCGATATTGCTTCAGGGCGTCATTTACATCACCGCCGCGCTCGATGTTGACGGAGACACTTGCGGGTTGATGTCTAAGAGCGCGGAGAAACAGTTGATTTCCTGGTGTGAGTGTGGGGCTGCTGGGCTTTGAGAAATCGAGATTTCAAGAAAGCCGATACGTCCGTGCAAGTGGAAAGAGATCTGCACGGCCCGCAGCCTCTGCCGAGATTACGAGATTTTTGACGAGTTCTCGTTGCAGCGGATACGGCAAGATTTCGATGCCGTTCCGATTCAGGGTTCTCGATCGCGCGGTTGTGGGTTGCCCGTGCGAGTCTTTACCGGTCCGGCGATACTGCAATAACGGCAACTTGGCGCAAAAATAATCAAGGAAGCGGAGGTTGCGATACGACAGGAACCGAAAGTGCCGAAAGTCCGCGACGTCTGCTTCAGCGAATCGTAGCGCACTGAAGAAGTGGGCCCCGGCAAAGGGGATTAAGTGCAATCCCCCTTTGCCACGTTGCGTGACATCCATTCTTCGGGTTGGGAGCCGGTTAATCTACTGTGATGCGGGTAGCGGAGATTGTCCCCGTGACCTCCGCGATCGGGGCCCCGACGCCGACAGCGGCGAAACTGGGAGGCCAGAGTTTGAAATCGAAGCTGCCGGTGTAAGTTTGACCGTTGGAGCCAACCGTATCTTTTTCGTCGACGGTGAATGTGTTCGAGATCGCACCCGTCGTCGCGTCAAACATCAGACCGATATGGTGCAGCTTAACTTGGCCGCGCCCTACTTCCTTCCAGACTCCGAAGCAGATGTTTCCGCCCGAGGGCGCCAGAAACGCGTTTTCAAATTCAGTTCCATCCGCATGCCAGGTCTTAAAAGATTCGAGGAACGCAAAGGGAGCCGGAGGGAAAATAGGGGCGCCAGACTCGGCCTCGGCAGTGTAGTTTACGTGCCACAAACCGACGATGGTATGGTCTAAGAAATCTTCGCCCAATTGCAGATTGCTGCCATGCGGGCCGACGAAGGGAGCTAGGGTCGCGGCTGCCCCTTTGGAAGTACTAACGCCGCAACCACCGGCCTTGGCGCCGGAAGCGGTGAGCAAAAGTACCAATGCTATCAATGCAACAAGAGCAGAAAACCGTCCGCCCGAAAGCAGCCGGCAGGGATTCATTCGATTCATTGTTCTTCTCCTTTTAGTCGAACGATCGCGATTGTTGTGTTCTTGAACCCCGGAGGACGGAATCACCCGGAGCGCGTGCAATTTCGTCCATACGGGCGGTAGGGGCAATGCTTCGGAGGTCACTTTGCGTTGAATTTTTGTTGATCTGCTAAGTCATTGATATCAGAGGCTCTATGCGCGAAGCTTTGGCGCTTGACCACGCTTTCTGGCAGTGTTAGCATCCGCGCCATTCGCCGCAGATAATGTAACTTTAGAGTAATTCGCCCGCCGAGCGCCGAGTTTCGGCCCAAAGTCTCTAGCTCTAGTCAGACCGACAGTGCCTGGCTAGCTGGCTCAAAAACCCTGCGTCGCTCGGAGCAGGTGCGAATTACAGCGAACCAAGTAACCGTTTAGGACCGCCGAATGCCTTCCTCGATTCGTAAAGACTTCTTGCCCTCCTCGCGACTGTCCCAGCGAATTGCTTTCAACAATTTCGAAATCGATCTGCGGTCTGGCGAAGTTCGCAAGAACGGCTCCAAAATTCGATTGCAGGCCCAACCCTTTCAGCTCTTGGTTTTGTTGCTTGGAAATGCCGGCGAAGTGGTCACTCGCGAGGAAATCTACCGTGAACTGTGGCCCGCCAATACCTTCGTCGATTTCGAGCACAGCTTGTCGGCGGCGGTAAAGAAAATTCGCGATGCTCTAGGAGACTCGGCGGACGATCCCAAATACATCGAGACACTTCCCAAACGAGGTTACCGATTCATCGGAACGATCAGGCCCGAACCGCCGGTGGTCCTGACCGTACCGGTTGCCCAAGAATCTGCAGAACTCGCGCCCGTACCTGCGGCAAAAAGCTGGACCGATGGCAAGTGGCGCCTTGTCTTGGTAGTGGTAGCCGTCGTGGCGGCGGCCGCGTTCGCATTCATCTGGTTGTCTTTCAAAACTGCCGATTCCGAGCCGATGACAATTGTTCCTTTCACTTCCTACCCAGGGCAGGAAACGGCCCCTTCGTTTTCGCCAGATGGCTCGCGAATCGCTTTCGCTTGGGACAACGGCACTGGCAATCGCTCCGGAAGGCCGCAATACGACTTGTACGTAAAGGCGATCGGCAGCGAAAAGTTGCTGCGGTTGACGAATCATCCTTCCGATTGGATCAGTACGACGTGGTCGCCCGACGGCACGCAGATAGCATTTCATCGCTTGGCCGTTGACGACACCGGCATCCATGTTGTACCGGCCTTGGGTGGGCCGGAACGCAAATTGATTGCCACTCACACGCCGTACGATCTTGCTGCTCCCCTCAGCTGGTCGCCCGACGGGAAATGGATCGCCTACAGCGACATGGAAAACGGCGGCACCGGCAACCGCGACTTTCTATTAAACGTCGAGACGCTAGAAAGTCACGAGTATCAGCATGACGCGGCTTGCAGGCACCAGGGATTCCCGACGTTCTCGCACAGCGGCCAGGAACTGGCCCTGGTCTGTGTCCATAACACGACTTCCTATGAGTATTTAGTGAGCGATCTGGGAGGAAAGTCCACACGATCGTTGATCACCTTTCACGAACTCGTCACCGGGCCGCTTTGGACCGCCGACGATAAGTCGCTCATTGTGGGGACGGCAACGGCCAAGGGTAACGAGTTTGATGAAGTTCGTATTCGTGACGGCGAAGTGCATAAGCTTTTTGTGACAACTGGATATTGGCCCGCGATTTCTCGGGATGGGCGCAAATTGGCATTCAGCGCGATCGACGCCCACCTCAACATCTGGAGAAAAGACCTGCAACATCCCGAAGCTCCAGCGATCCAGATGTACGTCTCCACGCGTCAGCAAAATAATGCCCAGTATTCGCCGGACGGCAAACATGTGGCCTTCGATTCTGCTCGCTCTGGATCCTGGAGCGTTTGGGTGGCAGACGCCGACGGAAGCGACCTAATTCAGATTTCGCAGGGAGGAATCGCCGGTTACCCTCGCTGGTCGCCCGATTCGCAGAAGATTGCATTCCATATGGTGGAGCCTAGCGGTCACCTTGGTGTTTACACCGTCGATATTTCTGATCGAGTACCGCACAAACTGAAGACCAGCGTCCGCGAGTCGAGCCATCCTTTCTGGTCTCACGATGGGAAATGGATTTATTTTCGCGGCTACGAAGGTATTGCTCGTCAGCTATACCTATGTCCTGCGGCTGGTGGGGACGCAACTCTTCTCGCCACATCCCAAGACGTAAGGCTCCCGATCGAATCTTCCGACGGCAAGCTGCTGTACTTTCTGTCGAGCGACTCTAACATGACGATGCTTGCGCTCGACCGTCTCGATGCGACTCCCCAACCCGTCCCGCAAATGCCGAAAATCACGCAGGACGCCAAGTGGGCGCTAATGCCAAACGGCATCTACTTCAGTCCCCAGGACGCCCCGCGAAGCATCTCCTTTTACGATTTCGCCACAAGGCAGACGCGGGTAATCTTCAGAGCGGACAAAGACCTCGACGAGGGCATGTCCATCTCCCCCGACGGCCGATACATGCTTTATTCGCAAATCGATCAAGCTAACTCCGACATCATGCTCGTCAACAATCTCCGCTAAGCGTCCCCGGTTTCATGAAGGTTTCCAAGGCAGCGCGCAATCCGGTTAGCGACTTTGAACAACGTGCGGCGGACATTTCTGTGGATCACCCTTTAGTTCTCGAAAATTACCGCGCAGCCCACCGAAGCGCGCTCCTTCAAACAAAGGGACAGGCGGGTACCGAAGAACTGCGCCAAGGCATGATTCATTACCGGACTCTTTTTGAGGAACTGGTCGGGCAACCGGATATGGTACGCGCGAAAGCCGCTTCTTAGAACTGGACTAAACACCAGAAAGCATTTCGAGCCTTAGATATTGGCGGTCCGAGTGGCGTTAGCGATAGCAAGCGATCGCGTATTTCCGGCTGTTCCAAACGGGACTGCATGGCTTCTATCTTATGTCATGATGCGTATGTTGAATAAGAGAACAGAGAGCGAAGTAGATACGGCGACAAGCGCCAGCGTCAAGAACGAGATGGCGAAGCCGCGCATGGCTAGGTCAGCGAAGGTCGCGGCACTGAATCTGGATAGGGCGCGAATTCCGGAACAGCCAAGTGCATCCATGTCCGGAACCGTCGATAAAATCATCCTCCGCGTCCGAGCCAACCGTAAAGGCACAGATTGCTGTTGAGGGCGCCGCCCGCAGGTATCGAAGTCTCCGTATTGAAAATGTGTCAACGGTTCTCGATCACAGCGGGATCGTCTGGAACTGCTGGACGGGAGCGTTAGCGCATCTTGGCGTGACTCGTGCCAACGCCTTGCAGTCGAGAACTTCACAGCGCGCAGATGCTGATGCTGCTCGTGTCCGGGCGCTCGCCGCTTGCAAAGCTTCCCTCACGCTCTGGGAAGACGCCTACCCCGACATTCCCATCCTGCAGCAAGCCAAGGCGGCCAAGCTGAAATAGTGCGCACCTACGCGGGATTCCATCTCACTCCAATTGGCGCGATCCAAGCCGCTCAGGAAGTAATCGCGGATGGCTCTCAAATCGGCCAGTGCGTTCCGCTTATGCGAATGAGCGAGCGCGGCTCGGTGTGCAATGCATAGGCCAGCCGGTTGTTTCCGAGTTGCCGTGATCGGCAAGTTGGGTACTAATTCTTCAACGATGGCATTGGCCGGTCAATTACTCTCCGCATTCCTGAAGCCTGACCCAAGCCACAATCATCCAACCCTAGCAGGGGACAACGAACATGCATAATGTGCGACAAGAGAACCTGCCTTTTGTCGGCAGTTCGCATGAGTTTGTCGGAGCTGAACAGGGCGACACCAGTGTTTCGGTCTTTCTGTTTCATGGAAAGCCTGGTTCGGGACCAGGTCCGCACCGGCATCCCTATGACGAGATCCAGTTCATCCGTGAAGGCCGCGGAGTGTGGACGGTGAATGGCAAAACGTTCGAGGGCGGTGCTGGGGACATCTTTGTCATCAAGGCCGGCGAGATTCACAGCTTCAAAGCGGTAGGGGATTCACCACTGATACAACTCGACGTGCATCTCAGTCCCCAGTTCATTCAAGAGAACCTATAGTCGAGCACGGGGCTCTCCACCTGAAACCTTTCCCAATGGCTCATATCCAACTTGGTGCATAGCTCTAGAAACTCCGCTGGGAAGCGGTGCACCGAAACACAACGCCGCTTCCCACTTAAACTCTACGGATTGACGCTAGAATCAGACGGTGAAGGTTGGCCCGTTGCCCGAAGGCGTCCTTACCTGGCTGGTCGCGTCGCTAAATCCGTACCGATTTTGGACGATTTCGTAAGACAGCCCCCGTCTTGGTGAAACCTATTTCAACAGCCCGTATCCAAGTTGTAGATACAGACGTCAACCGGGGAGCGGCGCCTACTCGCACGGGATCGTCGCTTCCCACCCCTTCAGAAATGCCGCTAGAATTTCTTCCGCAGATATTCGAGAACTACGTAACCGCACAGTGCGCAAATGATGGCAACTACGAAGTTGGTGCCCGTGAAGATCTCTTGAATCGCGAATGCCAAGGTCTTTCCGTTGCCATTCGTACGCGTAAATTGCCCCATCAAAAGATTGGAATAGAACAAGAAGATTATGAAACCGACTTCAACAACTAGCCGCCAAATCGGCGTGAGCTTTCCAGGCAGTTTCGAGTTCGATGCCATCGGGTAACTATACAAAAACAATTGGTGTGAGTCTCGCCGAATGAAATTCCGTTATTGCAGCGGTGGAGAAGTAGCTGTGGCCGTGCCCGTCGCGTTGAATCGAATTACACCGGTCTGATCCGAATAGAAATAGCGTTGCCCCGTCGTGCCTGGAGTCACCGGCTGAGCAGTGACCGAATATGTGTTCCAGCCCGCACAGCCGCCCGTGGGCGCCGCATTGGGCGTATCGCCCGTGCCGTCTTTGTACGTGAAGCTGTAACCGCTCTTGACGCCAGCAGTCAGCAGGTTGTCGATCAACAACCCTTCGCCGCAGCTCGCCGTCGTATCGCCGGCCGCTGCCGTACCCATCTTCGATAAACCTGCCGGAAAGCCATTCTCGTACGTCGCGGCGTATTCCACCGAAGAAGTATTTATCGTCCTAATCGAACCCACCGCCGATGCCTCATTGGCCGCGATGCGGGCACGGAGCAGGTTCGGAATCGCAATAGCCGCGACAATCAAAATGATCGCAACGACGATCAAAAGCTCGATAAGTGAGAACCCTTTTTGATTTCGGTTCATGGCCCCTTGCCTAAAGGTTGAAGTAGATTGATCGAGACGAGTTTGCGCCGAATCCCTAAGAGTTACGAGTGACAAGCTGCAAGCCGTGTGCCAAGTATGAGCCTTTTGGGCGTCTTTCCACGCATTCGTAAGGGGAGGGACATCAGAAAGTTACCGGTCGAATCTAGGATCGAAGGCAGTGACCCGCAGTCACACGCGTCGTAACAAACGAGAAATAACACTTATTGTCTACAGGGTTCGAACACTCTTTGGCTGGCGTTCAGACTTCAAGCGGATCTTGATATGGGGTGTGCCATCTTCCAGACGCAGCTCCCAATCAGACTGAGTTCCATTCCGCGTTACTTTACGTCGGCGTCATACGGCGCGCACTGGATTCCACCGTCGCCCTATTTTTTGGACAATTGGCGTCTCGGAGGATCAAGAAATGGCCGTGTACGATTTTACGACACAGAAAAGGAAGGCGAATGTTCTTCTTACTCCGCGAACGGCCAAAGGTTCTCTATGGGCTGCGAGTCACATTTCGGCAGCAGAAAAAGAAGATTCGTCGTTCGTGATATCGTTTGAGGATTTCGGCGACATCTCGAAGGCAATTATTAACGCCGGTTTCACAATTGAACAACCGAGGTAGTTCGAATCCAAATCCCGAAGGGCGTTCAGGTTGAGAAGGTGCGCGGTTCCGGTGTGCGCTGCGCAAGAGATCGCTTATGCCTTAAAGGCCCATTCAGACAGTGCACCGATGGCAATGCCGCGCTCGTCCAGTCGCCCCTTCACAGAACAGTTCGAGAGATATAATCACCGACGATTTTCTCAATTCCGTAAAGTTACTTAGGAATTGCGGTCTGATATGACAGTTACATTCCAAGCTACAGTTCCAAAGAAGAACCGTAAATCTCGAAGTACAGCAAGTAGCCGGGATAGTTCTCCGGAAATTCCCGTCGCCGCAGTTTTTAGTTTTCTAAAAGAAACGAGGGGAATGGACACCTGGACCACGCGAGACATGGCCGAGACGCTAGGCATTACAACGAAAAAGGCGAGTGCGGTGCTTCCTTTTTTGAGCATGCAAGGATACGTCCGTCAGGCCGGTCCAGACGCTGAATGGACGACCACCATGGCCGGCGCAAACGTATCTGGGTCCTCGGCTCCACATTTCTTACGGGAATCCGTAGAACGCGCAATTGCCTCGCTGGCGGAGCGAATGAAACAGTTCAACAGGAGTTCAGATTCAGGCTTTGAGATCAAGAACGCAGTTGCATTTGGCGATTTCCTAAGGCATGGAGTTCGAGTGCAGGCTGCGGACGTCGGGATTCTTCTGAATCGAAAAAGCCTAAAGAACACTGCGATGGACGGCCGGACGGATGAACACATTTCAAAACAGGCGTTGCTAAAGAGCTTTCGGAATTCCTCATCACTGTTGCATTTATGCCTTTATGAAGATTGGATGGGGGCCAGGACACATCGGAGGCTTATTTAGAAGAAGGAACAAGGCCGATTGTCGCTGACTGCGGTTTGGCGAAGCGAGCAGTCGCGATCTCAGTTCCCTTGAAATTGCGCTTAAGCATCATTTGATCCACCGTTTCGTGCTTTGCCCAAAAACCGGCTTGGGTCATGCGAGTCTTTGATTCCAAGCGCATGGAATACTTGATTCAGATTGCCCACGAACACATGTTTTGGGGTACGCAAAAAAACCATACGCTAAGGCGGTTTGAATACTACTCGCAAAGACCGAGCGCCGTGCGTGCCGCCGGCGCAGCCTCGCGTAGCCCGGGGTACTACTGCGATGTTACCTGCCGCCCATTGGCGCCGGTGCTCCTCCTTTCTATTCTTATGTCCTGTCAAAGGGGAGATTTCTCATCATGGCTATAACTAGCACGGATGGCCCACCGACCGTGCGAGTCGATATGGGCGAGCAACTGGGGCGGCCTATTGGTACTCCGACTGTCCTATTCGTCGACGCGCTAAGCGCCGCGCTCACCGAACACAGGAATGACGCTTCCAACCGAGCAAAGGGCGATTCCCAATTCGAAGAAGTCATCAGCATCCTTCAGCGCCATCAGAGTACCGCGGTGAAAACCATTCGCGACTCGTTAATGGCGGAGTTCTCCGATCCCGTATCTGCCGTCCGCGCGGGAGTTGAGATCCTACGCGGCTTGCAGCAGGCAAACCTCCTCCGTATGCCAGGCGAGCAACTCGAGGCGCGAATTGGCATTCACGCAGTCGAGGGCTCTTCAGGAATCGAGGCGTTTGCCGGTGTTGTAAATGAAGCCGTACGCATCACGAAGCGCGCAGCAGCCAGACAAATACTCGTTTCCCGCTCGGTGTACGAGTCGGCCTCTCGAGAATCCGATTTGCACTGCCAATGGCTCGACAAGTTGGCTGTTGATGGTCGCGAAGAAGACGTTTTCGAAGTGAGTTGGACGGAAGCACCTTCGAATGTGCCTGCGCGTTACGAGGTTCTCTCTCACATTGGCACGGGCGGCATGGGCATGGTCTACAAAGTTCGAGACCTACAAACCAATGAAATCGTGGCCCTGAAAGTCCTGAAGCCCGGATTGGCGTCTGACCCGGCGATGCAAGAGATCCTTAGGAAAGAAGTCTGCCTCGCGCGGAAAGTCACACACAAAAATGTCTGCCGAATCCACGAATTCAATCGCTCGAACGGAACGGCCTCTATTTCCATGGAGTTCGTCGAGGGTGAGAGCCTATCGTCGAGATTGCGGCGCCTCGGACCAATTCCAGTGGATGAAGCACTTGAGCTCGGCCGCCAGATTTGCGCGGGCCTACACGAAGCCCACCTGCAGGCAATCGTTCACAGGGATCTGAAGCCCGCGAACATCATTGTGGACCGGAGCAGCAGCGTGAAGATCATGGACTTCGGAATCGCGCGCGTGGTCCGCGAGGATTCTCACATGACCGGCACGATCGCCGGCACGCCCGCCTACATGGCCCCGGAGCAAGTCGGACTTCAGCGTGTGGACGCGCGCACCGATATTTATGCCGTCGGCCTCCTGCTCTACGAAATGGTTACAGGCATCCCGGCGTTCTCAGGCGACAATCCGATTGCTACTGCCGTCATGCAGCTTCGCGAACCTCCGAAGCGCCCTCGCGAAATCATTCAGACGCTCACGGCCGATGTTGAAGCCGTCATCTTGAAGTGCTTGCAAAAAGAACCCGACAAGCGGTTTCAGTCGGTGGATGAACTCGAATTGGCTCTGAGGAAGGAAGAGGAAGCAAGTCCCGTTGCTGATAGGTGGGATTCTATTGTCCCGAGACTTCAGCAGGCAGGATTCGCCGTCCAAGAGATTTTGAGCCACGGGGTAGAACGAGCGAAGCCCGCGTTTCCGTGGTGCGCATCGAAGCTTCGGCAAGTAGGCATCGAAAGCAAGCGAATTGGTCTCGACGCCGCCCGGAGAATTAGAGTTTTCGTCCAGGAGCGAGATTGGGGAGCGATGACGGCGGTCCGCTTTCAGCAAGCGCTCGCGGGGCTTGGGCTGGTGATTCTCGTTGGCTGTGCAATTGCTTTTGGCCTGGGCCTTAGCGGAAATAGCAAATCGGCATCCATTCACTCATCGGCCCTCGCGCCAGTCCAGAGCCGAGTTGCCGAGCAAGGTACGGAATCAGGACAAGGAATAGACGCTGCAGCTGATGGAGCTACTGCACCACCTACGCATCCAGTGGACCTGAATAGCGGCTCTGATTCGCGGTCAGCCAATACATCGCCGTTAAACCGAGCAAGGTCTCGAACGAATTCGAGTCAAAGCAAGAACTCGCGATTGCGGTCGTCCAACGCAAAGCAGCCGACTCGCGTTCAGGCGTCAAGCACTACCACCGCAACTGCCGACGAAATGCAGACTGCGGACTTCAAGCTCGATACATCGCTGGCCGCTCCAGTAGCGGCGACTCCAACTGCCAAGCCGGCGGATAGCGGTAACTTCGTTGTCGGTGCGCCCGGATCGACCCTCACTTACCTGGAAGTCGGATCTTCCAAGGATTCAGCTTGGGCAGACAGCGCGAAAGAAAAGCTCTCTGAGTTAGGATTCCGCGCCGTTTCCCAGCGCAAGGGGCACTTATGGGTTCAGTCTTACCACGTTGAGGTAGGGCCTTATGCGGATCCAAAGGAACTCGAAGCCGCTCAGCAGAATCTTGCGGCACATGGCTTCAAGTCGCATCCGGTGAAGTAAGCGCGATAGCATTTGGCTGAGTCTCAATCGCGATAGTGAAATGCAAGCTTGATACCCGCGACTTCTATCAAGTCGCCGGTTTGGAGTTTCACTGGCCGCTTGACCGGCTTGCCGTTGACTTTGGGAAGTCTTCCAGCCGCGCCGATGTAATATGAATTGTCGTCCCGCCGATTGATTTGTGCTGCTGCCTTTGGAGCAAACCAGCCCTGCAATTTCACCGTGGCCATTGCGGATTTCCCAATCACCGTAAGTTTGTCGGTCAGCGTGTATTCGCGCTGGTCTGTCTTGCCGTTAATCACCAGGAGCGTCGCCAATTTAAGGCGTCCCGGCGCAACCTGAGATCGTTCGCCTTCAGCGGCGAGCTTTTGGACGAACGCACGCCTCTCTTTCGTGTCGAGCATGACCGTTTCATTGATCTGCGGAGCGACAGGAAGCGGCCTCGTTTTGGGAATCCATACGGCAAAGCCATCCAGCTCGTGCGTGTCTTCCACAAGAATCGTGTGTTTTCCAATTGTTACGGCATCGCCCGGGTTCAGCGACGTGGACTTCACTCGCTGCCCATTCACGAAAGTGCCGTTCAGGCTGCCGAAATCTTCGAGCATCAGGTGTTCGTCTTGACTGAAAACTCTGGCGTGACGATTTGATACCGCCGGATTATCAATCACCAGGCCATTATTCGGCGACCGGCCGATGCTCACTTCCTTTCGGCCTAGCTGCATTTCCTTTAAGACCGAGTCTCCAAATTTCAGGACTAGTTTCGGCATAGCGTTACCTCTTATGACTGATCTCCAAGACTCCGGAGCCATTTCCCGAGACGCCCCGCACGGATCCGCTGCGAAAATGGGCGAAGAACAATCGCGGTAATGTTGTCGCGGCCGCCGGCTTGGTTCGCAGCATTTACCAAATGATTGGCAGCTTCTTGCGGATCGGAGGCGTCTCGCAGGATCGATGCAATTTGAGTATCGGGCACTTCGTG
Source organism: Candidatus Acidiferrales bacterium (assembly GCA_036513895.1). Taxonomy (GTDB): domain Bacteria; phylum Acidobacteriota; class Terriglobia; order Acidiferrales; family UBA7541; genus Palsa-147. The sequence continues at coordinate 4,984 of DATBYF010000089.1, read as the reverse complement.
CGTGAGTCCGTCGGTGCACAAGAGAATTAGGTCGCCTTCGACCAAAAGCTCGTCGGTCACGTCCACTTCAACCTCGGAATCGATGCCCAAACCACGGAGCAGAACATTCTGAAGCTCACTTGTGCTTCCTTCCGCTTCGGTCAATTCTCCATAACGCACTTGTTCCGCGACCAATGAATGATCCCGCGTGAGTTGCTCGAGTTCGTTGCCCCGGAAACGGTAGGCGCGGCTGTCTCCTACGTGCGCGACGCTCATTCGTTCACCTTCGCAGCGAACCGCCACAATTGTTGCGCCCATTCCTCGCTGGGCCGCACTTGCGCGCGCTGTCTGGAGGATCGCTTGATTGGCCGATCGGATCCCGCTGGCCAAGCGATTGGAAGTCTCGGAAATACCCGCAATGCGTTCGCCGACGAACGGGTAGGTCGAATTTGAGCTGCTCTCGAAACAATGCGCTAGGACTGTCTCCACGGCAAGACGGCTCGCGATTTCGCCCGATGCCTGGCCGCCCATCCCGTCGGAGACGACGAATAGATTCATCTCGCGTGACACGGCAAAACTGTCCTCGTTGTTCTTACGAATGCGCCCTGCCTCGCTGCTCGCGCCAAATATCATGCTTGCCCCATTTCAAGATTCTCGCACCACTCGTCGATTGACTCCGTTTCAACAACTGCGCTGGCACCGAAAAGGACCCGACTCGTCCTATGCAAGGAACTCGCCCGTTAATAAAACGCTATCACCCGGAGTCATAAGCGTCGAGAGGTACCGGCAGATGCGTTTTCACAATAGTCACTTCAGTGCCGATTGATGCGGGTAAATCCATCGATTCGAGGTGAGGCCGAAGCAGCGCGCCCACACTTAGAACTGTTAGTGTTTCGGCAGCAGGCGAGTCCTCGGAATGTCCTGGCAGCAGCAGACCGGAAATCTGTGGTATCCGACCTCTCACGCCGCGCGTCTAAGCAAGTAGGAAAGCCTCTCGATATGACCAGGGCACTCAAAGCAGGGTTGGCGGCAGTATCTGTCGCGGCTTTTCTGTTCGCTTGCGCCGGCCCAGCATGGGCACAGCGAGGAGGGGCCCGCGGCGGCGGCGCGTCTCACGGGTACAGCAGCGCATCCCGTAGTTTCAGCAGCGGCTCCCGCGCGTCCGTTGCACGCGCTCCCATGGTTCGTGTGACTCCCCGGATGGCCGCACCCGTCAATCGAACCTACGCCGCGCGCAGTTTCGTACGCACGCGAAGCTTGAATTCCACTCGTGTGGTCACCACTCGCCCCTGGAGCGATCGTTATGGACGCTGGCACCGCGACCAATCCGTCGTCTTCCTCGGCGCAGGTTACCCGGGCTATTACTACAACCCGTACGACTACGGTTTCGATTATGGTTACAACAACGTGTCCTACGACGCGCAGCAGCCCGACTACTCGCAGCAGCCTGAGCAGTACGTTGTTGAGCAGCCTGCCCCGGCCCCCGTCCAGAACGCAGCTCCTGGGCCGGCCGCTGCGCTGCCGGATGTCGGCGAGTTCTTCCTGGTGCGCAAGAACGGCCAAGTCGTGCTGGCCTCCGCATTCACATTTTCAAAGGATCGCGTCATCTACATCACGCGCGAAGGCATGCGACGCTCGTTCCCCGCCGCCGAACTCGATAAAGACGCCACGCGACAGAGGAACGAAGCGGCCGGCACCACCGTTGTCTTTCCAAGCTGACCCAATTTTTTGCGTCGCGATTCCGTCGACACGGTCACCGCTCTAAAACTACCAAACAATCTTGAGTCCCAAGTGGAGGCTGAATTTCTCGTCACAGTTCAAGACAGGAATGTTTTCGCACAACGGCTGGACGATGATTTAGCTTAGATCACCAGGGTTGCGATGCGATCTGGAATGCGTCAGGTTTCTACGAGTCAACCTGTTACCAGGAAGGCCGTAACGAATGCTCTCGCCGGTCTGTTCTAGACCCGGTCATAGCGTGATTGGGCGTAGCGAGTATCACCCGGCACCGGGAACAAGTACACGATGAATTCCGCGAGCACGCGTTTCGGCGAAAATGCGTGATGTTCGATGATGTCCGTATAAGTGACGAAGTCGAACGAATTGTCCGCGAACGGCAGCCGCTCGCACGTGAGAATCACATCCGCGATAGTCCACACCGCGATCCGATCGCGACGCGGCCTCAGGCGAAGAAATTCTTAGACAGTAGATTTCCCCATTTTGTGCATTCAGTCCTTGACGGCTCATCGTTTCGGTAGTACTAAGAGTTCAAGTTGTACTAAAACTGGCTTTATGGACAGTTTTGTTATTGACGGACTTTAAATAGTCTGTTCTTGGGTGTGATTCTCAAGTTCAAGGCGGCTACGCTGTACGCCGGTGTGTGCCTCCCGAAACTTCCCGCAAAGGCGTATACCATGAAAATAGAAGCGATCAGACTGAGGACGTTTGTAATTTCGGCTTTGTTGGCTTTCATCGGTTGCGTAGCTCCTGTTCAAGCACAGACTCGAACGGTAATCGATACAGAGGTCGGTTCGGTTTATCAGAATCCAGGTGGAGCGTTCACCTACTCTGATTACGGTGCCTTTGTTGGTGACGCAGATGGCACATTGGCTCCGCAGGCGATAAATGCGATTTATGGCCAAGCATTCCAACTTGCTCCCGGCACAACCTATGGCCAACCCATCGCGAACTTTTATGCCGCACTCCAGGCATATGACGCTTCCCAGGTCGCAGCTGGCAATCCTTCGCTCTTCGTAACCGCAACGTATCAAGGTGTTTCGCTCCCTGTTTACTACGGCCCTTCACTGCTTCTATCCTCCTCTGGAGTTCCAACGGCGCCCAGCAGCGACTGGCAACAAGCTATTAATGTTAGCGATCCTCGATTCGTTAACTTTTGGATTACTCAGTATGCCTCGCAGGTTTTGACGGGTTCGCAATGGCTCGAGCTGGATGAGGGGGCCTTCAACTATATTTCGTACGGGGTCATAAACAGCGCCGGCGTTTTTGTATCCGGAGTGACTTGGAACGAGCCATATCCGCAAACTGATACGGCTTTCCTTGACGGAATAGCATCCTTCTATAATCAGCTGCAAACATATAACAAAACGGCTGCTAGTCCGATCCACACAATTACCGATGTAGGTTCCATCTCTCAGCCTGCGTTATTTCCGACGGTTTTTAACGGCGCTCCGGGCGTCTTAATAGAAGACATCTATGCCTGGTTCACCAACCCTACTGCTACGGTGAGAAATCAGTTCTATAAGCAAAGTTTCCAGCTACTGCCTTGGGTAGCCAGGAAAATAAGGTAGCTGTACTGCGGGCTATCCTTCCTAATGGCGGCGCTAATCAGTCCGATATTCTTTCATCCTTTTCCGTATATTCTGTGCTCAAGGGCATGAACTTCTTTTTCGCCCCCGGAACAAGTGTCAACACGCTGCCCAACCTCTGGTCGCCTTATTCCGGGGCACTGGGGTATCCGACCGGTACGATGACGTCGAGCAGCCCTAGCACTTTGGGTACTGGGTATCGGTTGTATCAGCGCAACTACGAGGGAGGCATTGTTTATCTAAACTGGACTGGCAGTCCACAGACCATTCATTTCCGCGGCAGATCTCCCTACTACAATCCAAGCGGAACGTCTGTGACTTCAATAACCATTCCGGATGGCGTCGGGACGTTCGTGAGTTTCGAAGCAAATAATATTCCCATGCCTGAAATCAGTCCGGTCTATAACACAACCGTAGATGGATCGGTCACAGTCACCATTACCAGCATCGTTCCTGGCGCCACGATCCGCTACACAACAAATGGCGGGGCAGTCGGAACAAAATCTCCCGTTTATTCTGGGCCATTTACGATCTCAAAAAGCGCTACCGTACAAGCTCGAGCCTTTCTAGGAACAAGTCAGAGCTACTCTTCAACTATCAAGTACACGCTCAACTAGCGACGTCGATGCTATTCGAGCATTTCGCGGACTGTGCGCGAGAGCGTGATTACCCGCCTCTGCGTCCGCTTTATTCGGCGGCTTGTTTTTCGCCGGCCTCAAATCCAACGACCGAAGGGCAGGCGCAACGACGATCAAATTTCTCCGAGCGCGCAAGGCAAAGTCGCGCGAGTCGGAAGTTGAACTGTAAAAACCATTGATCTCGATCTCTCAAAGTACGACTGCATAGCTTCCCGCTTTCATCAGGAAGCGCGTGACGCCGTTTCTTATCTAAAAGGAGGAATTGACACCAGAAACCACGCCTTCAATCAATTGATTGATCGGATAGAACAGGTTGCTATCGCCATCCGCGATCCGCTGCTTCTAATGGGACCAACCGGCGCAGGAAAATCCAAGCTGGCGCGACGCATCTTCGAATTGAAGAAGATGCGTCACACGGTCACCGGAGATTTTATAGATGTGAATTGCGCCACACTCCGAGGCGATGGTGCGATGTCCACGCTCTTTGGCCATGTGAAGGGCGCGTTCACCGGAGCTCTAAAGGATCGTCCCGGCATCCTGCGCGCCGCGGATACGGGAATGTTGTTTCTCGATGAAATCGGTGAACTTGGGAATGATGAGCAGGCGACGTTGCTTCGGGCGCTCGAGGAAAAAACATTCCTGCCGCTTGGCTCTGACAGAGAGGCCCACAGTGACTTTCAACTGATTGCGGGGACTAATCGTGATTTACTCGCCGCCGTACGCGAGGGGCGCTTTCGTGAAGACCTGCCGGCTCGAATCAACCTGTGGACTTTTACGCTGCCTGGATTGAGGTCGCGTCGAGAGGATATTGAACCCAACCTGCAATTTGAACTCGACTAATTTGCGCAGCGCACGAGCCGCCGTGTGACTTTCAGCAAAGAAGCGCGTCAGCGATTGCTGGAATTTGGGCTCTCACCCTCAGCAATGTGGACAGGGAACTTTCGCGATCTGAACGCTGCCGTGATCCGGATGTCCACGCTGGCTCACGGTGGTCGAATTTCAGTCGAGATTGTTGAGGAAGAGATCCAGCGCCTCAACAAA
>DATBYF010000088.1:0-29597 GCA_036513895.1 Candidatus Acidiferrales bacterium | reverse complement strand
TGGGCCGGGCGCCATTGAAGCGGATCAGCCCAGTCTTCGATTTCGCCTGTGAGAGACATTGAGTGGCGAGAACGTGCTCGATCTCGCTGGTGCCGATTCCGAATGCCAGCGCTCCCACTGCTCCGTGCGTGGAGGTATGGCTATCGCCGCAGACGATCGTTTGGCCCGGCTGCGTAATGCCAAGTTCAGGGCCGATGATGTGCACGATGCCTTGATTGCGGCTGTGCATGTCGAAGAGGCGTACGCCCGTTTCTTTGCAATTGCGTGCGAGGGCTTCAAATTGTCCGGCGGCGTCGGCATCGAGGACCGGTAGCTCTCGATTTTTCGTCGAGACCGAATGGTCCATCACGGCGAAAGTCAAATCCGGCCGTCGCACTTTGCGCCCGGCAGATTTGAGGCCAGCGAAAGCTTGGGGAGAGGTTCCTTCGTGGATTAGGTGGCGATCAATGTAAATCAGAGAAGGCTGGCCGGCAATATCCCGAACCAGATGTACGTTCCAAATTTTTTCGTAAAGTGTTTGTGGTGTCATCGTATTGAAGTCGTATTGTAACAATGTCAGGACGATTGCGCCAATCCGCGCCATCAGGCGTTAAGCCATGAGCAGGGACCTGTCCGAGAGAGCAGTAGGCGGACACAGCACGGCTTACGATTCGGCCGGCGTGCCGCATTCCTCAGCCAATGCTATACTTGCAACTGACCAAGAGCAGATAGCATCTGTAGTTCCTTCGAGGGAGTTAGGTACATGGGTATCCAGTTTCGCGAGCTGGCGGATTGGGTCCGACGGCGGACGTTTTTTGCCAGCGTTCTAATCGTCATGACGCTGGCGATAGGCATTTTAATCGGCACTCTGATATCGGGCCGGGCGATGGCCACGCGCGGGCAGTCTGCCACGGGCGTGTCGTTGCTCGCGATTCCTGACCCGGTGCAGCTCAGCGGAACCTTCTCAGCGATCTCCGGAAAGCTCGTGCCCGCCGTAGTAAATATTTCAACAACGCAAGTGCTCGCGCGCCCCAAGAAGCGCTCCCGGCGAGATGGCGACGACCTGCAGGATTTCTTCAATCACTTTTTTGATGGACCGGATGAGGGAGATAGCGCGGAACGTAGCCTGGGTTCGGGCGTGATCGTTGATGGAAAAGGCTACATCATGACGAACAACCACGTCATCGATCAGGCCACCAAAATTGAAGTAACGTTGGATAAGGACTCGAGACATTACACTGCGAAAGTGATCGGAACGGACCAACTGACCGATCTCGCCGTCATCAAGATTGAGCCTGATCGCGCACTGCCAATCGCGCGGCTGGGAAATTCGGATGGCGTTCAGGTTGGAGATTGGGTACTCGCGTTTGGCAGCCCGTTTGGTTTGCAGGCCACGGTTACCGCCGGCATAGTGAGCGCGAAGGATCGCGCGAATCCCGGCTTTCAATTTCAGAAGTTCATCCAGACGGACGCGGCAATTAATCCCGGAAATTCAGGCGGACCGCTAGTCAATATGGCTGGAGAAGTGATCGGGATCAATACCGCGATTTATACGGGCGGGCACGGATTTGAAGGCGTTGGTTTTGCGCTTCCGGCAAATACCGTCATCAATGTTTACAATCAACTGGTCACTTCCGGGAAAGTCACGCGCGGCTCGATCGGCATCAGCTTCAGCGAAGATCACAGCGCGAATCCCGTCTTGCTCAGGGAACTTGGTGCTGCAAGCGGAATCGTGGTCGAAGGCGTGGAGCCGGGAAGTCCGGCACAGAAATCGGGAATCCAGCCTGGCGATTTGATTACGCTGGTGAACGGACACGCGGTGCGCGTCGGGTCCGACCTGGTTGATCCGATTGCCGAAACTCCGATTGGTCAATCGGTGCAATTGCGATACTTGCGCGAAAAGCAGATGCATGATGTTTCTGTGGTTGTGGCGGACCGCGCGAAGCTGTTTCCTCAAGTCGGCGAAGCAGGCGATCAGAATCCGGGGGGCGCTGAACCGGCGAAGTTCGGCTTGTACGTCGAGGATTTGACGCCTGATCTCGCTCACAAACTGGGAGAGGACCGAAAAACCGGCGCGATCGTAATGGAAGTCGAGCCGGCGAGTTTCGGCGAAGATATTGAATTTCAGCGCGGCGATATCGTGCTTGAGGTCAATCACGTTCCAGTCAACGGCGCGGCAGACTATCGCCGTGAGGTTGCGAAACTGAAGCCCGGGCAGGACGTTCTGTTCAAGGTTTCTCGACGGGATGCAAATGATCGCTCGCTGGTTGTTTTTCTTGCGGGCGCGGTGCCAAGCGAATGAGCCACATACCAGTTCGGAGAAAAGTTGAGCGAGTGTGCCTGCGGTTCGCGCTTGCTGCCGCTATCTTGACGTTCGCGTGCGCCTCGGCGATTTTCGCGCAGCCAACTGCTGGAGCCGCGAAGAATAAGATTTCGCTTCCACCGCAATCCTCACACGCTGCGCCTGCAACTCGGCAGGCCAAGACGAAAAAGAATGCCAAGCGACGGACTCACCGAGATATTGGACAGAAAGTTCCTGCGACCGATCGCATTCAGGAAATTCAGACCGCGCTATCGCGCGAGGGCTACTACAAGGGCGATCCCTCGGGCAAGTGGGATTCGGACACGCAGGATGCGATGCGGCGATTTCAGGAAGAGCACAATCTCACCGGAAGTGGAAAGCTCGACGCTCAAAGCCTTCAGAAGCTGGGCCTCGGTTCAGACATCGCTGGAGTGAGCGCGCCGCGACCACCGCAACCGCCATCGCAGCAATCAAAACCAACGAGCGCCCCGGCGGCGACGGGCTCCGCGACGAATATGCCTCCTAGTTCTCCTACTACAAGGAAACAATAAGTCCGGCTCTCGCTGACTTACACGGAAAGACTTCGTAACATTCTTGCGACGCACTCACGGCGTTGTGATTCTTCGCCGCTGAATTCTCCAAGCTAATATTAGGAACCCCACAAGAGCGATCACATTGAGGATAGCTTTGCTTACCGCATCCCCTCGAGGCCACGAGCCGCTGCCCGAAAATCCTGACACCATACAGACCAACGTAGCTCCGGACACGAGGGCCCATCGTTGCATGTCCCCCCATCCCGAAGCGGTCGCCCAGTATCGAATGATCAGGAATGCCACAGCCGCCCAGCCGCATCCGGCGAGCACGAAGATCCAGAACGGTAGTGGGCGGTTGAAGGTGGGAGAGAAGATTGGCGTCATCAAAAGATACCAGGGGAAGCCGAAGAGAAGGATAGTCGCGCCAACGATCCAGACCGACGGCGCGGCATGGGTAGCGTGGAGTTGCGCCGGCCTCGATTTGCTCACCGCGTAGGCTGCGAGCGCCAGAAGCACGATGGCCAGTATCCCCAACAAGATCGTCCCCACCGGAGGTTGGTATGGAGGAGCGTGAAAGACGATGGGCCGTGCCCTCTGAGTCCACATGAACCACGCAATATAGGAGCCAAGCAAGAAAACGACGCCGGAGATTATCAGACCGAGATTGCTGAGCCAGCGCGCATTCCGGCGGTCCGGGAACACCAATTCCGTGAGCTGAATGGGAACGAGCGCGATCCACACACTTTCATAACCGAGCATGAACAGGAAGTAGACCCAGTTAACTCCCCACAAGCGTCCATATCCAGAAGATGCGGCCGGCCACGGGAGTGGGGCCAGGGAAGTCTGCTGAATGACGAGCTCCTCAGCCACCGACAGCGCGAGTCCCAGCAAAAGGATGCTCGTCCAGCCACCGCCCCAGCGTCGCACAGCTTCTCGGATGATGAGTGCGCCGAAACCCCACACCATGATTTCGGGGACTAGAGCGAAAATAAAACTCATGCGAGTCGCGCCGCTGAGAATCTCCCCTATCAGCGGCGAGAGCAAGACGAGTGCCAACGGGGGAGCCGCGCGCCGCCGTGCTGAGGACTTCGCAGCGGGGAGAGGGCTTAGTGTTTGAATAAGAGGACATACTCGATCGCTTTGAGCGTTATCCAAGGCTTGTCTACTCATTCCCGAGCGCTCTGTCAATGCAACACTGACGACGAGCAGAATCTGAAAACGCGCGTGGAATCTGACCAACACGGTTTGCCGTCAAAATGGGGAGGGACTTGCGCTCGTTGAAAGTGGTCGCGTTGACGCGCCTTTCGCCGTCTGATACTTTCTAAAATTCACGAACATGCTGGCGCGTCGTTGTTGACCTGCCGCGCATCCAATTCTCATAAATCGCCAAAAGCTCTCTCTCTGGGAGGAACCACCATGGATACGGCCGCGCCACCGAAGGTCTACAAGAACTATATCAACGGGGAATGGGTGGAGGGCAGCGGCGGCCAAGCGATTGAAGATCGCAATCCGGCGAACCGCGAAGAACTTGTCGGGATGTTTCCGTCGTCCACCGCAGCCGATGTGAATCTCGCCGTGGATGCCGCGAAGGAAGCTTTCAAATCCTGGCGGCTTGTTCCCGCGCCGAAACGCGCCGAGATTCTTTATCGCACGGCGGAGATTCTTGTGGCGCGAAAAGAAGATTACGCACGCGATATGACGCGTGAAATGGGCAAGGTACTGGCCGAGACGCGCGGCGACGTGCAAGAAGCGATTGATATGACTTATTTGATGGCCGGAGAAGGCCGTCGTCAGTTTGGCCAGACGACGCCCTCTGAGCTGCCGAACAAGTTTGCGATGGCGGTGCGATCTCCGATCGGCGTGGCTGCGCTTGTGACGCCCTGGAATTTTCCAATGGCGATTCCATCGTGGAAAATTGCGCCGGCTCTGGTTATGGGAAATACGGTCGTGCTAAAGCCTGCCGAGGACACTCCGTATTCTTCGTACAACTTCGTACAGGTGCTGGCTGAGGCTGGTCTTCCTCGTGGCGTTGTGAATATTGTGAATGGCACGGGCCCGGATGCCGGCGCGCCGCTTGTTCGTCACGAGGATACCCATCTCGTGAGTTTTACCGGCTCTACCGAAGTCGGACGAATCATCAGCGAGGCTTGTGCGCCGACGTTTAAGAAGTGCCATCTCGAAATGGGCGGGAAGAACATCATTATCGTAATGGATGACGCGAACCTCGATCTGGCGCTCGATGGAGTTCTCTGGGGCGCGTTTGGGACGAGCGGGCAAAGATGCACCGCCGCGAGCCGCGTGGCCGTGCACAAGAAAGTGTACGGAGAATTTACGGCGAAGCTCGCCGAGCGAGCGAAAGCTTTGAGAGTCGGCGACGGACTCGATCCCGATATTGACATGGGACCCACGATCAACGAGCAGCAGCTTCAGACGGTGATCAAGTATGTCGAGATCGGCAAGAATGAAGGCGCAAAGTTATCGACGGGCGGGCACCGGCTCGACAACGGCGCTTATTCGCGAGGCTGGTTTCATGAGCCGACGGTGTTCGTGGACGTGGATCCGAACATGCGAATCGCGCAAGAGGAAATTTTTGGGCCGGTTGTGTCGGCGATTCCGTTCGACACGTTTGACCAGGCACTTGAGATCGCGAATGGAGTTGTGTACGGGCTGTCGTCTTCGCTCTACACGCGCAACGTGAACAATGCTTTCCGTGCGATGCGCGATTTGGAGACGGGCATCGTGTACATCAACGCGCCTACTATCGGGGCCGAAACGCATTTGCCCTTCGGCGGAATCAAGAATACCGGGAACGGCCATCGCGAATCAGGGCTCGCGGCCCTCGACTTCTATTCCGAGTGGAAATCGCTCTACATCGATTATTCCGACAAACTCCAGCGTGCGCAGATCGATAACGCATAGTCGTCGGACGTGAAAATTTGACTCACATTTCATCTTGATTGAGAATGGAGTCTCGTTTTGCGGGTCGAGCCTGCCGGGGCCACCCAATCTAGACAATCTGAATCGCGAGGTGCATGCATGAGGCTCGTAGCTCGCTTAGTGTTTGCGATGGCGCTTTTGGCAGCGATGCCGTTCTATGCAGGCGCGCAGTCTGTATCCGCTGGCGAGAAATCTTTCGCGCCGGCCGATACTCCCGGAGCCTGCGATAACTTCGCACCCGCCGCAACCGCGCCCGACGACTCCGCGAGTCATGGCTTCGACCTAGCGAATCTCGATCGCAGCGTACAACGATGCGACGATTTCTTTCATTTTGCCGACGGCGGCTGGATCAAGAGCAATCCCATTCCTCCGCAATATCCCTCCTGGGGCACTTTTCAGAAGCTCGCCGAAGACAACCGCGAAAAATTGCATCAGATCCTCGAAGCTGCCGCGAAGAACACAAGCGCGCCGGCTGGCTCGATCGATCAAAAGATCGGCGATTTCTATTCGAGTTGCATGAATGAGGCGCAGATCGAAAAAGCTGGAGTGCAGCCTCTACAAGGCGAGTTCGATCGCATTGCAAAAATGTCCGACGTCGCCAGCCTGCAGAGCGAAATCGCACGGCTGCAGGGCATTGGAGCGGCGGCGCTTTTCGGCTTTGGCTCAGCGCTTGATGCCAAGGACAGCACCCAAATGATAGCGGTCGCGTTTCAGGGCGGCCTCGGATTGCCAGATCGCGACTACTATTTGAAAACGGATCCGAAGTCGCAGCAAACGCGCGACGCCTACACTCAGCACGTCCAAAAGATGTTCGAGCTTCTGGGAGACGGCGCGGCCACAGCAGCCGCCGAAACAAAAACCGTGGTGGATTTTGAAACCAAGCTCGCGAAGGCCTCGATGACGAACGTTGAGCGGCGCGACCCGGATAAGACCTATCACAAGCTGAACCTATCGCAACTGTCAGCGCTGACGCCGAATTTCTCCTGGACTTCCTACTTCACCGAGATCGGTTACCCCGCAATTGACACGGTGGACGTTGGACAGTTGGAGTTCTTCAAGGAAGTGAATTCCGATCTCACTGGCGTTCCTCTGGCCGATTGGAAAGTCTATCTCCGCTGGAATCTCATCAATGCGAGTTCGGAATTGCTTTCTGCAAAATTTGTGGATGAGGATTTCAATTTCTACGGCAAAACTCTCACCGGCTCAAAGGAAATCCTTCCGCGGTGGCAACGTTGCGTTCGTTCGACAGATCGCTATCTCGGCGAAGCGCTGGGCCAAATTTACGTCAAAGATTATTTCCCGCCGGAAGCAAAGGCACACGCTCTCGAGATGGTGCGCAACTTGATGGCCGCGCTGCGCGCCGATATCACAACGCTGGACTGGATGAGCGAAGAGACGCGCAAAAAAGCATTAGCGAAGCTCGATGCGTACCAACTGAAGATTGGGTATCCGGACGTCTGGCGCGACTATTCGGCATATAAGGTGGACCGCGGAATGTATGTCGAAGTGGTTGAGCGCGGCGAGATATTCAACCGGGATTATCGGCTATCAAAAATCGGAAAGCCTGTGGATCGCAAGCTCTGGGGCATGACGCCCCCCACCGTCAACGCCTATTACAGCCCGACAATGAACGAAATCGTGTTCCCGGCCGGCATCCTTCAGCCGCCGTTCTACGATGCGAATCGCGACGACGCTCTGAACTACGGCGGAATGGGTGCGGTGATCGGTCACGAGATGACGCACGGTTTCGACGATCAGGGAGCCAAGTTTGATGCGCAAGGCAATCTCAACAACTGGTGGACGCCGCAGGATCTTAAGAATTTTCAAGAGCGTGGCGATTGCGTCGCGAAACAATTCGACAGCTTCGTTGTTGAGGAAGGTCTGCATGAGAACGGCAAACTCGTCGAAGGCGAGAGCATCGCGGACCTTGGCGGCTTGACGATTTCGTACACCGCTTTTGAGAAAAGCCTGGATACGCGCGGGCGACCCGGTCCGATTGATGGATTCACCCCCGAGCAGCGATTTTTTCTCGGGTGGGCTCAAGTGTGGGCCGGAAGCGATCAGCCAGAGTACGCGCGGCTTATCGTAAACACTAATCCGCACCCGCTGCCGCAGTTCCGCGCGATTGCGCCTCTAACGAACATGCCGGCATTCGCGAAGGCATTTAATTGTTCTGAAAAAAGTGCGATGGTTCGATCTGAGTCGCAGCGTTGCAGAATATGGTAACCGGTAATGACCGGTGATTTGATTCGCCGGTATTACCGCGCGCTCGCCACCAGGCTCGGTTCATATGGCGAAGGCGCAGGCGCCACAGATTCGCTTTCCGGACGAGACAAATAATTCTTGTACCAGAGTGTCTCGCTGGCGCGATGCCAGAAGCGCGTGCCAAGCCAAAACAACGCAATCAGCTGACTGATTAGAAGAGATAGTGTAATCGAGCCGTGACTCACATGATGCACCCAGATGTGCATCCCCGCAGCAAGCACGATCCAGCCGACGACGCTAATTCGAAAATAGAGCCAAAACAGGCTGCCGAAGTTGTTCCAAACCACTTTCGCGCCGCGGCGTAAACATTTCCGGCTGCGCGTCTCGCTTTCTGCGACGGCGATCACCTCGGCAATATCGAACCACAACCTCACTGACATCAGCAGGAACGTGAGCACCAACACCGCGCCCAGCTCGAACCACACCCACGAAAATGGCGATATGGACTTCTCGTCTATCACGTTGCCAATACCGCGAGCTGCCGCCGCTACAATTCCGATTGGGATTAGCACCAGAAAAAGGAGAACTACCAGGCGGAGAAACCGCCAGAAATAACTGCCGCCGCTGAGAAAGAATTCTCCCGTAGATGGGCTCGAATCCCGCCAATACGCTTCGAGAACTCCGCCCGTAGCGAGTAGCATGAAAAAAAAGAAAATCACGGAGTAATACATGGGAGTCGAGCCCACCGTTAGATATTCCGAAGGCAGGCTCGAAAGTTCGTTCACCGCCGACAAGTGAAACCCATAAACCAACAGAGGATTGGAGGCCAGGCTGTGATTCAGGACCGGTGCGACGCGGCTGGTGATCGTGCGCGCCGCGAAGCTTGCCAGGACAAGATTGACAACAAACACCCACCACAGCACGCGCTGGCGCCGCCAAACTAATCCTGCGCCACCTACAAAGATTCCTGATTGCCCATTCGCCATTTTGGTTTGTCTCCGCGTTTAAGTGAGCCACGCCAACAATTGGCTGAGGCACTCAGTACCGAAAATCCAAAGATCGCGCAGCTTTCGTGTCGCGTGCGTATCTTCTTTCACGGTCATGCTGTTGTTGAAAAAACTGCGGTCGAGCCAGACTTTGTGATCGGGATCGATCTCCGCCGAGATCGCCTTCGCGGGTTTATCGTACGTGTAGCGAATCCAGCGATCGCGCCCATCCCAATGTTCGTTAACCGTCTCGCCGTTGTCGAATTTAACCTGGACATCCTCGGGGAAGATGAAATCGCCTTTGCGATGAATCAAGACGGTGTTGCGGTACAGTCCTCCTGGGGGAGGGCCGGAACGAGGCTTCTTGTCCCACCAGTTCAGAGGATTTGCAGTTACGCCGAGAACTTCGTAATCGAGAACCTGAGTTCCGTAAACAGACTGATCGAAATACCAGCGCAAGTTCTGGCCGGAGACTTCCTCGATCGTTTTCAAAAAGTCTTCGCCGGTCGGATGGGTAAAGCGGTAGCGCATGAAGTATGTGTGGATGGCGCGGCGCAGCGTGTCCTCGCCAATCACTTTTTCAAGTGTGAGAAGCACGGTCGCCGTCTTTCCATACGTCACACCGCCATACGACGAGTCGTTCATATACTGCCAAGCGAAGCGCGCGATTGGATCGGCGTCCGGTCGCCCCAGATAGTTCATGCGCTGTTCTTCGGGCTCGCCCATCGTTCCCCAGTGCGTTTTGATCGTCGAAGTGTTGAATCCGTAGAGCTCGTTCATGATTTTCACTTCGGTGTAGCTATTGATTCCTTCGTCGAGCCAGGCTTCTTCGAATTCGTTGGTCGCAACCATGCCGTACCAATACTGGTGGCCGAATTCGTGCTCAAGGACGCCCTCCGGTAGCAGCAAACCCTTCGGGACCAACCACGAGGTACCGGCGGTTATCAGGGTTGGATATTCCATTCCGCCCGCGTCCAATCCGCCGTGAGGAGGATCGACTACGGTGATTCGATCGTAAGGATATGGCCCGTACCATTCGTCGAACAGACGCAACGTACCCTTCAACGCCTGCAAATATCGCTTGGTCGTACTCGCGTGTCCCGGTGACATCAACAAGTGAATTTTCACTTCGCCAGCGCTTCCGGTCCAGGAATCTTCAACGTCGGTGAAAGAGGGGCTGGCAGTCCACGAGAAATCGTGAACGTCTTCGGAATGGAAGGTCACCGTCTTTGTTCCGTCACCGTTGCTCACGGTTGATACCAAGTCGCCGCCGGCGCCCACAATTTCATTTTCAGGGAGGTTGATCTTGACGTCGAATGTTCCGAAATCGGCGAAAAATTCAGTGGTGGCGTGAAATTGGTGGCAGTTCCAGGCGCCCTTCCACCACACGCCAACCTTCGGAAACCATTGTCCGACCATCACGAAGTCGTGCTTATAGCCCGTGCGCTCGAGGACTTCTGGCATTTGGTCCTGAAAGTCGAGATGAAACGTTACGGATGCGCCGGGTGGAACTGGCTTCGGAAGAGTCACTTGAAAAACTGTCTTGTCATTCGCGTTTTGATCATCAGGGTGCACGAAGACCATTTTGTCGGTAAGGTCACCCGCGCCATCCACGGCAAACTTGGTTACCGTGATAGACCCGAAGTGCTTCGGATCCCACGGCGTGTCGGGGCCAGCGCCGCGCGTGCCGTACAAGTGAACTTCGGTCATGAACGTGGACTGCGGCTGAAATGCATTCAGGTAGAGGTGGAAAGGAAATGTCTGCTGGGGCTGGCCAGTCAGATTCTTGTAAGTCAGTGTCTCCGAGGCGTTGATAGTGTGCTTTACGGCGTCATATTTCGCATCAATTTGATAGCCAACTACGCGAACGGAGAGAGGCTGCTTTTCGCTGGAGGTGGCGGTCGCTGTCGGTGCCTGCGCAAACGCGACATCGCCGGAAGCGATGAGTACCAAAAGCAAGCATGCAAATCTGTTTGGAGCAAGGTGCATTTGGCTCCTCCGGCCTGTATACGAATGACTTAACCTGAAAGTTTCGAGGCAAGAGCATAGGCCACAAGCCTGGCAATCGCAACCACGAACGGTACAGCATTGGCAAAGCGCGGTGACGGCTGCGTGGCGCGTAACATCGGGCTCGGTTGACGCTAGGTCATCCGCTGTTTAAACTAGGTTAGATAGCGAGTGGCAATCAGAGAAGAAGGATTGCACACGTACACGTAGAAGTTGTCTTGAACGCGTAAGTGGAAGTGATCGCGCACCTAAAAATGGCCAGCCCGTCACTGCAACATAAACGACATCGTAATGTTCTTACCGACGTCGTGCGGATCTATATCGAAACGGGAGAGCCCGTGTCGTCGCGGAGTATTGCGCGCCGGCATCCCGAGCCGCTGAGCTCTGCGACAGTTCGGAATGTGATGGCAGATCTCGAAGAGGAAGGCTTTCTCTATCAGCCGCATACTTCGGCCGGCCGCGTGCCGACGGCATCCGCATATCGTTTCTTCGTCGAGGAAGTAGCCGCGCAGGCCACGCCGCGACCGCAGGACCTTGACTGGATACGACGGGAGCTTGCCACCGCTGCCACTCCGGAAGCGGTGATGGAACGCGCGAGCCGAATTCTTGCCGACGTATCGCGGGGCCTCGGAATTGTGATTTCGCCGCCCTTCGCGCAAACACTCGTCGAGCACCTGCGGTTTCTGGTCATCCCGGACAATCGTGTGCTGGTCGTGTTAATCGGCTCGGGCGGTGTGACACGCGACAAAGTTCTTCGGCCGGAACGCACGTTCCGCCAAGACGAACTCGATCATATTGCGGATTATTTAAATCATCACTATTCGGGCTGGACTCTGGAGGCGATTCGCGCGGACTTGCAAGCACAATTGGCGAAAGACCGCGAGCGATACGATCGCCTGGCATCTGACGCGCTGATGCTCTGCGATGCAGATCTTCTCGGTGACGACGGAACGCGGCGAGTGTACGTGGAAGGGGCCGCGCAACTCGCGACTTCTCCGGAATTCGCCGATCAGGCGCAGTTGAGGGATCTTCTTGCAACGATCGAAGAAAGAAGCCGCTTGGTTTCGTTGCTGACGGGCTTCGTCGAAGCGCCGGAGCCGGTACACGTGGAACTAGGTGTAAAGGAGATACCGGCCGCCGGAAGGCACCTCGCCATTGTCACGGCGCCATTTATGAGCGGGGAACAGCGCCAGGGAACAGTTGGGATACTTGGACCGATGCGCATGCATTACGAGCGCGTCATCACCGCAGTAGCGTTCATGGCCGAATTTTTTAGTGAAGATACGAAGAAGAATTAGGCGCAATTTTAGGACCCTCTAATGAGCAAGAAAGATCACGAGAAAGAAACAAAAGAATCGCCGTTCGTCGTTCCTTCGGCTTCGGACTCAGCCGATTCTGTTAGGACTGACAGTCCCGTATCCGCCGACGTTGGCGCGCTCTCGGAACAGGAACGCCGTCTGATCGCCGAAATGGAAGAATTGAAGGGCACTTTAATTCGTCGTCAGGCGGATTTCGAAAACTATCGTAAACGAATCGAGCGCGAACGGGAGCACGATCGTCACCGCGGCATTGAAGGCGTCATAGAATCGTTGCTACCCGTGCTGGATGGATTCGAACGAGCGCTGGCGGCGCACGGCGATCCGATTTACGAAGAGCATCGCAAGGGATTCGAATTAATCGCTCGTCAACTTCATGACGTGCTTGCGAAGCGGGGACTCGAGAAAATCGACGCGGAAGGAATGGCGTTCGATCCGCACATGCACCACGCAGTCGAGCGAGTCGAATCCAAGACCGTTCCCGAAGGCACTGTGCTCGATGTTTTGCAAACGGGCTATCGGTTTCACGACCGCGTGATTCGTCCCGCGATGGTGCGCGTGGCCGCGCACCCAGCAGCGAAGACGGCGAATTAGGTATCAAGCTCGAAAAACTGCGGCGGAATCGCGCGCACGACGGTGCGCATCGAATGACGAATACGAATCGCGAGTAAATGAATAACGGATCGAATGCCAACTTCTAACAAACGCGACTATTACGAAACTCTGTCCGTCGGCCGAGAAGCACCAGCCGACCAGTTGAAGTCTGCCTATCGCAAGGCCGCTCTAAAGTGGCATCCTGACCGCAATCCTGACAACAAGATCGAGGCGGAGGAAGAATTTCGCCAAGCGACCGAGGCTTACAGCGTGTTATCGGATCCCCAGAAGCGCTCTCTGTACGATCGCTACGGCCATGCCGGCGTTCAGCAGGCAACCGGAGGCTTTGGCGGTTTTGATGCTTCAATATTCGAGGATTTCCACGACATCTTTGGTGATCTCTTCGGAATGGGCGATGTGTTCGGCGGCGGACGAAGGCAGGGCACTCGTGCGCGGCGAGGCCAGCGCGGAGCGGATCTTCGCTACGACCTCTCGCTTAGCTTTGAAGAGGCGGCGACGGGCGTCAAAACAAAGATCAAAGTATTCCGCCATGAAAATTGCAGCTCCTGCAACGGCACAGGAGCGAAGGCCGGAAGCGGGATGGCGGCTTGCCAGACTTGCAAGGGACATGGCCAATTGCACTATCAACAGGGATTCTTTTCGATTTCGCGGACATGCCCGAACTGCCAAGGCGCGGGTCAAGTGATTCGCGAGGCATGCGCGGCGTGCCGCGGACAAGGCCGAATCGAACGCGATCGTGTGCTCGAGGTGGCCGTTCCCGCAGGTGTTGATTCTGAAACGCGACTCCGCCTAGCCGGCGAAGGCGAGCCGGGCGTAAATGGCGGAGCTTCCGGCGATCTTTACGTCTTCTTTCAGGTAAAAGAACATCCGTTTTTCGAGCGGCGGAATGCGGATCTTTTTTGCACCATTCCTGTTTCTTTCATGCAAGCGTCGCTTGGGACGAAAATACGCGTCCCAACTCTGCATGGGGACGAAGAGCTGGAAATACCGGAAGGCACGCAATCCGGACAGATTTTCCGCAGGAAGGGCAAGGGGCTTCCTAATCCGCACGGTGGCCGCGGAGATCTCTACATCAACGTACGTGTTGACATCCCAACGAAGCTGACGAGAGAGCAGAAGCGAATCCTTGAGCAACTGGGTCAAGTCATGAAGGTGGAGAACAAGCCCGCCGAACGCAGCACGAGCTTCTTCGACAAAGTGAAAGACATCTTCGGTTAGCGCTCCCTGCAGAAACAGTTCGTGGGTGATGTCGGTATTCGGAATTAGGTCGCGCGAAGCCCGCCGCGCAGAAATACTTGCATGAATTTTAAGAAACTACGAGGCACGGCTAGCGCGGCTTCTCTTAGTTATCTTGGATAGGCGCTCGATTTTCCAATACATGCGTAGACGATTTTTCGTGGAAGAGTTCAAGGGCGACACGGCCGTGCTCCGCGGCGAGGCGGCGGAGCATCTTGGGCGAGTACTGCGCGCTGAAGAAGGCCAGCTCTACGAATTGAGCGATGGCCGGCAGATCTGGCTCGGCCGCGTGGAAAAAGTCCGCAATTCGTCTCGAAACGGCAGCGAAGTGGAATTTTCGCTCATTGAATCCGTCGAAGCGTCTACGCCATCGCTACGCATGGAATTGTTATTGTCCGTAGTCAAGTTCGACCGCTTTGAATGGTGTTTGGAAAAGGCGACGGAACTTGGCGTGGCGGAAATCGTGCCGTTGGCCGGCGCTCGAAGCGAGAAGCGGTTAATCAGCGCCGCCGAAAAGCGTTCCGAGCGCTGGGAAAAGATTCTTCGCGAGTCGGCCCAGCAGTCGCGCCAGCTCAAGCCTCCTGCGCTATTTCCAGTGATGCGGCCTGAACAGGCCTTTGCGAATTCGCGCGCAGGCTGCCAGTTCATTTTCTCGGAACGCCTGGACGCGCGCCCCATCCGCAGCGTGCAAATGGGCTGCTTGAGCAAATACATTTCGGTCGCGATCGGGCCCGAGGGCGGTTGGACGGATGGCGAAATCGGCCTTGCGCGAACGGCGGGCTATTTCGAAACTTCGCTCGGCGAAGGAATTCTTCGAACGGAGACGGCGGTGGTGTCCGCGCTGGCGATTCTGCGTTACGCGCTTTCCGAATGAACGGACGCGCTGAAGTGGCACCAATTTTGTTACGATTAGAAAAATGATTTGATGGTTGTTTTGTTATAGTTACAGCGATTTTTAATCGTTTTCGTGTATCGATTAGACTTGCGATTCGCGACTCGGAGAACATGGCGGTTGGGCTGAGAAACCCACTAATTCGTGGCATTTTATGCGGGCTTTTAGTGGGGGGGTCGGCTTGGTTCGGCACTTTTATCGCGAAAAATGCCGCACGAAAATCGGTGCGGCGCTACAGTTGCCCGGCGCGAGTGAAGTTGCTGGGAGCAACCGCGATGGTTCACGGCTCGTCATACTATTGAGGTTTGCAAGGGCAGGCTGTGGACGAATCCGAGTATTGACTGCCTTAAATTTGGTTTAGGAAATTTGATGGCTTCCGAGCTATAGCGCGCGTGCGGCGCTACATGCTATAAAGACAATAATTTGCCAATGACCGAAGAAACAAATCCCAATCCTGAAGCGATGTCGTCGCAATCAGAGCTGACGGAAGCCAAATCGCCGGAAGTCAAACCGATGGAGGTCAAACCCGCGGAAGTTGTGCCGGCTGTGCAAGCCAATTCCTCGTTCCCGCGCGAATTGAAGGGCTGGATCCGCGACTTGGCCGTTGCCTTGACGCTCGCGATGGTCATCATCGTGTTCCTGTACCAGCCCGTGAAGGTCGAAGGCACCAGTATGTCGCCGCTGCTGTCCGACCAGGAACGCATCTTCATCAATAAATTTGTCTACCGCTTCGAGCCGATTGAGCGCGGCGACGTCATCGTTTTCTGGTATCCTCTCGACCATTCGAAATCGTTCATCAAACGCGTGATCGGTTTGCCAGGCGAATCAATCGAGCTGCGGCGCGGCCGATTATTCATCAACGGCAAGGAAATAACCGAAGACTATGTGCCGCAAATGTTTTTCGATGGCTCAAGCTACGGGCCAATGCGGATTCCGCAGGGCAGCTACTTCGTGATGGGCGACCATCGCGATAGCTCCAACGATTCGAGGATGTTCGGCACGGTTCCCCGCGAATTTATTTACGGCAAAGCCGTGTTCGCATACTGGCCGGTGGATCACTTCGGGTCCATCCCCGCAGTGGAGGCCAGCGCGAAATGAAAGCACGAGGAGGCAACGCTGACGCAGGCTCTGAAAGCTCGCGCCACACTGGCGCTCGAGGACGGGCGAGTCTTTAACGGTTTCGCGGCGGGCGCTCGCACCCGTCGCGGCGGCGAAGTCGTTTTTAATACCAGCCTCACTGGCTACCAAGAAGTTTTCACCGATCCAAGCTATTCCGGGCAAGCGGTGTGTCTCACCTGCCCGCACATCGGAAACGTCGGAACCAACTCCGACGACGAAGAATCCGCCAAACCCTACATCGAAGCGCTGATCGTTCGTGATTTCACAGCGCTCGCGTCAAACTGGCGTTCTCGCGAAACCGCGCAGCGTTATCTCGAACGCCATGGCATTCCGGTAATCTGGGATTTAGACACGCGCGCTCTTGTCCGGCACTTGCGCAGAGTCGGCGCGTTGCGCGGAGTGATCGCGACAGATGGCACCCCGAGCGAAAAATTGATTGCGGAAGCGCGCGCGCTGCCGACGATGGCGGGACAGGAACTCGCGGGCCGCGTATCGTGCAACAAGTCATACGCGTGGACTCGAAATACTTTCGACATTGACGCGGTGCGCTCAAGTTCGCCCAGCGCGGCAAGTTCTAATGCGGCGGCTGGATATCGGGTGGTGGCCTACGATTTCGGAATCAAGCAAAACATTTTGCGCCTACTCGTCGATCACGGCTGCGAGGTGACGGTCGTTCCAGCCAAAACATCATACGACGATGTTCTGGCGATGAAACCCAATGGCGTATTTCTTTCGAACGGCCCCGGCGATCCCGAACCCATCGGCTACGCCATTGAAAACATTCGCAAGCTCGTGGGCCGCGTTCCCATCTTCGGAATTTGTCTCGGACATCAACTTTGCGGTATCGCGCTCGGTGGCCGCACGTTTAAATTAAAATTCGGCCATCACGGCTCGAATCATCCAGTGAAAAATTTGCTGACGGGCAAAATCGAAATTACCGCGCAAAATCACGGCTTTTGCGTGGATCCGGAATCGCTGCCATCAAGCGACGTCGAAGTAACGCATCTCAATCTGAACGATCACACGAACGAAGGTTTTCGGCACCGCTCGCTTCCGCTCTTCAGCGTCCAATATCACCCGGAAGCATCGCCCGGCCCGCACGATGCGCGTTATTTATTCGATCGATTCATGGAGATGATGCGGGAGTCCATGTAGTCCAAAAAACGAAATGCCGAAACGCACAGATATCAAGAGAATTTTGATCATCGGCTCGGGGCCGATTGTAATCGGCCAAGCGTGCGAATTCGACTATTCGGGGACGCAAGCGTGCAAGGCGTTGCGCTCTGAAGGCTATGAGGTCGTGCTGGTGAATTCGAATCCGGCCACGATCATGACCGATCCAGAAATTGCCGACCGCACCTACATCGAACCGCTCACCAAGGAATATCTGGAGCAGATCATCGCGCGCGAACGCCCCGATGCGCTGCTACCAACAGTCGGCGGCCAGACGGGCCTGAATCTTGCTGTCGCGCTCGCGGAAGCTGGCATTCTCGAAAAATATTCGGTGAAGCTCATCGGCGCGTCGCTCCAGGCCATCAAAATCGCCGAGGACCGGCTGCTCTTTAAGGACGCGTGTCGAAAAATCGGGCTCGAAGTTCCAGAGTCATCTGTGGTGAACGATCCTGCTGCGGCGATCAAGATTGCCGATAAGCTTGGCTATCCGGTCGTCATCCGTCCCTCATTCACACTTGGCGGCACTGGCGGCTCTATCGCGTACAACCACGAAGAATTCTCCGACGCTATCGCGCGCGCGCTCGATGCGAGCCCGGTCCACGAAGCGCTCATCGAAGAATCGGTCCTCGGCTGGAAGGAATTCGAGCTAGAGGTGATGCGCGACTGCCGCGACAACTTCGTGGTGATTTGCTCGATTGAAAACTTCGATCCAATGGGAGTCCACACGGGCGATTCGATCACTGTCGCTCCGGCGCAAACGCTCACAGACAAAGAATACCAGCGTATGCGCGACGCGGCGGCGAGGATCATTCGTGAGGTCGGCGTCGAGACCGGCGGATCGAATATTCAATTCGCCATCGAGCCTTCCACCGGCCGCATGACCGTAATCGAAATGAATCCACGTGTTTCGCGCAGCTCTGCATTAGCCAGTAAAGCCACTGGTTTCCCAATTGCGAAAATTGCGGCCAAGCTCGCAGTCGGCATGACGCTCGATGAAATCCCCAACGACATCACGCGCATGACTCCCGCGTCGTTCGAACCCACGCTCGACTATGTCGTAGTAAAAATCCCAAAATGGCAGTTCGAGAAATTCCCTGGTTCCGATACAACTCTCACCACGCAGATGAAGTCGGTGGGCGAAGTCATGGCTATCGGCCGCACGTTCCCTGAAGCGCTTTGCAAGGGGATCCGCTCGCTCGAACCGCATACGGCGTGGCGCGCACCTGCGGAAGTGACCACCGCGTTGCTCCGCGAGAAGCTCGCGGTAGCCGGGCCGGACCGGATTCACTGGCTCTTCGAGTCACTCGAACGCGGAATGACCGTGGATGAAATCGCCGGCCTGACGAAAATCGACCCGTGGTTTGTTCGGCACCTCGATGCGATTTCGAAGCTCGATCAGAAAATTGCGAGGACTCCATTTGCCAACGTGGCGCAAGAGCTCTTGCTCGAAGCCAAGCGATCAGGCGCAAGCGACGAAATGCTGGCGCAACTCTGGAAGACTTCGGCAACTGCGGTCCGCGAGGCGCGCAAGAATCTCGGCGTTCAACCCGTATTCAAGCGCGTGGACACTTGTGCCGCGGAATTCGAATCCTTCACTCCTTATCTCTATTCCACTTACGAAGACGAAGATGAAGCGGACGCCGTTGACCGGCCGAAGATCGTGATTCTCGGGAGCGGGCCGAATCGCATTGGGCAGGGAATCGAGTTCGATTATTGCTGTTGCCATGCGTCGTTCGCGTTGAAGGAAGACGGTTACGAGACCGTCATGGTCAATTGCAATCCGGAAACTGTTTCAACCGACTACGACACGTCCGACCGCCTGTATTTTGAGCCGCTGACGCTTGAAGATGTCCTGGCTGTGATTGATCGGGAGAAACCGACGGGCGTGATCGTCCAGTTCGGCGGCCAAACGCCTCTTAATCTCGCACTCGATCTGAAACGCAATGGCGCGCCGATTATAGGAACCGCGCCCGAGTCGATTGACCTCGCCGAAGATCGCCGCCGGTTTGGGCGGCTTCTTGAGGAGCTGCAAATTCCTCAGCCGCGCAATGGCACCGCGCTCGCGCCGGATGAAGCCAAGCGTGTAGCACAGGAGGTTGGATTGCCGGTGCTCGTGCGTCCGAGCTATGTGCTCGGCGGGCGTGCGATGGTGATTGCTTATGAATTGAAAACTGTCGAGGAGTACGTCGCGCAAGCCGCGCTGATGGCCGGCAGCGGAAGTGCGCTCCGCCCAATTTTGATTGACCAGTTCCTTGAAGACGCGATTGAAGTGGATGTTGACGCGCTGTCTGACGGGACAGATGTGGTTATAGCCGGAATTATGGAGCATATCGAAGAGGCGGGCATACACTCGGGTGATTCTTCGTGCGTTCTTCCGCCGGTGTCATTATCCGCTTCGGTGATGAATCGGATTCGGGATTACACGGGAAAGCTTGCGCGGGCGCTGAACGTTGTTGGCGTGATGAACGTGCAATACGCGATTCAGCGCGACGTTGTGTATGTTCTCGAAGTAAATCCGCGCGCTTCGCGCACGCTCCCATATGTGAGCAAGGCTACGGGGGTGCCCGTCGCTAAAGTTGCGGCGCGGTTGATGACCGGCCGCAAGCTGAAAGACATGCAATTGCCGCTCGTCGAAACCAATGGCGTTCCCGAGCTCGCGACACGCGGATACTACGCGGTAAAGTCCCCGGTGTTTCCGTTCAACAAATTTCGAGGTGTGGACACGATTCTTGGGCCTGAGATGCGCTCGACCGGTGAAGTCATGGGCATCTCGTCGAATTACGGCCTCGCGTTCGCAAAGGCGCAATTGGCGGCGGGACAGAAACTGCCGCGCAATGGTGTGGTCTTCCTGAGCGTCAACGACCACGATAAGCGTCATGTCGCGACTCTCGCGCAGGATTTGGCGCGCGCTGGGTTAAAGCTGATTGCAACGCGGGGTACGGCGGCGGCACTTGCATCCGCTGGCGTCCCGGTCGAAACGGTTTACAAAGTGAATGAGGGACGGCCGAACATCGTGGATCTTGTGAAGACCGGAAAAGTGGACCTTGTGATTAATACGCCGCTTGGTCGCGAGTCTTTCTACGACGAAAAATCCATTCGCCGCGCCGCCGTGCGATACAACGTGCCTTGCATTACCACTCTTTCTGCCGCGATTGCTGCTTCGCGCGGTATTCTTGCCATGTCCATGGAAACTCCCGATATCGCTGCGCTTCAGGATCTTCATCGAACGAAGACTCCGGCAGCGGCTATGGCTGCTCGTCCCTCACCGCAACCCACCGGCGCGGATTAATCTTGGATTGCGCTAGAATACCTCTGTGAAGCTACAAGGAATTTTTGCGCCGCTCACGGTTCCGTTCGCTGGCGATGGGTCAGTCGATCACGCGAGCCTTCGCGCCAATATCGAGCGCTACAACCGGACGCCGCTGCACGGATACGTCCTGAATGGTTCCACCGGCGAATCGGTATTGCTTCGGTGGGACGAAATCTACGAAATATGGAAGAGTGCCAAATCTGTTGCTGATTCCGGAAAAGTGCTGATCGCCGGGACGGGCGCGGAATCGACTCCGGAAACAATCGCGCACACCGCTCGTGCTGCTGAGCTTGGCTACGATTACGCGCTCGTGCGGACGCCGAGTTATTTCAAGCCGTTGATGACCGTTGAAGCCGAAGCGGAGCACTTTCTGCGTGTTGCCGATTCGTCGAAGATTCCGATTCTGCTGTACTCGATTCCGATATTTACAGGATATGCAGTAGAGGCGCCGCTGGTCGCGCGCGTTAGGAATCATCCCAATATCGCAGGGCTGAAGGATAGTTCGGGAAATGTGGCGCGTATCACCGAGATCGTTGCCGCGGGCGGACCTCGATTTCAGGTGCTCGTAGGTGCGGCGGCTACGCTTGAGCCTTCGCTCGAAAAGGGTGCGACCGGTGCGATCCTGGCGCTTGCATGCGCGTTCCCCGATCTATGCTGCGAGCTTTTCGCAGCTCATAATTCCGGCAATGCAGCCCGCGCAAAAAGTATTCAAGAGAAGCTTCGCGCGCCGTCGGACATACTCGTTTCAAAGAACGGGATACCGGGATTGAAATACGCTCTCGACTGTCTTGGCTACGTGGGTGGGCCTCCGCGTTCTCCGCTACTTCCGGTTGGAAACGCCGCAAAGAAGGATATTCAGGACGCAATTGCCGGATTCGCTGTTGCGACGCCGATCAGTGATTAGGCCTCTGGACTGCATCATTGGGACGTAGCTTTCGTTTTCTGGCACGTAGGCTCCTCGATCCATTCGTGACGATTGCTGCGTCCTTTCGCACCGTGTATCATCCAAACCCTGCATGGAGTCTCATTGTCTGCGTCTCGCCGAATTGCCGCGCACGACGAAGCTGTTCTCCGCATTTCTCGATGATTTCCCGCGAGTCGATGCGTTCTACCGGCACGAACCCAGTCTCGAAGGCGTTATAGCGTCAGCGAAGGAAGTGAAATTTGATCCGCAAGTGCGGAGCGAAGTCGTCGCGATTTTGCGTGTTCAGAATCGGACGCTGGGATCAGGCCTGGCGACAAACTCAAATCTCGATCGCCTTGCGAACGGCGCTGTCGCGATCGTGACCGGGCAACAGGTTGGTCTCTTCGGCAGTCCTGCCTATAGCTTTTACAAAGCTCTCGAGGCGATACGAACCGCGGAGCGTCTTTCCGCTCGTGGGATCGAGGCCGTGCCGGTATTTTGGCTCGCCACCGAAGACCACGATCTCGCCGAAGTTAACCATTCCACGTGGCTCACAAAATCAGGTCTAGAACGCTTTGAGGCCGAGACGTCGCCCGAATCTGCGGGCCGGCAGGTCGGGGCAATCCGTTTCGGTTCTGACATCGACGGAGTTGTTAACGCGGCGTCGAAAAAGTTGGAGGGGCCCGGCGTAAACGAGGTCGAGCGCGCACTTCGAGAGTCCTACTCTGCTGGCGAAAATTTTGGCTCCGCCTTCGGGAAACTCTTTGCGAGGCTCCTTTCAAAATACGGAGTGATCCTTTTCGATCCGCTCGATGCGGGACTTCATCGCATCGCCGCTCCTGCTTTCCGGCGCGCGATTGACGAAGATGCCTCGCTGCGTGATGCGCTCCGCGGGCGAGGGAAGGCTCTCGAGAAAGCGGGATTTCATACACAGGTCAAAGTCACTGGTCGCTCCACTCTCCTATTCATGAATGTTGACGGCAAGCGCGAGCCCATTCGTGCGGCTGGAGACAAATTTGTGGCCGGGGGTATTACGATTTCTGCTGGGGAGCTTCTCCATTCCATTGATGAAACTCCAGAACTTTTCTCGCCGAATGTTCTTTTGCGCGCGATTGTTCAAGATACGCTTCTGCCGACTGTGGCGTACATCGGAGGGCCAGCGGAGATCGCGTACATGGCGCAGGTCGAAGTTGTCTACGCGAAACTCATGAACCGGATGCCGGCGATTCTGCCGCGACCGGGATTCACGCTCGTTCCTCCGCATGCGGCGCGGTTATTGAAGAAGTACAACCTTTCGCTAGCTGACATTTTTGGAGGGCGCCAGCATATTGGCGCGATACTCGCAGCCGGCAGCGTGACTAAGGGATTGGCGCAGAGATTCGAGCGCGATGAAAAAGCGCTACAAAAAGCGCTGAAAGGCCTTGAGAAACCACTGGCGCGTCTCGACAAGTCACTTCTCGGCGCTCTCAGCACTGCAGAACGCAAGATGCTGTATCAATTCGCGAAGTTGCGCCGCAAAGCGGGCAGCGCCGAAGGCCTTCGTTCCGGCGTTCTCGCGCGTCACGAACAGATTCTGCTCGATGCTCTCTTTCCTCAGCGCGCGCTGCAAGAGCGCTGTCTTTGTCTACTTCCATTTATCGCTTCCTCTGGCACCGAACTGCTGGACGAGCTTTACAAGTACACCGCATCGCCTCCCGAACATCACATCGTGTATCTATAGCTTCACAAAAATAGCCTCACAAGATTCTGGCGTACGTGCGGTACCAGCATGTGCGCTCGCGAGTTCCGCATGTTAAAATGCGGCCGTTCAAACGAGCGCGATTTGATTGGGGGAGGAAGTCCAATGAAGATTACCGCCGGCAAGAAAAAGGGGATGCAAGCCGTATCCAACGAGCGAGGCGTGATTGCCGCCGCCGCGATGGATCAGCGAGGCTCGCTGAAGAGCGCCATCGCAAAAGACAAAGGCATCGACAAGAATGCCGTCACGCCGGAAATGATGGCTGAATTCAAGGGCGCCGTTGTGCGCATCCTTACTCCCTACGCCAGCGCGATCCTTCTCGATCCTGAATACGGCCTGGAGGCCGCCAAAGGGCGCGCAAAAAATGCCGGGTTGCTCCTCGCCTATGAAAATAGCGGCTACGACAACACTCGCCCCGGCCGCTTGCCCGATCTTCTCGATGACTGGTCGGTTCGCCGGCTGGTGGCCGCCGGTGCCGACTGCATCAAGATCCTCCTCTACTACACGCCATTCGATCCGCCCGCGACGAATGAGATCAAGCACGCCTGGGTCGAGCGAATCGGCGCGGAATGCATCGCCTCCGACGTGCCATTTTTCCTCGAATTCGTCGGATACCAGGAAAATGGCGATGAGAAGGGAATTGAATTCGCGAAGAAGAAGCCTGAAATCGTCACCAAGAGCATGGAAGAATTCTCGAAGCCTCAATACGCCGTGGACGTTTTGAAAGTCGAAGTTCCGGTGAACATGAATTTCGTCGCGGGCACGCGCGCGTGTAAAGGCGAATCCGCGTACACGCGAGATCAAGCGAAGGATCTTTTTCGCCGCGCCGCTTCCGTTGCGAAAAAGCCGTTCATCTATCTATCCGCGGGCGTTAGCAACGATATTTTCGCGGAAACGCTCGAGCTGACCGCCGAAGCCGGCACGAATTTTTCGGGTGTCCTCTGTGGCCGCGCTACGTGGAAAGAGGGCATCCCGGTCTACGCCAAGCAGGGCCTGAAGGCTCTCGAAGATTGGCTCTCCACCGAGGGCGTCAAAAATATCAAAAATGTGAACGACCGCCTCGCCGCTGCGAAACCGTGGTTCAGCTTCTACGGCGCCAGTTCGGTCGCAGCGCTGGCGGACTAGCGGGCCGGCCCTCGAGAAACGCGATCAATGCCGAATTCTCACGGCGTTTCGACGGCAAGCAAACATGTCATCGATGTACGCTCGTCCCGTCGTACGCAACTCATCAATGTCACTGCGCGCGTGCAGGAACTGGTCACAGCGTCAGGCGTGGCTAATGGCGTCTGCCACCTCTACGTGCCGCACACGACAGCCGGAGTGCTGATCAACGAGGGCTACGATCCCGATGTTGCAAGCGACATGGAAGCAGCTTTCGACAGAATCATTCCGCCCGGCCTGAAATTTGAGCACGCCGAAGGCAACTCCGACTCGCACCTCAAACTCGCGCTGACCGCATCTTCGCAGACGATTTTCATCGAGAACGGCCGCCTCGCGCTCGGCCGCTGGCAGGTCGTATTCTTTGCTGAGTTCGACGGCCCGCGCCATCGCGAGCTCCACGTCAAGATTGTCCCTGACCCTGCGTAGCTCTGCGCCGATCATGACGGCGTCTTTTCGTCGTAAGTGCCACCGTGCTGTACAATCGAATGAATCCATGAACTCAGGCCTATACATCCAGGTGCCGTTCTGCCAAACGAAGTGCACCTATTGCAATTTTCATACCGGCGTCTTCTCGCCGAATTTATACAAGCCGTATGCGACGGCCATCACGCACGAAATCGAAATTCGATCCAGCGATGAATGGCCGGTGTTCGATACGATTTACGTCGGCGGCGGCACGCCGAGTCTCCTCCTTCCAGCGAGCCTGAAGGAAATCCTGGATTCGCTCCGTACTCATTTCGAATGCGACATCAAAGAAGTCACTTTGGAAGCCGATCCCGAGACCATCACGCGCGAAAAAGCAACGGAATGGCGAGCCGCAGGATTCAATCGCATCAGCCTCGGCGCCCAATCCTTCAACGACATTGAACTGAAAGCCGCAGGTCGTATGCATCGCCGCGCCGACACATTCGCCGCAGTTGCCGCACTGCGCGAAGCCGGCTTCCGCAATATCACTCTCGACCTAATCGCAGGCATGCCTCATCAAACCGCAGCTACCTGGCGGGATTCGCTAGATAGCCTTCTCCGCACGAGCCCCGACCACGTCTCCATCTACCTAATGGAAATCGACGAAGGCAGCCATCTTGGCAAAGAAGCCCTTGCAGGCGGCAAACGCTATAGCGCCTGGGCGCTTCCTTCAGACGACGAAATGGCCTCGTTCTACGAACACGCCTGCGAGAGGCTCGCAGCCGAAGGCTTCGAGCATTACGAAATTTCAAATTGGGCGCGACCGAACCATCGTTCCCACCACAATCTTAAATATTGGCGCCGCGAACCTTACCTCGGCCTCGGTGCCGGCGCGCATTCTTTCGACGGCAGCCGCCGATGGGCCAACAGCCACGATCCTGCCACCTACGTGTCCGCAATCACACGAGGCCAGCTCCCAATCGAGCAAAACGAACTCGTCACGTCTCAACAAGCACATGAGGAGGAAATTTTTCTGGGCCTCCGGCTGCTGGAGGGCGTTGATCTGGGCAAATTGAAAGGCCAATCGGGAAACGCAATCCTCGAACGCATAGACGAACTGCGCGCCCAAGGCCTTCTCATCGTCGAAGGCGGCCGTGTACGTCTCGCGCCGGATCGCATCGCCATCTCAAATGAAGTCTTCGTCGCGTTGCTCGAAGCCGTTACTGCCTGAACGAATCAGGAGAGAATTGTGTACGAACAAGCTTTGACCCCAGCCGACGAGAAAGCGACCAAGAAGGCAGGCGAAGCCCGAGAATCCGCTTCGACAGTGGACCTGCGCAGTGACACCGTCACCAAGCCCACGCCCGCCATGCGTCGCGCCATGGCCGAAGCCGAAGTTGGCGATGATGTGTACGGAGAAGACCCCACCATCAATCGCCTGCAATCCCGCGCCCCGGAAATTTTTGAACGTGAAGCCGCGCTCTTCGTCCCCAGCGGCTCGATGGGTAACCTGCTGGCCATTAAGACCTGGACGCGTCCCGGCGAAGAAGTAATCTGCGAAGAGCGAGCCCACGTAAATCACTACGAGCTAGGATCAATGTCCGCAATCGCAGGCTGCTTTCCGCGCCCGGTCTTTGCGCCAGATGGAATTCTTGATTGGAATCTCATCGAGACTAGGCTGAGCCCAAAAACCTACTACTATTCGCAGACCGGCCTCATCACCATCGAAAACTCGCACAATATGGCAGGAGGCACCATCTACTCGGCGGAGGCCGTGGCGGAAATCTGTGAGCGCGCGCACGACATCGGGATTCGCGTTCATCTCGACGGCGCGCGTATTTTCAACGCATCGGTCGCAACAGGCCGCACTGTAGCCGACCTCTCACGAAAATGCGATTCAGTGATGTTCTGTCTTTCCAAAGGCCTCGGCGCGCCGGCCGGATCGATGCTGCTTGGCTCGCATGATTTCATTGGTAAAGCTCGCGTCACGCGCAAAATGCTTGGCGGCGGAATGCGCCAGATCGGCATCCTCGCCGCGGCCGGTTTGATTGCGCTAGAGGAATCGCCGAAGATTTTGCCCCGCGATCACGAGAATGCTCGATTCCTCGCTCACGGCCTCGCGCAAATCAAAGGCATCGCGGTCGAAGAAGAGAAAGTGGTGACGAACATCGTCATCTTTGACGTACGCAGAACCGGCAAGACCGCAGCCGAACTTTCAAGCGAGCTTTCAAAAGAACAAATACTTGCCAATCCGTCGGACAAATATGCGCTGCGAATGGTCACGCATTATGATGTCGACCGTGCCGGCTGCCAGCGAGCCCTCGACGCACTGTCAAGAATCGTAGCTCCATAAGTTCTAGCAGCACCGCGCGGTCTCTGCGCTCACCTGTGATATAAGTCTAAATTCGGCTTGCGAACGATTTTTGCCCGCACGCATGCCGCACGCGGCTTACCGAGGATGACGTGGATTTCTCACTGACTGACGAGCAATTACAGCTTCGCCGCACCGTCCGGGAATTCGCCGAAGGCGAAATCGCGCCGCACGTGATGGAATGGGACGAGGCATCCCATTTCCCGATGGAAATCGTTCCCAAGCTCGCAGAAATGGGTTTCCTAGGCGTTACTTTCCCGGAGAAATACGGTGGTGCGGGCCTTGGCTACGTCGAATACGCGATCGTGATCGAAGAGTTGTCCCGCGTGGATGGCTCAGTCGGAATTATCGTCGCCGCCCACAATTCGCTGTGCACGAATCACATCTACAAATTCGGCACCGAAGAGCAGAAAAAAAAGTACGTCATCGACCTGGCGCAGGGGAAAAAGATTGGCTGCTGGTCGCTCACCGAGCCGGAAGCGGGTTCCGACGCGGGCGGTACACGCACCACAGCCGTGCGTCAGAACGGCGACTGGATTCTGAACGGCTCGAAAACTTTTACCACCAATGGCCATTACGCCGATGTCTGCGTCGCGATGGCCGCCACGGACAAATCTAAGAAGAGTCACGGGATTTCCGCGTTCATTCTCGAAAAGGGAACTCCTGGTTTCCGTCCGGGCAAGAAGGAAAACAAGCTTGGTTTGCGAGCGAGCGATACGTCCGAAGTGATTTTTACTGACTGCCGCATTCCCGCCGCAAATCTCCTCGGTAAGGAAGGCGAGGGCTTCGTCAACAGCCTGCAAATCCTCGATGGCGGCCGCGTATCGATCGCGGCGCTGGGTCTCGGAATGGCTCAAGGCGCGTACGAAGCGTCCGTTAAATACGCGAAACAGCGCAAGCAATTCGGAAAAACTATCAGCGAGTTTCAGGCGATTCAATTCAAGCTTGCCGACATGGCTACGCAGATTGATGCTGCACGGCTGCTGACCTATCGCGCGGCGTGGCTCGCCGACCGCGCAATCGCCAAGGGCGAAGACGCCGTGCGTTACACGCAAGAATCGAGCATGGCAAAACTTTACGCCGGCGAGGTGGCCGTGCGCGTCGCGAACGAGGCTGTCCAAATTTTCGGCGGCTACGGTTTCATTAAGGACTACCCGGCCGAAAAATATTACCGGGACGTCAAACTCTGCACGATCGGCGAGGGCACGAGCGAGATTCAGCGCCTGGTGATAGCCCGCCAGCTTCTCGGGAAACCATAATCCTTATGAACAGCGGAAACGCCATATCGAATCCGTGCGCGCTGAATCCTCCGAATTCCGCTGCATTGCTGGACCGTAAGGCGCACCCCTCCGCTTCATGACCCGCGCTATCGAAGATTGGGCCGAACAAGTCCGCGCAGGCGACGTTCGTGCCATCTCGCGCGGAGTCACCGCGGTTGAAAATCGCACCGGCGAATCCGAAGATCTTCTTCGACGATTATTTCCGCACACCGGCAAATCGTTCAGGATCGGTATAACTGGCGCACCCGGAACGGGGAAGAGCACTCTGGTTGACCGTCTTGCAGCGCACTATCGCGGCCAGCACAAGAGCGTCGGCATTATCGCCGTTGATCCGTCGAGTCCATTTACGGGTGGTGCGATTTTAGGCGACCGGATTCGCATGCAGGGGCACGCGTCGGACAATGGCATCTTCATCCGCTCTATGGCCACCCGAGGCTCGCTCGGAGGGCTCTCGGAAGCTACAAACGATACGGCATTGCTTCTTGACGCGGCGGGCAAGGAATACGTTCTCATAGAGACCGTTGGCGTAGGCCAAGGGGAAGTGGAAATCGTTCGCCTGGCCGACTGCACCATCGTGGTGCTCGTCCCCGGAATGGGCGACGATGTTCAGAACCTGAAAGCTGGTCTGATGGAAATCGCCGACATCTTTGTGATCAACAAGTGCGACCGCGAAGGCGCCGATCGTTTCGAACAGCAACTTCGCGCGATTCTCACCATCGCGCCCGATCGCGATGGATGGAGGCCTTCGGTTGTCCGCGCGATAGCCACGGAATCGAAAGGCATCTCCGAGTTAGCCGCGGAAATCGAGGCCTTTCGAAAGCACAAAGCATCGTCTACGGATCGCAAGGCTCAGGAAATTGGCTACTGGAAGCAGCGACTGATCGAAATGCTCGAGCAGCGATTTGCGGAGCGCGTGATTCGTGGCCGAATCGGCGACGTGGCGCTTTTATCTGCGGCGGAGGAGATCGCCAACCGCCGGAAGGACCCGTACGCCGTGGTTAACGAAATTCTCGAACAAGTCGGCCTGGGAGACGCGAAGTGAAACTCGGTGATCTCGAGTTCTGGATTCTCAATGACGGCGGATTCCGGCTCGATGGCGGCGCGATGTTTGGCGTCGTCCCGAAGCCG
>DATBYF010000087.1:0-37375 GCA_036513895.1 Candidatus Acidiferrales bacterium | reverse complement strand
CGCAAGGGCATCATTGAGAACGTAATATTGCGCCCAGTTGCGATTAGTCCTTATCGGTGCTCAGACTGTGACAGGAGGTTTCTCGACGTAAACTCGGGCTCGTCTAAGAGGCCAATTTGAATCGCGATTTATGCGGCTGATCCAGCCGCGCGTGCCCTCGAACTTCTTCCGCGAGGCTCGCCTTTATAGGTTTGAATGTCAGTAATGGGGTAGATGTTCTCGCAGTCGCACAGCTTGCAGCGAGCTACGAATGTGCGGGATACGCTCTCATCAGATTCAATTCCATCTTGCAGACTCGCCACCTTTTCGGAGACGGGAATTGGCACTCGGCATCGAATGCAACGCACTCCGTGATAGCTCTTCTTTAGTTCAGCGATCATAGAACCTCACCAGGGCGACTTACGAGGAGGGCCGACCATAGCACTCGGCCACGCCAAAGTCTACAGGGCCAACAACAACTTCGCGGGGAAGCGGCGTTCCCGTGCGAGAGTGCGCCGCTCCCCGTTTGACGTGAGTACCTGCAAGTTGGATACGAGCTGTTGAAAAAGGTTTCACCCACCCTCAACAGTCCGCTGTAAAGAACCCTTACAAGTAATGAGCTTGGCGGCCTTTCGTCGCCTAAATTCCTCTCTACATTCGCGCAGTTGAATTACGAAAGACTGGCAAGGCGCTTTGCCAAAATACGCGGCAGGCGAGCACATGAATGTTGCAGCCTCCCAATATCTCAGAAGTTCGGCGTCAGTCATTTTTTGCAGACGGGCGCGGAATTCTTCCACGTCAATTGGCGCGTCAGTGGCAAAGCGATACATTTATCTATGGCGACCTGTCATACCGACTCCGGTGGAAGTAGGGTCGTCGGCTAATTGCGGGTTGTCATGTAGGATCGCATCCAGGCCCGAATGGGATTGGGGCTTTTGTCTTTAGACCTTCGTACTGCCCGCTCCGTGTCCAACGCAAGCGACCTGATTACTATCGCAGGGATGATTTTCGGTTTTGGGATTGTAGTGGTCATGTTTCGTGTTCAGCGGGAGCTTTGGGTCCAAGAGCATCAGCCAGATTGGCCAAATTGGACACCTTGGGAAGATTGGCTCATCCTAGCAACTTTATCGGGTCGCACTACTTTTTCAATGATTCTGACTCTCGGCAATCCGAAGATCGTACCTAACTCTACTCGGCGGTGGATGGCAAAGCCTCTGTGCCTATGTCATCTACTTGATAGTGGGGCTGCCTGGACTCGAACCAGGAACCGGCGGATTATGAGTCCGACGCTCTAACCAATTGAGCTACAGCCCCGTTAAGCTTTGATACCATATTTCTTGCGAGCAACGACGCCTAGTTTTTTCAATCCGGCTTCTGCACGATCGCGATTAGGCAAAATATAGAACGCCTGAGTTGTTGAGATATCCGCGTGTCGCAAGATGCTCTGAATCCAGGTTCAAATCCTGGCGGGCCCACCAACTGAACTCGGTGAGTTGCGTTCTGCGTCTGGCTGTCGCTCGTCTAACTGTGCCATATCTCTGCCCTGTCTCCCTGAAAATGGGCTAGATTGAGGGCTGCTCGAAGGCTTGACGGAGAAACTGGAACATTGACTGGGGAGAGGAGCGGACAAGATGAATCTCACACCTTTCCTGCTGTTTGACGGCAACTGCGCAGAAGCGATGGCGTTCTACCAATCTTGCCTGGGCGGCGATCTGGCGATCACGAAAGTTGGTGACACGCCGATGAAGGCGCACATGCCGGCTGCGCAGCATCACAAAGTGACTTATGCGCACCTGAAAAACGGCGCCATAGAATTTTCCGGTACAGACTGGCTCCATCCCACGCAGATACCGAAACAGGGCAATACTGTCGCCATTTACATCAATGGAGGGAAGTACAGCGAGTTGAGGGCAATCTTCGACAAGCTGGCAGTGGAGGCGAACAAAGATCTGCTCGATGACTTGCGTGATATGCCCTTTGGCAGCTACGGCCACCTTGCCGATAAATTCGGCGTCCACTGGTTCTTTCAAGGGGAAAAGGCAGGCGCATAGAACGATATTTCCTATAACTCGACGCGGCAATCGATCTCTGCCCGTTCGCAATTTCTGCGTGAGTTCTTCGAACAAGCATCCACCGAAAGCGTGCATTTACTCTTCCGCTAAAGCTCGCAAATCTGACCTCTGCGAAACGCCGTTTGCATCAATACTTTGAGGGACTTTGAGGGCCAATGGGGGCCGGCCAGGCCTGGGGGGTCAGAGTGAGCCGGATATGGGACGCGCTGAGGGCCGCGGAGCAGCATCGCGCACGAGCCATCCAGCGCACGCAGGAACGACGATTGGAGAGTCATCGCGGCGACCGGCGCAACAGCAAGCGCGTCGAGACGAATGTGCCGCTTTTCGTCTACGGCTCCAATATAAAACAGCAGCCCTTCCATGAGGAAGCATTCACGCTGGATTTGAATGACGGCGGGTGCAGACTCTCACTTGCGGAAGATGTCGCGCCAGGCCAGCGGCTTTTCCTCGCTAACACTGAAAATCAAGCCGAGCGCGAATGCCGGGTGATCCACGTCAGCAAGCGATTCAAAGGACGGCTGCGCATCGGCGTCACATTTTTTCAGCCTGATCCGCAATTTTGGGAAAGCTACTAAACCGCGCTCAGAACTCTGACCAGTACGTTGATCGCGTGCCCGCCCGAGACGGTTATTCTTGTGTGAAAATCTAGGCGAAAGAGGGACATCCACAATCTCGGGGACTCGGAGATCAAATTTTTGGACAAGCTGTATCAGCTCTGGAATCCACGACTGATGACATTCAGCTGTCCGCAGTGTGACGGTGAACTAGCTTATTTCGATGTGAAGATTGGGTTCGGTGAGAAGTGGACGCAAGAAGCCTTCGAGTGCCCCTCGTGTAAGTGCCTGCTCTGCGTCTCGCGCACACATGCGTGGAGCGTATTCTGTAGCTGTAGTCTGTTGGCCGTAGCGGTCCCAGTGTTGCTAGGTGTTAGTCCTTGGTATCTCCTAATTATCGCTGTTTTTATTCTAGTAGTGCTCTTCGCATCGTTGGCGGGCGCTTACGCCAAGGTTCTCTTCCCTCCGAGGATATTGATCTATTACCCGGACGACCTTTCACTTTTAGGGCCTCGACAAAAGAATTCTGACAGACCTGACGAAAAGGAATCTCATGTATAACTGCAAAACCTCATTTCGTTGCGGGATGGCGGATGAAGAAGTGCCACTTATCCAGATTGCCCGTGACGGCGACATCGAAAAAGCCCACCATCATTTCATCGGTCGTTTGATCGCCCCAGCGGACAGTCTTATTCGGATCGGGATTGTGCTCGTTCTTCGCTGAATTGTCGAACCACGCGACGGCCTGCAGCACCGTCCCCGCCTTCAATTGACGAGGCTCGGCCAGGCGATAGCTCATCTGCCAGTGAAAATGATAATTGACGCGCAATAGCGTCTCGACGCTTCCGTCCTTATGCACGATGTTGTATTCGAATCGCTTTCCGCGCAGGTGCATGTGCGGAAAAAAGCTGAGGAGCGTGGCATCGTTGGGCAGGGAGCCGTGAACTTCGACGCGATAATCATCGGCGCCGGGAGGTATCGCAAAGGAATCGTTGGTCAGTTGCAGCGTGAGGACGCGTTGGGCTGGCGGGGACTTGGCGAAGATCAAGCCGATGCTGCTCTGGTCGGTCCCGGCGCGGCCGTTCGTCGTGTAATGAATTTGGAAAACGAGATCGGAGCCCGCGGGGATAAATTTCGCCATTTTCGCTGGCCACGAATCCGGCGAACTTCCCGGCGCATACACGAGTAAAACATCGCTATCGGTCCAGCTTGCATCGTGCTTGTCTTTTTTGCTCTTCAGCGTTGAAGCAGTGAATGGCACGCCAACTGGCGCGCCTCGCAGCCATTTCGAATCGGGCGGGCGAATGTAGACGACTGCATGATGAACGTATTGCGGGCTCGATGGCCGAACCTGCGACATCTGTACCCACTTGTCGGTCTTGAAGCCTGTCGGAATAATTTCGTAGGTGTATTCGGCATCACCTTGCGGCGGAATCGAAACTGGCGCGGGCATCTTCACGATGTCGTCCGGCTCAGGAATATTCCAGCCGTCGGCCCACACGCGCGGAGGAGGAGCATCGTGCGGATCACCGGCGGGGGCATCGGCGTCCGACCAATCAGCGAGCGTCGAGATTTCCTGATCCGAGAGCGAAGGATCGTTCGCGAATTTGCCGATGTTCCGGTCAGCGAACCATGGTGGCATCTTGCCGCTGGTGACGGCATCGGCGATCGCGCCTGCTTTGCGCTCGACGCGCTCGTAAGTTTCAAATGGAATCGGCGCTATTCCGCCCTCGCGGTGGCACGCTTGGCAGTGCTGCTGGAGGATCGGAAGAACATCGCGATAAAAAGTAGGACGCTCGTTCGCTGTTTGTTGCGGCGCCTGCTGCGGCGCTCGCCCGCCACTGATCGTTCCAGCACCTACGCACGCCAGTAACGCTGAAAACATCGCGGCGGCGGCAAAGAATCGTGTCATCACGATTCAGATTATCATGTACCTATTTGTGTCCGGCAATTGCGACGAAGCGCATCTACATCATCGTCGCAGCCTCGTGTTAAAGTATGCGGCTTAGAAGAATAATCTTCACACCGTCAGGAGGATGAAATGTCCGCAGAAATTCCCGCAACGCACAAAGACTTATTCGAAAAGCCGGCATTCGCGAATCTGGGCACGCTCATGCCCGACGGCAGGCCCCAGGTCACTCCAGTGTGGGTTGATTTCGACGGCCACTACGTGATCGTGAATTCGGCCAAGGGCCGGCAGAAGGATAAGAATCTTCGCCGCGACGGCCGCGTCTCGCTGGCCATCTCAGATCCCGCGAATCCGTATCGCTATCTTGAAGTGCGCGGCAAGGTCGCTGAGATCACCGAGAAAGGCGCGGACGAGCACATTGACAAGATGGCGAAGAAATATCTCGGCAAGGATAAATATCCCTTCCGGCAGCCCGGAGAAGTTCGGGTGATGTACAAGATCGAGCCCGAGCATTTTTCGAAAATGGCCTAGCTCGACGCCCGCTCTTGCGCCGCGGTCCGCCGCCGCGCCAGAGCCACGACATAGAAAATCCAGGAAACGATCACCGCGACAGCGCTTCCGAGGAGCACGTGTTCGGTGCGTTTGATTGCAATTGGTGTACCCGCCACCCGCGAGCTTTGAAGGATGCCGGGCATCATGACGAGCACCACAGTCACCGGCGCAATCCGCCAGGCATAGAGCGTGTATTCCGAGGAAGTTGAGATCAGAACAGCGGCTGCCATCGCCAGAAGAATCGACCAGCTTGCCGGTCCGAGCACGTAGAGAAACGCAAGGCCCACTGCGCAACCTATAATCGTGTTTAATGCGCGGAAGCGAAACGCTTTCACCGTAGCGTTGAGCTGCGCGTCCGACACAATTACGACTGAGATCATCGCCCACAGCGGATCGCGATTGCCGAGAATCCGCACCAGCAGCCAAACAAGCCCGGATCCGATCAGGACTCGTAAGGCCAATTGCAATCCGGCAATGAGAGTCACGGGTGCAACGGGAACCGACGATGAAGCGGCGCTCATAGGCAAGCCTCGATAAGCTCCGGATACGTCGAAAGCGTCGAGAGCCCCGACAGGATACACCCAGCCCGATGCGCGTCAGAACTCCAGGAATATGGGGAAATGCTCGTGCGTCAGGACGTAGTAGTGCCTAAGGTTGCAGTGTGGTTAGTGTTCAACGAAAACCGGGCTAGCCGGCTTGCGCTAGACCGGCCAGCTTCGCGTCGAGATCTTCGAGCGCGCGCATGAGAAGACTGCGGTAGCGAGGATCCTGGCTGCTTTCGAGATCCGACGTGACTCGCGCACGTGAGAGCTCGAGGATCTTCTTCTCCCGCAGTATATTGGCCTGTTCCGGTGAAAGTGATCTGGATTCGCTAGGAAACTTCTCGACCGCCGCGGCCTCGATTTGATCGCCGACCGCCTTGCTTTCCCAACCTCTCGCCATGCCTAAATTATATCAAGCTACGCGAATATCCGAGAGTTCTTTTCTGGACTCAGTGCATGCTGGTGTTCTCCGCGAAGCACCAGTGAACGAACTCCGGGGTGAACCGGCTAACGACGGTTACGGGAATGTCGCTCTCGTCTATTTTTTCAAATTCAAATCGAATCTCACCGTTTACCGAGACGCTTGCAAGCAAATAGCCGTAGATTTTCGTCATCGCGGCGCTGGCGTCGGAGGATTTTTCCGGCAAAGCATATCGCACGGCGCCTGCAGTCCCAATGATCCAGCCGGGCAAGATGCCGCCGTGCGCCTTCCAGTAAGGCGTATTGAAAATATTCGCCATGTAATAGTGGGAATGGCTCTGCAGGACATACACATACTTGTGCGATTCGTTTTGCGCGCGCAGAAGGTCCGCGTAAACGCGCCTGCCGCTATCCGTTCCCGCGGCAGATTCGTTCATGCTGTGGCTCGCGGAAATACTTTCCGGCAGCGCTTCATGCATGCCTACGACGATGGAATGAATCTCCGGATTTGCTTCATCGCGAGCGAGAACCTTTTCGAACCAGGCAAGTTGTGCCTTGTCGAATTGGTCGGGAGTGGCGTTGTCGAGATTGATGAAGTCCACTCCATTCTCGACCCAGTGGTAATAAGCGCGGAGAAGGTGGTCGAGAGGATCGTCGCGGAGTCGCTGTTCGCGAATCACCGGCGCGTCAAACCAATCGGCGAATTGCGCGATCAATTCGGGGCGCGTCTTTGGAAAAGTTGTTTCGTGATTGCCGATGCCCAGGAACACGGGAAGCGAGCCGAACGGAACAGTTTGGTTCTCGATGAAATCGCCCCACGCGAGACTTTCGTAATCGGCAATGGCCATCGGCTTCGCGAGATGTTCGGGCTCGTGCTGCATGTCTTCGTCGAAATCGTAAATCTTGCGGAAATCGCCGAGGTGCCAGTAGAAGGCAGGCTGCTGGGCGAGCACCTTTACTGCAATTGCCGGCATCACGACATCGCCGCAATCCCTCGAATCGCCTGACACTGCAAAGCGCATCACTATTGTCGAGTTCTGGGTCGAGGAGTTCTGTGTCGAAGCGTTCTGCGAGTGGGCATTCATAAGAAAACAGCAGGGAAGTGCGGCTACGAACAGCAAAATAGAAACGCGCCGATACATGATTCCTCCGCGCGCCATTCTCTCGCGGGATTCCATTGCAGGCAACGGCGTTCTCCCGGCAGCTCCTGTCCGCCGGTCATTCTTACGGCGAGAAATTCACTTTCGGTTTGCCGAACATTGCGGTTTAATCACGGCGGTTTAATCACGCTCTTGCGATAACGCGTGCAGACCTCCAGGAGATCTCGAAATGCAAATTGCGCCGTTTGAGATGGAACGCTGGCAGAGCGTTTGGGAGAACCGCGTCGAGCTGAATGTCAGCGAGAGCGGCGTGGAACCGATGACGCTGCGCGAACTCCTCGGCGAAACTGCCGGCATCGAGAATATTTTGAATCAGCGACTCGGCTATCCCCAAACCAACGGCAGCGAGGATTTACGCGCAAAAATTGCCGCGCTCT
Organism: Candidatus Acidiferrales bacterium; assembly: GCA_036513895.1. Lineage (GTDB taxonomy): Bacteria > Acidobacteriota > Terriglobia > Acidiferrales > UBA7541 > Palsa-147. The sequence goes on along the minus strand of DATBYF010000087.1, from coordinate 29,810 downwards.
ATCTGGACGCACGCCCCGAGAATGTGTTGCTAACCGCCGGCTGCGCCGAAGCGAATTTCCTGGTTACGTGGCTCCTCTGCGAGCCGGGCGACGAAATCGTCTTCATGATGCCGAATTACATGCAAGTGCACGGCCTAGCCAAAGGCTTCGGAGCGAACGTGAAGCCGTTCTGGCTGCGCGAAAATCTCGGTTGGGCGCCCGAGCTTTCCGATCTCGAGCAGCTCGTGACCAACAAGACCCGCATCATCGCCATTTGCAATCCCAATAATCCGACGGGCGCCACGTTAAGCGATGCCGCACGTAAAGCGATTTGCGACGTCGCCGCGAAGGTCGGCGCATACGTGCTCTCCGATGAGGTGTATCGTGGCGCGGAGCTTGACGGTGACACGACGCCGTCTCTGTGGGGCGAATACGACCGGCTGTTCTGCACGGGCGGACTCTCCAAGGCATATGGCTTGCCGGGCCTGCGCACGGGCTGGATCGTCGGGCCGGCTTCGATGATGGACAAACTCTGGAGCTATCACGATTACGCCAGCATGGCTCCGACGATGTTGACCGAGAAGCTTGCGTCCATCGCTCTCGAGCCGGCGAACAACACACGCATCCTTGAACGCACCCGCGGCATTGTCCGCCGCCAGTATCCGATCATGCGTGAGTGGGCCGCAAAGCATTCCGAACTCCTCACTCACGTTCCGCCGCGCGCGGGTGCCATCGTTTGGTATGGCTACAATCGGCCGTGGAAATCGGCCGAACTCGCGGAAGAATTGCGCACGCGCAAAAGTGTTCTGATTCAATCGGGAATTCAACTGGGTCTCGACGGATATTTCCGAATCGGCTACGGCGGCGAAGCCAACGCCCTTCGCCAGTCACTCGGGCGCATTGACGAGTGGATTGCAGAGGCGTCACGCGCAACCGCAACCTCGCAAGCCCGCTGACGCCGAAAATTACATAGACCTAGCGAATCGCGGAATGACCCCGATTTGAACTTTTCCGGCGACGGGTTGAGCAAGCTACAACATGTGCCAATATATGCTTTGTTTTGCTATGGGCAATTGTAGCGCCGGGTTTTAACCCGGCACGGTTTTGTCAGATATTCAGCGCAATCTTGTCTTCAAAATTTTTCTAGCGGAGGAATCTCAGTGCGAAATCTGATGATTTTTGTCCTGGTGTCAGTCCTCGCGCTCGTCGCAATCCCAATTGCTCCGATCTTCGCGCAGTCGAGCGCCGCGCCTGCATCCAAGCGAGTCGCCATCCGCGCAGGCAAACTAATTGACGGAAAAAGTGACAATCCGATCGCCAATGCGCTGATTCTCATCGAAGACGGAAAGATCGTGAGCGTGACGCCTGGCGGCGCTCCTCCATCGGGCATCGACGTCATCGATCTGTCGAACGCTACTGTTCTGCCCGGCCTGATTGACGCGCACACGCACATCCTTCTACAAGGCGACGTCACCGAGGAGGATTACGCCGTACAACTCCTTAAGGAATCCATTCCGTATCGTGCGTTGCTGGCATCGCGCAACGTCAAGATCGCGCTCGACCACGGCTTCACGGCGCTGCGCGATCTCGAAACGGAAGGAGCGATGTACGCCGACGTAGACGTGAAAAAAGCAATCAACGACGGCGTGATTCCCGGCCCGCGGCTTTTCGTCTCCACTCGCGCGATGGCGCCTACGGGGATGTATCCGCTGCTCGGTTACGCATGGGAACTCGATGTGCCGCATGGCGTGCAGCCGGTCGATGGCGTGGATGGAGCGCGGCTCGCGGTGCGCGAGCAACTCTCGCACGGTGCCGACTGGATTAAGTACTACTCCGACCACGGCTATCACTATGGCGACGATGGCATTCTGCACGGCATCGTCAATTTCACCGATGATGAAGCGCATGCGATCGTGGATGAAACGCACCGCCTCGGCCATCGCGTCGCCGCGCACTGCATCAGTTCAGACGGAATCGCTGCAGCGCTTCGAGCCGGAGTTGATTCTGTCGAGCATGGCGATGGCATGACCGAGTCCGAAGCGGAGGATATCGCGCACAAGGGAGTTTATTGGGTGCCGACGGTCATGGTTGGCGCCGCCGTCGCGCCCGGGCGCGGCGGAAATTGGAACAAGATGGTCAACACGGAGCGCGAGGCATTCGGGCGGGCGATGAAGAATCACGTCAAGATTGTCTTCGGCACCGACGTGGGCGGATTTGCGTGGACCGATCTGAATGAGACGCTCGAATTCCATTACTACGTCGAATACGGGATGACGCCGATGCAGGCGATCCGCACAGCCACGACGGCCGCGGCGGAACTGTTGAACGCGAGCGATCGCATGGGATCAATTGAGTCAGGGAAATACGCGGACATCATCGCCGTAAGCGGAGATCCGCTGAAAGACATCACGGTTCTCGATCACGTAGGCTTCGTAATGAAGGGCGGCGTAATTTACAAAAATGAATTGAAGTAACCGGCATTTTCCCGAAACGCAATGAATCACAACAGCGCTGAATGCCCCGGAAATCGCGCCGCCGCGCCAAGCTCTTCCTCGATGCGCAACAGTTGGTTGTATTTCGCAATCCGATCGGTGCGCGATGCCGAGCCCGTCTTGATCTGCCCCGTGCCAAGCCCCACCGCGAGATCGGCGATAAACGCATCTTCGGTTTCGCCCGACCGGTGCGAAACGATTGACGCGTAACCCGCGTCGCGCGCCATTTCGATCGCCTCAATTGTTTCTGTGACGCTGCCAATCTGATTCAGCTTAATCAGGATCGCGTTGCCGATTTTCTCGCGGATGCCCCGCGCGAAGATTTCGGGATTGGTGACGAAAATATCGTCGCCTACAAGCTGCAATTGCCCTCCGAGCTCATTCGTCAAAATCTTCCATCCGGGCCAATCGTCTTCGGCAAGGCCGTCTTCAATGGACACGATCGGATACTGCCGCACCCAATTGGCCCAGAACTCGACCATTTCCTCGGAGTTGCGCGCCGACTTGTCCGACTTCTTAAAAATGTATTTTCCGCTCGCGCGGTCATAAAACTCGCTTGATGCGGGATCGAGCGCGATCGCGATTTGCTCGCCTGGCTTGTATCCGGCGGCCGTGATGGCCTCGAGCACTCGTTCAAGCGCTTCTTCATTAGATTTCAAATTCGGCGCGAAGCCGCCTTCATCGCCCACCGAAGTTGAATAGCCATTCTTCTTGAGAACCGCCTTAAGATGATGAAACACTTCGACGCCCCAGCGGAGCGCCTCGTCAAAACTTGCCGCACCAACTGGCATGACCATAAATTCCTGAACGTCGACAGAATTGTCGGCGTGGGCGCCGCCATTCAGAATGTTCATCATCGGCACAGGCAGCGTGTTCGCGGAATCGTCGCTCGAATATTGCGCGAGATATTTGTACAAAGGCACGCCTTTCGCGTTGGCAGCGGCCCTGGCCGCGGCCATGGAAACTGCAAGAATCGCGTTGGCGCCAAGCTTTCCCTTGTTCGGCGTGCCATCTAAATCCAGCATGCGGCGATCGAGCGCCTTCTGGTCGGTCGCATCCAACCCCACCACGGCTCCGGCGATTGCCTCATTAATGTTCGCAACCGCCTTTCGGACTCCTTTCCCGAGGTAGCGCGATTTATCACCGTCGCGCAACTCGAGCGCTTCATGCTCGCCCGTGGATGCGCCGGAGGGAACAGCCGCGCGGCCGCGCACGCCGCCTTCGAGAATCACGTCTGCCTCAACCGTCGGATTCCCGCGCGAATCGAGAATCTCCCGGCCGCGCACAGCTTGAATCTTTGTTGACATCACTTGCTCCTAGATTTTGTGACTTGTAGCCTCAAAGATTCTGCAAGCTCCGCCGATCTTCGCGCGGCTGGCGTGGAACTATTCTATTCTGGTTCTTCGAGCATGGATTCCTGGCGCACCACGATGACGACGCCGCTTTCAGTGACCTGATATCGCTGCTTGTCCGCCTCGAGATCGTAACCAATCACCGTGCCTTCGGCGAGTTGAACGTGACGATCGATAATGGCGCGGCGCACGCGCGAGCGCCGGCCGACGTTCACGTGGTTGAAGATGATCGAATCCTCCACATCACAGTAGCTGTTTACGCGCACATCGTAACCGAGCACCGAGCCCTTTACGCGTCCGCCGGAAACGATGGAGCCGCCCGCGACGATCGAATCGAGCGCCTCGCCGGTTCTCTCCGGATCCGCGAACACGAATTTCGCCGGCGGGTATTGCTGCTGCCAGGTGTGCAGCGGCCAATTTTTATCGTACAAGTTGAAAACCGGCGAAACCGCGACGAGGTCCAAATTGGCTTCGAAGTAGGCGTCAATCGTTCCCACGTCGCGCCAGTAAGACGTTTCCTTCTTGTTCTCGTCCTGAAAGTTGTAGGCGAACACGCGATGCTTATCAATGATCCGGGGAATGATGTTCTTCCCGAAATCGTGCGAAGAATTTGGATCTTCGGCATCGGCGATCAGAATGGGCAGCAGGAGCTGCGTATTGAAGATGTAAACGCCCATGGAAGCGTTCACTTTGTCCGCATGGAAGCGTGAGGGCTTTGGATTGATAGGCTTCTCTTCGAAACCAAGAATGCGCCACGTCTGATCCGTTTCAATCACGCCAAACTGCCGCGCGGCTAGAGTCGCGTCCACTTCGAGCGTGGCAACCGTGACGTCTGCAGACGAGGCTACGTGCTGCTCGAGCATCTTCTGGTAATTCATTTTGTAAATGTGGTCACCGGACAAGATGAATACGTAGCTCGACGCCTCGCTGCCGATCGAATAGATGTTTTGATATACGGCGTCGGCCGTCCCCTGATACCAGTGCGTCGAGACACGCATCTGTGGCGGGAGCACCTCGATAAAGTCTCCGTGTCCCATTAGCGAGGACCACCCACGGCGAACGTGGCGATTCAGACTGAGCGCTTTATATTGGGTGAGGACGAAGACGCGACGCAGATCGCTGTTTAAGCAGTTGGAGAGGGTTATGTCGATAATTCGATATACGCCGCCAAACGGCACTGCCGGCTTGGCGCGATCGCGCGTGAGCGGCCAAAGACGCTCTCCCTGGCCGCCTGCGAGCAGCACCCCAAGCGCATTGCGCATCGCTGACATAAGCCACCTGAGCCCGAACGTAACCTCGTTGGGAGTCACATTCTAGCAGCAACTTCTTGCATGCCAATAGTCGTTAAAAATTCGAGCAGTTTCGAACGTCCACGGCCGGTTATCTCTTTTGATACTCAATAACCAAACAATGAAATGTTACAGGGGGTTGCCTCTCTGATGAATTATTGCTTGACATCCCCTCCAGCGAAGGATAGAACCAGCACAAATTGTGGGTTAAGCTGAAAACAGGTACACTGAAAGCTCAACCAGTACAATTTGAACATTCAAGGATGGGGGTGACTACGCGTGGCTGAAGTTGTAATTCAAGAGGGCGAGTCTTTGGAGAACGCCCTCCGGCGCTTCAAAAGAAAAGTGCAGTCGGAAGACATCATCAAGGAAATCAAGAAGCACAGCTACTTTATGAAGCCCGGAGAACGGCGTCGTGCCAAGGAAGCTCTCTCGCGTAAACGCCTCCGTAAGAAACAGCGGCGAGAGCAGGACTAAACGATAAACACGATCGCCTTTGCGGGCGACCACATGTCAGCCGGACCGACGCGAGCGACTCAGGGCGGGTCAATCGTGACGGCTGGCATCGCTTTCGGACCTCCTGTCCTCTCCCGGCCAGGCACGGAGCGGCCCATGGAATATCACGATAAGGTCCTGAAGTGCGCGGACTGCGGGGCGGAGTTCGTGTTCACTGCCGGCGAGCAAATGTTTTTCGCCGACAAGGGATTTAAGAACGAGCCCAAGCGGTGCAAATCCTGTAAGTCGGCGCGGGCGCAGGGCGGATCGGCTCCTACGGGAAATGGCCTTCAGCGCGTAGAAACGAAAACCGTCTGTTCGCAATGCGGGAAAGAAACCACCGTTCCATTTAAGCCAACTCAGGGGCGTCCAGTGTATTGCCGCGAATGTTTCCAACAGCGGCGAACTATGGGCGCTTCGAGTGGCGCTTCTGCTTAATCAGAGCTCCGAGTCCGCTACGGACGCGGCCAGTAGTGCGAGCCCTGCGCTAGAGTCGCGTGCCATCCACTTTCGGCCGTGCCGAATCGCTTCGCGCGACCGCTTGTTTCTATTCTGCAGCGGAAGCAAATTAAAATTCTTGAAAAAAGATGGTGCCCGGCGCGCGATTTAACCTAATTCTAATCGATACACGAAAACGATTAGAAATCCACGTAAGTTATAGAAAACAACGCATCAATCGCGTTTCTAATCGTAACAAAATCGACCCCCTTTCGGTTGCGATTTCCCACTCCTGAAAGCAGAGCCGACACTCCTGCGCCAATCGTTGCAGCACGCTCGTCACGAACGTATAGTTGTTGAACTCGATTTCATTTAGTGAGGTAAAGATGGCGCGCTCCAAGAAAACGAGCAAGACCAAAACAAAAAAGCCCGCGACTGCGTCGAAGGGAACTGCAAATACTGATCGAGGGCTTCGGCAAGAACTCGCCGCCCTCTTCGAAAAGAGCCACGCGCATGTCTCGTGGAAGCCGGCTCTTCACGGTGTGCCGCCAGAAATTCGCGGCGTGAAACCCGCGGGCGCGCCGCACTCGCTCTGGCAACTCCTCGAGCATTTGCGTATCGCCCAGTGGGACATCCTCGAGTTCAGTCGAGACTCGAAACACGTTTCGCCCGATTGGCCTTCAGGCTATTGGCCTGCAGCCGACGCGCCACCGAACGATCGGGAGTGGGAAAAAAGCCTGCACGCTTTCGAACATGAGCTGAATGAATTTCGAAAGCTCGTGCTCGATCCCAAGACGGATCTGTTCGCCAACATTCCGCACGGCGACGGCCAGACGATTCTTCGCGAAGCGCTGTTGCTCGCCGATCACAACGCGTACCACATCGGCCAATTCGTCATTGTGCGGCGCCTGCTCGGCGCTTGGCAGGAGTGAAGTACACTCGCGTGTTAAATTCCGTGTTTGGTCGAATCGGTATTCTTCCGGATGGACGCTAATTGTGCCTCTACCTATAGTTCCGCGAATGACTTCTGAGGCCGATCTCCTTGAGCCACTGCGGCGTTACTGGGGCTACGACTCGTTTCGGCCCATGCAGGAGCGCATCGTGCGGAGCCTCCTCGCGGGCCGCGACACGTGCGTCGTCATGGCCACCGGTGGCGGGAAATCGTTGTGCTATCAATTGCCCGCCTCGCTCGCATGGCAAAAGACCGCTATCGTAATTTCTCCTTTGATCGCGCTGATGCAGGATCAAACCGCGCAACTCGCTCAGATCGGCATCGAAGCCGCGGTTTTGAATAGCTCGCTAGTGCCGCGCGAGACTGAAGCCATCATGCGTAATGCGGCCGAAGGGCGCTATCGCCTGCTCTATCTTTCGCCCGAGCGCCTGGCACGCAAGGACACGCTCGATTGGCTGCGGCAGGTGCCTATTTCGTTTTTCGTGATTGACGAAGCGCACTGTATTTCGGAGTGGGGCCACGAATTTCGCCCGGAGTATCGCCAGTTAAGCAGCTTGCGCGTTCGATTTCCAGATCAGCCGATTGCGGCATTCACCGCCAGCGCCTCGCGGCAGGTGCGTCACGACATTATCGAGCAGCTCAAGCTACGCGATCCTGATAAATACATCGCCAGCTTCCATCGCCCCAATCTGAGATACATTGTGAAGAAATGCGATAGCAAAACGCAATTTCCGCTGCTGGTCTCCGCGATTCGAGCGCATCCCGAGGGCGCCATCATCGTTTACGCCCCGACGATAGCCAACGTCGGCGAGATAATCGCGAAGCTCGAAGAACAAGGTATCGAAGCGACCGGCTATCACGGCAAGATGGATGCTCTTACGCGAAAACGAAATCAAGAGCTCTGGATGTCAGGCGAGGCGCGAGTTCTCGTAGGAACGATCGCCTTTGGCCTCGGAATTAACAAGCCCGATGTCCGCGCCGTGATTCATCTTTCGCTTCCGAAATCCATTGAACAGTATTACCAGGAAGCAGGCCGCGGCGGCCGCGATGGCTTGCCGGCTGATTGCCTCTTGCTCTGGCGCCCGAAGGACGCGGGACTCCTCGCGTACTTCATCGCCGCGATCGAGGACGGCGCCGAAAAGGAGCGCGCCTGGCAGCGGTATCACACCATTCGTGACTTCGTTGAATGCGGCCTCTGCCGGCATTTCCAAATCTGCCGCCACTTTGGTGAGAATGTGAAGTGGAAATCATGCGGCGCATGCGATGTCTGTGGCGGAGAACCCAATTGGGTTTCGCTTTCAGCGCAAAAGCACTCTGTAAAGCGAAGGGCCGAAGCGATTCAGGAGATCGCGCAGCCGGCGCGTGTTGCTGCGCTCATTCCGCAGCCGCAACCACAAGGTCAGCCTCGGGGCTTCGCTGAACTGCGCGCTTATCTTCGCGAATGGCGGCGAGCAGTCGCGCGGAGCCAGGACATTCCTGCGTTCATCGTGATGCACGATACGTCGCTCGATGATCTATGCAAGAAGCATCCGTCGTCCCTTTCCGAGATCCGTGAAGTCTCAGGCTTCGGCGCGCGCAAGACCGAGCTGTATGGCCAGCAGATTCTCGACGCGCTACAGCGATTTCGCGAAGGCGCGCGTGATCCGAGCCCAAGTTCGATCGATTCTCCGTAAATTTGGGGGCGCTACATTCTGAGCCTTCCCCTTTTCCCTCTTCTCTTTTCCATTTTCCCGTAGCCAGTACCCGCGCTACATTCGACAGCACCTTCTCCGATGCGTTTATAATGGGCAGTGGCTTTCAGGGAGATGGAATGGCTCGTGGACAGGTAACGGTCGAACCGGTGGCAGCCTCGGAGAAGCGTGAGGCTATCTTCGACGCATATCGCCGCTGGGGATTTCTGCAAGCGGATCTCGATCCGCTTGGCGACCTCCAACCGGTCGCAATGACGGAACTCGACGTTGACGGCAAGGATGCTGCTGACGCCCGCGCAATCTACTGCGGCAGCATCGGCGCCGAATTCATGCACATCCCTGACCGCGAGCGGCGCAATTGGATCGCGCAGCGTATGGAGTCCGAAGCACCCGCACCCGACCGCGCGCGAATTCTCGAACGCCTCGTTCGAGCCGAAATCTTTGAACAGGTACTTCAGACTCGCTATCTCGGCACAAAACGATATTCGCTCGAAGGCAACGCCTCGCTGATTCCGCTTCTCGACGAAATGCTCGATGCCGCCGCAAATCTTGGCGCGAAGCAAGGCGTGATCGCGATGAGCCATCGAGGCCGCCTGAATGTGATGGTTCACACGGTGGGCCGCCCGGCCGCCGCTGTTTTTGCTCGCTTCGAGGACGTGGACCCGCGCAGCGTGCTCGGCAGCGGCGATGTGAAATATCACCTCGGCGCCACCGGAGAATACGTTACGCGCGACGGCCGCAGCCTCTCGATGCATCTCGTGTCGAATCCCAGCCATCTCGACGCCGTTGATCCGGTCGCTATGGGCCGCGCGCGCGCGAAACAGACGCGAATCGGAACGGAAGGGAAGCAGCGAGTGATTCCGATTCTCCTCCACGGTGACGCCGCATTTGCCGGGCAAGGCATTTGGGCTGAGACGCTGAATTATGCGTCACTCGAAGGATTTACAGTGGGCGGCTCGATTCACATCATCGTAAACAATCTCATCGGATTCACCACCGTTCCAAGCGAATCGCACTCCTCGCGATTCTCTTCCGATTTGGCCAAGCGCATCCCGATTCCGATTTTTCACGTGAATGCAGAAGATCCGGACGCCGTCGTTCGCGTTGGCCGCATGGCCATTGATTATCGCTACGCGTTTGAAAGTCCCGTTGTCGTTGATCTGATTGGCTATCGCCGCCACGGCCACAGCGAAGTGGACGACCCGACCATCACGCAGCCTCGCCGGTATCGCAAAATTCAAGCGCATCCGCCGCTCTATCAGATTTACGCGGAGAAAATCGGAATGGATCCTGCGCCCAGCGTCGAAGCCGTGCGCAATGAGCTCGATGCCGCGCAAAAATCTGCCGAAGAACTCGAAAAGAATCCACCGATGCGCCAGTTGCCGGAGTATTGGAGCGCGTATCGCGGCGGCCGCTACAATGCTGCTCTCGAAGTTGAGACCGGCGTGCCCGCGAACGAACTCGCCGCGATTTCCGGGGGGTTGTCGAGTTATCCCTCTGGTTTCAACATCCACCCAAAAGTGAAAAAACTTCTCGAGCAGCGCGCGGAAATGGGCAAAGGCAAGCGCCCCATCGATTTTGGAATGGCTGAAGCTCTGGCATTCGGCTCGCTCTTGCGCCAAGGCACGCCCGTGCGGTTAAGCGGGCAAGATACGCGCCGCGGCACTTTCAATCAGCGCCACGCGGCATTGATTGACACTGAGAACGAAGAAGTTTACATCCCGCTTGCAAACTTGAGCCCGGATCAGGCGCGCTTCGAAGTTTACAACTCGACTCTGTCGGAAGCGGGCATTCTCGGCTTCGAGTACGGCTACAGCCGCGACTATCCTGAGACGCTCGTCCTCTGGGAGGCGCAATTCGGCGATTTTGCAAACGGCGCGCAAATCATCATCGATCAGTTCATCGCCGCGGGTGAGGACAAATGGAATCTTCTCTCGGGCGTCGTGCTGCTCCTGCCGCATGGCTACGAAGGACAGGGCCCCGAGCATTCCAGCGCGCGCATCGAGCGATATCTGCAATTGGCGGCGCGCGACAACATGCAAATCTGCCAGCCATCGAATGCCGCTCAATATTTCCACTTGCTGCGGCGGCAGGCGCTTCGCCCGTGGCGCAAGCCGCTCGTCGTCTTCACGCCAAAAAGCATGCTGCGCAATCCCGCTGCATCGTCGTCGCTCGCGGATTTAGCGGAAAAGCATTTCCTGCCGGTCATTCCGGACAGGCCGGATAAGCGCACTGAGAATGCGACGCGAGTCCTGGTTTGCACGGGCAAAATCGGCCACGAGCTCATAGCCGAACGCAACCGCTTGAAAGACACTTCGACGGCGATCGTCTTTCTCGAGCAGCTTTATCCGTTCCCCGAAGCCGAACTGGCTGCGGAGTTCGATCGCCACGCATCAGCCCGCGAAATTGTTTGGGTGCAGGAAGAGCCGGCCAATATGGGCGCTCTCGCGTTCCTCTTGCCGCGCCTCGAGCGAACCGCTCGCGGCCGGCCCGTGCTTTCGGTGAAACGCTCTGCAAGCGCCAGCCCGGCCACCGGTTCTGCCGGCGCTCATGAACTCGAACAGAAAACTCTACTGGCGCTCGCGTTCGCAGCAACAAAATCAAGCAGCCGCAACTAGTGCGACATCCGCGCTTTCATCCACTTCAATCTACCGGCTAAACAGATTGCCGAAAAGCATAAACGCCGTCATCCCGAGCGAAGCGAGGGATCCCTCCTGGCTTGATTGCTCGCAAAAAAAGAGGGATTCCTCGTCACTGCGCTCCTCGGAATGACCGCGATTTTGACTTTTTCCGCGGCCTCTGAATCCGTGTATCCTAATCAGCCATGGCAAAACGTCCGAAGCCTCTCGTCCTCACCGTCCTCGATGGCTGGGGATATTCCCCGCAGACCAAAGGCAACGCAATCGCGCTCGCTCGCAAGCCCAATTACGACGAGATTCTGAAGAAATTCCCAAATACCCTGATTCAAACGTCCGGTCCCTTCGTCGGCCTGCCCGAAGGCCAAATGGGCAATAGCGAAGTCGGCCATCTCAACATGGGCGCCGGCCGAATCGTGCAGATGGACATCACGCGGATTGACACGATGATCGAGAACGGCGAATTTTTTCGCCAACCGCTGCTTGTCGAAGCGATGGAGCGCGGCCGCGCGCACCAGCTTCATCTGTTGGGGCTCATTAGCGATGGCGGCGTCCACTCGCACATAAATCATCTTTACGCCCTGCTGCGAATGGCGCGCGAGAATTATGTCGAGCGTGTCTTCGTGCATTGCTTTATGGACGGCCGCGACACACCGCCCGAAAGCGGCCTCGGGTTTCTTCAGCAGCTCGAAAAGCAAATGCGCGAGTATCGTGTCGGCCGCATCGCTTCAGTCAGCGGCCGCTACTACGCGATGGACCGCGACAATCGTTGGGAGCGCGTCGAAAAGGCCTACCGCACCATCGTGCATGGACAAGCAGAGGCTTCGTTCGCCGATCCCATCGCCGCCATGCGCGCGAGCTACGAAAAAGGAACCACTGACGAATTCACGATTCCTGTGCCCATCGTCGAAGCCATCGCGTCGGGCCACCCTCCAGTTCCGCGCGCCGTGATCCGCAATGATGACGCCGTCATCTTCTTCAATTTCCGCGCCGATCGCGCCCGGCAAATGACTCGCGCCATCGCCGAGCCCGGATTTCGCGAGTTTGCCGATCCCAATCGCCCTAAAAACCTCTGCTACGTGGCCATGACGCAGTACGAAAAGATCTGGCCATGGCTGCGTTACATCCAAGGGCCCGAAAAACTTGAGCACATCCTCGCGCAAGTCTTCGGCGAGTTGAATTACAAAAATCTGCGCGTCGCCGAAACGGAAAAATACGCGCACGTGACTTATTTCTTTAACGGCGGAATCGAAAAACCGTTCCCTGGCGAGGAACGCATACTCGTCCCGTCGCCGAAGGTCGCCACGTACGATCTCAAACCCGAAATGTCCGCAGCGGGAATCGCCGATACCGTCATCAAAGCCGTCGAGAAAGGCGATTTCGACGCCATCATCATGAACTTCGCCAACGCGGACATGGTTGGCCATTCAGGAAAGCTCGAAGCCGCTGTCAAAGCCGTCGAAGCTGTGGACGAAGCGCTCGGCCGCGTCTACAAATCCCTGCGTGCGCGCGGCGGCGCGTGGATCATCACTGCCGACCACGGCAACGCCGAAACCATGATTGATCCCGTCAACGGCGGCCCGCACACCTATCACACCACCAATCCCGTTCCGTTTATTCTCGCCACCGAAGACGGCATCGCCGGCCTCAGGACCAACGGCTCGCTCCGCGATGTTGCCCCAACGATGCTCGGCGTGCTCGGAGTGCAAGAACCCATTGAAATGTCTGGCCGCGATATGAGAACCATCACGAAGCGATGAGTTCGTCGAATCTCGAAAAGCCAAGCCGGAAAACTCCCGAAAATACCAAGCTCCTCATCTGCGTTGCCGTTCCCTTTAACCTCTGGCAGCCTCCACAAGAATTCAGCCTCGCCCTGAAGCGCCGCTTTCCGCAAATGCGCGTCGTCCATCTGCCCGATTACGCCGGCCTCGCAGCGGAGCTCCCGGACACGGACATCTTCGTTGGCTACTCAATTCGGCCGAAGCAATTTGCTTTCGCGAAACGCTTAGCGTGGATTCACTCGACGGCGGCGGGCATTGCGCAGCTCTTGTACCCCGAATTGCGCGAGAGCGGAATAATCGTCACTAACGCGAGCGGCGTTCACAGCATCACCATCGCTGAACATGTTCTTGGCTTGATGCTCTCGCTCGCGCGGCGCTTTCCCGACGCATTTCGCTATCAATATGAATCAAAGTGGGCCCAGCAGGAAATCTGGAATAGCGCGCCTCGCTTGCGGGAACTTCGCGGCGCCGTGCTTCTTCTGATTGGCCTTGGCGCCGTCGGCAAGGAAGTTGCGCGTCTCGGACGTGCCATCGGAATGAAAACGCGCGCGGTCACATTGTCAGGCCGCGGTGACGATACGCTCGTCGAAAAGATCTATCCAGTGGCGAATCTCGACGCCGCTCTCGCGGAATCGGATTTCGTCGTGATCGCTGCGCCGGAGACGCCGGAAACTCATCATTTGATGAACGAGGCCCGGCTCGCGGCGATGAAGCCCGGAAGTTATTTGATCAACGTTGCGCGCGGCTCCCTCGTGGACGAACCGGCGCTGATTGAAGCTCTCGAGCAGGGAAGGATTGCCAGCGCGGCCCTCGACGTTGCCGAAATCGAGCCTCTGCCGCCGGAAAGTCCGCTATGGAAATACCCGAATCTATTCATTACGCCGCATCTCGCGGGCGCGAGCGAACACCTCTGGGAGCGCCAAACGGATCTTCTAATTGATAATCTCGAACGCTGGTTTGAAGGGCGTGAACTGCGAAATCTCGTTGATTTGAGGCTCGGTTATTGAACTCGTTTACTGAATCAATCCCCGACGGTGCCCGTCGGCGCCGTATATCCTTCGCGGCAATACACAATTACTTTCCGTGGTTTGCCTTTGGCGTTCGGAACCGTCAGCGGATTCCCGTTATTGTCCACGGCCTCGACCTTCAGCTTGTGATACTTGCCATCGCGCGCGGGATTCGTGGGCGTAAATCCGAGTGTCACCTGATTGCGCAGATACGCCGTCACGCCGTCGAATATGCTCGGCAATTCGCCGTCAAAGCGCGGGAACCACGCGTATCCGCCCGTCATTCTTGAAAATGTGGTCAGCTGATTTTTCGCCTGAACGTAGCCGATCCCGCCGTCGCGAATCGATCGCACCATGGCTTCCTCGGCCACGCCCACCGAATAGATGGTTACGTCGGTTGTCCTCAAGTGCTTGATCGTTTGATCGAGCGTGTGTTTGCTGAACGTGTCGTAGCCCGACGCCAGCAGCAAAATTGCTTTCTTGCCCTTCACGTCCTGCATGCGGTCAACCGTTTCGATGACGGCGTCAAATGTGTTCGCTTCGCTAAAATCGGGGAAAAATAGTCCCACGATCGACTGCTCGACTTCTTCTCGGTTTTGCGTGAAGTCCACCTGAAGGTTCGTCTTCAGATCGTAAGTGATCAGCGCCACCCAGTCCTTTTTGTTTAAGTGGCTCAAAAACTCGTAGCCCCACACCTTAGCGTCTCTCGCGAACCAGTAAGATATCCGGCTGAATTCCATCAGGATGACGACCGTGATGGGAGCATCGCTCGGTGAAAAATACGTGATTTGCTGCGGCGCGCCGTCATCGAGAATGCGGAAATTCGTTCGATTCAATCCCGTGAGGATATTTCCGTCCTGGTCTGTGGCCACCGCCTCCAGGCGGACGAGGTTCGATTCGACGGCGATCGAATAATCCGGCTGCTTCTGTTGGCCGCTTGGCTTTTGATCTTGGTTCGGTTGAGCCGGTGCTTGCGGCGGAGGCGCCGCGGGTTGTTGCGGCGGCTTGATCGGGCCGTTGTCTTGCTGCTGAAATGCTCCCGAGCCACGCGGCGGAATCGCCAGCGCGATCGCGAGAACGGCCGGAACGGCCAAACGTATCCACGAATTGCTCTTCATTGAATCCTCTTTGCCCTTTGATGCTGCCAGAATGCTCTGCGGATGGTCAATCCGCCACCGGATCGGCGCTCACTTGGCGGGCAGAGCACGCCTTTTCCCGGCGGTCTTCAGCTTTATACGTCCGATGCTAGTATGAACTCGTAGCCCGGGTATACTCGGCGAGCATTTCTCTTGGGGGGTGCGGATGTTTCGAAAGCGATTGTACGTATTTGGTCTATGCTTACTCGCTGGTTTAGTTGGCGCGCGCGCCGGATTTGCTCAAGCTGCGCCGCAAACTCAGCCGCAAGGCCCCATGACTCCTCCGCAAACCGACATCAACAAAATTTCTGACGAAGCTCTCATCTGGCTCCAGGATCTGATCCGCATCAACACCAGCAATCCACCCGGAAACGAAATTGTCGCTGCGAAGTACGTGGGCAGCATTCTGCAAAAGGAAGGCATTCCGTTTGAAATTTTCGAAAGCACTTCGGGACGAGGAATCCTTGTCGCGCGCCTCTCCGTCGGCACGTTTCCCGATCCTGCGCGGGCGCTGCTTCTCATGGCGCACCTCGACGTCGTCGGCGTAGACAAGAGCAAATGGACCGTGGATCCATTCGGCGGCGTTATCAAGGATGGCTATCTCTATGGCCGCGGCGCGATTGATGACAAAGGTATGCTCGCTGCCAATCTCGCCACTTTCATCGCTCTCAAACGCACCGGCGCGCGCCTGAATCGCGACGTCATTTTTCTTGCCGAGAGTGACGAGGAAGCGGGCGCCGAATACGGAATGAAATTTGCCGTTGAAAAGCACTGGGACAAGATTGCCTGCGGTTTTGCGCTGAATGAAGGCGGCAACGTCTTCTTGCAAAACGGCAAGGTGCAGTACGTCGGCATCCAGGCCAGCGAAAAAGTTCCGGCAAACGTGGACGTCATTGCGACCGGCACTTCCGGCCACGCATCCATTCCGAGGGCGGACAATCCTGTGGTCCATCTCTCGGCGGCCATCGCGAAAATCGGCGCGTATCAGGCGCCGGCGCAATTCAACACGATTACAAGGAGCTACTTCGAGCAGCTTTCAAAACTGCAGGACGACGAAACAGGAAAGTGGATGCGAGCGCTCGAAACCTCCGACCGGGAAGAGCACGCGGAACGCATAATTTCGCAGAATCCGTTCTGGAATGCGATGATGCGCGACACTGTTTCACCGACCATCCTTCAAGCCGGAATTCGCGTCAATGTCATTCCGCCGGTCGCAAAAGCGTCGCTCAATATTCGCCTGCTGCCTGGAAATCCACTCGAGCCCCTGGTCGCGAAATTGAAAGATCTGGTCAACGACCCGCAAATCCGTTTTGAAATCCAGCCCAACCGCAGTGAAGCTGCTCCCGGTTCATCGCTCGAGTCTGATCTGTATAAGATCATCGCGAAAACAGCCGCAACGGAATTTGCGGGCGCACCCGCCGTGCCCATGATGTCCACATGGTTCACAGATTCCACGCCGCTGCGTCTGCGAAGCGTGCAAGCCTACGGCCTTGTGCCGTTCCCGCTAAACGATACGGATCTCGGCAGGATGCATTCCGACGACGAGCGCGTCTCCGTCGAGTCCTTCCGCCAGGGCGTTGCCTTCCTCTATCACGTCGTGACGAGTTTCGCCGTTTCGCAGTAACCGATTCAGCCCTTGTACCGCCGGCGTTCCATTCACCCCAGAGCCCGGAGGCTCCCGCCTCCGGGAACACAGCGACCAATCGGCGATCACCATCGTTCGCGCGTCTCCCGATCTCACATCTCTCGCCAACTTCAGTCGCTTCGGATAACATTGAACGTCCACAAACGAGGAAATTAAATCTTGAACACAAATCGCAGAGCCAAAATCGTTTGCACGCTCGGTCCCGCCACCACAGACACAAAAATGATCGAGCGTCTCGTCGGCGCGGGAATGGATGTCGCGCGCATAAATTTCTCTCACGGCTCTCTCGAGGAGCACGTCCAGCGCATCGGTGGCGTGCGGCGCGCCTCCCGCCTTCACGAGAAGCCAATCGCAATTCTCGCCGATTTGCAGGGCCCCAAAATACGCACCGGAACTCTCCAAGGAGGCCTTGCCGTCAGCCTGCGCCCCGGCCAGAAATTTATCATCACCACGAAAAGTATCGTCGGCACCGTCGAAGGAGTCAGCACGTCATTTCAGCCATTGCCCGAGGCGGTCAAGAAGGGCGATCGCATTTTATTGAGCGACGGTGAAATCGAGCTTCGTGTCGTATCAAAGGCGGGCCGCGAGGTGATTTGCGGTGTCGAAAACGGCGGCGACCTCGGCGAGCATCAGGGAATCAATCTTCCTGGCGTGAAGCTCGACATTCCCTCCCTCACGCCCAAGGACCGCAAAGACCTGCGCATCGCCCTGAGCCTCAGCGTCAATTACATTGCACTCAGTTTCGTGCGCTCTGCGCGCGACGTTCACGCCGCCAAAGCGGCCATCGCGCGCGCCGGTAAAGACACGCCGCTCATCGCCAAGCTCGAAAAGCCCGAAGCCATTGATAATCTCGAAGAAATTTTGCAGGCTGCCGACGGCGTGATGGTTGCGCGCGGAGATTTGGGCGTCGAGATGAATCTCGAAAAAGTTCCCGTCGTGCAAAAGCAAATCATTTCGCATGCGCGTAATTCTCTCGTGCCCGTCATCACTGCCACCCAGATGCTCGATTCGATGACGCAAAATCCGCGCCCTACCCGCGCCGAAGCCTCCGACGTCGCGAATGCCATCTTCGACGGCAGCGATGCCTTGATGCTCTCCGGGGAAACCGCCGTCGGCCGCTACCCGATCGAGTCGGTCGAGATGATGGACAGCATCATTCGCGAGGCGGAATCGAGTGTCACCGTCCCGCTGCGCCCGCTACACTCCGTCGCGTTACACATCAACGAAACAATCGCCGAAGCCATTTGCCACGCCGCGGAAGATTTGCAGATGAAAGTCATCGCGGTGTTCACCGAGACCGGATATTCCGCGCGACTCGTTTCGAAGTATCGCCCGCAACCTCCGATCATCGCCTTTTCGCCCAATCAGGAAACACGCCGCCGCATCAGCCTGTTCTGGGGAGTGAGCCCGTTCACCATCGGCGAGGTCAAGAACGTCGATCGCCTCGCCGACTTTGCCGAGAAGCGTCTCATCGAGGAAAAGCTGGTGCGCCGCGGCGACGTAATCGGCATCATCGCCGGCACGCCGTTCGGCGCAAAAGGCACCACCAACATGATGCGCCTCCACCGCGTCGGCGGCTGACCCCAAATCCCCGTGGAAATCCGCCAATGGGTCAGTTTCCGATTAATGCATTTATCAAGCGGTAGCCCAGATGCCACGGTCCAGAGATCCGGAGACAGAAATCGGATACTCCAAAATCCCCAGTTGACATCCACTGGCAATCCACTACCATACGGTTGTGGATAAGTTGGATACAACATTTGCAGCACTGTCTGATCCAACCCGCCGGGCGATGATCGAACGACTCTCCCATGGGCCTGCCTCTGTGCATGGATTGACGGAACCGTTTGCACTCTCGCAGCAGATGATTTCAAAGCATATTGCCTACCTGGTGCGGGCGCGGATTGTGATCAAGACCAAGCGTGGAAGAGAGAGCGTGTGCACGCTTAGGCCAGAGGCGATAAAGACAGTCAGCGACTGGGCGATTAGCTATCGCCGATTCTGGGAAGAGCGTTTCGACAGGCTGGATGCGGTTCTGAATCAAATTAAAAAACCGGAGGTCAGAGATGACAAAAAACACGGTTAATGAGACAGAGCGGATGGTTATCACTAGAGTTTTTGATGCCCCACGCGCATTGGTTTGGGAGGCGTGGACAAACCCGAAATATGTGATGCAGTGGTGGGGGCCGAAGGGTTTCACTGCGCCTTTTTGCGAGATGGATTTTCGCGTTGGGGGAAAATTCCTCTGCTGCATGAGATCTCCAGATGGGCAGGAGTTCTGGAATGCGGTTGATTACCACGAGATTGTTCCGCACGAGAAGATCGTTTCCTTGATGTACTTTTCGGACTCGAAGGGAAACAAGATCGATCCTGCGCAGCTAGGAATAGAACATGAGGCCATAGAGGGTGCGTGCGACGTGACCATCTTTGAGGATCTGGGAAACGGCCAGACAAAACTCACCTTCATTGGAAATGAACTCATGGAGAGCGCGAAAAATAGCGGTCAATTAGAGGGCTGGATTGAGATACTCGATAAACTTGCCGCAGTTGTTGCGGGGCTAGCGCAGGCGAAATAGGAAGCTGAAGCTTTGACGATCGTCAGATGCGAGATACGGCTATGGCTGGCGGCGGAGGCTTAGTTAGAACCGGCCTCTCGTCGCTTGGCCGAATAGTCGCATTTCCGGCTAAAGCAATTTGAGGAGAGAAGCGATGAAACGAATGCAATTTTTGGCGGGGTTGCTGGTGGTGGCGGGTTTCTGCGTGTTGCCGGCGCGAGGACAGGATGCTGCGAAGAAGAAACCGGAGCCGGCGCCCAGTCGTTCACAAGCCGTGCTGGAGCAGTGGAATGATATCGGACGGAAACTGATTGCAATGGCAGAAGATTTTCCCGAGGACAAGTTTGGGTTTAAGCCGCAGGCCGAGTCGCGGACGTTTCTGGAGAATATACTGCACGCCGGCGCTTCCATGTACTACTTCACGGATACGGCAATGGGGAAAAAGCCGCACTACGCGGACGATCCGAAGGAACTGAATATCAAGGGCCGGGCGGAATTGGTGGTGTTTGTGAAGAAGGCGGTGGAGGACGGGGCTGCGGTGATCAAGGAAAAGGGCGATCAGGGGATGAACGAGCAGGTTCAGGCCGGCAGCCCGCACCTGGATCGGCTTTATGATCTGGCCTACGGGCTGATCGAGCATTCGGGGGAGCACTATGGGCAGTTGGTGGTGTATTACCGGATCAATGGGTTGGTGCCGCCGGAGTCTAGGCCGAAGAAGTGAATTGAGGAGGTTAAGGAGGTAAATGAGGTAAATGAGGTAAATGAGGTAAATGAGGTAAACAATTCGGAGGCGCTTTGCTTCGGCATGGCGCCTTTTTTTTGTTTTGGTGCGGGCCGACGGTCTGGCGTATGGTAAGCGGTTTCCGTCCAAGATTGAAGAATCCGCAATGAGGAAAACTCGCGCTAAAGACCCTGACGGATGGGAGAAGCTATGTACGAAAATAAGCCATAAAGTGTGCACATGCCTGAAGCAGACGAGTACCTGACAGGTGTTTGGTACTTTCTACTGCGTGAGCACCACGCTCTATCGTTTCTCTGCAGCCTTCTAAACGAGTCCTGATTAACGTATTCACCGGAAAAGTGAAGCGCCACCCCAAATGTCCGGTTACGCGACTTATCAGGCAAGTGGAAATGAATCGGTAGCACTGGCGCATTTTCATGATTGATGTTGCGTTCGGTGAACATTGTTCGCTGAGCGCATTGGCCTGAGGGGCGCGTCGTTTGCGCCCCGAAGGATCTCACCCTTCGCACGACCTCAGCCCAGATGGTCTAGCTTGTTCCGCGATCATTGGGGGCAGTCTTGTGGGTTAAGCACACCCGCGAGAGTCGGCTTGCGCGGTGGACCACCTAACGGCTGCGAACCGGTTTGCGGCTGTAACTCGTCATCTCCGTCAGCACATTCGCATGGCATCGCTGGCTTAATTTTACGCTGCTCTCATCTTGCAACGCGCTTCCGTTACATGGCAACACCGACGGTCAAATCCTGGTTTTCGTGTTATCGGAAACGGCGGGCCCAATACCGAAATTCCAGCTTAATTGACCCAGCTATCGGGATTGGAGGGAGGCTTATCCTGATGATCCCGCACGTAGACCTCGAACTTTCGGCGCAATCGCTTCCGCTGCCAGTCCGAATACTTATTGCGGAAATCGTAGAAGAACGAACTGCGGCGTAGATACACATATCCGACGAACATCCCGCCCAAATGGCACACGTGGCTGACGCTGTCGCCGCTGCCCGATGTGAGCCCAAAATAAAATTCCAGCGCCCCCATAATCAGCGCATACACCTTCATCGGCAGCGTGATCGGAAACGGAATAATCCACACCTGCCGGTCTGGAAACACGATCGCAGCGGCCAGCAACACACCGTAAATCGCGCCCGAAGCGCCAATCGTCGGAATCATCGACGTCCCATGCCCGTGCGGATCGAGAATCGTCTTCACGATCACGTTCACGATTCCTGCGCCGACTCCGCAGGTGAAATAGTACGCATAGAACCGCCGCGTCCCCCACGCGCGCTCCAGGTCCGCGCCAAACATCCACAGGAACAGCATGTTCAGCAGCACATGCCAGATCCCACCATGCAGGAATAGGTAGGTAAACGGTTGCCAGATAAAGAATAAGTGCGTCACCGCGAATGGCTGCAGCCCGAACGTATCCCACACCCACTTCACCGCCCCCGCCCCGGCGAACATGCCGAGTAACGTCTGCGCCAGAAAAATGACGCCGCAGGCGATGATGAGCGTTTTAATTGCCGGTGGGATGGCACCGCGCCAGTTGAGCCGGTTGCCGTAACTGCGGAATGAGCCCATGCGGCTTTCAGTCTAACGAGACGACCGCGCCGCTGTCAAAGCCAGCCTAAATCGTATCTCACGTACGTAAACTATAGCTCACGTGTCTTCGAACTGTAGCTCACGCCAGCGCTGCCTGCCCTGAGCTTTCGAAGGGAGATTCGAAGGGTCCCCGTCCACCGCAGACGGAACGACACGTGAGACCTTTCTTAACGCAAACTCCACTCAATCCATCTTCTTCCGCGCACTAACAAACAACGACACCGCCAGCGCCACAAACATCACCACGCCCAGAATCGGCGCCCCGCTAAGCCTCGGCATCAATTTCGGCCCCCAAGCGAAAAGATCCGCGGGAAGCGGCAGGTGCAAAAACGCCAACCAATGCGGCAGCCGCCGCCCAAGTTCCGGGTCCTGCATAAGATTAATAATAATTGCCAGCAACCCAAACACGCCCCCGGCCGCAATCAATCCGCTGGCATAAAGCGATCCCGGACTAACCTCGCTCTCCGAATCGCTAGCTTTCTTCTGCCCCAGCTCAGCAGCCCAACGCACCACGCCGCCCGCAAACATCGCCATCGTAGTCGCGATAGAAAGATACGATCCCACCGCAAACGCCAGCGATCGAATCCCCAGCAGCTCCACAGCAAGCACAAGAAACACCCCAAGCAGCACCAGCCTCCACGGCAATTGCTGATTCAAAATTCCATTGATCACCGTCGCCATCAACCGCGCCTGCGGCGCCGCTGCCTGCGCGCTTCCGATTCCTTGCACCCACTGAATTTCAATCTGATTCGTGCCCCGGTCGTAAAGATATTTCCCGTCGGCCACTTCATGCGAGCCGAGCGCATTCAGCAGCACGTAATCCTTGCCGTGGTAATCGTGATGGTCCGCCTCGACGTGCACGCCCTCCGGCAGTTGCTGCATATTGATCGGAAGCTGCATCGGCTTATATTGCGCCAGCCCCACGTTCATCAGGATCAGCGTGCCGCCAATCGCAAACGCCGAAACCATCACGCCAATCACCAGCCCAATCTGCTGCGCCACCGGCGTCGCCCCAACCAGATACCCCGTCTTCAAATCCTGCGACGTCGCGCCCGCAATCGCCGACGCAATACAAACCACGCCGCCAATCGTCAGCGCCAGCACCGTGTACGGCCCCGCCGTCCAGCCAACCACCAGAAACACCGCGCACGTCGCCATCAGAGTCGCAATCGTCATCCCGCTGATCGGATTCGACGAATTGCCGATCAATCCGCTGATCCTCGACGCCACCGTGACGAACAAAAATCCAAATACAATCACGAAAATGGACGCAATCAGATTCGAGAACACGCCCGTCTGTGCTCCCGGAATCGGCTTGAACGTAAGCAGCGCCCACACCATCACCACCAGCACCAGCGACCCGACCAGCACCACTTTAATCGAGAGATCGCGCTCCGTCCGTTTGGCCTCGGAAAGTTTGCCGCGTTTCGCGCGAACATCTTTCAAGCCCGCGGTGAGCGCCGAAACAATCGTCGGCGTCGTCTTCAGCAGCGTAATCAATCCCGCAGCCGCCACCGCGCCGGCGCCCATCGGCCGAATATAGCTCGCCCACAATTGATCCGGCGTCATCTGCGGAATCGGAATCGTGCTCGGATAAAGCGCCAGCGTCGGATTCAGCGATCCGAAAAATTTAATCGCCGGCATCAGCACCAGCCAGGAAAAAACTCCGCCGGCAAACAGCGTCCCCGCCACTTTCGGCCCGATGATGTAACCCACGCCGAGATATTCCGACGTAATCGCCGCTCGAAACGACGACCCCGGAAACCATTTCGGCTGATAGTCGGGCTGCCCCGGCCATCCTTGCAGCGTGTTCATGCAGAACGTATAAACGCCGCCGATTCCCAGTCCCCAAAACACGCGCCCCGCGAACGACCCGCCGCGCTCGCCCGCCACCAGCACGTCCGCGCACGCAGTTCCTTCCGGATACAACAAATTCCCGTGCTCTTTCACGATCAGTTGCCGCCGCAGCGGAATCATGAATAGAACGCCGAGCCAACCGCCGATGAGCGCCAGAAAGAAAATCCGCCAATATTCAGCATTCAGTGAGAACCCAAGAAAAATTAGCGCAGGAATTGAGAAAATTACGCCCGCAGCCACGGACTCGCCCGCCGAGCCCGTCGTCTGCACGATGTTATTTTCAAGAATTGTCGACCGGCCAAACGCGCGCAGAATGCTCACCGACAAAACCGCAATGGGAATCGAAGCCGAAACCGTCAGCCCGGCGCGCAACCCCACATACACCGACACCGCGCCAAACATGATCCCGAAAAACGCGCCCAGCAGCACCGCGCGCACGCTGAATTCGGCGGGACTTTGCGACGAATCCACATAAGGCCGGAACTCACCCGGCGGCGCCGTCGAGCTCCACGGTTTCTCTGCCAAGCTTCACCTCCGCGCGCCACCACAAGCCGCGCCGGTAGCTAAAATGGTCCGGAAAGATGGGCAACTTAGCACTAGCCCCGCCACGGCGCAAGCCGCAAACTCCTCAAGCTCCCGTGAATTGAAACTCAGGCCCAATTGCCTCAGCCTACTTTTCCTCGCAATCCCACCCCGCAGCACTTGTAGCGCCGGTTACGCCCGGCACGCCGCTCGCAAGTAACATCGCGCCAACTCGCCGCATAATCAGAGCCCGGAGGCTCCCGCCTCCGGGAACACAACGCCCCGCCGCGACAATCATCCGTTGTGCCTCAGCTCGACGCGTTCGAATCACCGCGTTGACCGCCAACTCAGGGCATGTCAGGATCATCAGCGCTCGTGCGACAACACCGCAGGAACGAAAACACGATGAAGAAAAAGGCTGAGAAGAAAGACGAGCTCCGCACGGAGTACGAACTCGCTAGGTTGAAGGGAGGTGTCCGCGGCAAGTACGCAGCGCGCTATCGAACGGGCACCAATCTCGTACTCCTCTCACCCGATGTCGCCGAGTACTTTCCCGACGACAAGTCCGTCAACGCAGCTCTCCGCGCATTAATCGTCGTCCTGTCCGGAGTGGCGAAGTCCCGTTAATTCTCTCGCGTCTGTAGCTCGTGTCCCCGACGCGCCGGAGGCGGGACGAGACGAGAGGCCTTTCGTCTCCACGTTCCTCCTCGCTCAATGTACCCATTCGTTCGCTTACAGCCGAGTGCAAATTCAAACTATTCGATCGATCTCATGTCACAATGATAGGTAATTAATTCAATGGCCAGAACTGAGCACACCATCAACGACGCACTCGCCGATCTTCTGCGTGGCACGCGCCGTGTGTGGCGTGACGAAAAAGTCGTCACTTCTGAAGACACTGGTCAGCTGAAGGACACCAGTGGGCGCCCCGACATTCTCGTCATCGAACCTAATGTCTGCCCCGTGGTGATCGAAACGGAAATCTTTCCGGCAACAACGGTAGAGGCTGAAGCGTCGTCGCGGCTCGGTGCCCAGATGCGTAACACGGGTAGGAGGATTTTGTCCTCCGTCGCCGTTCGTTTGCCAGATCGACTGCGGGAGAAATACGGCAACGCTCTCGAACGAGACTTGGCTTCGGCGGCCGATCTGGAGATGGCCCTTTATACCGGGAGCACTCCGTCAGGTGCCACCAGATGGCCGACTTCGGGTTGGATGGTTGGCACGGTGGCCGACCTTTCGATTCTCACGCAATCGGCGTCCGTCCCTCCGGACGTCATCGACGAAGCCGTGACGAATTTGGTGAGCGGCGTCAGCGAGGCTGCGGGGATACTGATTGAAATCGCCAAAGAGAACAACGAAGCCGTTCAACTCATCGCTAAGGAACTCTTTCAAGAAGACGGCGAGCAGACTCGCCGAATGGCGACAACGATCTTAGCCAATGCGTTCGTGTTTCACGAGAGCTTGGCCGGTAAGTTCCCGAATGTAAACTCGATTGACGAGCTTAGGGGCAAAAAAAAATTCACCAAGGCCTCGGTACTTGACGAATGGGCCAAGATTCTCAAAATCAACTACTGGCCGATCTTCGACATTGCTCGGCGCATCCTCGAACACATTCCGGTTGCTGAGAGCAAGCGCCTCATCGAGCGACTCGCCGAGACCGCGGATAGGCTGCTTGAGAATCAACTGATGCGCTCGCACGATCTGACTGGAGCCGTATTCCAACGAATGATCGTAGACCGCAAGTTTTTGGCTGCTTACTACACGACCCCTCCTTCTGCCGCGTTGTTGATAGGCTTGGCGGTCGTGCCTGAGAAGACGCCAGCGGATACGCCTTGGGTTAACACAGACAATGTTAAAGCTTTGCGGGTGGCAGACTTCGCATGTGGTACGGGCACGCTGCTCACCACGGCCTACCAGCGAATCGGACAACTGCATGAGTTGGCAGGGGGAGACTCCGAAGTGATCCATGGCGAGATGATGGCGCACGCGATCATCGGCTGCGACGTACTTCCGGCTGCTGCACACTTGACCGCCTCAATGCTCTCTGGAGCCCACCCTAGCATCACCTATGACCGCAGTAACATTTTGACTGTCGCATACGGAAAGATGCCGCACGGTAACGTCGCACTTGGCTCCATCGATTTGCTCGACGACCAGAAGGACATCGAGGTTCTAGCGATCACAGCCAAAGCTGTGACGGGTATGGGTGAGAAAGAGACGGAAACATGGTCGTCTTTACCTCATGCGTTCTTCGATCTTATCGTGATGAACCCACCGTTTGTGCGACCAACCGGACATGAGGGAATAAAGATCGGCATTCCTGTCCCAATGTTCGCTGCATTTGATTCGAGCGAGGAAGAGCAGCGGTTGATGTCGAAGACGATGAAGCGCCTGACAGGCGGCACGGCGTATCACGGGAACGCGGGTGAAGCATCGGCGTTCTTAGTGATAGCAGATCGCAAGCTGAAAGAGGGTGGTGTACTGGCATTGGTCATGCCACTCAGTCTTATGCCCGGCGATGCGTGGGATGCATGCCGTGAGCTTCTTGCGAAAAATTACGGCGGACTGATATTTGCCTCGATTGCCGGTCGCAACGATGAAGAGATGTCTTTCTCTGCCGACACGGGCATGGGTGAATGCCTTGTCATCGGGCGGAAAGACAAATTGGGAAGTACGAGGGCGGCATTCATCGTCCTTAAAGAACGCCCGTCGT
Source organism: Candidatus Acidiferrales bacterium (assembly GCA_036513895.1). Classification (GTDB taxonomy): domain Bacteria; phylum Acidobacteriota; class Terriglobia; order Acidiferrales; family UBA7541; genus Palsa-147. Next base: position 2,937 of record DATBYF010000087.1, on the reverse strand, counting down.
CCACACTGTTGGGAGCTTCTCTCGCACGACAGATACGATGGCTGATTAGGCAAGGCGAACTACGAAAGCTTGAGGACGGCCCAGTTGGCGGCACTCCGCTGACGTTTGGCGAAGAAGTGGTCGGTCAGGCGATGGATGCTCCGTTGCCATCGTCCGGCGGCTTGAATCTCGCACGAATCGCCGATCTTTCATTAGCGCAAGCTGCACATCAAGTCGCAAACGGAAGCATCTGGCTACCTGCCATGAATAAGCCGGAACCCATCAAGATTCCGATGACCACGGTGGCAGCAATCGGAACAATTGGGCCATACCACGCGGACATCAACGGTGACAGCACAAAGTCGGACGGAACGAAGTCCATAAGAGGGCCATTTAACATTGTCCCTGTTCCCTCGAACGCGGTGCCGACATATCCTGTTCTCTGGTCTCACGATGCCCAAAGAGAAGGAACACTCTGCTTTGATGGTGACATGCAAGCTCAGACGAAACCGACAGAGGATCAGGACGACCGAGAAGCTGTCGATCTGAAGGCTGCTGCCGTTTGGGCCTCAGCTTCACACTGCCACTTCAATCAGAATTTTCGATTCAACAGCCAGCCGACTGCAATGCAGTTCACGCCCCGCAGAACAATTGGCGGCCGTGCATGGACTTCGATTTTGCTCGCTACGGACGATCAGGAGGCGACCCCAAAATCGACGCTCCCCCAAGCTCAAAATCGCCACTTTCTAATCGAGACTGGAAATTATTAGAAACGCCCGTAACTCAAACAAAACAAACAACCGGATCATTTCTAATCGAGACAAAATTGCAGGGTATTCCGGACGCAATTGAGCTCGAAAAACAGCGCAACGCCGATTACTTCGGCGGCCACCAATTGCCCCGCGAGCAAATCCACAGGATGCGGATGGTCTCAGGCAGGTACTTAGCGGACGCGCTGAGCGAGCGAGGCAAGCCGCGCCGCGCAGCAGCTGCGAGGCGCGTGGCATCGTCAGGTGCCAGCGCCGACATGTAAACGTCGGCATGCCGCGCGTACGAGTACTCGCGATACGCGGGTGGATTCGCGAGCGACAGCGCGTTCAAGTCGTCCCAGAAACTGCGCAGTCGCAAGAACCGGCGCCGCGATGCTACCGAACGTGAGAGCTCGACGGAATGCCGCGGCGGCGTCCCGCCGGATTCGATGACTACCGCGATGCAGGCCGCAGCGTCGAACGGCCGCGACGGCTCTGCATCGGGAAAGTTCGCGAGCTTGGCGGCAAGCTCCGCTTCTGGCGCGTCGAACCCGCTCCACCAGTAGCGGTAACCGTGAAACGCGACGGAGCCGGCGCGAAGAATTTGCGCAACTCGCGCGGCGTCTTTTCCCGTCACGCTCAGAATCATGTCCACCAATTCATTAATTTGAAATGTCTGGCGAACGACGGGCCGCAAACTGACGTACTCGGCTTCATCTTCGGTATAGCGAACGCCGATCGTTTCAGGAAGAGTCATGCAGAGTTGGATGTGATAGATCGAGTTGACAACGCAGTTTTAAAAAGAAGGAGCAGCCCAATCGGCGTATCCCGATTTTGCTATCTGCCCGTTATCCTAATTTCGAAAGCCGCTCGCGCACGCGGTCGCTCAGAATCTTTCCGTCAACGGTCTTGCCTTCGAGCTTCGCCTTTGCTGCTTTCACCACGGCGCCCATCTGCTTCATCGAACTCGCGCCTGTTTCCGAAACCGCGTCATCAATGGCTTTCGTCATTTCGGCATCGCTTGCCCCCGCGGGCAAATAGGCTTCGATGATGGCGATTTCCTTTGTTTCTTTGTCAGCGAGATCGTTGCGGCCCCCTTTGGTGAACTGCTCTACGGACTCGCGCCGCTGCTTCAAAAGAGTTTGCAAAGTCTGCAATACCTCGGCCTCTTCGAGCGGGCGCATTTTTTCCACTTCCTTAAGCTGCAGCGCGGACTTCACCATTCGAAGCGTGCTCAGGCGCAGCACATCTTTTTCTCGCATCGCCGCGACGATATCTTTTTGAATCTGTTCGCCCAACGCCATGCGTCCGCCTCCGGATAAATTGCTCTTAGAAATTGCAGAATAGCACACGCGGCGCCGCGCGGCGGTATTTGACAGAAGTGCGAGCGGCCCGTAGGCTCTAGGACATGAAAATTGTAGTCGCGGACAAAATCAGCGAGCGGGGAATCGAAATTCTGCGCGAAACGGGCTGGAAGATCGCAACTCCAGCGGCGCCGGCTCTTGCGGCCGAAATTGCGGATGCCGAAGGACTCATCGTTCGCAGCGCGACGAAAGTCACCGCCGAACTTCTCGAAAAAGCGCCTGCGCTTCGAGTGGTCGGCCGCGCGGGAGTTGGCGTGGACAACGTAGACGTTGACGCAGCTACAAATCGCGGCGTCCTGGTGATGAATACTCCGGGAGGAAATTCCGTCAGCGTTGCGGAGCATACGATCGCGCTGATGCTAGCTCTTGCGAGATCCGTGCCGCAATTCAATGCCGCGATTCATGCCGGGCGCTGGGAAAAATCGAGCGCGCTGGGCACGGAAGTTCGCGGGAAGACGCTTGGGCTCGTAGGTCTCGGCCGGATCGGTACAGAAGTGGCGCGTCGCGCTGCCGTGCTCGAGATGAAAATCATCGCGCACGATCCGTATGTCAACCCGGAGATTGCGCGCGAGTTAGAAGTGGACATGTTGCCGCTTCCAGACCTTTTGAAGCACGCCGATTATATTTCCCTGCACACTTCGCTCAGCGCCTCGACTGAAAAAATGATCAATGCCAAGAGCATCGCGCAGATGAAGCGCGGCGCGCGAATCATCAATTGCGCGCGCGGCGAATTGATTGACGAAGCCGCTCTGGCTGAAGCGATTCGCTCCGGGCACGTGGCAGGCGCCGCCCTCGATACATTCGCGCAGGAGCCGCCGAAAAACTCGCCGCTGATTGAATTCCCG
>DATBYF010000086.1:0-14046 GCA_036513895.1 Candidatus Acidiferrales bacterium | reverse complement strand
GGATTCGGCCTGCAGATCACGCTTTGGCTGTGGTTTACCGTGCTCTTCGCGAACTTTGCGGAAGCTACCGCTGAGGGCCGCGGCAAGGCGCAAGCCGAGACCCTGCGAAAAGCAAAGGCTGAAACGACCGCGCACCGGCTGAAGAAAGACGGCTGTACGGAAGATGTTCCAAGCTCAGCGCTGCGTGCCGGCGACGTAGTCATCGTGACTGCCGGCGATTTCGTTCCCGGCGACGGCGAGGTGATTGAAGGCGTCGCATCGGTGGATGAGTCTGCAATCACAGGCGAATCGGCGCCGGTGATACGCGAGGCGGGTGGGGACCGCTCCGCCGTGACGGGCGGAACGCGAGTGCTGTCGGACGAGATCAAGGTCCGCATTACGTCAAATCCGGGCGAGACGTTTCTCGATCGCATGATTCAACTGGTCGAGGGCGCGTCACGGCAAAAGACGCCAAACGAAATCGCGCTGAATATTTTGCTCGCCGGGCTTACGATTATTTTTCTGCTGGCTGTCGTGACGCTTCAGCCCTACGCCATTTACTCAGGCGCGCCGCAGAGTTTGTTCGTGTTGATCTCGCTGCTCGTTTGCTTGATTCCTACGACGATCGGCGGTTTGCTTTCGGCTATCGGCATCGCGGGAATGGACCGGCTGATCCAGCGCAACGTCCTGGCGATGTCGGGACGCGCAGTCGAGGCCGCGGGCGATGTGGATGTACTGCTTCTCGACAAGACGGGAACAATTACTCTCGGCAATCGCCAGGCGACGCGACTCTACGCCGCACCCGGCGTCGAGGACGACGAGCTTGCGGATGCGGCGCAGTTGGCATCGCTGGCTGACGAAACGCCTGAAGGACGATCTATCGTTGTCCTCGTGAAACAAAAATACGGCCTTCGCGGCCGCGAGCTATCGCCGCACAATCCGACTTTCATTCCTTTTACCGCGCAGACTCGCATGTCCGGCGTGGACCTTGACGGTCAAGAAGTGCGCAAGGGCGCTGCTGAAGCCATCACAAAATATGCCGCCACGCACGGCCAGCGCGTTTCTCAGGAAATTCAGGAGGCGGTGCAAGCGATCTCGAGCGCGGGTGGCACGCCGCTGCTTGTTGCCAAGAATCGGAAAGTTCTTGGCGCGATTCAACTCGAAGACATTGTTAAGGGCGGAATGCGCGAACGCTTCGATCAACTGCGCGCGATGGGCATTCGCACAATGATGATTACGGGCGACAACCCGCTCACAGCGTCAGCGATTGCGCGGCAGGCCGGAGTGGATGGTTTCCTCGCCGAAGCGAAGCCTGAAGACAAAATGGCGTTGATCAAGAACGAGCAGGCCAAGGGCAAGCTCGTGGCGATGACCGGTGACGGCACCAACGACGCCCCAGCGCTGGCACAGGCCGATGTCGGCGTGGCCATGAATACGGGAACGCAGGCGGCCAAAGAAGCCGGCAACATGGTTGATCTCGATTCGAATCCGACGAAGCTTATCGAGATTGTCGAAATCGGAAAGCAGCTTCTCATCACTCGCGGCGCGCTAACCACATTTTCAGTAGCAAACGATGTCGCGAAGTATTTCGCAATTATTCCAGCGATGTTCGCCGCTGCGTTTCCAGAACTTGAATTGCTGAACATCATGCATCTTCGGACGCCGCAGTCTGCGATTCTCTCGGCTGTGATTTTTAATGCGCTGATTATCGTCGCGTTAATTCCGCTAGCGCTACACGGTGTGCGCTATCGCCCAGTCGGCGCGGAAATATTGCTCCGCCGCAATCTTCTAATCTATGGGCTTGGCGGCGTGATCGCGCCGTTTGTGGGAATCAAATTGATTGATGTGATTGTGACGCACCTGCATTTAACGTGATACGAACATGAAAAAGAACCTCATGATTTCGATTTGGATGACGCTGGTGACAACGATCGTCTTCGGGCTGATCTATCCGCTCGCGGTGACCGGTCTCGCTCAAGTGATGTTCCCGGACCGGGCAAACGGCCAGTTAATCCGGCGCGACGGCAAAATCGTCGGATCGAAAATCATCGGGCAGGCATTCGCCGGTCCATCCTACTTCCACTCGCGGCCATCGTACGCCGGGAATGGCTACGATGCCGGACAAAGTTCCGGCTCGAATCTCGGCCCGACGAACAAAGCTCTTCTCGATCGCGTGAATTCAGACGTGCAGAAACTCCAGGCCGAAAATCCGGCCAAATCAGTTCCCATAGACTTGGTCACATCTTCCGGTTCGGGTCTCGATCCGGAAATTTCGCCGGCTGCCGCGGAGTTTCAGATTCCGCGGGTCGCTCGTGCGCGCGGCATCAGCGAGCAGGACATTCGAGGCGCGGTTGCGAAGCACACGCTGCAGCGCGATCTGGGATTTCTCGGCGAGCCCCGTGTCAACGTCCTCGAGCTGAATCTCGATCTCGACGCGACGCATCCCGTCACTCACTGAACTGGCGCTGGATTTCGTAAGCCTACTTCGGCTCGGCGCCTGAAGTTTTTCCCCGCGCTTCCCGAGGCAGAACGAGGCGATAACCCACCCACGGCTCCGTCAGAATGTATTTAGGATTCGACGGATCGGCCTCAATCTTCTTGCGCAGCTGATTTACGGTCACGCGCAAATACTCGGTCTCATCGCCGTAATCCGGACCCCAGATCGCCTGAAGCAGCCGGCGATGCGTCAGCGGCTTGCCTTCATCGGCCGCGAGTTGCCGAAGCAGCTCAAACTCCTTCGGCGTCAGATGAACCGGATTGCCGCGCACCTTAACGATGCGCGATTCAAAATCGACGCTCAATTCTTTCGTCGTGATGGGAGCGATCGTCTCCGATGGCCCAACGCGCCGCAAAGCTGCGCGAATACGAGCCAGCAATTCCTCCATGCTGAACGGCTTCGTAACATAATCATCAGCACCGGCATCGAGCGAGCGTACTTTATCTTTTTCGCCGCTCCGCACAGTAAGAATGATAATCGGGACGTTGGAAGTCATACGAATCTCGCGACACGTATCGAGACCGTCCATTCCCGGCATATTCATATCGAGAAGAATGAGGTCGGGCCTCTCCCGCCGGATTTTTTCGAGCGTAGCTGATCCACTGGCAGCTTCGACAATCGTATAGCCCTGTGAGGAGAGCGTCGCACGCATCACGCGCCGAATTTGCGGCTCGTCGTCTACCACAAGAATTTTCGAGTTCTTCATCGGGCGGCACCGCCGCTGTGGTCAATTGGCAACGTGAAATAGAAAACCGATCCATGACCCAATTGGCTCGTAACTCCGATCGAGCCGCCATGAGCCTCGACGATAGCTTTCGCGATAGGCAGGCCCATGCCCGTCCCTTGGACTTGATATCGTTGGTCCTTGCCGCGATAGAATTTGTCGAAGATCAGCCCGACTTCCATATCTTCGATCCCCGGGCCCTGATCGGCCACGCTCGTCACCAGCGTTCCGTCGCTCGCTTCTGCTGAGACCGTTATCGGCGTGCCCGCAGGAGAATATGCATTCGCGTTCTCAAGCAGCCGGACGAGAACGTCTTTGATGCGGCTGAAGTCAGCACGCACCGGCGGAAGGCTGGCATCAACCTTAACATTTACGGGACGGCCAGCGAGAAATGGCCGGCACTGCTCGATTGCAGCCGCGATGATTTCCCCTATCGGATGACGTTCGAGCTTCAATTCGAATTCGCCGGCGTCGAGCCGAGCCATTTCCGCAGCGTCGCCCACAAGTTGATTCAACCGGTCGGCCTCTTCGTCAATAATCGTGAGTAATTCGCGGCGATTGGGCTCGGGTGCCTGAGGCTGAGAAAGTAACGATGTCACCGAGGCTTTGATTGACGTGAGCGGCGTGCGCAGATCGTGGGTAATCGAATCGAGTAGCGCGGAACGCAGTTGCTCGCCCTCGCGCGCCGCTTCGGCCTTGCCGAGCCGTTCGACTGCACGCGCCCGTTCGGCCGCAATCGCGACCAGCGTGCCCAACGCCTCGAGAGTTTTGCGCGTCAGAATTTGCCCGGATATCGCCAGGCTACCGAGAGGCTGCACCCCAATTCGCACCGGCACGAAAGAAATGTTGCGACTCGCGATAATCAGCGGCTCCTCGCGATTCGCCGCATTCCTCATTTCCTCTTCATCGAAGTGCGCTTCACCGCCGCCGGAACGGTAGAATTTTTGTTTGTTGATGAGAAAGAGCGATGCCGCTCCAACTTCGAAAATATCCACGATGTGATTTGGGATTGCGTTCAAAAGCTGGATCACGTTGCCTTCCACCAACAATTGCTGGCTGAACGAATAAAGCCGTTCAATTTCACGCCGCTGGCGCTGCGCGGTATCGGCCTCGCGGCGCACGCGTGTCGCCAATTGGCTCGCAACCAGCGATGTACCCAGGAACGCCACGAGTGCCACCCAATTTTCCGGCGAAGCGATCACGAACTGGCCAACCGGCGGCAGAAAGAAATAATCGTAGGCCAGCATTGCCGCGAGAGACATAAACACCGAAACTCGAAGGCCCCAAACCGTGGATACTGTTAGAATTGCGAGAAGGAAGGTCAGCGCGACTGTCGTCTGATTTACAGGCAGTAGTTTTCGATAGACGTACGTAATTGCCAGCACAATGCAGAGGGCCAGCACGTAACGTAGTGTTCGGTACGCGAGGCGTCGCCACACGCCGTTATTCTAGCCTAGCTTTCCTGCATCGCGGCGCAAACAACACGCGGATACCATAATGGCAAAACGACCAGAAGAGTGGCTCGAAATAGCTGCGCCGCCCGAAAAAACCAAAGGCATCTTCAAGCTGTTCCTTGGATACGCTCCGGGAGTCGGCAAGACTTACAGCATGCTCAGTGAAGGCGCTCGCCGGCATAATCGCGGCGAAGACGTAGCCATCGGCGTGGTTGAAACGCACGGGCGCAAGGGCTTATATGAACTGACATCTCAACTAGAGGCGATTCCGCGCCGCAAGATCGAGTACAAAGGAACGATTTTCGAAGAAATGGATGTGGACGCGATTATTGCGCGCAAGCCGCAAGTCGTCCTCGTGGATGAGCTGGCGCACACGAATATTCCCGGCAGCAAGCACCGGAAGCGTTACGAAGATGTGCAGGAAATTCTGGCCGCGAAGATCGACGTTCTCTCCACCATGAATATTCAGCACATGGAAAGCATCGCTCCAACCGTGCGAGCCATAACGGGCGTTGTGGTGCGAGAGACCGTTCCTGATTGGGTTCCGCTGATGGCCACCGAAACGGTCATGGTGGACTTGACTCCCGAGGCACTGCAAAGCCGCATGCAGCGCGGCGACGTCTACACGCCGGACAAGGTCAGCCAGGCGCTCAAGAATTTCTTCCGCCGCGGAAATTTAATCGCCCTGCGCGAGCTAGCGCTGCGCCAAGTGGCCGAGCACGTGGATCGCAGCCTCGAAAATTACATGGCTGCAAAAGATATTCACGAGACTTGGCCGGTGCGGGAGAGGCTCGCCGTCTGTGTGAGCGCGAATCCGGGCGCGCAATATCTAGTTGCGCGCGCGGCCAGAATGGCAAGACGTCTCGATGCGGAATTTTACTTGGTTTACGTTGATTCGGGTGAGAAGTTGCGCGAGGCCGACCAGAAATCGCTCGAAGCGAATCTTGCATTCGCCGAGGACTTGGGCGGCACTGTAGCGCGCCTTCACGGCCGCAATATCGCCGATGCTGTCGCGCAATTTGTGAGAGAAAAGCACATCACTCAAGTGATATTCGGCCGCTCTGCAGATCAGGGAATTCGAAGGTACTTGTATCTTTCCGCGGTCAATCGCTTTCTGCGCGAGGCTCCTTCCGTGGACGTGCATATCGTGACGCAAGAAGTGGATTGAAGTCGCGTCAGAATGGGATCCGTTGTGGCGCTTAGCACCGCGGGCATCCCGTTCCTTGCTTCGGGAATCCCAATAAACGTATCATTCTAGCTGTGAATAGATCGTGTTTTTCAGGTGCAATTAAGTGAAGGAAATGACTTCTGCGAGCGGCTCACAATTGCGAAATCCGCGTGGCCGTTTGCTTACCAAGCTGACCGTCCTGATTCTGCTGATTTCTGTGGCAGGCCTGGCGACCGGCGCGAAGAACAGTCTCTACTATCCTCAAAATAATTCAGTTCACTATCTTTCGATCGGTAGTAAGGCCAAAGTCGCGGCGTCTCCTGCGCAAATCGATAGAAGCCCGCTTTACCCGGTTGCGAAACTCGTTCCACCGCGACCGGCAACCCAACTTGCACCCGAGAAGAAGACGGAAGCGCCTCCTATTCAACCTCTCTGTGTAACGGTTGCACTGCAACATCGTTCTCCCCCGTCCACTCTCTCCTAACCCACTGCTGCCACGCAGCGTGGTTTCTAAACATCTAACATGCACTAGCATTTATTTTGAAGCCTTCGTGAGATTGCCCGAAGACCGGAGGTCGTATGAATTTCGCGCCATTATCGCCGGCGCAGCTCGATTCATATCGCAGCTTGAGTACATGTGTTGTCGCGAGCGCGATCGAAACCTTTAAAGTGCGTCTTCCGAACACCGGATTCTCGGATTCAAGCGTTCACTGTATTTTTCCGGATTTCGCGCCGATCGTAGGGTATGCCGCTACTGCGCGAATCCGCAGTTCCAGGCCGCCACTGGAAGGCGGGAGCTATTACGACCGGACGGATTGGTGGAGCGAACTACTGAAGATTCCAGCGCCACGGGTTGTGCTCATTGAGGATGTCGATCAGCCCGCCGGACTTGGAGCGTTCGTTGGAGAAGTGCATGCGAATATCCTGCGGGCGTTGGGCAGCGTAGCGGTAGTCACCAACGGTGCGGTCCGGGATTTGATCAAGGTGCACGAATCGGGCTTCCAAATGTTTGCCGGCAATATTTCGGTATCGCATGCCTACGCGCACGTTTTTGAGTTTGGAGGCAAAGTTAGCGTAGGCAACATGCGAGTTCATCCCGGAGAATTGATGCATGGCGATAGGCATGGCATTCAAACCGTTCCGTCGGAAATTGCCGCGGAGGTTCCGCAAGCCGCGGAGCTGATACTGAAAAAGCGAGCGGAGTTGGTCGAATTCTGTCGCTCAAAACACTTTTCACTCGAGCGATTGTGGGTGGAATTGAAATCCATCGAGTCTCGATATTGATCGAGACAAATTCTGAATGCGAGCTACGTGATCAAATGAAGATAACGGATCAACCTGCGCTTGGAAGAGTCCTATGGGAAATGGGTGTTGTCGCCATATATGCGGTGATGGTCGCCACGATGCTTTCGGGCTGCGCGGCCAAGTCGAACCGCGATGATCCAGCGAACGCGACGCATGTCGCTGTAGTAAGAGTCGAGCGACGCGATATCGCTAGCGACCTGGAGATCGCTTCCGAATTTCTTCCCTATCAGGAAATCGACGTCTTTGCAAAAGTCTCCGGCTATATCCAGAAGCTCTACGTGGATTGGGGCACCCACGTGAAACAAGGACAGCTTTTGGCGGTACTTGAAATCCCGGAACTCGAGCAGCAAATTGATCAAGATGAAGCCGCAGTCCGGGGCAGCGAACACGATCTGTCGCGATTTCGCGAAGAGTTGAGCCGAAATGAATCTATGTACAGCGTCGCGCATATCACTTATTCGCGCATTGCCGATGTCCAGAAGACGCAGCCTGGCCTGGTGGCGCAGGAAGAGATAGACGAAGCGCAGGGAAAAGACTTGCAGGCATCCGCGAATGTCTCGGCCGCCAAAGATTCGCTCGCCTCCGCCGAGCAGTCGTTGGCTGCGGCCAAGGCGGCGCTCGAAAAAGACAAGGCGCTCTATGCGTACGCGCGGATTACGGCTCCTTTCGACGGCGTGGTCACACAAATCAACGCATATACCGGCGCTCTACTGTCGGCAGGCACCTCAACAAGTAATGGCGGTCTCGGGCTATGCCATCTTTCGCAGAACAATCTTTTGCGGCTTGTAATTCCTGTTCCAGAACGGGCTGTAGGAGATATTCATCTCGGCTCATCGGTAGCCGTCCGCGTCTCCTCGATTAACGATACGTTTGAGGGGAAAATCGTGCGTTTCTCGGGGCAGATCGACAATCAGACTCGCACGATGCACACGGAAGTTGAGGTACCCAATCCAAAGTATGTGCTCGTTCCCGGAATGTATGCGTCGGTGCGAATTCCACTCCACTCCGCGGCCAACGTTCTAACTGTGCCCATTCAGGCGGTGCGAGCTTCCGGAAATGGTGAAGGGACCGTGCTCGTTGTAAATAATGCGAATCGCATCGAGAGACGCGCGGTGAAACTCGGGCTGCAGTCAGCCGACTATTTCGAAGTGCTATCCGGGCTGAGCGAGAACGAGAAAGTCATTTTCGGCGAGCAGAACCAATACAAAGATGGCGAACTGGTCTCGCCGCGAGACGCTGGCACTGCGCCCGCGCCTCAGGAGTAGCCGATGCCGAAATTCTCCGTCGATCATCCCTACTTCATCATCGTGATTTGTCTGTTCATTTGCGTGCTTGGTGTGACGAGCGTAGCGCAAATGCCGGTGGATATGTTTCCGCCAATCGACATTCCGGTCGTTCTTGTCGCCACGTTCTACAACGGAATGCCTCCAGAACAAATCGAGGCGGACATCACCGATACGTTCGAGCGTTTCTTCACACTGGGTAGCGGCATCGATCACATGGAATCGCGCTCAATGTCCGGCGTGAGTCTTATCAAGATTTATTTTCAGCCGGGCAGCGATGCGAACGCGGACGTCACGCAAATATCAAATCTGGCAATGGCCGATCTGCGCCGCTTACCCGAAGGTACTTTGCCGCCGGTAGTGATGAAAGTGGACGCGTCGAGCCTGCCGGTTTGCCTGCTCACCGTTGAAGGACAAGGTTTGAGCGAGACGCAGTTGCACGATTATCTCCAGTATCAAATCCGAAATCAGATAGCGGGCGTTCCGGGCGCGACTGTGCCTCCTCCGTACGGCGGCCGCTATCGCCAGTTAATGATTTACGTGGATCCGCTCAAGCTTCAGGCCCATCAACTGAGTCCCATGGACGTCGTGCGCGCCACGGATCAATCCAATCTGATTCTGCCGGCGGGTGACGTTCGAATCGGCCCGATGGATTACAACGTTTATACCAACGCGCAGGTTCCCAACGTCGAAACATTGAATGAAATACCGCTGAAAACGGAAGGACAGAAGTCCGTTTTCGTCTCGGACGTCGGCAAAGCCGTGGATGGCTCGTACTTGCAGTACAACATCGTGCGGGTGAATGGACAGAAATCCGTGTATGTGCCGATCCTGAAGCAAGGTGGCGACACGAACACGATTGCCGTCGTTGACGGGATCAAGAAAGCGATTCTCAAGCTGCGGGATATTCCTTCGCAATTGAAATCGCATGTCCAATTCGATCAGTCGCTGTTCGTCAAGGGCGCAATTTCCACGGTATTGCGTGAAGGCGCGGTCGGGGTCGTTCTCACCGCGATCATGATTTTAGTTTTTCTCGGCAGCGCGCGCGCAACGGCCGCCGTTTTTCTTTCGATTCCGCTGTCAGTAATGATTACCTTCTTCATTTTGCATACGATGGGCAGAAGCATCGACAGCATGGTGCTGAGCGGCCTGGCGCTTGCATTCTCGCGCTTGATTGACGATTCCGTGGTGGTCATCGAAAACATCTACCGGCATATCGAGCTCGGTGAAGATCCGAAAATCGCCGCGATTCATGGTGCCAACGAAGTGGCCCTCCCTGTTCTGGCAATTATGTTCGTCGCCGTCGTCGTGTTTTTCCCGGTCACATTTCTCTTCGGGGTCAGCAAGTATCTCTTCTCAGCGCTGGCGCTCGCCGTCGTGCTGGCTCTATTCGCTTCGTATTTCGACGCGATGACAGTTGTCCCGCTTTTCTGTGCGCGTTTCCTCAAGCCTCTCCATGCGCACGATGGTGAAATAGACGGAACAAGAAAATCATGGGGAACAAGATTTCACGAAGGGTTCAACGCCAAATTTTCCAGGATGCTCGACGTCTACGAAAAGTGGGTTCGAAAGGCGCTGGACCGCCCCCGCGAAACACTTGCAGCATTTCTGGCGATTTTTGTGCTCAGTTTCGCGCTTTATCCATTAATTGGAGTTTCGTTCTTCCCTCGAACTGACGCCGGGCAATTCGTCATCAACGTAAAGGCGCCCACTGGCACGCGAATTGAATTAACCGATAACTATGTAAAGCAAGTGGAAGGCATTGTGCGCCAGGTCGTAAGACCCGGAGATCTCAATGCTATCGTTTCGAATATCGGCGTCATGCCGGATTTCTCATCTCTTTTCACGCCAAATTCCGGAATGCACACCGCCGTCGTACAGGTGGGCTTGAAAGAGGATCACAGCGCCAGCAGCTTTATCTACATGCAGCGAGTGCGGGAGCGAATCGCACGCGAGTTGCCCGAACTGCGAACATACTTCCAGTCCGGCGGCCTCGTGGACTCCGTGCTGAATCAAGGCATGCCCGCGCCGATTGACATTCAAGTGAGCGGCATGGATCTGCATGCGGACGATCGCGTAGCGCAAGATCTCGCGCGCGAAATCAAAGCGCTTCCGAGCGTCTCTGACGTATATATCCCGCAGGACCTGGACTACCCCGCGCTGAAAGTAGACGTAAACCGCGCACGCGCGAGCGAGCTCGGACTTAGTCCCAAGGAAGTGATCGACAATATCATTACCGCGCTGACCTCAGACGTGATGATCGCGCCCAGCTACTGGGTTGATCCGAAGAGCGGAAACAACTACTTCGTGACCGTTCAGTATCCCGAAAATCAGGTGAAATCGATCGAAGATCTCAAGGCCATGCCGTTGCGCGCCACAAATTCACGCGTGCCGACATACTTGAACCAGGTTGCAGATGTGACGCCGATACTCACGCCCACGGAAGTGGACCACTACCAATTGGAGCGCGCCGTTGATATTTACGTCGAGCCCAAACTCGAAGACGTCGGCGGCCCCGAAAACCAAATCTCTAAGATTATTGCCCGCACACAAATACCCGCGAACCTGCGCATTGATGTGCGCGGACTTGTCGTGACCATGCGCGAATCTTTCAAGAGCTTCGGTATCGGCCTTTTGCTCGCAATTTTGCTCGTATATTTGATTCTTGTCGCTCAATTCGGCTCGTTCGTCGATCCCTTTCTGATTGTGCTCGCAGTTCCAACCGGCCTCATCGGAGTAACTCTCACCCTCGCCTTTACGCCGACCACGCTGAATATTCAATCGCTTATGGGCATTGTGATGCTCCAAGGCATGGTGGTTTCCAACAGCATTTTGATCGTGGACTTCGCAAATGTGCTGCGCGGTGAAGGATTCAGCCTGATTGATGCCGTCGCGCGCGCCTGCAGGATCCGCTTGCGGCCCATTCTAATGACTTCGCTCGCGACCATCGTCGGATTGCTGCCGATGGCATTCAAGCTCGAAACCGGAAGCGAAGCTTACGCGCCGCTCGCGCGAGTCATTATCGGCGGTCTGATCACGTCGGTCATCTTGACGGTGTTCGTCGTGCCCGCGGCTTATCTGTTGATGTACCAGCGCCGCGCTGAATCTCAGGCGTCTATCGCGGTACAGGAGGTTTAAATAATGCGACCGCTTCTCGCACTCTCCGCCTTAGCGATGCTGTCCCTTATTCCGCCGACATGCTTCGCGCAGAATTCGCAGCCGATGACTCTGAAAGAAGCTGAGCAGATCGCCATCCAAAATCATCCGCAGATTCAGGCCGCGACCCAGCTCGCCGCAGCTGCCCGCGCCCAAGTTAAGGAAGTCCGTTCTGTCTACTATCCGCAAGCATTCGGCAGCGCCACCGGAGCGGTAGCGGAAAATAACAGCCGCATAGCTGCGGGCGCCTTGAACAATCCGATCGTCTATGACCGTTATGCAAACGGCGTGAGAGTCAGTCAGCTTGTCAGCGACTTCGGCCGAACGCACGAATTGGCGAAGAGCTCGAATCTCCATTCCCAGGCTCAGCAGGAAAACGTGACAGCCACGCGCGCCGACGTCCTGTTGCAAGTGGATCAGGCTTTCTTCGGCGTGCTGAGGGCCAAAGCAGTGCTGCGGGTTGCGCAGGAAACTGTGAAGAATCGCCAGCTCGTCGCCGATCAGGTCACTGCTCTCGCGAAGAACCAATTAAAGTCGGATCTCGACGTCAGCTTTGCAAACGTGAATCTCGCGCAAGCCGGCCTCCTGCTAATCCAAGCGCAGAACGATATTCAAGCGTCTTACGCGGAACTTTCTACTGCGCTCGGTTATCCCGACCAGCGCACAATCGAACCGGCAGATGAGCCTATGCCGTCGGCCCCTCCGTCCGATGTCGCTCCATTGATTCAACAGGCACTGCGCGACAGGCCCGAGCTCATCGGTCAGCGCCTCGATGTAGACTCCGCGAAAAGTTATGTCGCTGCCGAACGAGATTTGTGGATGCCGACGATTTCCGCGATAGGCGCAGCGGGCATCGTGCCGTATCGCGAAGAACCGCTGGCATCGCGGTATTCAGCGGCCGCGTTCAACGTCAATATCCCGATATTTAACGGCCATCTTTACGGCGCCTTGCGAAACGAAGCGGACGCGCGAGCCCGCGCGCAGGAGCAATATCTGCGGGATACGCAGGACAGAATTGTTCGTGACGTGCGCACATCGTGGCTCAACGCCAATTCCGGATTTCAACGATTGTCCGTCACCAATCAGCTTTTGCAGGAGGCGACGCAGGCTCTCAAGTTGGCGCAAGCTCGCTACAAACTTGGTTTGGGCTCAATTGTCGAGCTGAGTCAGGCGCAGTTGGGGATCACGCAAGCTCAAATCGAGCAGGCCAGCGCGAAATACGATTACGAAACGCAGTTGTCACTTTTAAATTTTCAGCTCGGTGCGCTTCACTAGAAAAAAATGTGTCGCTGCGATTTGCCGTGCGGCGCTTATAAGCTCTGCAAATTAACTGTGCGAATCTACACACCGCTCTAAGATACTTTCTCGCCTGAATTGAAGCTCTTCTGATGGGTTCGAGCCCCTAAATACAGGTGGCGCAAACGCCCGCAAAGGCTCACACTGAATAGAGTAGTGGATCGCCACCCGTGTGGCCCGCGACGCAAAAAGGAAGACGTTCTCTCCGGCAACTACAATATGACCAACACGATTCTCATGCAATACATGGGCTTTGAGGCCAAGAATCAGGGCCGCGAATACCTG
This sequence comes from Candidatus Acidiferrales bacterium, assembly GCA_036513895.1. Taxonomy (GTDB): domain Bacteria; phylum Acidobacteriota; class Terriglobia; order Acidiferrales; family UBA7541; genus Palsa-147. The sequence continues at coordinate 899 of DATBYF010000086.1, read as the reverse complement.
TTTCAAGTGCGCTGTACGACGGAAGACGTCCGCGACTTCACGCTTACGATTGCTGACGAAGCCTTCAATGCGCGACGTGTTCGTTACCAGGATGCGCCCAGCGTATGTTCATTGCGCTTGCGCCGGGAGTTAATAGAGAACGCGAATTCTCCGTCCAACACGAATTTTCCAATTACAGACGCAGAAATGGACGACTACAAGGCCGCGCATACCAGCAAGACCCCCAGAAGCCCCTACTCACCCAAGCCCCGCAACGATTTCTGACCGACCCAAAGCGGGCATCCATTAAGATGCCGCTATAAAGACGTCGTCATCCCGAGCGAAGCGAGGGATCTGCAGTTCGTATGGGAAGGCTTCATCCCGCTCGCCAAGCCGCAATTTACGCTGAGTACCCGCGAACCACTTCCGAAAGAAACCACGTCCGTCGCTCGCTCTGATCAATCCAAACTTCGATCAAGCTGGCCGTAGCAACATCGTTATGCCGCTCGCAAATCTCGTGAGTCGCGCGGAGATATTGAGTGAATAGTTGGCTGTCCGCAGTTAGCTCAGCAAACATATCCTTCGGCTCGACGATCGCTTCGTTGTTGTCTTCCAATCGCTGATGCCGCGTAACATCGCTAATCGAGCGCAACGTGGAGCCTCCGATTTTCCGCGCCCGTTCCGCGATATCGTCTGACATCGCGAAAATCTGATCGGATTGCTCATCGAGAAGCAGGTGGTAATCGCGAAAGTGCCGCCCGCTCATGTGCCAATGAAAGTTTTTCGTTTTCAGATACAGCGCGAATACATCGGCAAGCATTTGCCGCAGCGCAGTCGAAATTTCGGTGACGCCTTCGCGGCTAAGATCTGTTGGTATATCGAACGGCTCCGTATCTTGTCGCTTCATCTTTGTTGCTTCA
>DATBYF010000085.1:0-25919 GCA_036513895.1 Candidatus Acidiferrales bacterium | reverse complement strand
TTGATATGCCGAATCCGCTTCCTATAGGGACTGAGATCAAGTTGAGTTTGGAACATCAAGATGGGAAATTCACCGCACGAGGTGTCGTGGCTCTGTCTGAATCCAATCTCGGTATGGGGATCAGCTTCACCGCTGTTGATTCGGAGCAGAATGGCATATTGGAAAGCTGGATCGCAAAAATCCGCGGCAGTGACTGATTATTTGGCGGGTCAGTCGCGATGATTAAGCAGGGTTGTTGAGGTCACCTCTAAATTCCTACCTTCGATCCATCCGAAACGAACTTTTTCGCTGCTACGCGCGTATTAATGGGTTGTTGATTCCAACCGCGTCATGTTCGCGGCGGAATCGCGGGCAGACTGTCCGGTTCCGAACGGGATAATCCACTGCCGAACGATTGAAGTGCGCTGGGTTGGCGTCAAGTGATTGATCTCAAGCCAGATGTGCGTTGGTTTCAGAATTGCTAGTCAGTCCTGGGGCGCTTCGATTCTAGGAGATGCGTGATGCGCACATTCATGCAAGATCTTCAGTACGCGCTCCGGCAGTTTCGCAAGTCACCTGGCTCACTCCTTACCGCCGTGCTTTCGCTCGCGCTTGGAATTGGGGCCACGACGGCAGTCTTCAGCGTCGTGTACGGCGTGCTGCTCGATCCTTATCCGTACAAGGATGCGGATCGAATGGTTCACGTCGAGCTGCGCGACCAGCAGGATCGGGGTCCTCTACTGATCGTCACGGGGACTGAGTACGACGAGCTTCGCCACGTTACGACGGTAGATGACGTCTTCTTGATGGACAACGAGACACAAACGCTCACCGGGAGTCGAATGCCGGTTTCCGTGAGCGTGGGCCTATTTTCTCCGAATCTCTTCGAGTATATGGGAGTACCACCCCTTCTCGGCCGCGAGTTCACGAAGGCAGACGCATCGGGCGGCAGCGCGTCCCCGGTCGCGGTGCTGAGTTATTTATTCTGGAAGCGGCAATTCGGCGGGAGCCGCGACGTCCTCGGCAAATCCATTGAGTTGAACCACTCTCTATACACCGTTATTGGCGTTGTTGGGCCGCGCTTCACATGGGGCGATGCGGACGTATATCGGCCGAAAGTTCCTAGTGCTGATCCGCATGCTTATTCGCTGGCGTTCCTGAAATTGAAGCCGCACGCAAACTTTTCCGCAACAGCTGCTGAACTGCAGGGTCTCGTTGACAACTTCGCGAAACGGGATCCGCAGAATTATCCGCAGAAGCGTCGCGTGGCAATCGTCACGCTAAATGAAGAAGTGCTGGGGCGTTTTGCGGGAACGCTGGTGCTGTTGTTCGGATCGGTGCTGGCTCTCCTCATCATCGGATGCTTCAATGTCTCCATACTGCTTCTCGCGCGTGGAGCGGCACGGCAACATGAGCTCGCGGTGCGCGTCTCGGTGGGCGCGAGCCGACCGCGGCTGATCCGTCAGTTGCTGACGGAGTCTGTGCTTCTGTCGTTGGTAGGCGCGGCACTTGGAGTGATGACTGCCTATTACGGCGTTCAGGCAATTTCAGCGATGCTGCCACAAAATGCGTTTCCGCATGAAGCTGCCATTCGAGTGAACGCAATTGTGCTCGCGTTCAGTGCGGCGGTGGCAGTGATGACCGGAATCCTGTTCGGCCTCTCGCCCGCGTGGCAGCTTTCTCGCCCGCAAGTGGCGCAATTAATTCAAGCGAACAGCAGCAAAGCCGCTGGCAGCGTGCGCGGCCGGAATGTTCATCGGGCGCTCATTGCGGGGCAAGTGGCCTTGACGCTGCTGCTTCTGGCCGGAGCGGGCGCTGCGACTCAGGCTTTTCTAGCGCTCACTCACACGCAACTCGGCTTCGATCCGAGGAATGTTTTGGCGCTGTTTGTGACCAGACCGAAGGGAGGAAGCGCAACGTGGCAACAGCGACTAAATGAATTCGAGGCGGTGCGCGAAACAATCGAGCAGACTCCGGGCGTGGCTTCAGTCAGCGTGTCAAATGCATGGTTTCCGGGCTTCCGCGGATTCAATGTGCCAATTGAAGTGCAGAGTAAACCGACACTGACCGGCGCACAAGCGGTAGTGGCGCTGGTAAGCTCGCAAGAACTCTCGACGCTGCACATTCCATTGCTGTCTGGCCGATTCTTCAATGACGCCGAGGTTATGCGTGCGGCGCATTTGGCCGTCGTCAATCAGGCATTCGTCAAAGAGTATTTCAGCGGGCGCGACCCAATTGGGCAAAGTGTGCGCAGCCCTGCGCTGAGGATAGGATTGCCGGGACTAGTGATCGCTGCAGAACCGGATGCGTGGGCCGAGGTGATCGGCGTGGTCGGCGACGCGCGCAATGATGGGCTGGAGCATCCGACGAGACCTTCGGTCTTTCTGCCTTACAGTTTCGTTTTGCCGCCGGACGAAGCGGTGCTGGTGCGAACGAACGGCGATCCCGAGGCTGTGAAGCGCGCGGCGGAGGAACGGTTGCATAGCTTGAACAACGAAATTGGAATTGAGGACGACCATATGCTGATTTGGGCGCTCGATTCGCGCGGTTGGGGACGCGAGCGCTTTATTGCCACGCTGTTTTCACTGTTCGCTGGTCTGGCGCTCGTCCTAGCGGCAACCGGGTTATACAGTGTGGTTTCTTATGCGGTGACGCAACGGACGCAGGAATTGGGGATTCGCATGGCGCTGGGCGCGCCGCGTGGAAATATCATTCGGCTGGTTTTATCGTCAACAGCCGGCGCGCTTGGTGGAGGCATTGCGATTGGCGTGATCGCAAGCGTGGCGCTCAATCGGATTGTAGTTTCATGGGCAGGAGGCAGCTCACGCGATCCGCTGACGTTGCTGGCAGTGGTTTTTGTGCTGGCCGTTGTCGCCGCGCTCGCGTGCATTTTGCCGGCGCGGCGGGCTGCGTCTATTGATCCGATGCGGGCGCTTCGGCTGGAGTAGCGCGCACGTTAGCAATGCAAACCGCAACGCGTCAAGTCCATAGATCGCAAGGTACGGTCTGAATGACGAAGCTACGACTGCCACTCCTCTAGAACAACACCGTTTGCGACCAGATTTGCATGCTTGCGCCGTCACGGGTGTCCGCCCAGGCGGCGTGCACTACTCCGTCGGGGCCTGATGCGAGCTGAGTGTAATCTCCAAAATATTCGCATCCAGGAAAGCCCACGCAGGGATTGAAGGGAACGTCGTTGACGGGCTGTTGAATGTGAAACGTACGGCCTCCGTCGAACGACTTGCCGACGAAGTATTGCACGTTCGTGTTGGCGGGATCGTTTCGGTCGTCATACCAGCCCACGTAAACGGCGCCCACGGGAGTAGCCGTAGCCCACGCGAAGAAATGGTGCTTCATGTCGTTAAATCGATCGTTATTCACACGCGAGATTGTGGCGGCCGCGGTGTTCACGTTGATGCTGGCGAGATAAACGCTCGGCGTCGCCTCAAGGTTTCCTCCCGCCACCTGATTCGCTGAGAACGCGCAATAGGCAGTGTGGCCGTGGATTCCGCATCCAGGACCAGCCGCGCCACTGTCGGGAAATGCCCAGTTGGGATTCGTCAAACCGTTGTAGACGAAGCTGACCACGGGAGCCTTGGAAACTGTCCACACGCCTCCGCTCAGCGTTGACTCCCACATGTTGATGACGGGCGAGTTCGTGTAGTCATTGAAAAAGATGTGAGCTGTGCCGGAGGGGTCGATGACCATGTCGGAATATTGCGTGTTGGTTAACGAACCGCTCACCAATGCCGGAGCGGTGTAAGGCTCGCCGGGCGCGGGTGAGTGCGATTCCAAAATCGCAGTGCCGGCGGTGGGAATAGTTGCGGTGCCGTCGGTGCACGTGCCGGATGGAAGGTTGCAGAAGAACGCGTAGTACACGTAGTTCGTTCCGGCATTCGGACTGTTGCTGTTGCTATCCGTGGAATTGAGCGGCCGATTCACGGTTCCATTACACACAAATGTGCCGCTGATCATGCCGCTACAGAATTGATTGTCAATTAGCGTGGGGAGCAAAGATGAATAAGTGCCGTGATTGAATCCCGGTGTTACATCTACTTCGCTGTCGAGATTGATGTAGTTGTTGTTGAAGTCGACGATTGCGTTCTGGCTGAGCGCCGAAAAGTAGCTGTTCCCTTCGTTGTCGAACGAAAGACCCGGGAAAACCTGCAACGTCAGTGGAATACTGCCGGTGTTGGGATCGGAACCCTCTACGAGCATGTCATCCGTCCACGTTTTTCCCTTCGTGGTGGAGACGTGATAGAACATTCGGGACCAGTTCACACGATAGTCAAGCGCCATCACCAGCCAGCCAGTTGAGTTTGATGGATCTACCGCCGACGCAATATCAACTTTAGGCCACGGGTTACGATCTTGGTTCACCTTGATGTTCTGATAGGGATGCGAGGACGCCGACGCGTTGGCCGTCCTGTCCGCATTTGCCTTGCCTTGGGAGTCCAGCAGCGCCTTGGCCCCGCCTGGCGGCAATACGGCGCCGCTGAGGTTGAATGGCGCCTTGTGGTTCTTTTGCATCCACGAAACATAGCTTTTGAGGTCCGAAAACTGCGCCGAACCACCTGATTGCGCCCACAAGGGCATCGCCATCAAAAGTAAAACCGCTCCGCACACCAGTTTGGCGGAGACTGTCTTCCAACATTCCCCTGCATTCATCGTCGGCTCCCTCTTCCTTCGTGGCGGAATCGCGCGTTAGGGAAGATTTGAATGTTTTCGAGTGCGCGGATTATTCTCTATGGAAGATGAGTTGTCAATGAGGGTCAGTACTTAGTCAGTTTGCAACTGGCCAAAGCACCTGGCTTTAACAATCAAGGAGAAAAGGCTATTCGAACGCTCGGCTTCCGGCGCGATCAGTACACAAACGAAGGCTCAGCCATCGCGAATTCTGCGAGCACACCAGGAACGGGTGATCGATTTCGGGTTGACGCCGGCCCACAGACTTGGCTGTGCGCCCGCCCGACGAAGTCACAGAAGCTCTTATCTCAGAAGTTCTATGTTCTAGGGCTCGCCCACGTTGCTGATCGTGATGGTTCCTTTTACGCCGATGACCACGTCTTTGGCCTTCCCTTCCGCTTGCTCAGAAGGAGGATTGGCGTTGGCCTGGAACGAGATGGTCTGGCCTTTCGATACCACGCTCGTATTGAATGATAATTGGGGGGTAGATCCAATCGGGCCTGGGACGTAGTTTCCTGTTTCCCCGGCGAAAACATTCGCAAGATTGTTACCCGAGTTCCAAGTCCAGATAGATACGGGAGTGCCGGTTACTGTAAAAGAAATCGTGTCGGTGATGGCGGCTGTCGTCGCGAGTGGGTTGGGGTTACCGTTAAGAGATACCAAGATTGGATGGTTAGACACTGCTGCACGTTTAGTTCCCGCTTCTTCTGCCATGTTTGATTCTCCTTTTAAGGATTCATTTTCTTTCCGTTAGGCCGGAAATTCGGATCGGAAACTAGATTATTGAATTCCGGAGTGCTTTTGATATCGTCCAGAGAATACCCATTCTGCAAGGCTCTCTCGATGTACTCAAGTGCGCGGGCGCGGTCGCCGAGATTCTCATACGTTTCCCCGGCAAGTTCAAGAACATTCGGATTGTCGGGCGAGCGAGCCAGAGCAGCCTGTATTCGTAGCTCGGCCTTTTCTCTCACCCCTTTTTCCGAATACAGTGCCGCGAGTGACGCTTGAGTAAGGGCATCCTGGGGCTTGAGCTTCACAGAGTCTTCCAACAATGCGATCGCGTGATCGCGGGCCACTTCGAGTTTGTCTTTCTGATTCAACGCTTGGTAAGCGTTCGCGAGGTTCGCCCAGACCAAGTAATCTTTATCGTTTAGTTTGAGAGCCTTTTCACTCATGGCCGCCGATTCGGCGTAGCGCTTTTCGCTCAAATAGAGAAATGCGAGATTTGCATAAGCGCCATAACTAGGACCGAGGTCGATTGATTTCTTCAAGGCCGCCTCGGCTTGAGGCAAATCTTTCGGGTCTCCGCGATCGAGATACGCTGCCGCCAGATTGATATAGACCACAGAATTGTCTGGAGTCAATTCAGCCGCCCGCTGAAACTGCGCAATGGCTTCGGCGTACTTTCCCTGACGATTATAAAAAACGCCGAGTGAGTTATACCCGTCCCAGTCGTCCGGCCGGAGCTCGGCGGCCTTTTTTAGCGCCTCTTCAGCATCCGCAAGGCGGCCCATTTTTTCGTAGGTGTTCGCGGAGCCCATCAACGCGTCGGCATTATGAGGCTCCAGTTGAAGAGCGCGCTGAAATTCCTGTAGCGCAAGGTCGAACTTGTCCAGGTCTGTGTGAAGTTTTCCTAGTGTGACGTAAGCCGCTGGAAGACGATCGTCAAGTTGCAAGGCATGGCTGGAATTCGCGGATGCCTCGTCAATCCACTTCGGATTCGGATCTACCTGATTTTTTAGACGGTAGGCCTCGCCGAGTTCCGCAAATCCCAGCGCGAATTGCGGGTCAGTTTTTACGGAGCCGTTGAGCGCGGTGATGGCGAGGTCAAGATTCCCCGCAGTGTCGTAGCGCAGAACGTAGCCAAGCGCCTTCAGGTAAGACTCATACGCCGCGGGATTGGCGGATCCGCCGGTGGCACGCAGCATGTCCGGGGTAACTTTGATATGCATCAGTTTGCCGAGCTGGGCGACGGCTTCGTCCTGCAACGTCGCGAGATCGCCGGCACGGTCTTCGAAACTGGCGGAGCCGATTTGCCGCAGGCTACTCGTATCAATGAGATTGACGGTCAAGCGAACGTCCTGGCCGTCGCGCGCGATGCTGCCCTTAACGACCACCGTTGCTCCCAGGTCACGCAATGCAGAGGTTGGATCGGCGATCTTGCGATGGCGTACCTCGCTTGAGGGAACCACCCACAGTGAATTACCGCCCACATCGAGGTCCGACAATTTCCCCGCAAGGCTATCCATCAACCCTTCAGCCAGCGGATCGTTGGCAGGATCGTTGCCAATGTTGTCGAACGGAAGCACAGCAATGTGCTCCTCGGTTGTCGAGAGAAGTGTTCGGGCAAGTCGGTTCCTCAACGAGGGAATGAGCAACACCGCAACAGCCACAATCGCGATTGCCGCGAACGCCCCGAGCCACCAACGCCACGCGCGACTTTTCGGCGGCGCGGCCATTCCCCACGCCGATTGCGACGCATGACTGATGTATTTTTGGAGTTGCGCCGAATTCGACGACAACGTCGGCGCCTCTGTATCCACGGGGCCAAGAGGCATTAGCTTCAGATGGTCGCGCGCCATCTCGAGATCCTCACGGAGCTCGGCGCAACTCTGATAGCGATTTGCCGGGAGTTTTGAGAGAGCGCGATAAGCGATTTTCTGGAGCTCGACAGGAACTCTGTCCATCGCAAGCGGGGGCTCGTTCAATATGGCTACGACGATCTCGGGAATGCTCTCGTGCCGGAACGGATTTTGCCCGGTCAGCATCTCGGCAAAGACTACGCCAAGCGCCCAGATATCAGTGCGGCGGTCCACGGGTTTGCCGAGCGACTGCTCGGGGGACATATATCCGACTGTCCCGGCGGCCGCGCCGGTCTGCGTCATCGTCGCCGAACTGACCACACGGGCCAGTCCGAAATCCACAATTTTTATCAGACCCTGCTGCGTGATGAGGACGTTTGAAGGCTTCACATCGCGATGCACGATGTTGCGCGCGTGTGCCGCTTCCAGTCCCTGCGCGATTTGGATCGCGATATCCACCACGTCGCGTGTTGGAATCGGCCCGCGGCGAATTTTCTGCCACAGCGATTCGCCTTCGTAGAACGCCATCACGATAAACGAACGGCCGTCACTGGTCTCGTCTACGCCATGAATGACGCCAATGTTCGGATGATCGAGCGCGGAGGCAGTGCGCGCCTCCTTCAGGAATCGCTCCTTATCCTTTTCGCTGGCGTTTACTTCAGGTGGGAGGAACTTGAGGGCTACGGTGCGCTCGAGTTTTATATCGAGCGCCTTATACACCACACCCATGCCCCCGGCACCGGCCTTCGCCAGGATCTCGTAATTGCCAACCCGTTCTCCGGGCGTCAGAGTGGAGCTTATTTCAGACATGCATTTGCCCCGCGCTCCATTGCAGGCGTGGCACGCAATTCATTACCGCCAGGTGAGCGGCATGGGTCTTCTGCCGGTCATCATAATTCGCCGACTTCCACCATTGCAACAAGTCTGATCTCGATGCCCTCGGCGTAGCGATCCGGGCTTGCGCCTCGCAACAATCGAGGTGTTCCGCCGGCCGAGAAGTTTGACTGCGCAATCATTGTGCCTCTCTCTCGCCGTAAGTAATAACTAAATCAAAGCAAATTTAAATTTTCGTTAAAGCCGATAAAGCTATTGTATCGACGACCTAGGACTGGATCGCACCGGCGCTTTATTATGTCCCTTTACTCGCCATTTTAATTTACGACTGAAAGCTGCAGCATATTCAGGTCGAAAGGGACTTCAGGAGCCCTAGATGTGAATTGCAGCCGTGAACTATCGAGAAGTTAGCCCTAAAGCAGCAATTGCAAAGCTTGATCTGATACAGGTGAGCGTGAAGCCGGTCGAGAAGAAAATGAATCGCGGCACACCGAAATTTTTGCGACTAAAATCCGCCGTCACTGCCAACCGTCAATTACTACGGGTACACTTTCTCTGGCTTCAGCTTGAACACCGCTCCCATGCCGGCAGTGCCGCCCTCGGAAGTCGTGCCATACAGGTTGCCTTGCGCGTCACGCACTAAACCAGCGACGGGATGGGCGCCGTCGCCTTTGCTGCCGCTAAAGCGGTAGAGCACGGTCTCTCTTCCGTGCGTGTCCACTTTGAACACAGTGCCGCAGCCATTCGTGCACGCGGTGGTATCCCCGCCGCCATAGGCAGTCGTGCCATACAGGTCGCCCTGCGTGTCCAATACTAGACTTGCGTAAATAGGATTTGCACCATCCGACCCACCGGCGAAGCTATAGAGCACCTTTTCCTTGCCAGCGGTATTAATCTCAAACACGGTTCCGTCGCCAGATGTGCCTCCAAACTCCGTAACGCCATACAGGTTCCCCAGGGAGTCCTGAACTAACCCTGCATAAGGATTTGCGCCGTCAGACCCTCCGGCAAAGCTGTGAAGCACAATCTCCACACCGGCCTTGTTCAGCTTGAATACAGTCCCGAAGCCCGATGCACCTCCCGTTTCGGTGGTGCCATAGAGATCGCCCTGTGCGTCTCGCACCAAACCGCTGTAGGGCAATGAACCGTCACCTCCGGTACCGCTGAAGGCGTGCAGCACTGTTTCCGTGCCGTGGGTATTCACCTCGAACACTGTTCCGCAGCCATTAAAGCAGCCAGCACCTTCGCCGCCAAACAGAGTTGTCCCATAGAGGTTTCCCCAAGAGTCCCGCACCAGAGCTGCGTAGGGATTTGCGCCGTCCGCATCACCGGCGAAGTGATAAAGGAGGCTCTCCTGGCCGTTCGCGCCCAGCTTAAATACGGTCCCGTTATCAACCGAATTGACGCCGTACGTCGTGCCATAGAGATTGCCCAGTGCGTCTCGCACCAGACCTGCGTAGGGGTCGCCGTTTGCTCCGCCGGTGAAGCTATACAGCACCGTTTCCTGCCCGGCCGGAGTGACCTTGAACACCGTGCCGTCATCGGTTGTGCCGCCTTCTAGAGTAGTGCCATACAGGTTGCCGTGTGGGTCCATCATTAGCGCGGCCTCGGGATCAGCGCCATCCGGAACACCTATAAACGAATGCAACACGCTCTCGCTGTAAGCCTGAGTCTGAGTCAAAACCTCAGCTTGGGCTTTCGCCGATTCAGGCGCAAAAACTGCCGATATAAGTACGGTCGCCAAAGCCATCGCGATGCCTGCTATTCGCCCGCGAATACCCACACCCCGCGTACGGCCCCGATTTTGGGTTAGATTATTCATAGGCAAACTCCGTCCTTCTTAATCCGGCTTGTGGCTTGGAAGCTGAGACCCCGCGATGGTTGTTATCTCCCTGGGGGTTATTTGTCAATACATTTAACTCCTAGACGTAGATTCACGAAGTCGTTGAGTCCTACATGTTTGAATTGAAGTGGGCAAATCTTAAGTTATTGAGGAGTGGCGCGCCCGGGGAGATTCGAACTCCCGACCCTCTGCTTAGAAGGCAGACGCTCTATCCAACTGAGCTACGGGCGCGCTGCTACGGTGATTCTAAATCAATTATTCGAGTCAACGATACCATTTTGGCGCGCTTGACCGTGTTGGGCGGGATACAGCGGCCGGTATATTGAACTCTTCGCCACCAACAAGTAAGGCCTTCACTTGGCCCTGCCCGTGGAACGGTAGAATGCTGTTAATGAAATCAATCTCTTTGCGGGTTCAGTTGGGATTAATTGCCGTGGGGTATGCCACGGTTTTCGTGATTTCGGCGGTCTTACTCTTTGGGCGGCACCTGCAGGAACTCAGATATCCCGTCGAGGCGTCTGGTGGCATGTGGGCTGCTGGCGACGCGATGCTCGCGATCTTTATCGCCGGTCTCTTCAGTATCCCAAGTGGTTTTCTTATATGGGTGACCGCAAGGTTTGAGTCTTTTTACAAGAGCTATTCGCAATTTCTCTTAGTTCTTAGCCTGAGCGCACCTATTTGTCTAAGTGTGCTCGCTCTAGGTAACGGCCACGTCACGGAGAGCGTCACCAATCTCTCTTTGGAAAGGCTCTTCTGCTCGCCTTTCGTTCTGTTGGGAATCGGTGTTAGCCGCTTGGTGGCTCGATTTGATTGCTCCAAGAGGCTGCTCTCCTATGCTCTTCTCATCGAGGGGCTGACATTTGCACTTGCTATTGCGCTCGTTATCCATGCATGGGGCGCGCACCAAAACCGTTGACGACCCTGATGATCACGGCCCAAGCTGGTATGACCCCCGATGAGTGTCTGTAAACGTCCCTCGGGTCACAACATCTGCGCTAGGCAGAGTCAGCCGCTGAATTCGATAATTTCGCGCATATGGCCATCGCATACAACTCGAAGGTCACGAACCCAGACGCGATCGTAATTGGTTCCGGCCCTAATGGACTCGCGGCTGCAATCACGATTGCGCGTGCCGGCCGATCCGTCGTCGTGTACGAAGCCGAGCATTCCATCGGCGGAGGCGCGCGTTCGGCAGAGTTGACGCTTCCCGGATTTGTTCATGATATCTGCTCTTCCGTACATGCAATGGGTGCCGCTTCGCAGTTCCTAGATACGATTCCGTTGAGCGATTTGGGCCTGCGATGGATCTATCCCGAAGCCGGCGCTGCGCATTCGTTTGACGATGGAACGGCGATCGCACTCGGCCGCTCTTTGGCAGAGAGCGCCGCACAATTCGAAGCCGACGAGCGTTCTGTACGAGAACTGTTCGAGCCGCTCGTAGAATCGTGGGATAAACTCTCCAGCGATATTCTTCGGCCGGCTCGAATGCCGCGTCATCCGTTCATTTTGGGGCGTTTCGGTTGGAATGCTATTCGTTCGGCAGCTAGCGTCGCATTTCGCAAATTCAAAACGCCCAAAGCCAGAGCGGTCTTTGCCGGCATGGCCGGACACTCGATCATGCCGCTAGATTCCTGGGGCTCGGGTGCATTTGGGATTCTCCTTTGGACGATGTGCTACACGGTGGGATGGCCCTTCGCGGCTGGCGGTTCACAACAACTTACGAATGCTCTTGCAAACTATTTGAAATCACTCGGCGGCGAAATTGTCACTGACACTCGAATCACTTCCCTCGAAGATCTGCCGGCCAATTCGGTCGTTTTGTGTGACGTCACCCCACGACAATTTCTTGAGGTCGGCGGAAATCGTGTCTCGCGCACGGAGCGCCAAAAACTTCGGAAGTATCGCTACGGTCCTGGCGTTTTTAAGATTGATTGGAGTCTCGATGCGCCGATTCCGTGGAATGCAAAGGAATGCAAAAAAGCGGGGACGGTTCATTTGGGCGGGACATTCGAAGAAATCGCTCAATCGGAACGCGCGTCCTGGCGAGACTCTCCCGCCCAGCTGCCATTTGTATTGATCACGCAGCCATCGCTGTTCGATGCCACGCGTGCTCCCGCGGGCAAGCATACCGCATGGGGATATTGTCACGTGCCCAATGCAAGCGACGTGGATATGACTGAGCGGATCGAAGCACAAGTTGAACGCTTCGCGAGCGGATTTAAGCGCCATATCATCGCTCGCTCGGTAATGTCTCCGTCCGAATTTGAAGCGCACAATGCCAATTTGATTGGGGGTGATATCTCAGGCGGATCGTTCTATTCGAGCAGATTCTTGTTGGGGGCTACGCGACGCGCCTATCGGACATCCATCCCGCGCGTGTATCTTTGTTCGTCCTCGACTCCGCCCGGCCCGGGCGTGCATGGTCTGTGCGGATATTTTGCGAGCCAGCTCGCGGTTGAGGAATGTTTTTCTGCCGGGTGATGAGTCGCGAGCGCGACTGACTATTGTGACCTTGATGGTACGGATCGCAGATAGGCGACGATCGCCAGCGCGTCTTCGTGCGACAAATGGTAAATGTGCATTGGCGGACGGATGACTTCGCCGCGTGGACCAACACCCTTTTCGAGAATGTTCGCGGCATCGGCGTCCGAGAAGCTCGGAAAGCCGGCAAGCACAGGCGCGTTTTCAGCCCAACTATTCGTCGGGTGGACGGGCGTGATCCAGATGGGCGCGCCTTGAAGCCACCGGCTGCGATCGAGTTGACCTTGCGCATCCCGCGGAGTATGGCACTCGGTGCATTTGGCGACTTCCTCCACAAGATATTTGCCGCGCTTCAAATCGCCTGCCGCAGTCTCTTTCGAGTTTGATTTTGAGGTCGATTGTATCGAAGCACCGGTGGTCACTGCGATTGAGGCTGCTAACAGAATCGCGATCCAGAGGCTTGCTGGCGGATTAGTTTTCATTGGTCTCACTTGCCGAGGATGGAGTCACATTTCGAGATTGAATTTACTTCAACCGAGTGGTCGGTTCAAGTTAGCCGCCTTGGGGCCACGTGATACGCGGCCTGGTCGCCAACCGTCGTTACGCCCCAGGGTTATAACCGAGCCACTCCGGATGCATTGCCGTCGAATCAAACATGGGAGTCGTTTTGAATGGTTCGAACTTCCCCGTGGCCGCGACCGTCGCTGTCTTGGCAAGAATATTGTCAATGTCGGCTTTGGTCAGCGAGGAGTAAGTCTTCGCTGCTTCAAACGCCTGATCGAGAATCTCCATGCTCTCCACGCCGGTAATTACGACTGACGTCGGTAGACTTAATGCAAACTGCAGGCATTCGAGCGGCGTCACCGTTTTGCTTTCCAAAATATGTTTGTCGCCCATAGGTTTCATTCCCAGGACGGCAATCTGCTTGCGCACAAGTACAGGCACGACTTCTTTTCCAAAACTTCTGAAGTGCGCGTCCATAACGTTCAAAGGCATTTGCGCTGTATCGAACGTGAAATTATTTTTGTCCGCCATCTCCAGCATCCGCAGATGAACGCTGGGATCCTTATGGCCAGTGAATCCGATAAACCTCACCTTGCCGGCCTTCTTCGCTTCCATCGTCGCCTCTGCGGCCCCGCCATCCGCAAAGAAGCGATCAGGATCTTCAAGGCGAATATTTTCGTGGAATTGCCACAGGTCAACGTGATCCACCTGAAGGCGCTGCAGGGATTCGTCCAGCTGCTTTAAGGCCGATCCTTTCGTGCGCCCGTCGAATTTGGTCATCACAAATACTTTATCTCGATAGCCTCCTTGAAGTGCTTTCCCGACGCGCCGCTCGCTTTCGCCCTGGTTGTAATCCCATGAGTTATCGGAGAAATTGATCCCGCGATCGATCCCCGAATGGAACAACTTGATCATGTCAGCTTCGTCGAGCCTCGATTGGCCGAGGTGATAGCCGCCGAGGCCGATACACGAAACTTTTACGCCAGTTTTTCCCAGCAATCGGTACGGCATCTCGCCGACCTTCATGCCGCTTTGATCCAAGCCGGCAGCCTGCGACTTATCCGAGGAACCGCCGACGTTTCCAGGACTCTTTTCACTTCCACTCGCAATCGCTGACACTGCCGATACGATGGGCAACGCTGCCAGACGGCCGATGAACTCTCGCCGCTCGATGTCTTCGTTGGTCATTGGCATCCTTCCTCGTGCGCTCGCTACGTGGAGTCAAATCTTCAAGAAGCGAAGCTCGAACTTTCCGCCGCCCTCCCATTAATAGCTATCAGGTGAAACCCGTAGGCTATACGTGACGGAACGGCTCGCCTATGTGCTCATCGGAACCTTTTTGCGCATCCCGTTCAAGTGACTTGGTTACCAAATCCTTTGAGCCAAGCCCGACTGCAAGCGCCAACGCGAAAACAATGCCTCCAAAAAGAATGCCGAACGCGAGATCAACAATTCCGGGCGCAATTCTCAGGTGTTCGAGGGCCATCGCCACCGCCAAAACGACGACGAGCCATCGAACGCCAATGCTTAAGAGTCGCGCGTAGCGCAAATTCAAATTGACGGCGCCTATCAGCACGCTTCGCGAAAGAAAGCGCGCGACGATACTGCCAAATATCAGAACGAGCACCGCGCCCACAACATTCGGTATATACGCGAAGACGCTTTGCACCAGCAACGAGGTCCATTCAGGAGCCACAGCAGCCACGCCAATCAGAATCCCCGCGACAATGACCAACGACGCGATTGCCTGCGCCACCAGCAGCGTTGGGCTCTGCAACGGGGACCATTCCGCCAACGAAGGAAAACCCCAACGCGCCAGTCGTTGATCGAAATGCATGCTTGCAAGCAACCGGCGCACAATCGTAGCGAGAATCCACGCCAGTATGATCGAGGCCAGCAGCGCCAAAATCAGCGCCGCGATCCCGGGCAGCAAGCCAATAAACCTGGCGAGAAATCGCGCGGTGGACTGCGCCAACTCTTGCTTCACTTGACTCCACATAAGTACCTCCGTTTACGCCTCTCCGAAAACTAAGGATTGAACCGATCCGGCCAACGCCACCGGGACACGAGATAAGGTTTGCCGGATTCGTAGGCGAGCGAGAGACGCTCCAGCCTTTGCTCCAACGCTGAAGCTCCGGCAGCTTCCAAATCATGGGCGTAAGAGGCCACCCACGCCAAATAGAGCGGCGTCATGGATTTGAGCAGGTGATCGCGATTCATGGTCCGAAGGCGATGCGCCAGCGCAAAATCAAAGACGATTCGGACCCACAGCTCGTCAGGCATGTGAAATTGCTCGAGCGATAAACGTGACAGCTTTCTAAGTTCGACTAGCGTCGAAGGCGGCAGCACGAGCCCCCAAATTTCCTCGAGGTCGCGATTGGCCAGCCGGAACGACTCCACCATGCGGCTAATATCCACCGTTCCCGCGTCTTCAGTAACGCGAACCGGGTCGCCTATGGCCGGCACCGGAAGTGAAGCACGCATTCTTTGCCAGCAGGCCGCGTTCCTCTCCATATCGAGAAAAATCGGACTCAAGATTTGGGAGAGTAACGAGCTGATATTCATCCAATCGGTTGGCGGATATATCCGCGCTCCAACGCACACTTCGCAAACTTGCAGATTTTCGCAAAGTGCCGCGGGCGCAAGCGACGCGATCGGATGCTCCCCGACAATCCTGGCGCTGCGGTCGTTTCCGACCATCTTCTGAAACAATCGCCGCGAAACTCCCAAATCCGGCCCCAAAGGATTGTGGATTCGTCTGCCGTAAAGGCAACGTATGAGCGGAGCGATGATGCTGCTGTTGAGCAAACCCTCGAACTTGTGGCGAGCGTAGCGCGGTACGACGAGGTCAATATCATCTTCCAGAAGCGGCTGTGCCAGTTGCCGAACCCAATCGGGCGCCTGCGTTTCGAGCCTAGAGGCGATGACGCAGCAGGCTCGGGCTCCAAGCTTTTCGCTCGCTGCAAAAACGGATTGATACGCGGCCGACATACTAAGCATCGGCGTATCGGGAGTTTCTGGCCTCAATAAAGGCCAAGGAACCAGAAAAGTAGATCCGCACTCCTCATAGGTTTCCGAATTTGATCGAGCGGGATCAAGAGCGGGATTGGCGGAATGATCGTCTCGCAGCACTGCGATGCGTGCAACTCCCGAGAGTGTTCGCAGAGCCTCGCAGAGTGTGGCAAGGCTCTCCGGATTGAATTCCGCGAGAACACCGACCACCAGATCGGCGCTCTCTACCAGTTCGATTTTCTGCTCGACCTGCTGCGGGATTGGTTCCGCTTGCACCGTTCAGCCCTCTAACACCGCATTCTCACTGAGGATGATGACAGATTCATAG
Source organism: Candidatus Acidiferrales bacterium (assembly GCA_036513895.1). Lineage (GTDB taxonomy): Bacteria > Acidobacteriota > Terriglobia > Acidiferrales > UBA7541 > Palsa-147. The sequence continues at coordinate 9,670 of DATBYF010000085.1, read as the reverse complement.
AGGTATCGACATTATTCCGAGCAAAGGGATGCGTAACCACGCCGGACGGGCATTCAGCTCATAGGAAATTTCGTACAGGGCCTTGTCCAGAAGAAACGCATCGAGAGGTCTTTGAAAATCGGTGGTTGAAGCCGGAAGAAATTCTGCGCCCTGCGCCGCTTCGCGATAGGCGCGCAAGAATGCGGCTCCTGCTGACCGCTCCCAGAGCTGAGCCCATGGCTCGAGCCGCGTCAGATCCTCGGGATGGCGCGCGGTGTAGTTCAACAGACTTGTGTAAGCGGCATAGCTAAAAGACCGTAACATCCCGGCGACATCTTTGAGTGGGCATTGCTTGGCACGGCGATATGCCAGCGAGCGCGCCGGTTCGCCTTCGAGATCCAGGATGACGAAATCGGTTTTTGCTCTTAGGACCTGCCCCAGATGGTAGTCACCATGAATTCGAATTCGCTGAGTCTCGAATCCATTCAAGCCCAAGGTCCCGAAATGCTCCAGAATACGGCGGCGCCGGCTTAGCACCGCGGCCGCTATTTCGACGACTTCATCCGGCAAATACGATACACGCTCTTTCAGCAAGTCCAGGACTTGAGAGGCATGCTGCCGAAAGTCGACAACCAAAGCTTGAAAGTCTTCCGCGGTGAACGGTTCGGGCGCAAAAGCCGGATCATCCGGACGTGACGCCAGCGCGAGGTGCAATTCTGCTGTACGCCGTCCAAGCGTCGCCGCCGCGTCGAGATAAATACCAAGATTATCCTTAGCCAACTGAGACACGGGGCGCTCCGAGAGCTCCAGCGGATCCCCCAGCGCATCGCTCGCATTTTCCGGAAATCGAAGTGGAGCGCAAGCCTCAAAATAGCGATCTAGCTCTTCGACAGTCCATTTCCAACCGTCTCCCTCATTGGCCACCAGGCCTTGCAGCATCGCCAAAGTCGCGGTTTCGGATTCATCCGAATGCTTTGATTCTATGGAACCAGCGAAAGGTGGAATTCGATCGAACGTTGTTTTCTCAGTGAGAAATCGTCCAATCTCGGCATCCGGATTTAGCCCCGGCTCTTCGTGGCGAAACAGCTTCAGTATGAAACGGTCGCCGAATACGATCGAGGTATTGCTCTGCTCCGCCGAGCCGCGCCGCACAGGTAATGGCATCCCCGCCGATCCGAGGATGTCCTGATAGGCCTTGCCGCGTTCACCTCGCACGCTACCGTGATGCGCGGGCAGATCCCGCGAATTTTCGATCAGTGAAAGCAACTTAAGGGAGAAATTGTCGTTAAAAACTCCGTCGTATAACACCCCGGATACCTTTGCCGATACCACCGACGCCACGATGGCATTGGGCGAACTATGCAGAAGCTCGTTCGCGTCTTCTCCGAAAGCCATCGCCAGCGGCACTACGTATATCGCGGGATTTCCAGCATCGAATTGGACTTCAACCATCAGCAATGCGAATTGCGGCTCATCTAACAAAATCCAATTGACGATGCGCGTCGACTGAATGCGATGCGACTTTCCTCCAAACCAGCGTTGCTTCGGAAGAAACTCGGGCAGGTGCACACTCTCAAGTCGCTGGCGGCCCAGGCCTTCGCAAATGCTGTCCCACCCACTGGTAACATTTATCGGCGCGCGCTCAGCAAGTTCCTCGGCCGCTGCTGCCGCTGTGTCGCCTCTCTGCTGAAGTTCCAGCCACAGAAAACTGTATGGAGCTAAAGTAAAACGGTAGGGCTGCCGATCGATGACCGGAAACTCTACATATCCCAGCATTTCTACGGGAACCATGCCCTCCAATTTCGAGAGGTCAAGATCGACAGGCTGGGCGAAGCGAGAAAGATTAGCGATGCAAAGTACTTTTTCGTCTCCATCCGTCCGCAGATAAGCGAGAACTTTGCGGTTCGACGGATCGAAAAACTCGATTCCGCCGCGCCCGAATACCCCGAAAAGTTTTCTCAACGCGATCATATTTCGCATCCAATTAAGAAGCGAAGACGGATCGCCCTGCTGCGCCTCTACGTTGATCGATTCATACCCCCAGACGGGATCCATGATGACTGGGCTATATAAGCGCGCCGGCGTGGCCGAAGAGAAACCCGCATTGCGGTCCGCGTTCCACTGCATCGGAGTGCGAACACCATTGCGGTCGCCGAGGTAAATGTTGTCTCCCATTCCGATTTCGTCGCCATAGTAAAGGATCGGCGTCCCGGGAAAGGAAAGGAGGAGACTATTCAGGAGTTCGATTCGCCTGCGATTATTGTCGACGAGCGGAGCCAGCCGGCGGCGGATGCCAAGATTGACGCGCATTCTCGGATCCGCGCTATAGGCGATGTACATGTAGTCGCGCTCATCGTTGGTGACCATTTCCAGCGTCAGCTCATCGTGATTTCGCAGAAAAAGCCCCCACTGGCACGTATCCGGAATGCTGGGAGTTTGCGCGATGATGTCGGTGATCGGCAGCCGGTCTTCCTGCCGCAGGGCCATGTAAATGCGCGGCATCAGCGGAAAATGAAATGCCATGTGGCATTCATCGCCGTTGCCGAAGTAAGGACGCACGTCGGTAGGCCACTGATTCGCTTCTGCGAAAAGGACGCGCCCTGAATAATTGGCGTCAATCTCGCGCCGCAATGTCTTAATCACGGCGTGAGTTTCGGGGAGATTTTCGCAACTGGTTCCCTCACGTTCCACAAGGTAAGGGATGGCATCCACGCGCAGCGCATCAACTCCCATATCCAGCCAGTAGCGCATCACCTTGACCACTTCTTCGACGACGCGCGGATTGTCGTAATTCAAATCCGGCTGATGCGAGAAAAACCGGTGCCAATAAAACTGTTTGGCGATGGGATCCCATGTCCAATTGGATCTTTCGGTATCCGAGAAAATGATTCGAACGCCGTTGTACTTATCTTCCGTATCGCTCCAAACATAAAAATCACGTTCCGGCGATCCGCGTGGGGCTTGGCGCGCTGCCTGAAACCACGGATGCTGATCGGACGTGTGATTCACGACCAACTCGATCATCACTTGTAGGCCGCGCTCGTGAGCTGCTGCCAGAAATGCGCGAAAATCGTCAATGGTTCCGTACATCGGATGGACGTTTAGATAGTCCGCGATGTCGTAGCCATCGTCCTTGAGCGGCGAGGAGAAGAAGGGCAACAACCACAGACATGTGACCCCAAGATCCTGAAGATAATCCATCTTCTGAATTAGGCCGCCAAAATCACCGATGCCATCGCCGTTGCTGTCTTTGAATGCGCGGACGTGCAGCTCGTAGACGATTGCGTCTTTGTACCAGAGAGGATCGGATGCGCTGCTGGGCTGTTTGGGCACTTCGCTTATCTCCGCATCTCAAATACCGCTGCTAATTCAAACCAGTAACTGCATGCCGGATAATCCAAATTCGATTCATTCGAATTCATTGGCTCACGCGCAGGATATGCGCCGGAAGCCTTTCCGGAGTCAGTTCAACGTAATTTCGCGAACCGCTCCATGAATATCGTGCTTCTCCGAGCAAATCCTGAACTTCGAATGGATGATCGGCATCGAGACCTATTGAATCGAGATCGAGATAGACAAAACCCCTCTGAACGTTAAAGCAATCAAGATTTACGACCACTACAATTACATTGGAGAAATCATCGGTCGTCTTGCTGTAGCAAATCAGTGACGCGTTATCCGTCCTGTGAAAGTGCAGGTTGCGATTGCTTTGCAACGCCGGGTTTTCCTTGCGGATGCGGTTTACGCGAGAGATCAAAGTCTTCAGGCTCGTGGAGGAATCTAGATCGCGGCTTTTGAGTTCATATTTCTCGGAATTTAAATATTCTTCGCTCCCGGACTTAATCGGCACATTTTCACACAGCTCGAATGCGGGACCGTAGATCCCATAGCTCGACCCCAGCGTGGCCGCCAGAATGAGCCGAACCATAAATGCAGGCCTTCCGCCGAATTGAAGAAATTCCGAGAGAATGTCCGGAGTGTTCGGCCACAGATTTGGACGGAAAAACTCGCGCACATCCGTCTGCGTGAGCTCGGTAAAATATTCCGTGAGTTCCTGCTTCGTATTTCGCCACGTGAAATAGGTATAGGATTGCGAAAAACCTAATTTGGCCAGCCGGTACATCACGCGCGGCCTCGTGAACGCCTCGGCAAGGAATAGCACATCCGGATGCTCTTTCTTAATCGCGCCGATCAACCATTGCCAAAACGAAAGAGGCTTGGTGTGGGGATTGTCGACGCGAAAAATCCGCACGCCTTCATCGATCCAGAAATCGAAGATGCTTTTCGATTCTTCCCACAGCGTCTGCCAATCCGCGCTTTCAAAATCGAGCGGATAAATATCCTGATACTTTTTCGGCGGATTCTCCGCGTATTGTATGGTCCCGTCCGGCCGCATGCGGAACCACTCCGGATGTTGGCGCACATACGGATGATCCGGCGCGCACTGAAGTGCGATATCGAGCGCTACCTCAAGCCCATTCTTTTTGGCTTCGGTGAGGAACTGCTCGAAGTCTTCCAGCGTGCCGAGTTCGGCTTGGACCGACTTATGGCCGCCTTCCTTTGATCCGATGGCCCAGGGGCTGCCGACGTCCGTTGCGAGCGGCGTCGTCGAATTGTTCTTCCCTTTTCGAAACATGCGCCCGATGGGATGAATCGGCGGCAAATAAACCACGTCGAAGCCCATGGACGCGATATAGGGAAGCCATTGCCCACAGTCGCGGAAAGTTCCATGGCGCCCAGCTTGAGTCGAGCACGATCGCGGAAATACTTCGTACCATGTCGAGAAGCGCGCCTTTTCGCGATCAACGGTGACATTCAATTCCTTCTCGTATCGGCTCGGCAGGTGATGCACAGGATATCGTTGAATAATTTCGAGAGCCGCTTTTTCGAGCGCAATCGCTGCGCCTTCCGGCTTGGCCGCGGCAGCTCGCAACCTCATTGCCCATTTACGAAGAAACTCAGCGTCATCGCCCGTCGCCAGCGCAGCCGCTTCCTCAATCAGCTTTGCTCCCATGAGTAGCTCAACATGGACGTCTTGTTCCGCGGCGATTTGTTTTTCCAGCCGGCCACGCCAGGTTTCGAACCGATCGATCCAGCCTTCCACGGTGTACTGATACCGCCCAAGCCTCTCGACGCTAAACTCGCCGCGCCAACGATCGTTGCCGAGCGGCTTCATCGGCACTGCTCGAAATTTCTTCTTATCCTCCCAATAAAGGATTTGGCAGGCCACCAGATCGTGCCCCTCTGCAAACACATCAGCTTCCACGACGACCGTTTCTCCAACAACGCGCTTGATGGCAAACATTCCGCAATCGATTTCCGGCACGACCCGTTCGATCACCACGCGGTGCCGTCCGTCCATCCGCTGCTCCACCATTCGCCGGAATCTCCTCCTCTCGAGGTACGTACGCAAGACTGTCGCACCTGCCAACGTGCGGAATTCGGTCCTGCTGGCACTTACAGAAGGCAGCTTACCAGATCAGGAAAGACTGTCTTCATGTTCGTCAATTGCAGTGCTTATTTCGTTTTTACTTTTTAGAGGATTGCTTCGCTAGTTTCTCAACGCGCGCCATCAATCCCTGCGCGTCAACCGGCGCCCTCACCTTCGCATCATTATCAAAATAGACGAAAACATCCCGCGGCCCTTTCTGCGACGAACTACTCTTGATCACACGCTCGGCGTCAACCGGCTCGTCGCCTCTAGCCCACCCGTCAACGCGAGTAGCCCACGCGTCAAGCGACTCCGCGTCGTAGCCGCTGGCATATAGCTCTTCCGAGCCATGTAAGCGGCAATAGACGAAATCCGAGGTAACGTCCATTAACCGCGGCCATTCAACCGTATCCGCGCAAACGAGCGCCACATCATTCGCGCGCAGCAACTCGATAAATTCCGGCACGGCGAAGCTTGCGTGTCGAATCTCAATCGCGTGCCTTAGTGGCCGGTGCGCGTCGGTCTTCATCCACGCCCTGCCGCTCACTCGCTTATCGTGGCGCCGGGACAGCGCAACGGCCGATTCGGTATCGTGCGGAAGCATTTTCAGAAATGTTTCCAGTCGTGGGAAATCAAACTTAAAATTCGGCGGAAGTTGCCATAAAATCGGCCCCAACTTCGGTCCAAGTCGCAGCAGACCGGAAGCCAGAAAATTGGCCACAGGCGGTTTTGCATCTTTTAGGCGCTTGATATGAGTGATGAAGCGAGGAGCCTTTACCGAAAAAACGAAATCGTCCGGCGTCTCCGCGGCCCATTTCGCGAAGCTTTCGGGCCGCTGCAAAGAATAAAATGTGCCGTTGATTTCGATCGAGTTGAAAGTATTGGCGGCATGCGCCAACTCGCGGTGATGCGCCAGCTTCTCTGGATAGAATTTTCCGCGCCACGGCGCATACGTCCATCCGGAAATTCCGATACGTACCGTTCCCAAGTTTGGCATTTATTTCACTCGACGTTTAAGATCTCCGACCCCGCGCGGTATACCACGGCCACGGATCAGGTAATGATTTTCGCAATTTTCTTAAGATCTGCCACAAATCGTTTCATCTCTTCTTCGCGTTCGGCATCAGTGGGCGCGCGCAAGATCGCGGAGGGATGAATGGTTGCCGCCACATACGGGGCAAGCGAAGATTCAATGAATTCTCCCCGATGCTGAGTGACGCGAAAAGCCTTTCCCAATAAGGCTTGCGAGGCCGTCGCACCCAAACAAACGATTATTTTTGGCCGAATCGTTGCGATTTCAGCATCCAGCCACGGCCGGCACGCCGCAATCTCCGCCGAATTAGGCTTTTTATGGATGCGCCGCTTCCCTCGTGGCTCCCATTTGAAGTGCTTCACCGCATTCGTGATGTAAACCTTGCTACGAACGATCCCGGCTTCGGCCAGCGCCTTGTTCAGCAGATTGCCTGCTGGTCCGACGAACGGCTTCCCCGCGCGGTCCTCCTGATCGCCGGGAACTTCGCCTACGAACATTACTTTCGAATTCGATTCGCCTTCACCGAAAACCGTCTGCGTGGCGCGCTTCCACAGATCGCACGCCTTGCAGTCCTTGGAAATTTTCTCGAGCCCTTCAAGAGTATGGGTAGAAGGGATTTTTTTCTGTGCGGGATCATCTGGATTGCCGGGAATTTTCTTGGCCATACATGTTCGATGCGTCAAATCCCTATCGGCGACAATGTGAACGAAATGCGTAGCTTTGCGCCACCTGCTCGGACCGCCCCAAGCAGATTCGTCACAGTATTATTCTATCGAATTACAGGCTTCCCCCGATTCAAGCATCCGCGATCACCCCTTACTGTTTTTGTCTTATGCCTTTCAAACCTGAAATGCCCTATGAGTCCGTAATTCCTGACCGCAAGCTCGACTCGAAGGTAGTATCAATTGCCCAATTCAGCGACCGTCGCCGTGTGTTGAAGTCCGCCGGAACTCTACTGGCCATGGCCGCGATCCCGAGTGGGGTCAGATCCACCTTTGCTAAAAAGAGCCCAGCTTGCGTGCCGGCTCCTGACACCAAACGTTCCATCGGCGTCATGCTCCCGAGCGAGCAATTCGCAGCACCGGACCTCGTTCGTTTCGGTATCGCCGCGGAAGAAGCCGGATTCGATTTCGTCGCCACCAGCGACCACCTTCAACCTTGGCAAGACAATGAAGCCCACGCCGGCATGGCATGGGTCACTATGGGCGCTCTCGGGCAGAAAACTAGCCGCTTGCGAATGGGTACCACGGTCACCTGCCCCACCTATCGCTACAATCCTGCCGTAGTCGCCGAAGGCTTCGCCACTCTCGCCCTACTCTATCCTGGAAGAATTTTTCTCGGCGTCGGCTCGGGCGAGGCGCTGAACGAGCAGGCCGCTACAGGAAATTGGGGCAAATGGACTGAGCGCTCGGAGCGATTGATCGAAGCGACCGAAGTGATTCGCCGCCTCTGGAAAGGCGGCCAAGTCGAGCATCAGGGCAAGTATTTCAACGTCAATGCGCGCATCTACGACCTGCCACAAGAACCGATTCCATTGCTAATGGCAGGGAACGGTCCGAAGGCTATGCACCGCGCCGGCAAGTATGGCGATGGCCTTGTGACGGATCCAAAAACTTGGAAGGAACATAAAGCCGAGTTCGAACAAGGTGTGAAGGACTCAGGCAAGGATCCCGCGCAACTCCCCGTTCTTATCGAACAGTACGTAGTCGTAGGCGATAAAAACGTAGCAGAGCAGGCTGCCGAGCTTTGGCGCTTTGGCCCGAAAGCTTGGAATCCCTACTACAACATCCGCGACCCCAAGACGATTCACGAGCGTGCCGACAAAGAGATTCCACTCGAAAAAGTTTATGGCGAGTGGCCGATCAGCACCGATCCAGGCGTCCATATCGAGGCAGTAAACAAACTCTTCTCAAGCGGCGCCACGATGGTAAACATTCACTCTGGACAGCAAGACCAACTAAAAGTCATCGAATTTTACGGAAAAAACGTGATCCCGCGCATCCGTGGGTAGCTCCCGGCGCGCGATTCTTGCCTGTCGCGTTATAACCGCTGTGAAAGGTGGCCGCACATGTCCGATTCCTTGGGCACCTATCTAAACGACCATTTGGCAGGATCAGCGCACGCAATCGATCTTGTCAAATCCATGCGCGACGATTACGCGGGCAAGCCGCTCGGAGATTTTGCCGCGTCCCTGCTCGTGGAGATCGAAGCCGACCGGGGCGTGTTGCAGAACCTCGCCGACCGGGTGGGCGCCGGTTCCAGCGGCCTCAAGGAATTTGCTGGATGGCTCGGCGAGAAGGCCAGCCGCTTGAAACTCGGTCACGACGGCAAGCTCGGACTTGGCACATTCGAAGCCTTGGAATTTCTAGTGCTCGGTATTCACGGGAAGTGGGCTCTGTGGCGTGCCCTCGGCGCAATCGCCCCAGACGATTCTCGTTTGCACGGCATCGATTTCGATCAACTGGCAGCACGCGCGGAATCGCAAAGAGAAAGCGTCGAGCAGTGGCGCCTCAAAGCCGCGCACTCGGCGTTGCCGCAAGTGAAAGAACTATAGACGCCCGCCAACAACGCGTGCTTTGGCCGGGGACTCGATCGTTTGGCAGTTCGGACACCAGAAAGTCGTGCGCGCATCGAGCCCCTGCTTACGCGATTCGATGGCAGCGCCGCAACGACGGCAAGGTTTGCCGCGCCTTCCATATACCCAAAGACTTTCCTCGCGGTCCATTCGCCCCGTCGTTCGGCGAAATCCCGTATACATCGCGACTTTGCCCTCGGAAGCTTCCGTCACGTTGGACATGAGAAATTTGCGCGCCGTGGATACCAGACATGAAAGCTCAGCGATGCTCAACGACTCGACCGCTCGAAACGGATGCACTCCGCAAGCGAAACAGATTTCCGATTTGAATACATTACCAACGCCGGCCAGAACCGATTGCGAGAGAAGTGCCTCGCCAATTGTCAGCTCCAGCCGGCTGCGCAGGCGTCGCAGAATCTCTGCGTCGTCATACTCCGCGGCAAGCACCGGCGGGCCAAGCTCGTTGAAGACGCGCCGCCGCCGCAGCGATTCGCCAGTGTGGAACTCCGCGATAGGCACCGTGAACGCCACCGCCTCAAACTTCGCAGTTCGTATCACGATCCGCATGTCCCCCGCGGGCCGCTTCCAGCTCTCGGCACGACGGTAAATGTGCCAGCTGCCGTTCATCAGCATGTGCGTCAGCAGAATCAGG
>DATBYF010000084.1:0-19695 GCA_036513895.1 Candidatus Acidiferrales bacterium | reverse complement strand
AATCTGCCGTTCGCATCGCCCGCGATCATTGCAAAATCAAGAATCTTCCCAGCCTGCTGCCAGATAATTTGCCGCTGCAGGGACATCGCTCTATCAGACGAAGCGGCAGGCACTGCCGCAGCCCGCGAAACGCTCACAATCTCAACCTGCTCTTCGTCATCCTTATGAGTTCCACGATGAATGACTGCGGCCCAGATGTAGTCCTGCAGATTTTCCGAGAGTGTCAGTTCGATTGTTGTACTGGCCTTCGCATCGGGCGAAGCCAACGCAAACCCGCGGCGTCGAATCGCAATTTCCAGACTCGCGCGGATCCCTGCGACAGTCGCTGAATCGAGCGAGGAGATATTCTTCATCGCCAATGAAATCGCAGCACGAGGCTTAAGATCGCCGGCAATCTTCGCGACGAACGAATCTACCGCCGAATCCCACCAGCGCGCGTCCTGAGGATTTGACGCGGCCATGGACGAACTCGCGAACAAAAGCATCGTTGGAAGAAAAAGGAGTCGGCGGGCGGCCCGCATCGTTGTGCGCCAGGCGTTCGTGATTCGTCATGATAGCACACGAAGAATCGCCGAAAGTCCCACGCCGCGGCAACGCGCCACCCGCGTCGCCATTCACCAGTACGCACGCCAGACCCGAAACATGTAAATCGAAAATAGAAATTGGCAGCCTTTCCAAACCGCTGGCAGGGCGGCTTCGCTGCGGCGAAAGCAAATCCGCCCGCAAGGGTTTTTGCCAGCGTTTACATCCGCACCGGTCCCCGATCTTCGACGCGAACCGGCGAGGAACTTTCATGGAAGTCGCACACGGCCATCGCGCGCGCGTTCGGCGGAGTCCCGAGCCGGCAGCACCACTGCCGCGCGCCGATTCAAGCGTTCAAGCTCCAGCGCAAGATAAATGTCGTATCCAACCACCGCGACCATCGCCAGCAAACCAAATCCACTGAACGCGAATAGCAGTTTGAGAGCCAACATGTCTTCTCCTTCCGCGAGCGCGTAACTCCCGCGCCGCGTCCGTTGTTCGTCGCTTCCTCATCGCCCCACCGCATGAACTCGCAACCGCCGCGCATGAATCGGAACCACTCGCTGCGGCCTTGCGGCGGGAAGCGCCGCCGGAATTGACGCGGCGAGCGGCACCGACACTGGCGCGGCAACCGGCACCGGACGCGTCGCGGCCATCAATTTCATCAATCCCCACAAGCTCAGCCACTCGAGCAACAGTGCGAACGAAATCGAGGCCAACACCACCATCGCCAATCCCGCAAATTGAAATGCGGCTACCATCGGCATCTCCTCGTCCGGCTGGGCGCTCGATCTGCACTTCGCCAAACAAATCGCAAGCCGCCCGCCAAATCGAATCTGCTGAAATTGCGCCGCTTAGCAGCCGTTAGCTCTCCATCCCTCGTGGCCCCACCGACACGCCGTGGATTCCCAGACGCAACGATGGTGCAACGCTACCGGGTTGCTATAAACTGCGGCGGGGGATTTGATGAATCGCGCCTCGGGAATTCGGCTGGGCAAAATACTGGGAATCCCGATCTATCTTCATCCGAGCTGGTTCATCATCTTCGCTCTGATCACGTTTTCACTCGGCACGCAATTCACGGCGCAGCATCCTAATTGGAGTCCCGCGCAGCACTGGATCGTAGGAATCGCGACCGCCATCCTCTTCTTCGGTTCCGTCGTTTTCCACGAACTCAGCCACAGCGCCGTCGCGCTGCGCTATCGCTTGCCGGTGCTTTCCATCACTCTCTTTGTTTTCGGCGGAGTGGCGCGCATCAGCGCCGAGCCTTCGAGTGCCCGGCAGGAATTCAATATCGCCATCGCCGGGCCTGTCTCCAGCTTCTTTCTCGCGGGAGTTTTCTATCTCGTCAGCAGAGGCGTGCCCGGCAACGAAATCGTCTTCGCCACGACGACGTGGCTCTGGCAAATCAATTTCGCCCTTGCCGCGTTCAATCTCCTTCCCGGTTTCCCTCTCGACGGCGGAAGAATTTTCCGTTCGATTGTCTGGGGCATCACGAAGAACTTCACCAAAGCCACGCGTTACGCCTCAGGCTCAGGGCAGCTTCTCGCCTACCTGATGATCTTCGGCGGCATCTGGCAATTTGTCAGCGGCAACCGCTTCGGAGGTCTGTGGCTCGCGTTCATCGGCTGGTTTTTGCTGAACGCCGCGCAAGAAAGTTACGCGCAAGTCGCTGTGCAGTCCGTGCTGGCAGGCGTCACCGCCGGCGACATCATGTCGAAAGACGTGCCTACAGTGGGCCGCGACATCTCGCTCGCCGATTACGTACAGGAAGTCCTGCGCACCGGCCGTCGCTGTCACATTGTCACCGGCGCCGGCACGCCCGTCGGACTGGTTACCCTTCATGCCGCCCGCGCGATTCCTCGCGATGAATGGGCCACGAACTCCGTGCAAGCGGCAATGCTGCCGATTGACAAGATTCACTTCGCAGCGCCGGGCGATCCCGTTCTCAAAATCCTCGAGCGCATGCAGCGCGAAGACGTCAACCAGATGCCCGTTCTCGATCAAGGCAACATCGTCGGAATCATCGGCCGCGATTCGATTCTGGGCGCCCTGCAAACGCGCCTCAGCGCCTCTCAGCTCTCAGGCTAAAACGACGGTGAATAGCACTTGAAGCGCCGGGCTTCAGCACGGCATCTTCGCTATTCGCCTTTTCTAGGTTTTGAAAGACGGAACATTGGAATCGGCGTGAAGGAGATTGATGATGACCGCTGGAAACAGAAAGACGATTTCGACGTCGTTTCATCTGGCAGTCTTCATAGCAATCACTACAATGTTGCTTCCAACTGTCCCGCCAGCTCGAGGCAACACCGCGAGCAGCGCTCCGCCGCAAAAGGAACTCGAAGCTCCCCACCACGACCCGCAAGAGGCCGTCGTAACCGGATGTCTCTATCGTCGTGACACTCCCGGCGATTTCGCTCTCACCACCCGCGATGGAAAACTCTATTACGTGGAAAGCTCAACGGTAGACCTAGCCGCACATGTCCGCCACACAGTGACGATCACAGGCACTTTCGTGCCAGACAAAGACACTAAGGATGATCCGGACAAGAATCAGGAAGTACCAACAATTTCGGCCACAAAGCTCGAAATGATCCGGAAAACCTGCCACTAGGATGTCCTGCGAGGTGAGAATCCACGGTCGAAATGCAACTTTTGCGTAATGATTTTCTGCAGCCGTCCGACTTATTAACGCGTCCTCGAATATCTTAATTCCAAGAAGCCTTCCGGCTGGTAGCACTTGCTCTCCACCAATCTGAAATCGCGCTGCAGGAATCCGCTCGGAAAAAAGGAATCCCGTCGCCGAGAAGTACCGGATACACACCGATGTAGAGTTCATCCACCACATCATCCCGCAGGGAAGATCGGGCCAGTTCACCGCCGCCCATCACAAGAATATTCTTTCCCTCGGGATCCTTGCGAATGAAATCTACGAAAGCCGCCGGCGTCTGGTCCGTGAAGATTACTCCCTCTCGCGCCCCAGCGGGCTTCGACTTTGAGAACACGTACGTGGGAATTTTTGCCGGAGACTTGTACGATCCACCGCCGCGTTTTATTGCTTCGTCGAAAGTCTTGCGTCCGAAGGCGACGGTGTCCAGCGTGGGAAAGAATGCGCTCATCGAATAACCCTTCGGCTGGCGGAGAAAGTCGATATCGCCGTCGCGTCGGGCGATGTAGCCATCCAAGCTCATTCCGCATCCGAGTATCACTTTCCGGATACGCAACTCCGTAACTTGGGCTTCAATACAAACAGAAAATCGCCGCACCTTATGACCAGCCGATTTTAGATTTTCGATATATGTGCGTCCGCGCCCATCTCAAACTGGGTGCCTATTGGGACGCCGTATGCGTATCACGCAAGAGGACTGCGTCGGAGACAATGTGCTGCCGGATAACACCAATCGACTTGCCATCGGGGGAGAATTGAAATGTGCGAATTTGGTCTGAAGTGAAGTTCGTCAACCGATGACCCGGCGAGCCATCGAGTGGCTGCGCCCAAACATTGCCCACGCCATTTTCGACGAAGTTGTAAGCCACGGCCTTGCCGTCCGGCGTGAAGGCAATCGGGGGCGTAATGTCAGCTCGAGGAACGATTGTTTTCGCAGCCGCTTCGGAGTTCTTGGTTACATCTATGAGAACGACCCTGATCGCTACCGATTGCGTCGCCGTTTCGGCAATATCTGCGACCTCCGGCATCCACTCGCCGTCGGGCGAAAAGTTTAGCGCGCCATCCATGAACCCGGTGGGAACCGCGCTAGCTTTGACGAGTTCTGGAGATCCACCGTTGATGCGCATTTTCATGGTCTGAAACGTGGCGCGGTCAAAATAGTAGAAGGACGATCCATCTGGCGAGCAGACTGGGGCTTCTTCATCCTTGCCGTTCGTGAGCTGCTTTGCACGGGACCCGTCCGCTTCTATCCGCCAAATGTTTGTGGTTGTTTTCCCCTCCCGGAGATGCGGGGAGAAGAGGATGATCCCGCTTCGACCGCAAACGGCGGAAAAGTTTATGGTCTCAGACGGGTCGCTCAGTAATGTGGCTTGCCGGCTGCCATCAGGCGACATTCGCACGATCGAGCTCGTCGTCGTGACGATTAAATCTCCGTGCGCATCCCAGTCCACACCCTGAATTACGGCTTGGTTGGGAAGTCCCGAAACTGCCGTAGGCGCCCCTTTTCCGGTCGCGGGTTGCAAGAAGACTGAATCCGTCTCTTGGCGCTGAATCGACACCATCGCCTTGCCGTCGGCAGAAATACTCAGTGTGTCGTAGCCGCGTGTGTCGTTCGTTAGCGATTGGAACCGGCCGGCGGGATAGGAAACGAACCCGATCTGCTGGTTGGTTGAGCCTGACGAACGATAGCTCACAAAAAGCCCTCGGCCATCGGGATTCCATGTCAGATCCGAGAAAGTCTTGTCCGTGAATGAACTGAGCGAAGCCTCTTTGCCATTCGCAATCTCGAGCGTGCTGATCTGTCCCGGAGCATTGCTCTGCGAATACGAAATAAAAGCGATTCGCTTTCCGTCGGGCGACCAAGCGAGATTGTCTGGGAAAGGTAGCGGAGCGATTTGAAGAACCTTCTCGTCGCTTCCGTCCAGATTCGCGGAGAGGAGACGATATTTGCCGGTCTCCGGATCGTTCGCACGCATGTAGGCCATGCGCTTGCCGTCTGGTGAGAATGTTGGCCCCTGGTCAACGTCGTGCGCCAGGACTTGCGGAGTGCCGCCGAGCACCGGCATTCGATACATCACGAATACGGTCTGCGTGGCGTCCGCCGCTTTGCGGTAGAAGATATAGTTCGCGTCCGGAGAAAACCCGGGGGCGCGAATGGCAAAAACGTCAGCCTCGAGAATCTTCGTGTTGCTGCCGGTCGGCACGTTCCGAAGCCAAAGGCTTTGTTTTCCGTTCTCGTCCACCACACTTACCACATACTTCCCATCCGGAGAAATTGCCGCGAACACCGCCTTGCCCGAGTTCGTGATCTGCGTGATCGCGAAGCTCTGAAATGGGATCGTCACGCTTCGATTCGCGAAGAACGAGTAGAGGCCATATCCCGCACCGGCGATCAGCAGAATCGCAACTACAAATCCGCCGACGAGCGCACCTTTGTGCTGCTTGGCCGCCGCGACCACCACAGAACTTCCCGAAGCGTGCGCAGGCTGCACCGCAGGAACCGCCGCGACCGAAGCAACTGTGCCCGAGCCACCGGAGGCGGGCAGCGTTGCAGAGGAGGAGCCCGATTGCGCGGAATGAGCGCCACTAAGCGCTCCCGAAGCAGCGTCGCGCTGCATGCGCTGCAAATCAGCGCGCAGATCCGACGCATGCTGATATCGCAGCTTCACATCTTTCTCGAGGCACTTGTTGATGATCCGCTCGATTTCAGGCGGCGCTGAGGGATTCAAGCGCACCGGCGCCACCGGCGCGCGATTCAATATCGCATCGAAAATTTCAACCGAGCTACTCCCGCTGAACGCCTGCCGCCCAGTCGTCATTTCATAAATCACCGCGCCGAACGAGAAAATATCCGTTCGCGCATCCACTTCTCGCGCACGCGCCTGCTCCGGAGACATGTAAGCAACCGTTCCGACCGCCGCGCCCGGCGTCGAAATGTTCTTGTCAACAAGCGTCGCCGCCGTTGCCGAATCGAGCGCCACGCCTTTCAGCGGCACCAGCTTCGCCAAGCCAAAATCGAGAATCTTCGCCTGTCCGCGCAAAGTGATAAATATATTCGCAGGCTTGATGTCTCGATGAACGATCCCCTCGGAGTGCGCCGCGTCGAGCCCGTCCGCAATCTGCGTCGCAATTTCAAGCAGCGTCTCTGTTTCCACCGGCGCTCCCGCGATGCGATGCTTCAGCGTCTCGCCCTTCAGCATCTCCATCGCGAGATACGGCCGCCCGTCGTGCTGCCCAATCTCATAAATCGTGCAAATGTTGGGGTGGTTCAGTGCGGAAGCAGCGCGCGCCTCGCGCTGGAATCGTTCGAGCGACTGAGGATCAGCAGATAAATCGTCCGGCAAAAATTTCAGCGCCACGCGGCGGCCGAGATTGAGATCCTCAGCCTCGTACACCACACCCATCCCGCCCCCGCCCAGTTTCGACAGGACGCGATAATGCGAAACGCTGCTGCCAACAAGTGAGGAAGAGTCGGTCACGGTAGCGCCATCGGTGCAATAAACATCGCACTTCCGATGCGCGCCGGATGTTAGTTCACCGATGAGATGAAGTCAACGCACGGCGCAGATCTACAAATCCGCACCGCGCGCTGTAAAGACTCCAAGCTTGCTAGCGAACTGCGACTAGCGAACCGGCACCACTGCAATTGCCCGCATAGCCGCCGGATCCTGCGTCGTCACCAAATCCGCGTGGAAGATGTTTCCGCTAACCGTATTCCCCGTAGATCCAGATACGGTCAAGATTCCCACCGACGCATCCGTAATCTCATTCGCCATCACGCGATTGCTGTTTCCCTGAATGTAGATTCCCGCCTGATCGGCATGGGTCAGTGTGTTCCGAAGCACCGCATTGTCGTTACCCACCAGCGCAACGCCAATCAGCGTGACTGAGTTCGCGATCGTATTCGACGCAATCCTGGAATTATCCCCGCCAACGTAAATTCCCACCTGATTCGTCGCCAGCGAATTGTTACGCACAATCACGCCATCCGACTGGAAAATCAGTATCCCCGTCGCGTTGGCCGTGCATGCCGTCGGCGAAGTACACGTCGACCAGACATTGTCCGCGATCGTGTTATTCGTCAAAGTTCCGCCCGCGCCGAATCCGATTTGTATTCCGTTCTGCGCGGCGCCCGTCGTCGGGCCAATTCCCGTCACAGTGTTACTGTCAGCCCTGATCTCCGTGCCTGCCTCGTTGCCCGTGATGCCGTTCTTCTGATAATCCCAGATGCTATTGTCGTTCACCGTGACATCCGAACTCGAGCCGCTCGCCGACTCGACCTCAATTCCATTGCCGCTCTGGCAGCCGTTCACCGTCGGACTGCTGCCAAGCGTCATATGCCGCACCGCATTGTGGCGAATATGGCCCGCTGCGTTTTGGTACAGAATGCCAACCAACCGCGGCGAGCACTCCGTAAGCCCGTTGTTCGAGCCGTCAACGATAAAACCTTCGATATCCACGTTCGCGCCTTGCACAGCAAACACGTATGCGATCGCTTCAGTCCCCGCGACGTCCGTAACAGTCTGCGTAGTGCTCGGATTTACGAGCACCCCATTGTCGGCGCGAAGTGTGAGTGCCATCGTTATCGTCACTTGCTCGGGATAAGTCCCCGGGCAAACGCGAATCAGGTCTCCTGGTTGCGCGGCGTTAACGGCCGCTTGAATCGTCGTATATTGCGCCATCGGGCATTGCACTTTATCGTCGTCTACCGTGAGGGTGGCGGCACGCGACGTAGAAACAAGTAGGAATAGCGATACGCTTAACAGAAACATGACTTTCTTCATAGAACTCCCCTTCCAGGACTCGATTTCCTGGCTCACTGTAGGATTCACATGCGAGGACGGGCCCCAAGCGGCCTAAACGCCGCGAGTATATCGCAGCAACGCGAATATGGGAACAATTACGTACGTAGTGCGACCGTAATGGAACTATTGCCACTTTTGTAATCTTTTGCGCTTATCTGCTCCACCCCACTCTGAGCCTTGACCCAAATCGCTTATCCGCATAACATCCTCGCTAGATGCTAGGCGATTCCGCATTCCCTCGCGAACGCACATCACTTTCCCCGGTCGGCAAGCGCAGTTCCCATCAAAAGTTTCTCGTGAAAGCATTCGCGACTTCCCTGCTCTTCATCGTTCTCTACACCGCCGCCGCGCTTTGCTGCTTGCGCCAGTGGGACTCACCGCATCCTTGGTCGCGCCTCGATTTTTTTTCGGGTGGATTCCTGGCCATCAGCCTGATCTGGGTTTACGCCACCATGCAGTTCTACCGCGTGATTTTCCGCTCGCGCGAAGTTCTGCAAGAGGCCGTCGGCACCACCTACGATTCGCTGATGCTCTTCTGGATTGGCGTCTTCGGCGTCGCTGAAATCAGCGTCTACATGGACTATGGCCACTGGCACTTCGTCCGCGCGCTCGAACAGCCCGCCCTGCAAACGATCGGCCTGGGAATCTACTTCCTCAGCGCCTTGTGGCTCATCTGGACCGACCGCTTCCTCTCGCGCCAATTTGAAGGCGACCTCGACAATCGAAAAGTGCTCGAGGACGGCCCTTACGCCTACGTCCGCCATCCGCGCTACGCCGCGCTCATCGCCGCGCGAATCGCGTTCGCGCTCTCTCTCGCCAGCATTCTCGCGTGGGGATTCGCCATCGGATGGCTCTGGGTCAATCTCGAACGCGTCCGCCTCGAAGAAGCTCACTTGCGCGAAATTTTCGGCTCCGAATACGACAAATACGCCGCCCGTACGGGCCGCTTCTTTCCGATTCCGCCCCGCCGCTCAAATGGGCGCTCGAATAGACAGCCTAATCGCCGCCTGCCGATGACTTCCTAAGAACCTTGCTACCCGTAATGTGCAACCATTTGAATCCAATACTCGTCCCAATAGTGATGGTCCCCATATCCATACCCATGATCGAAGAGAGGATAAGACCATGAAATCATTCCGGCTCAGCTCTATTGCCTTATTGCTATTATTCGCCGCATCCGCGATTCCCGCATATGCACAGAAAGTTCCGGTCAGAATCTTTATGTCGCCGCGCTCCAACGTACCCCTCGCGGACGTCGTAAAAAATCTGAACGACAAGTGCTCCAACGCTACGGTCGTTTCCGATTCACTGAAGTCCGATTACATGCTCGAGGCGGTCGGCTGGCCAAACGGTTACAAATTCGTCCTTTTCAGGAAAGGCGGCCAGGTCGTATACGCAACATCCACCGCATGGCTCAGCAACTCCGTCAAGGACGTCTGCAAATACATAAACTCGCACCCGCTGCAGTAGCGGGATCTGCGCACTAATCCGCAATTTGTAGGGGCGCCGGCTCTCAAAAGGCTGCGCCCCTTTTTTTTCGATACTCCAAAAATACTAGAGACTCAGCCGTCTTTCCCATGTAGCGTTCGTCCATCAGGCCACCGAGCGCAAGCGCGCCGTGCGGCTTCTTCCATGAAAAAATTGCTAATCGCCGCGATCGTCTTGGTTATTCTCTACGCCGCCGCTACCGGCGCATTTTTCTTCGCCATGTGCCAAGGCCCAGACTTCTTCGCCCGCACCATGCGCCACGTGCCCGATTACGCCTTCATCGTCTTCCCGCTCAAGCCCCTATGGATGGACGCGCGCAAAGGAACGCTCCACGTCGGCGACGCCGCCCCCGACTTCGCCCTCGAAAGCACCGACCACAAGAGCCATTTCCAACTGTCCTCCGTGCGCGGCCAGGAGCCCGTCGTCCTCGTCTTCGGCAGCTACACTTGACCGCCATTCCGGCGGGAGGTTCCCGCCCTAAATAAACTCTACGAGGAATACAAGGATCGCGCGGCCTTCTACGTCGTTTACATCCGCGAGGCGCACACGACCGATCTCTGGCAGGATTCCGATAATCGCGACGATCACATCCTTTTCGCCAGCCCCAAAACTTTCGACGAGCGCAGCGAACTCGGGCAACTCTGTGTCGTGAAACTCGGCATCAAATTTCCCGCCGTAGTGGATACAATCGACAACCCCACCGAGCGCGCCTACACCGGCTGGCCCGATCGCCTCTACGTCGTCGATCGCGACGGCCGCATCGCCTACAAATCCGCCCCCGGCCCCTTCGGCTTCAAGCCCGCCGGCGTCGAAGCCACCCTAAAGCAACTAGTCCCCCCGACCGCAGCAACGCAACCGCAATAATGTGGGCAATAATGTAGCTCAGGTCGCCAGCCCTGACGAAGGAAGGGTTAGACCTGAGGCTTTTCGTCGCGCGTATTCAAATCGAATTGAGTTAGCCAAATGGAAACGAATCAGTGGGAACAACGCTATCGCAAACGTGAACGCCCCGAAGAAGATTTCGCCACAGCGCCAACTCCGCTCGTAGCGGAAACAGCGCGCCGCCTCAACCCCGCCCGCGCGCTAGATCTCGCCTGCGGCACCGGCCGCAACGCAATCTGGCTAGCCCAGAACAACTGGAAAGTCACAGCAGTAGATAGCTCCCCCACAGCAATCGAAACGCTACTCCGCCGCGCCGCTAATCTCGGAATCCAAGCAGAAAGTTCGCCACCAGCACTCGAAACAAATCTAACCGCAACGGTTGCCAATCTAGAAAAAAACGAATTCCAAATCACTCCAAACGCCTGGGACTTAATCCTGATCTGCTACTACCTCCAGCGCAATCTCTTCGAACCCGCGAAAAAAGGCGTCGCCCCAAACGGAATCATCCTCGCAATCGCCCACATCACCGAAGCAAACGAAGAACCCACCAAACACCGCCTAAAACCCGGCGAGCTGGAAACATATTTCACAGGCTGGGACATCCTCCATCAGTACGAAGGCCGCCCCAACGACCCATCGCATCACCGCTCAGTCGCCGAAATCGTCGCGAGACGCAACACCAGCCGCTGATTTCCTTACCTCGCCGCCCCCGCCCCTCGCGCCCCCTCCACCTCCACCAACTTCCCCGTCTTCACATCGTAAATAAATCCATAAACAGGAATAGTCTTCGGAATCAACGGGTGCGATCGAATCCGTGTCACATCATCAATCACAGCCTGCTTCGGCTCTTTGAACGTCAGCCATTCGATATATTCTCCCGCGCGCGATCCGCCTCCTTTGCCTACATCGCGAAATCCTTGCGGCGTATGCTCGGCCGTCTCCAAACTCGACGCCAGCAATCCGCGCATCACCTCGTTCGAGAAATAGCCCATCCCACACTCTGTATGGTGGATGACGAAGAATTCGCGCGTGCCCAGCAATTTGTAACTGATCACCAGCGATCGAATCGCGTCATCGCTCGCCCGTCCGCCCGCGTTGCGAATCACGTGCGCATCACCCTCCGCCAGCCCCGCAAACTTCGCCGGATCAAGCCGCGCATCCATACACGTAAGAATCGTGAACCGCCTCGCCGGCGGACCGGCTAGTTTTGCTCGATCGCCAAAATCCGCGCTGTATTTCGCATTCGCACCCAGCACCTCAGACAAAATATCACTCATTGCATCTCCTTTAAATATCCCGCCCTTAGGGCACCATGTCATTCGTAGCGCCGGCATCTTGTTTACCCTGAGCCTCGAAGGGCCGGCGTTTTTGACTTACCCATACGTCGCGCAACCAGATTCTAATCCGGCCCGCGACCTAAAATAGTCCCCGACTCCGTTCGGCGACATCGACATTACATCCACGAACGCCGTCGCCACCACGCACTTCACCGAAGGCAATTGTAGCGGCCGGCTTCAGCCGGGCAGCCGTTACTCACGAGAATAATCCGCCGCATCAATCAGCCGCCACAGCCGCCTTCGCAAACGTAGTCCACGCCCGAGCTACGCGCCTCTATCCACAGAGCCCCTCACTTGCGCACTCCATTCCCCTCTGCTAGCGTTTTAGTGAACATGTACAGACATGACAACTCGGGAACTAAAGCGGCGCCAGCCTCGGTGCCGATACAGGCAATTGTAGCGGCCGGCTTTCAGCCGGGCATCCGCTCTCCTCACCCGGACTCCGACCGGAAGCCCAGAACGGCAACGGTTCTGTAGCCCCGGACTGGTCTTCGTCCGGCATCCGGCATGCCACCCAAAACCCAACGTCGCGCCACCGGGTTCGCGCCCACGGGGCTCGACCGCCAACCCTGGCACCCCCAGGCCAAGGTCATCCGGGAAGCCGAATCGGTCGCCTGCAAACGCATTTCTAATCGAGACACCCAAACGATTAGAAATCGCCGTAACTCCAACAAAACAATCAACGGAGGTCAGTTCTAATCGAGACAGAATTGCAGGGCATTCGGAGGCCAATCAGACCGCGACAAAATCACGATTCGAGCTTATATTTCGTCGAAGCCAGCCCGTAAAGCGGGCGCCAAACCAGCCGATTGATGGTAACGACCATCGCCGCCAGAACCACCGTCGCCGCCAGCAACAGCCGGAAATTCCCATCGTCCGTTGCGCTGCTGATCACCGCACCGAGCCCCAGCGTCGAAAACGTCTTGCCCTGAAAATGAAAATACTCCGCGACGATGCTGGCATTCCACGCCCCGCCCGAAGCGGTGACGAAGCCCGTAATCAAGTACGGGAAAATCCCGGGCAAAAGCAAATCGCGCCAGCGCTCCAGCTTTCCGAATCGGAAAATATCGCAAACTTCTTTCAAATCTGTCGGAATCGCGCTCGCGCCCGCAATCACATTGAAAAGTATGTACCACTGCGTGCCCAGCAACAGCAGCACCACGGAACCGATCCCGAGTCCCCCGCCCACGCGAATCAGCATCAGCAGAATGACGGGAAAAAGAGCCGTAGCGGGCACCGACGCTGCGACTTGAGCGATCGGCTGCGCAATGGCCGACAATCGCGGATGCAGACCGAGCGCAACGCCGACTGGAATCGTCCACAGCGCCGCAAGTGCGAGCGTCAGTTCCACGCGAAGAAATGTCGCGCCAGCGCCCAAAAAGATTCTGCGCAATTCTCCACCATTGACCGTCATCAGCAGCGCCGTCATCCTGACAAACGCATATCCGATGCCGAGCACCAGCAGTATCAGCACAATTCTTCCGATCCACTTGCCAACTGTGCTCGATCGGGAATCTTCATGTACCTCGCCGCGCCGTTTCGCAAAATACAAGCTGGTCCGCTCGACGAATGGTCCAAACGTGTTCCGTTCGATGAACGGCAAAAGCCTCGAGCTTCGCAGCAGCTCGAGAATCGGAGAGCGCGGCGCTTCCACCGCTTCCACCTGCTCAAACTTAAATTTCTGCGCCCAGGCAATCACCGGCCGCCAGACAAGTTGGTCAATCAGTACGACAACGCCGATCATCACCGCGATGCCCCAAATAATTGCGCGCGTGTCTCCGGCATTCGCGGCGGTCTGCAGATAAGAACCAAGCCCCGGCAAGCGGAAATCGCGGCTGCCGAGGACGAACATCTCGCAGGCCATCAAAAAAAACCAGCCGCCCGCCACCGACATCATCGAATTCCACACCAGCCCGATCGCCGAGAACGGCAACTCCATCTCGATGAAGCGCTGCCACCAGCTCCAGCGATAGACCTCGGCCACTTCGCGCATCTCGCGCGGAATGCTTTTGAGCGAAGAATAAAAACTGAACGTCATGTTCCAGACTTGCCCCGTGAAAATCAGCAAAATCGAGCCCAGCTCAACTCCCAGTTGCTTGGTTGGAAAGAGCGAAACCATCGCCACCATCACCGGAGGCAAAAAACTCAGCACAGGAATGGATTGCAGCGTATCGAGGAGCGGAACGAGCACTCGCTCCGCTTTCGCGTTATAGGCGGCCACGTATCCGTAAACCAAGGTGAACGCCAAACTTACGGCGTACGCGATAGCGATGCGCAAAAGGGAGAACATCGCATATTTCGGCAGAGCGCTGGGCGAGAGTTGAATTTGCGCGCCGGTGGTGACGGGCGACATCCACGCGTGCGTCATCGCCAGCAAGGCGTAGAGGGCCGCGACCGCCGCTAACACGATTGGTAATTCTCGGAACACCGACGGGACGACGACAGGCAGCCTGCCCCACAGCGGCATTCCAGAAAGAGGTTGATGACTGGAGTTGTCGGCCATCAGATTTGCGGTCTGCTTTCAATGGATGTGGTGGGCGCCTCAGCTGGCGCCTCGGCTTCGTACAACGAGACTTCGTCGGTCCCCGAATCGTATCTGAAAATTTCGGCGTACCGGCCCCAGTTGAGCGCCGTTTCAATCTGGCGCTGTACGTCCTCCGCCGTAAAATGCTCGTCGAGAATGTCACGGAAGAATTCGAGCGGCATCTTATGGTCTGATTTTTTCTCGAGCGCGGCTTTCATCTGCTGCAGCAATGCCACGCGCGCAAGCGCTGCTTCGCGAAACAACTTTTTCCGCGTGCCGATATCCGCCTCGGCGAATTCCCTTCCGTGCTGGGTGATCACGACGTCGCCTTCTCGCACCGTCGCGAATCCGAGCAGCGCCGCGGTTTCAATGATGGGAAGAAGGTCGTCGATCTCGAGCAGTAAATCCTCGGCGATGTGGTACATGTCCTCCTCGCCGCCGCGATCGATCAGCAATTCGAGCAAGCCGCCGACGGAACCTGGCCGCGAGTGCGGCAGCATTTGCGGAGCGAATCTCGCGCCACTCGCCGGAACCGCCGGCGGCGCAACTTCAAGCTGCGGCTGCGTGATGACTTTGTAGATGTAATCAACATAGAGAAGAAATGCGGCGGACTTCCGATCGCGCGGCCGCTTCAATGGCAAGCGCAAGTCGGCGCGAATTGTGGCGGGATTTCTGCCGAGGACGATGATGCGATCGGCGAGAAGCACGGCTTCCTCGATATTGTGAGTGACGAGGAAAATACTTCGCGTCGGAATTTTGTGCGCGAGCCAGAGTTCCATCAATTCGCCGCGCAGATTTTCCGCGGTGAGCACATCTAACGCGGAGAATGGTTCATCCATAAAGAGAACTTCTGGCTCGACAGCCAGCGCGCGCGCAAAGCCGACGCGCTGTTTCATCCCGCCGGAAAGCTCTTTTGGATATGCCGTCTCAAAGTTCGCGAGGCCGACAGAAGAAATTGCCTTGAGCGCTTTGCTGCGGCGCTCTTGCGCCGTCAGTCCCCGTGCCAGCAAGGGCGCTTCGACA
Source organism: Candidatus Acidiferrales bacterium (assembly GCA_036513895.1). Classification (GTDB taxonomy): domain Bacteria; phylum Acidobacteriota; class Terriglobia; order Acidiferrales; family UBA7541; genus Palsa-147. Next base: position 4,446 of record DATBYF010000084.1, on the reverse strand, counting down.
TTTTCGAGCACCGTCAGCCACGGAAACAGCGCGAAGCTCTGGAACACGATTGCGACATTCGGGCTGCATTTCGAAACTGGCGCGCCGTGCCACAGAACTTCTCCGGACGATGGCTGCAACAATCCGGAGAGCATTCGCAGCAGCGTTGATTTGCCCGAGCCTGAAGGTCCGAGAACAGCGAGGATGGTATTCGGCTCAAGCGACAAATCAATCGGCGCGATGACTTGAATTTCCGGGCCGTCGGGCTGCTGGTAGCTTTTTGCGATCTGACGCGCCTCGATGATCGGCTCTGATGTTTCGGAAGGCGCGAGTGGCTCTAGCACTTGCGTCGCTTCGACGGCATGTCGCTCCGCCGCGGTACGCGGTGGATTCGAAGGAGCCGCGGCCGGCGCGGGCACTTCGGAGGTTGGCGTTGCATGAGCGTGCGGCTGTGCTTCGGTGGGTGGTGTTTCTGGCGCATGCGTCGCCGCGAGAGTGGTCATCAGGCTTTGCCAGGCCTCTTCGGGCAGCGCATCGAGGAAATTATCGCGCTCGGTGGGATCCATGCCTTCGACGATGGCGTGCATTTCGGCAGGCGGGCGCGAATGCAAGAGAACGTAGGCGTGGAAATATGGAAACAAGCCGATGAGCGCCGCGGCATAATCCACGGGCAGCTTTCGAAATAACTTGCGCTGCGTTTCAAACGGCAGCGCGATCACGGCTTCTGCCGCGGCGCTTGCGTCATACTGCCGCAAGAGAATGATGGCGTCGTCCCAGCGGCCTTGCGAGCAAAGATCGTGGAGTTGGTCGTAGGGAACCGGAGTTGGTGGCGGCGACGGTGGTGGCATGGAGGCGAGACTTAAGCTACTACAAATTTAATCCATCGTAGCCATTGAAGAAGTGAGTAGCGACATTTCGAGATGCCGGACGAAAAGCAGGCTCACCCCGAGCCTAGCCGAAGGGACCGGCGTTACGAGCCCGACGCGTTGCGAGGCCTCTCCCTCTGCAACTCGACTCATTTTGACGAGTTGATTGCCGAGGCGCTCGGCTCCGTCGCGGGCAAATCTTGAAATGCGAAGTGCGATTGCAATTGATCGAACGGCTTGCCGTTCAGCTCGGCGTAGGGATAAACGAAATAGTTCAACGCATCCGATTGCTGCGACGGATTCAAGCGAATATCGCGGCCCATTGAAAATTGAATACGGTTCGCATCGTTTGCGCCGAACAAATAATCGTGTTTCGCCGGATTCTTCCAGGCTTCCGACGCATCAATCGGAACCCAGCCGACGCCTCTGAGATAAAATTCTGTCCAGCAATGGTAGCCGGAAATTTCGTCCTGGGATTTTCCAATTGGCAGCGGAAATCCAATTTCGAAACGCGCGGGAATCCCAGTGGCGCGCGCCATTCCGTCAAATAGCGAATGGAAATCCGTGCAGTTACCGCGCTTGGCAGTACATGCCCAGATTGCGTCGCCGTGGCCCCAGCCGGTTCCCGACTTGTCGTATCGCATCGTGGCGATGACGTACTCGTAAATCTTGCGCGCTTTCTCCTCTGGTGTCGCAGCACCCTGAGTATGTTCTTTCGAAAGCTCTCCGATCACGCCATCAATCGGCACTAAGTGATCGGGCTGCAGAAATCGCGCAAATTCAATTCCGCTCGGCGCCAGAGAATTTGCGTTCGGTTTTGTATCGCTCAAATCCACGCGATGTTCCATGCGAACCGCCGTGAAGCGCATCGCGATGTCGAACGCCGGCCGCGCGTGATCCAACTTGACGTCGAAGTACGCCATGCTATTTCCAAACTGGTTCTCTTTTGTGATCCGGTGCGCGATCGGACTTTCGATTGCGAGACTCGTAATCGTTTGCCAGGTGTCAGAAGTGGGTACAGGAATCCAAATTCGCAGCGGAGAAGGAGATGCAGGAAGATCTGGAACGCGAACTTGATACGTGAATTCAAAACGTCGCTGCGACGAATCTGTGATCTCGGCAGCGGGACTTGAATGCGCCGCCGTCGACTTTGTTTCGGCCGAAAATCCTTTCCAAGTGAACATCAAAATCAAGAACGCACCAAGAATTCCGGTCGATCGCGTGAACTCTCTCATCGTTAATCTCCTATTTTCGATGAAGAACGAAGTGCAGCGCTCATGGCGGCATCTTCGAGTTACCTGCTTATTCGGTTGGTTTGCGTTTGCTTGATTGACTGCGATTCAGACGACGGCTACACGGCCGTTCAGTGGGAGACCGCTCAAGTGAATCCGGCGCGGGATCGGCGATTTGGCGACATGCAGAGACATATGATGCTCGGCATTCAATCGTCGTGGCAAGAGAAAATATGACAAGCGACATGCGTGAGGGCGCCTTTCGCTCAGAGTGAAACCCGTCGAGGGTGGCTTTCTTTCGCAGGACTGAAGGCCGCCCCGCTGCTGAAGCAAGGGCGCACCCGAAAGGCTGAGTCACGACGGAACACCGAACCGCATTGACGGGCCGTTCATGTGGCTGTAACGAAGCTCTAACAAAGCGATAGTACGGTTGCGCCGGACAGCTGAGCAACCGCCTGAAGATAAGAACAAAGTTAAATCTAAATCTCTCGAACCTCTTTTCGCGCCTCCGCAGTTTTTCGCGGCAACGCGATCCTTACAGAACGAAGCGGCGGGACGCCGCAGTCATTTCAAATGAGGTAATTACCGATGGCGAGTGAATCCGCAGTACTCAATTCAAAATTAGGAGCCGGCCCGGGGCGGATCGGCGTGATGATCTTCGGCGTCGCGCTGGTGATCGGTTGCATCTATGTGGGGCGCCATCTCATTGGTGATCTTTCCGGGATTCACAACGTTAGCATCCTTCCGTATCTTCTGCTCGCCGGGGCGCTGCTGATCGCGCTTAGCTTCGAGTTTGTAAACGGATTCCACGACACAGCGAATGCCGTGGCGACCGTGATTTACACGTACTCGCTTGAGCCGCACACAGCTGTAGTTTGGTCCGGGATGTGGAACTTCATCGGAGTGCTGGTGTCGAGCGGGGCTGTGGCTTTCACGATCGTATCGCTGCTGCCGGTGGAGTTGATCCTGCAGGTTGGCAGCAGCGCGGGATTCGCGATGGTGTTTGCGCTGCTCGTCGCCGCGATTATTTGGAATCTCGGAACATGGTGGTTCGGATTGCCCTCATCGAGCTCGCATACGTTGATCGGTTCGATCATTGGAGTCGGCATCGCGAATCAGTTGATGTCAGTAAAGACGGGAACGAGTGGAGTGGACTGGGCGCAGGCAGCGAACATCGGCAAGTCGTTGCTGATATCTCCGGCGGTAGGCTTCGCAGGTGCGTATTTGTTGCTGCTTCTCTGCAAGGCGCTCATTCCGAACAAACAACTTTACGTCGCGCCGAAAGGAACCGAACCGCCACCGTTCTGGATTCGCTCGCTGCTAGTGCTGACGTGCACGGGCGTGAGTTTTGCGCACGGCTCGAACGACGGGCAAAAAGGAATGGGCTTGATCATGCTCATCCTGATCGGAACGGTGCCGACTGCCTACGCGATGAATCATGCGGTGACGTATGAGCGGACGCAGGATTTCGTCGCAGTTTCGACGCAAACTGCCGAGGTGTTGTCACATTACGTTTCGCCGACGGCTGTGATTGGCGACGCGCGCGATGAAGTGACGGACTATATCCGCACGAAGGAGTTCACGCCGAACACTATGCTGGCGCTGCGGCAGCTCGTGAATGGAATTGGCACGGAAATGGCGATTTACAAGGACCTAAAGCTAGTGCCGCAGGATAAGGTGAGGAACTTCCGGAATGATATGTACGTGGTGAGCGAAGCGCTGCGATTGATGCAGAAAAAGAAGCAGCCGGTATTCTCGGCAGCCGATGCGGACGTGCTGGCGAATTATAAGAGGCACGTGGACTATGCGACGAAATTTATACCAGGATGGGTGAAAGTTGCGGTAGCGATGGCTCTCGGGCTCGGGACGATGATTGGTTGGAAGCGGATTGTTGTGACCGTCGGCGAAAAAATCGGGAAAGATCACCTTACCTACGCGCAGGGCGCGGCGGCGGAGATTACCGCGATGTTTACGATTGGTGCGGCTGATTGGTTCGGATTACCTGTCAGCACGACGCATGTGCTGTCATCGGGAGTGGCGGGGACGATGGCGGCGAATCATTCTGGGTTGCAATGGGGCACGGTGCGAAATTTGTTGATGGCTTGGGTGCTAACTCTTCCCACTTCGATAGTTCTTGCTGCAGGTTTGTTCTGGCTGTTCCGCAAAATCGGCGCGTAACGGCACAATCACGTGTTCGCGCGAATTTTTGATACAGACGCGCGAGAGAGTAAAGACCCGGAGGCGGGAGCCTCCGGGCCCTGAAGTTAGGGTATGAGGTAAGGAACATGTGCTTTGGCCCTACGGGCGCATCGCAACCGCCTCACCTCTGAAGAGGTGAGCTACATTTCTTTTGAATCACAGCAACGATA
>DATBYF010000083.1:0-5178 GCA_036513895.1 Candidatus Acidiferrales bacterium | reverse complement strand
GGCCGTGAAGAAGTTGTTCGAGGGCGCCGGGCTGAAAGTTCGCCTGGACTCGACGGGCAACGTGATCGGCGAGCGATTCGGGAAAGATCGGAGCCAGGTGATCCTCTTGAGCGCTCACATGGACACTGTGTTTCCGGCCGGCACGGATGTTCGCGTGAAGCGCGATGGCCGCCGCCTTCGCGGTCCTGGGATCGCTGACAATGGTGCTGGGATCGCTGCGCTGATAGGTGTTGCGCGAGCGATGGAAGCAGGGAAGCTGCAAACGGGAATGACGGTTGCTTTCGCGGGGGATGTCGGCGAAGAGGGCGAGGGAAATCTTCGCGGCATTCGAGCGCTGATCGAGGATTTTGGGAACAACCTGCGCGCTGTGATCGCCGTGGATGGCGCGTCAACGGATTACGTGACGACGCAGGCGCTCGCCTCGCGGCGGATCGAAGCGAGCGTAACAGGGCCCGGCGGGCATAGTTGGTCCGATTTCGGGGCGCCGAATCCGATTACGGCATTGTCTCGCGGAATCGTGAGATTTTCGTCTACGCCGGTGCCTCAGTCTCCGCGCACTTCGTTTAATTTCGGGATGATCGAAGGCGGAACATCAGTCAATTCGATTCCACACCGCGCTGCCGTGAAAGTGGATTTGCGTTCTGAAGATGATTTGGAATTGACGAAGCTCGAAGTGGCGCTGCGCGATGCGATGCAGGCCGGGCTGGCGGCGGAAAATGCGGCCGGCGAGCGCGGGTCAGAGCAACTGAAGATTGAATTCAAGATGCTTGGCATCCGGCCAGGCGGTAGGCTTCCGAAGGATTCGGCGCTGCTCGCGGCGATTTCGAGTGTGGATTCGTACCTCGGCAATTCGACGCGTCAGGAGCGGTCATCCACGGATGCTAATCTGCCGTTGTCGTTGGGAATTCCCGCGATTGCAATTGGCGGCGGCGGGCAAGGCGGCGGCTCTCATTCGCTTGATGAGTGGTACGATCCAACAGACCGTATCACCGGACTGAAGCGAATTCTCCTCACTACTCTGGTGATCGGCCAAACGAAACCTTGATATGCGCACGTATTCGCGCGGTGCTGTCGCTTGGCTTGGTGCTAGGCACCTGCGGAAGGGCGCGTCCACTGCGGGCGTCGCGTCAGCTTTTTTCATCCTTCTGACGGTCATTTTTCTGAGGGTCATGCCTTCGACCCACGCTAAATCTTCCGATGCTCGCGCCGATCTCGTATTGAAGAACGGTGACATTTACACCGGAAGCGTCGAACATCCGCGCGCGCAAGCGATCGCCATTCGCGGGGAATGGATTATCTCGACCGGTTCAGATTCTGAGATCGCGGCTTTCATCGGCCCGAAGACTCGCGTGATCGACCTTCACGGCGCATTTGCCATGCCGGGATTCAACGATGCGCATGTTCACCTCGTCGGCGGGGGAATCGCCAAGCTGCGTTTGGACTTGGAAGGCGTTAGATCCATCACAGAGTTGCAGCAAAGAATCTGCGAGCGTTTGAAAGACTTCGCTACCGGAGAATGGATAGTGGGGCGGGGTTGGGACCACACGCTCTGGGCTGACAAGAAATTTCCAACGCGAGCTGATCTCGACGAAGTTTCGCGCGAGCATCCAATGTTTTTCGAGAGAGTTGACGGGCACGTAGCCGTCGTGAATTCTCGCGCACTCGATCTGGCGGGCCTGTCGCGGAATTCATCGGATCCGCCGGGAGGCAAGTTCGTTCGCGATCCGGCAACCGGCGAACTGACGGGGATGCTGGAGGAAGATTCGGCGATGGACCGCGTCGAGCGGCTGATTCCTCCCATCACGCAAGCGCAGCGACGAAAGGCGATCGAGTTGGCGCTCGCTGAGTTGGCGCAAAACGGAGTTACATCGATTCAAGACAACTCGGAAGCTGAAATGTTCGCATTCTATGAGGAATTCCCGGACGGAAAATCGCGCGACGGGAGCTCTGTTCCAGCGGCACCGAGATTCAACGATTTTCGGATTTATCAGACGCTCGAGCGTGAAGGGAAGTTGACGGCGCGAATTACGGAGTGGCTGCCGTTCAACGCGCCGGTTGCTGCACTTGACGAAATGCGCAGCGACGGCGGAACATCGAGCGTGTGGCTGAAAACCGGCGCGCTGAAAGGATTTCTCGACGGCTCGCTCGGCTCACGCACGGCGGCGATGCTCGCGCCTTATTCAGACGATCCCTCGACTTCCGGAATTCTTCGCGTCGATCCGGAAGATCTGAAGCGGATGGCGATTGAACGAGACAAAGCTGGATTTCAAATTGCGTTGCACGCCATCGGCGACCGCGCGAATCGCACGGGCCTCGACGCTTTTGCGGCGGCTCGCGAGGCGAATGGTCCGCGAGATCGCCGCGACCGAATCGAACATGCGCAGATTCTCTCGCTCGACGATCTACCGCGCTTTGCTGCGCTCGGAGTTATCGCTTCGATGCAGCCTTGCCATTTGCTCGACGACGAGCGGTGGGCCGAATCGCGTATCGGCCCGAAACGCGTGAAAGGCGCCTATGCATGGAAATCGCTGGAGACGAGCGGCGCGCACCTCGCGTTCGGCACTGACTTCCCGGTTGAATCCGTGAATCCAATGCGCGGTCTTTATGCCTGCGTCACGCGCGAGCTTCCGGAAGGCGGACCGGCTGGCGGCTGGGAACCGCAAGAAAAGCTGCCGATCGCGACTTGCATTCGCGAGTACACAACAGGCGCGGCTTACGCGCAGTTTGAAGAGAATCGAAAAGGACAGCTCGCTCCGGGAATGCTGGCGGACATCGCCGTTTTCCCGACGGACATCACGCGATTGAGCCCAACGGATTTGCTGCGCACGAAAACGGAAATGACGATTGTGGGCGGAAGAATAGTTTACGAATCGCGGCCCCACTAACTGACATTCCGACCTGAACCGCCAATCCGAAGTCACGACAGCGAATTCGAGCGGAAGTCAGGCGGGTTGCGAAAGCTTTACGTCAACGGGCTCGTACATCACGGCCGTAACCGGATGCGACTTTTCGAAAGTGGTGATGTCGGCCTCGTGCTCGAGGGTCAGACCGATGTCGTCGAGGCCCTTCAGCAGTGAATTCTTGCGGAATGGATCAATTTCAAACGGAATTTTGAGGCCGCTTTCGTCGGTAATGATCTGCTTTTCGAGATCGGCGGTGAGGCGATAGCCTTCCTGGCGCTCCAGCCGCTGGAAGAGATCATCCACCTGCGCATCGCCCAGCGTGACGAGCAAGATGCCGTTCTTGAAAGAATTATTGTAAAAGATGTCGGCGTAGCTGGGCGCGATGACGACGCGGAAACCGTAATCGTGAATTGCCCATGGGGCATGTTCGCGGCTCGAGCCACAGCCAAAATTCGCGCGAGCGAGCAGAATTGAGGCTCCACGATAACGGGGGAAGTTGAGAGGGAACTCGGGATTCGGCTTCTCGCCTGGAAGATAGCGCCAGTCGTAAAAAAGTACGCGGCCGTAGCCTTCGCGGGTTTGCAACTTCAGGAATTGCTTGGGCACCATCTGATCGGTGTCAACGTTCACGCGATCCATCGGCGCGACGAGTCCCGTGTGCTTGATGAACGGTTCCATGCTTATTCAGCTCCGCTAACATCCCATTTTCGGATGTCTACGAAATGTCCTTCAATGGCGGCGGCCGCAGCCATGGCCGGACTGACGAGATGCGTGCGGCTGCCCTTGCCTTGCCGGCCTTCGAAATTGCGATTCGAAGTACTGGCGGAGCGTTCGCCGCTCGGCAGGACGTCGTCGTTCATGCCGATGCACATACTGCAACCGGCGTCGCGCCATTCGAAGCCGGCATCAAGAAATACTCGGTCGAGACCTTCTTTTTCCGCTTGAACTTTTACGACGCGAGATCCAGGCACTGCCAGCGCCTGTTTTACGCTTCGCGCGACATGCTTCCCAGCGATAACGTGCGCAGCTGCGCGCAAGTCTTCGATGCGCGAGTTCGTGCAGGATCCGATGAAGACGCGATCAACGGAAATGTCCGTGATGGGCGTGCCCGCCTTCAAATCCATGTACACGAGCGCGCGCTCAGCCGCCTTACGATCAACGGGGTCCGCGAATGAGTTTGGATCGGGAACTCGACCTGTAACGTCGGTGACCATTCCGGGGTTGGTGCCCCAGGTTACCTGGGGCGCGAGTCCTGCGGCGTCAATGTCCAGGACCATGTCATATTTCGCGCCAGGATCCGACGCGAGCGACTTCCAATGATCCACGGCAGTTTGAAAATCCTTGCCGCGCGGGACAAACGGCTTTCCCTCGAGATATCGAAACGTGGTTTCATCGGGGGCGACCATTCCAGCACGGGCGCCGCCTTCGATGGTCATGTTGCACATGGTCATGCGACCTTCGATCGAAAGGCCGCGGACGGCGTCACCCGCATATTCGAAGACATGTCCATTCCCGCCAGCGATGCCAATCTTGCCGATCAAGGCCAGAACGAAATCCTTGGCGGTTACGCCCTTGGGCCGCTTACCGTTGAAGCGAATGATGCCGGTCTTAGATTTCGCCTGGGAGAGGCATTGCGTGGCGAGGACGTGCTCGATTTCGCTGGTGCCGATACCAAATGCGAGCGCGCCGAGAGCGCCGTGGGTGGAGGTGTGGCTATCGCCGCAGACAATGGTTAGGCCCGGTTGCGTGATGCCGAGCTCGGGGCCAATGATGTGCACAATGCCTTGATTGCGGCTGTGCATGTCGAAAAGGCGAACGCCGGTCTCCTTGCAATTCCGTGCGAGGGCTTCGAATTGTCCCGCGGCGTCGGGATCGAGGACCGGCAGTTCTCGATTTTTCGTGGAGACCGAATGGTCCATCACAGCGAAAGTCAAATCCGGCCGGCGCACCTTTCGCCCGGCAGATTTGAGGCCAGCGAAAGCTTGGGGCGACGTTCCTTCGTGGATGAGGTGACGATCAATGTAAATCAGGGAAGGCTGGCCGGCAATGTCACGAACCAGATGTGCGTTCCAAATTTTTTCGTAAAGTGTTTGTGGTGTCATCGTATTGAAATCGTATTGTAACAATGTCAGGAGGATTGCGCCAATCCTCGAGATCTCGCGTCGAGCCATGAGCAGGGACCTGTCCGAGAGAGCAGTAGTCGGACACAGCACGGCTGACGATTCGGCCGGAGTGCCGCATTCCTCAGCCAATGCTATACTTGCAACTGACCAAG
>DATBYF010000082.1:0-15079 GCA_036513895.1 Candidatus Acidiferrales bacterium | reverse complement strand
AGCTACTTCTTCGGGGTGGCGGGTGGCTTCATCTTCTGGTAATCGGGCACGTGGACACACAAGCCGCCGGTAAGCGTCAACTTCGCGTATCCGGCCGCTAATTGTTCGCTGTAATGCTCGATTGAAAAATCAAATGCATCGGTCGGGGTTGCGTCAATTAGCTCCAGATCAGTATCGTTCATCGTCATTTTTCCAAAACGCACTGTGCCGCCTTTGAAAAATAAATAGTTTCGCGCGGGACAACTTACAGATAGCGGGGCTGCTGGCTTGGCGTTTCCCGGCCCAAACGTCAGATCAATCGCTCCATTTTCGATCTTGATGTATGTCAAGTGCCCATGCATTTCAGGCGGAGGCATGAGTTTCCCGGGATCGAGAATCAAGTCATCTTTATCAACGGTTACGCCCTCTACCTTTTTCGTGTTCAGCATTTGTTGGGTGTCAATACCCAGCAAATCCATCAGGCCCTTTACCGGCAAATGGACCGCGCTCACTTTTGTCGTGTGCACGCGGATCATTCCTTCGGGAGTCGCCGACAAGGTGCCGGAAGTTTCGAACGGAATTCCGCCTTTACTGACCAATAGTCCCTTTATCACTAGTTCGTCGCCGCGGATGCTCACGGACAGTTTCTTCAATGGCGCGTCTGGCTTGGCGAATACATAGTCATTCAGGTCGTTCGTTAATGCCGGCATGCTCAGCGAATTCTTGGCCGAATCCACATCTATCCCGAACGAATTCTTGTCGTCGAAGACTGGAATTTCTCCAGGCTTTGTAGTCAAACGGCCATCGAGCGATACAATGTGCACCACAATTCGGTCGGTGACATGAAAGTCGACATTTCTTATCTGCGCTCGCACCGCGGGTTCTGTGGCGCCGAGCGTTGTCGTCGATTGCCCCGAAGCCGGCGAAGGTGCAGGCTTTTCCGTCTGGCCAGCGGCGCTGCCCGCGGCGAGTGTGATTAACAAGCTCAAACTGAATAAAGTAAAATTCTGGCGCATCAATCCGCTCCGTGAGAATTCTCTGTTCGTCGTTCGTTGAAGGGGAGTTATGGAAAGCGAATGTCCGATTCTCAGGCCTGCATGTATCATACGCTTTCTTAGTTGTCACTACCACCCTCGGCGGAGTCTATTTGTGAACAGAGACTTTCGATCATTTTTAACGGCCGATACAATCAATTGCGTCCACTTGAGTACCAAATCCCTCTAACTAAATTCGTAGTTCGAATCGTTAGTTGAGGCTCTCGCGCCAATAAGTGCAGGACAACATAATCGAGCATTACAGAGGACGAACCTTGACCCAGAACGGGGCACGATCATCTGATCGTCGGGAAAAAATGGCGTGAAACCTATCATTCACATTATCGCCGTGTCTTTGTTCCGCGCCGGCGGGCTGGGGCTGCTGACGTTGGGCATCGTTGATTCCTCGCCTCTTGTGATTCCGCTCGGCAATGATTTACTTGTGCTCGCGCTTAGCGCGCGCTACCACGAACGGATGCCTTATTACGTATTGATGGCGACCTTGGGATCGTTAATCGGATGCCTTGGGACGGACTGGATCAGCCGAAAGAGCGAAAGCGGACTGAAAAAATTCGTGTCGGGCAAACGGCTTGCGCTGATTCGTAAGTACGTGGAAAAGCGGGCGGCGACCACGCTCGTGGTGGCGTCGCTCTTGCCGCCACCATTTCCTTTTACGGCGGTGGTAGCTGCGGCCGCGGCTTTCCGTTATCCCCGAATCAAGCTACTCAGTTTCGTGGGCGCTGGCAGACTCGTGCGTTTCACGATCGAGGGCGCGCTCGCGATTTATTACGGCCGGTGGATTATCGAGCAGGCTAAATCGCCATGGCTCGAGCACGTGATGATCGCTCTCATTGTAATTTCCGTCGTAGGCACGGCCGTTTCCATCTACCGCTGGAAAGAAAGCGGCGGCGGGCGGCGCAAAGCGCGTGCCAAATAATTTAGAACGTCACACCGCGTTACGCGGACGCACCGCGGGGGCCTCTCCTTGACAGTCGAGGGGAGCGTCGCTATCTTCTCTCCTAGGCGCGCAAGGAGAGGCCGTGGGAAAACAGATTGATCTGCTTCAAGGCACGCTGGACATGCTCATTCTGAAAGCGGTCTCGCTTGGCCCTTTGCATGGCTACGGCATTCTTCTGCGCATTCAGCAAATTTCGAAGGACCGCCTCGAGATTCAGCAGGGCTCGTTGTATCCGGCGCTCTACCGTCTGGAACATCAAGGATGGATAACCAGCGAATGGGGTGAGTCGGATAACAACCGCAAAGCGAAGTATTACTCCCTTACCGCAGCGGGGAAGCGCAGATTCCAGTCCGAAGCCGAAAAATGGAATCGCATGACGGACGTCATCGCAGGAATCTTGGGTACCAAATCCGAAGAAGTCTGACTATTTTGTCGCGTCTTTTATAGAGCCAATCTCCAAACGTGATTTCGAAATCATTGAATTCTTCTGGATTTCGTTTTGCCGGATGTCGATCTTCGTCGTAACTTAAATCTGGCATGAGGACGGCTAACGCGCCATACATCCGGGGCATTTTGTGCCTCTTGGGGATTTGGATTGTTCAACTGTGCTGTTGCGCGGCTTCGAACGCGCAGGGCGGCCCGCCGTATTACACGAACGATCCGGGCACGCCTGGCAATCGCAACTGGGAAATAAATCTGGGATACATGCCCTTCTTGTACGAGAACCAGTCAATAACGCACACGCCGGACGTGGACATCAACTACGGCGTCGGCGATCGGATCCAACTAACATTCGAAAACGCGTGGTTACGTGTGAAAAATGGCGCCGACAAGGCTAGATACGGACTGGGCCAAGATCAACTCGGCGTGAAATGGCGTTTCTACGATAATGAAAAGAACGGCCTCGGAATTTCCATCTTCCCGCAGGTTTCAATCAACAATCTGAATCACTCGGTACGGCGAGGCATCACTCCACCTGGCGCCAGTCTGATCCTGCCAATCGAGTTCACCAAGAAGCTGGGCTCGGTTGATATTAACGGCGAAGCGGGTTATCAGGCCGTTCATCTCGGCCCGGATGGCTGGATCGCAGGTTTTGTGGTCGGGCACGACGTGACGAAAACGTTCGAGGTGGATGCTGAATTCTACGGGATTGGAACATTCAATAATTCGAACAATCAACAAACGCTCGGCGCAGGAGCTCGCTACAAACTGCGGCCGCCGTTCATTCTTTTGCTGATGGCTGGACGAAGCATAGCGCCCGCCCACAACGGTCAGCCATTCTTCGTGGGATATTTTGGTATGCAGTTTCTTTTGCCGCCAAAGCCGTTCGAGTAGTTGGAGAAGCTTAGGTATTTAAAGAAGTCGCGCGTCTTCGCGAAGGCCAGTGCCGTCACCGCCCAGCCTCGTCAATCACCCGGATTCATTACCAGGAACTATAAGGCGTATTTTCAAACGGGGAGACTGCGTTGGAGCGGGAGTGCACGTCGCAAACGCCGCCGCCAGAAAGCTGCTCGGGAGTGAGAATGGTGTCGCACGTATCCGTGGACCAATCCTTCTCATGGGTCATCGGATCGTAGGGTACCTCTCGCAGATAACCGGACCCGGAGCCTCCACTGCCTTGCGTCAAGTCGTCAAGGCCTTGTGGCGGCTGCTTTTTATCGAGGGTGTACTGATCAATTGCCTGGCGCATGACGAAAAGGTCTTGATGCAGCGCAGTTTCCTTCGCGCGGATAACCGACTGCGTATAACGCCCGGCGGCAATCGTCATGAGGATCATGATGATCGTAATGACGATCATCAACTCGATGATTGTGAATCCGCGATTTCTTCGACTTATCCGCAGCATGATCAATTCTCCGACTACCAGTCGGAATATTTTGTCCCATCGAGCGCCGTGCCCGTGGACGTCGTAAACACGTCAAATACATCCTGGCCGCCCCAGCTATTTGAATCTGCGTCGTCCTGGACCGATCGCATTCCCCAATCTGTCTTGCCAGTCATTGGATCAACGGGAATATTGCGCAAGAAGCGCATATGCCGGTCGGGTGCGCCAGCGAGTTGTACTCCCTTGACGAGAGTGTCGAGATCCGGCGGGTACCCTTCGGTTCCGACCTTAATCTGAATTTGATTCTTGTCTGCGAGATCCTTGTACCGATCAATCGCGTCGCGTATTTCCCGAAGATCGTAGCGAAGCTCAGCTTCTTGCTTGCGAACCATGACGTAACGGGTGACCGGTAGCGACGCGGTAGAAAGCACGATGAGAATCGCGCAGGTGATGACAAGCTCAATGAGCGTCATTCCCTTGGAGGAGACACGCTGCGGATTGACAGCGGTAGAAGCCGGTTCGGAGTGCCCAGAGCGTCCCGGTCGGTGACGATCGCCGCGTGATTCGACTTGCATGGCTACTGCACCTGAATGACGGCTTGCGTCGAAACCGTCGCCAACACTCGCTGCTGCGAATCCTTGGCGTTGACCTGCACGATTTGCAGCGAGGAAGTTCCGGGACCGATGGCTTTCACCACAAAACCGAGCAGTGTTCCGTTTCCATTCACTCCGGGAGTGTTCGGTTGGCGGGTAGCAGATACAATCGCTTGCCCGTGCTCCTGATCCACACGCTGCACGATTGCGACACCTTGAGTGCCGCCGGAGAGGAAGCCGCCGTCGCGGACTTCTTCAACAGAAAGGACCGCCGGGTTGTATTGGACCATTAGCGGTATAGAGAATAGATCTTGGGAGCCAGTGATTGTAAGGCCGACGGTTGTCGTGTCGCCCGACTTCAGCGATACCGTCGAAGGCTCGAACTTGAGCTGAGCGGTAGCTCCAGGTGCTGACGCCTGACCAGTGGCTGTGGCGGGAACGGGACTGCCTGGTCGATTGAACGATTTGGGGTCAGGTGAAACGGAATCGAGCGGTCCGTGGGACACATGGATATTCGTATCCGTGCCAGCCGCAATGCTCTTCAGATCTTCCGGATCCATAGTGGGCATCCGGATGATGTGCGGCGTAATCAAGATCATTACGTCATCGGTTGTTATCTCTTTGTGGTTGTCTGCGAAGAAGTACTTCAAGAACGGAACGCTTGCGAGGCCGGGCCAGCCGTTCACTTCCTTCGTCTCGTTTCGCTGCATCAAGCCGCCGAGTATATTCACTTCACCATCTTTCAGTCGCACCTCATGCTCAATTTTTCGCTGGCCGATCACGGGTTGCTGAATGCCGCCGATGTTTTCTTCCCCGATGACGTTCGACACATCCACACTTAATTTCAGGCTGACTTCGCCATCGGGATGGACGCGGGGAGTTACATCAATATTTACGCCGACATCGAGGTAGGTGAACTGAGTGTTCACCAGAGGATTGATAATACCCGTCGAAGCGGTCGCTCCCACACCCACGCCAGCCTGGAAGCTTCCCGTTGCGATCGGCACGCGTTCGCCGATACGCAGCTTGGCTTGCTCGCCGTCGGTGATTCGCACCTCAGGATTCTGAATCGTACGGGTTGCGGTGTCGGTCAAGATCATATTTGCCTGAGCGCCCGGCAGGGTAATGCTGAAGTCGGCGAAACCGAGATGCCTCAGCGCGTTCAAAGTGACCGAAGTTCCCGTGGTCGAAGTAGTGGTAGTGGTCGTGGTTGTAGTCGTTGTAGTTGTGGTGGTTGTCGTAGTTGACGTCGTCGATGTCGTGGCCGTCGAGTTGGGTTGGAACTGAGTTCTGGGCGTAAATTGGACGATCGCACTCTGTCCCGGCAAGATGCCGAGATCAATCAAGTGGTCCAATTGCGCTTCGACCACCTGCACCTGAAGCAGGACTTCTGGCTTGGCCTTGTCAATGTTATGGATGATCTTCGTGGCCAACATTACTTTGTCCGGAGTGTCGCGAATCACGATGGCGTTCTGCGCGTTGATCTGCTGCACGCGCTGCATCTGAAGCAATTGGCGTAGCCCGGTTACGATTTCTGTGATGTCTTGGGGGGTTAGCGTGTTCTTTAGATAGAATGTCTTCACGACTTCGTCTTCCACATCCTTGCGCTTTTGCGGCTGGTCGGGCGCCACGAAGATGATGTTGCTTGTCACCGGCTTCCAGAACGACTTGCTCTCGAGCGCAGTGGCGTCGAGCGCTTCTTCGAGAGTGACGTTCGGCAAATCCGCGGAAATCCGGCGTGACGAGAAGTCAGGGTCAAAAATCACGGAAAGTCCGGCCAGTTTTCCGATGGTGTCGTAGACCATCTTTGCGTCCGTGTTCGACATTTTGATATTGATCGGATCGCGCGACAGCGGCTTGAGCGCAGGCGGGCCGCTCAGAACTTCAGCTTCCTCGGGAGGTGTGGCAGGTTTCGGCGCCTCTGCTGCCGCAGCGTTTGCTGCGATCAACGACATCGTTTTCTGGAGCCCTTGCTCGGCGCTGACGTTGGAAGGGTCAATATTCGCGCCCTTTTGGTATTCTGCGAGCGCGGTATTCAAATCGCCTTTGGTGAGAGCTTTCTGGCCCTGCTCGACGTGGAACTGCGCGTCGACGAACTTCATGTGGTCGACGTTCACCTTATATTCGATATCTGTCGGGTTGGCGCGCAACGCACGTTGATAATGAACGAGGGCGGAATCGTAATCCTGGACTGCTTCAGCTTGTTTGCCGGCGTGGAAGTCAGAATTGCTGGCGCTCTTCGGACACCCTGAGACCAGTACTGAAACGCAACCCAGTGCGCACACGAACAGGATAGGGCGCAACGAGGACCTCCACGGATTTTCTGTCAGCAAGACGACTCCGAGTCTAGCATTCACACTAGGATGCGGCAAGAATGCATGCTGTTGCCGATGTTTACAAATTGTAACGTATGGTTAAACCGGTGCATGTGCGGCATGACCGGCCCGCAGCGGAGACGTAAAGGGATTATAGCGGAATCCTTGGCAAAACTGCTCGGAAACATTGAGCCTCAACACTGCGCGCCCGGCCGCTTGCTCGACGTCGGCTGCGGCAGCTATGATAATCGCTTGTGAAAACTGCGAGTAAGAAAGACTCCGACGGCGTAAAGATCGTCGCGCAAAACCGAGCCGCTTCATACAATTACACTCTCCTCGATAAAGTTGAGGCAGGAATCGTTCTGGTTGGTACCGAAGTGAAAACCCTCCGGGAGGGCAAGGCGAGTTTGCGCGAGTCCTATGCGGAAGTCCGCAAGGGCGAGCTCTGGCTGGTCAATTGTCACATTCCGGAATACCGGCCGGGCGGCCCGTGGAATCACGATCCCATGCGTCCGCGGAAGTTGCTCCTCCACCGCCGCGAAATGGATAAGATGGCTGGGCGGGTTCAGCAGAAAGGCCTTACCCTGGTGCCGTTGAAGATATATTTCCGCGGCAGCCGGGCCAAATGTGAACTGGCGTTGGCGCAAGGCAAAAAGTTTCACGATCGCCGTCAGGCGGAAAGAGATTCTGAAGCCAAAAAAGAAGCCCGCGAAGCGATTGCTCGCTATCGCCGGCGCTGAAAGGGAGCTATGCAGATTCAAATCGAGTCACAGCCGTTCGCGGCCATCTCCACCGAAGCGCTTGTCACCTTCGTTTTTGATAAGGACGAGCGGATTGAGGGGACGATCGCGCTGCTTGACCAAGCCACGGGATCGAGGATAGCGCCGCTGGCAAAAAGCGGCGAGTTAACAGGCAAGATGTTCGAGATGGTGTTGCTCCATTACCCGCAGGGTCTTGCCGCGCAGAGATTATTGCTCGTCGGGGCAGGGAAGCCGGAAAAGTTTTCTTCCGCCGATCTGCGACGGGTCGCGGGCGCGGCTTTGCGTTATCTGAAGGCGCGTGGGGTTAAGAATTTCGCCATACTCGCTCGCGAAGGCAACGGCGGCGCGGCAGCCCTTCAAACTATCGTCGAGGGGCTGCTCATCGCGAACTTCGAATCAGACACGTATCGAAGCAAGAAAGATAACGGCAAAGTCATCGAAACCGTGAAGCTGGCGGGTTTCGAGGGAACACCTGCTGAACTAAAAGACGCCTACGAACGCGGCAAGCTTCTTGGCGAGTCGCAAAATTTCGCGAGGTCGCTTATCAACGAGCCCTCCAACAAACTCACGCCTCGCAATCTCGCCGATCGCGCCGAAGCCATGGCCAAAGAGGCCGGACTCGCCGTGGAGATTCTTGATGAAGACAAAATTGCCGAGCTGAAAATGGGCGCTTTGATCGGCGTCGCGCAAGGCAGCGTCGAACCGCCGCGAGTCATCGTCGTCACGTACACGCCTGCAAATCTGCGCGCCGATGCTCCAGTGCTTGGGCTGGTCGGAAAAGCGGTCACCTTCGATACTGGCGGCATCTCCATCAAGCCGGCGGACGGCATGGAGAAAATGAAATACGACATGGGTGGCGGCGCGACCATGCTTGGCGTGATGCGCGCTCTTGCTCAGTTGAAACCATCCATAAAAGTCATTTGCGTGGTTCCGGCGACTGAGAACATGCCCGGAGGCCGCGCACAAAAGCCGGGAGATGTGCAGGTGGCGATGTCCGGCAAGACGATTGAGATTATCAATACGGATGCTGAAGGCCGCCTGATTTTGGCGGATGGAATCGCATACGCGAAAAAGCTCGGCGTCACGCACCTGATTGACGCGGCTACGCTGACTGGCGCAATCGTCGTGGCACTTGCAGGCGTTCACGTTGGCGCATTCGGTACGCCGCGCGATTATCTCGATCGCTTCTTGAAAAGCACAGAGGCTGCGGGCGAAAAAATGTGGCCGATGCCGATTGACGATGAGTATCAGGAAATGATCAAGAGTGGGATCGCGGACATACGCAACACCGGCAGCGGAAAAGGCGGCGGCGCGATTACGGCGGCGTGGTTTATCAAGGAATTTGCGGAAGACACGCCGTGGATCCATTTGGATATAGCGGGAACCGCTTGGTTCGATGAGAACAAGCCCTGGTCGGCAAAAGGTCCGACCGGCATTGCGGTGCGATCCATCGTGGATTTTGCGATGAAGATGTCGTAGCAGCGGGCGCAGCCAAAGGCCCCATTTTTGTTACGATTAGAATTTAGCTATGTTATTTGTTGTGTGTAACTTACCGTAGATATCTAATCGTTTGGTGTTACGATTAGAATTGCGAATTCGAGCCCAAGATTCGAGCGGCGGATTTCAGAAGATTTTGGATGGATGCTACCACTCGGCTTGCCAAACCGCACCGCGTCACATTTCGTCGGGGGCTTCGATGCCCAGCAGTCGCAATCCCGCCACTAGCTGTTTTTCGACCAGGCGCGTGACCAGGAGGAGGAAGGCCTTCTTTTGCGGGTCTTCTTCGGTCAGGATGCGGTGTTTGTGGTAGAAGACGTTGAACGACTGAGCGAGCTGAAATGCCCACTTGGCGAGGAATGCTGGTTCCTCCGTGTTGATTGCCGTTTCCACCGCTGCGCCTAGTGAGCCAGCACGCAAGACGACTTCCCAGATGTCTGGTTCAACGAGAAATCGCGCGGGATCTCCGGCGCTTTTGGCGAGATGCACAGTGTCACGTTCCGCCTCGCCGCCGGTTGATTGTTCAGCGTCTTTTTTCCAGATGCTGCGGGCACGGACGATTGCGTAAAGGCAATACGGCCCGGTCTCGCCTTCAAAACTGAGCGCGTCCTGAAAATCGAACGCGATGATTGTCGTGCGCGTGTACTTGAGCAAGAAATAACGCAGGGCGCCGACCGCGATTTTGCGAGCGTTTGCCTCGCGCTCGATTTCCGGCGTCTCGGGGTGCCGCTGATCAACCTCGGCGCGCGTCGCAGCAATCAGTTTGTCGATCAGATCGTCAGCCTTGACGCCCTGCCCTTTGCGCCCGCTGATGTCGACGTAGGGCTTCTTGGCGTCTTCGGGCGCGATTTCGTAGCCCAACTCGGCCGCGCAGCGCGGTGTCAGTGCCACGACGTCGTACGCGAGGTGCGCGAGATGCTCGGCTTGTTCTTCGTAGCCTGCCGCTCGAAGTCCCTGGACTACGACGCGTTGGGGATAAGCCTGACGTGAATCGATCACGTTATAGACGGCCGAGGCTTGGCCAAACTCTGGAGCATCTGGCACACCGGTAGTGCCTGTGATCCATGCCTCGTGACCATCGGGATGGCGATAGAACGGCCGGTAATGAAAATCGCGGCCGAGCAGGCCAAACTTCCAGAGGTGATAGGCGATGTCTTTGCCGACGTACGTCACCGTGCCGTTCGAGCGAACGATGACCTTCGCTTCATCGTCCGGATCGGCAGCCACTTCCGATTCGCCGGCTGCTTTGATTCTTGCATCCGCTGAATTTTCGCTCTCGATCGTGCGCATCACCCAGCATCCGGCGTTCTTGCCGGTGGTTACAAAGCGGATCGCATTTCGTTCTTTCAACAACGCAAATGCCGCATCCCAGAATTTGAGGTGGAGAATTTCACTTTCGCGCGGCAGAAGGTCGTAATCAATCCCCAGGCGGTCCATCGTCTCGAGGTGCCGGCGGACGATCGCAGTCGAGATGAGTTCGCCCATCTCGGCTTCGAGGCTGTGGCCTTCTTCGATTTTCTTTCCCACATCGGCGCGCAGTTTGAGGCGTTCCTTATCCTCCTCGAGAAATACGGTGACGCGGGCGTACAGATCCCAGCAGTAGAAATCGAATTTGGGAGCCGCGATTAGTTTACGCACGTCGTCGAGCGACTTCTTTTCGAGTTGTAGGAAGCCAAGAACTACGTCGGCGACCTGCACACCGGTGTTGTCAATGTAGTTCTGCACTTCCACGCGGCGGCCTGCGTGCCGGAGGATGCGCGAGAACGTGTCGCCGAGAACGGCGTTGCGCAGGTGCCCGATGTGTGCGGCTTTATTTGGATTTATGGCGGTGTGTTCCACTACTGTTTTCGGGGCATCTCCCGCGGCGACCCGCGATTCCGCTCCGGCGCTTTCATTCAGCGCGGCGAGATAGGCGGCGCGGTCGAGATAGACGTTGAGATAACCGCCGCCGGCAACTTCGAGCCGCGCGACGCCTTCAATCGGGCCAGTGCTTACGGCGATTTCCTGAGCCAAAATGCGCGGGGCTTTCTTGAGCTTCTTGGCAAGTTCAAAACAAACAGGAGAAGCGACCTCGCCCATTTCGAGGCGCGGCGGCTGCTCCGTCAGCACTGTGACTTCAATCTTATATTTCTTGAGAATATTTGCGCGCAGGGCTTTGCGAATGCGCTTTACGATCGGCTGATACACGAGTCTCCGTGAGTCAATGGAATCAAGCGATTATAGGGAAACGCCCAACAAGCGTCAAAGATCGCGCGCCGGTCAAAACTTAGCGAGCATACTGTAGCGAACGGCGTTGATAATATATTAGTATATCCCCATGGAAGACCCGGCTTACCAAACGCATTCTCAGTACAAATTGGACCCGCCCGAGTGGGTCGGATTTGTACTTTTGTTTGCGAGTTGTGCGTCCGTATTCATTACACAGAACCCAAAAATATCCTTACGTTTAACCTTGTTGGGAGGTTTAGTGATTTCGGTTGGCTACTGGGTTGAGAAAGCGATTACACCTCCACCGACGATTTCCTTATTAGAATCGTCTCGTGCCGCGAAGCCGAAGTTTCGATACGGCCCGCCGTTCTGGGCTACCGTTGTACTCGGGTTCGCCGCCCTCATCTCCATCTCCTTTCAACACAGACGGACATATGCCGTGCTGATGATGGCGTTCTTGACGGCCGCACTTTTGAACAGACTCGATAATCATCGTGTGAGCACCCCCAAGACCGCGCCGACGGACATCCCTGAAAAAGATTAGATGGATTCGAGCCGTTGGGTGAATTGCCGTCGTTTGACAGCATTCGGCGTGCAGACTAGTATCGTTTTTTCAAGAATTTGCGCCGTTGTGGTTTGTGCGGCTTCGAATCAATGAAAACCGCTTATTTCGATTGTTTTTCAGGGATTAGCGGCGATATGACGCTCGGCGCTTTGGTAGATGCCGGCGTTGAGCTGTCAGCGCTCGAAGCGGAGTTGCGCCGCCTGAGTCTGCCTAACTGGAAAATATCGGCTCAAAAGGTCAAGCGAGGCGCGATTTTTGCCACGCAGGTTAAGGTCGAGGCAGCGGAAACTCATCACCACCGGGGTCTGACGGAAATTCTTCGGCTAATCGAGCAAGCTAAACTGCCTCCGCGGGTCGCGGATCGCGCGACGCGAATTTTTCGCCGGCTGGGCGAGGCAGAAGCAAAGGTCCATCAGGTCGATATCGAAAAGGTGCACTTCCACGAGGTCGGCGCGGTTGATGCGATTGTAGACATCGTCGGCTCAGCCATCGGTTTCGAGTTGCTGGGTATCGACGAATTCGCGTGTTCATCCCTTGATGTAGGCGCTGGCAATGTAAATACAGCGCACGGGATCCTGCCCGTTCCCGCGCCAGCGACAGCCGAATTGCTGCGTGGCGCGCCGACGTATTCAAGTGGCATCGCGAAAGAGCTTGTCACGCCGACGGGCGCTGCCATTGCGACGACGCTGGCTACTCGCTTCGGTGAAATGTCGCCGATCAATTTGCAAAAGATCGGCTACGGCGCGGGATCGGCGGACCTCGCAGAACGGCCAAATGTGTTGCGCCTCCTCGTCGGAGACGCTGTTGGCATGGAGAAGGGAGAGCGCTGGGACGCGCCCGTCAATGTCATCGAAGCAAATCTGGATGACATGAACCCGCAACTTTATGGCTATTTCGTCGAACAGGCTCTTGCCGCAGGAGCTCTGGACGTTTTTTCGATTCCCGTCCAAATGAAAAAGAATCGTCCGGGCGTCCTCGTGACTATGTTGTGCGAGCCTGCGTCGCTGAACAAGCTAATTGATCTCATTTTTCGCGAAACAACGACAATCGGCATCCGCACGCACGAAGTGCGCCGCCGCACGCTTGAAAGAGAAATCGTTGCCGTCGAAACGCCGCTCGGCGAAGTGCGCATGAAAGTCTCGCGCATGAATGGCACAATGCTGAACGCCACTCCAGAATACGAGGATTGCCGGCAAATCGCGGCGCAGAAGGGAATTCCGTTGAAACAGGTGATCGCACTCGCCAATTTTCACTACCAGATTCTGCGTGAGGCCCAGAAATAGTTCATGGACAAGCCGAAGTATTACCTGACCACACCGATTTATTACGTGAACGCGCGTCCGCATCTCGGCCATACGTATACGACGATTGTTGCCGACACGACTGCGCGCTACAAGCGCATGCGCGGATACGATGTCGTGCTACTGACGGGCACCGATGAACACGGGCAGAAAATCGAGCGCGCCGCCAAAGCAGCCGGCGTGAAAGAGGAGGAGTTCGTCGATCGAATCGCCGAAGAATATCGCCAACTGTGGAAAGAACTTGATCTCAGCATTGACCGCTTCGTCCGCACCACGGAGCCGCGGCAAGAGCGCGCCGTTCACCGGCTGCTGCTTCAGGCCAAGGACAACGGCTATATCTATAAGGGTTTCTACGAAGGGCAATATTGCGTATTCGATGAGATGTACGTGGACGAGCCGCTTCCCGGCGGACTTTGTCCCGAATGCAAACGCCCGACTGAACGCATTCGTGAAGAGAATTATTATTTCAAGCTTTCTGAATTTCAGGATCGCCTGCTTCAGCTCTACGAATCGCAGCCGGATTTTATTCAGCCCGAAACGCGACGCAACGAAGTGATGGCGTTCGTACGCGGCGGCCTGCGCGACCTTTCCGTCAGCCGGACTTCGATTAAGTGGGGCATTCCGTGGCCCGGCGACGAAAAGCACGTCATCTACGTCTGGTACGACGCGCTCACGACTTATATGACGGGGGTTGGTTATGGCGATGATGAACTCCAGTGGGAAAAATATTGGCCTGCGGATCTTCATTTGATCGGAAAGGAAATCCTACGTTT
The DNA here is from genome assembly GCA_036513895.1 of Candidatus Acidiferrales bacterium. Lineage (GTDB taxonomy): Bacteria > Acidobacteriota > Terriglobia > Acidiferrales > UBA7541 > Palsa-147. The sequence goes on along the minus strand of DATBYF010000082.1, from coordinate 1,270 downwards.
TCACGCAGTCTATTGGCCTGCGTTTCTCATGGCGGCGGAGGAGCCATTGCCGAAGCGCATCTACGCGCACGGCTGGTGGTTATTCGCCGATGAGAAAATGTCTAAATCGCGCGGAAACATGCAGTATCCACAGCCGATCGCACGAACGCTGGGTATCGATGCTCTCCGTTATTTTGTGCTGCGAGAAATGGTTTTTGGCCAGGACGGGAATTTCAGCCGCGATTCGCTTCTTACTCGCTACAACGCGGATTTGGCCAATGGTCTCGGCAACCTCGCGAGCCGCATCATCGCGATGATTCATCAATACTTCGGCGGACGAATGCCTCCGTCGCTCGCAAACGACGCCGCGTCGCCGAGCTCCATCGCATTGGCAGATAAGTCCGCGGCCGTGAAAACGGAAGCCATTGCGCACTACGAGGCTTTTCAGTTTTCGTTGGCGCTCGAAAGTATTTGGAGTCTTGTCGCGGCTACGGATCAGTTTCTTACCGAATCGCGGCCGTGGGTTTTGGCAAAGGACGAATCGAAGAAAGGAGAGCTGAGCGATATCCTCAACGCTGCGGCCCAAACCTTGCGTCATATCGCCGCTCTCGCGTTTCCGGTTATGCCCCACGCGTCCGAAAAAATCTGGCTCGCGCTTGGTCACAAATCGAAGCTCGAGTGCGAGCAGTTGGATACGCTTGTCTGGGGCGCGCTGCCTTCCGGATCGCATATTGGCGAGCCGGAAGCAATTTTTCCACGAGTAGATAAAAAAGAAGCATCGGAGAGGATCGAAGCCATGGAAGAAGAAATTCGTAACCCAGGAAGTGCGGCAACTAGTCCTTCTGCAGCGGCGCCAGCCGCCGCTCCGGCTCCTGCGGCTGCTGCGCCCGCACCAACTGCAGACGCCAAGATTGCCATCGAGGATTTTGCCAAAGTTCAGATGCGCGTTGGCGTCGTGAAATCGGCCGAACGAATTCAAGGCGCCGACAAAATTCTGAAACTCACGGTGGACATTGGTGACGAAGTCCGCCAGATCGTCGCCGGCCTTGCCGTTTCCTACCAGCCGGAAGAGCTTGTCGGAAAGAAAGTCGTCGTCGTTGTGAACCTCGCCCCGCGCAAGCTTCGCGGTGTGGAGTCGAACGGCATGATCGTCGCCGCCTCGGTGGGGCCGGAAGGCAAGCCGGTCCTTTGCACGTTTGCCGAGGATGTTCCCGCTGGCGCGAAACTGAAATAGACAATCTTGCGGGGTGATGGCCGTCCGGGTGATGCGAATGAGTGGCAGACCCGGAGG
>DATBYF010000081.1:0-19359 GCA_036513895.1 Candidatus Acidiferrales bacterium | reverse complement strand
CCCATGTCGATAGCGAGACCCATAAGCGCAATTAGCGCAAACATGCTCACCGCTAGCATAGCCATTGTCTGTCCCGCTTGTCTGTTCCTTTTCATCATTTCCGCACCCTCATTCACGATTCCCGGCCCGCAGGGGACTTCTACAAACTCTCGGTGAATTCGTTATTCCGAGAATTTCGATGTTCAGGGCCGACCTGTCTGAGCGCCATGCAGTGCCCGATATATTGCTGCTTCGTTGATACGCGAACTGTCAGTGGTCGTCAACCCAATTTCCGAAGCCTGAGCACCAATCGGTGCCTAGGCTTGTACCGTATAGAACTCATAGAAAACGAAGCACTTTGAGATAGAGACAACGGGTAATTACTTTCTCAAAAGATGCCAGTACGTTCAGCATTTGTGTGCATTCAGATTCAGTTTTCAAACGCGCATGACGGAATACTCATGACGAGTCCGGTGCGGGGTTAGCCGACCGAGCATGCGCCCTGCCGCAACTCCATAAAAATATGGTGGTTACAGTTTGAGACAGCGATCCTGACGACCCTCGCATTGGCGATCTACAAGGCGCTTCTCATTTCAGGCTGCCAACTACAACGTATTGCTGCAATTTGGGTGCCGAATTGGGATGTCTCCACCAGTCCTCCCGCCGAACTTAGCGCGCGGGGTTGTGAGGACATCGGGTAGTAACATGAGGGTCTTGCGCCAATGTCCCCGACGGCGTCGCGGTTCCGTAATCAACTACGTAGTACGGAAGGCGAGAAAGCCCGGAAGCGCTGAATGTCATGATCGCAATAGGAGAGTGTGCCGCGACTGGGGAACACGATCATCCCACGCATTAAGAATCATTCGCCACGCGCGGAGTGTTCGCATCGATTTTTCGCAGCGTGCTCCTACCGATCCAATTGTATCGAGAGCACAAGATAGCCAAGGAGCTTGCGCGCGATAACACTCGTAGCGAATTCGATCTCACCTACGGCGTTTACACAGATGGGAACATCGGGGGAGTAACTACTTAAGTGACCTGGAGATTCCGAGTCCGAACTGGATTCATGGATCCAATTACGTGGCCGTTGAGCCCGCCCGATTCATGGCCGAAACATTGCAATTGAGTTTGAGAAATTTTTATTCATCGATTTAGGGTTGGGCAAAGGGCGCGCACTTTTACTCGCGTCGAATTTCCCCTTCAAAAAAATCATCGGCATCGAGTTCTCGCGCGAACTTCACCTTTCTTCCGAGCAAAACATCCGAAGATACTCGAGTCCTGAACAAAAGTGCAAATCGATCGACTCGGTTTGCATGGATCTCACGGAATTCTCATTGCCTCCAGAACCTTTGGTTCTATACCTCAATGTGCCATGTGACGGATTGCCGCCTGTTAAAACCGTGGATAATATTCGCAAATCGCTTCGTGAGAAACCGCGGCCGATTCATGTTGTCTTTATTTTGCCTGTTGCCAAAGTATTCAAGGCAGCTTTCGAAGGCGCGGAGTTTCTGGTGAAGATTGCACAGAATACTGAAGTGAACTCATTCACCGTTTATAAAAGTATGTGAGATCAATTCCACTTGGTGTTCTTGCGATCGACTGGGTGCCAGCCGGTTTGCTGTCGGGAATGGGACCCGTTACGCTTCCGGCGCTCCCTCAGTGTGATTTTCGGGAAATCTGATCGCCGTGGAGGGCGTTTAGTGAAAATCGTGTGAGGCAGCCGCGGCCGAAGGAATCGATAGAGCCTCGACCGAATCGACTTTCACCGAAATGACGTTGTCTTGATGCTGCAGCCTACCCTCGATGAGAAGAAATGGGCAGCTTACAATTGTGACGCGACTCTCTGCAAACACATCAGGAGAAATGATGGCGTTCGCAATCCCCGTTTCATCTTCAACACTCAGAAAGACAAAGCCCTTCGCCGTGCCCGGCCTCTGCCGCGCGATGATGGCCCCAGCGATGCGCAAGCGAATCCCGTTCGGAAGATGCTCGAGCTCATATGCGCGCCGGACACCAAGCTTGGTCATCGCCGCGCGGCAGTAGGACATCGGATGCAGCCCTACCGTCATCCCCGTGCCGCGAAAATCAGCCATAAGCCGCTCGGCATCCGTCATCGGTGATAGCGGAGAAGCATCTGGCGGCAAGAGCGGCAGAGAGCCGGAAATTTCTTCCTTGTTCACCGGCGCTTCCTGCCGATCATCGAGCAGCGGCCCTGCAGGCCGCGCCACTCGCTCGACCTGCCACAAAGCATCGCGGCGATGAAATCTCCGCCGCTTTTTCCCGCCTGCTTCCGCGCCGGTATCCGCTTCGAAGCTTGCAGACGGCTTGAAAAAATTCATCGCTCCAATTTCAGCCAATGTAATCAGTTCCGCTTTCTGCAGCGAAGGCACGCGTTGCTTCAACTCCTCGATGGAAGCAAAAGCACGAATTGAGCGTTCTGCAACAATGGCCTGCGCTGGTTCCTCGCGCAATCCCTTGGCGTAACGCAAACCTAGCCGCACAGCCCAATTCCCACCATCGCGCTCGAGCGTGCATTTCCAATCCGAATGCGCCACATCAATCGGCTTCACCCTCAATCCATGCCGCTGTGCATCTTTAACAATCGTCGCCGGAGAATAAAATCCCATGGGCTGATTATTCAGGATCGCCGCCGTAAATGCCGCGAGATAACGGCATTTCAAATACGCGCTCGCATACGCGAGTAGCGCAAAGCTAGCAGCGTGCGATTCCGGGAAGCCATACAGCGCAAATGAAGTAATCGATTTTACGATCATCTCCTGCGCTTCCGCGTTGATGCCCGTCCGAATCATCCCCGCGCGAAGTTTCTTTTCAATTTCTTTCATCCGCAGTTCAGAGCGCTTAAATCCAAATGCCCGGCGCAATTCTTCCGCTTCGCCGCCCGAAAATCCCGCTGCAATCATGGCCATTCGCAGTAATTGCTCCTGAAACAGCGGAACGCCTAGCGTCCGCGCGAGAACCGGCTCGAGCGAGGGATGCGGATACTCCACCGGCTCTTGCCCCGCGCGCCGCTTCAAATATGGATGAACCATTTTCCCGACAATCGGCCCAGGCCGAATAATCGCCACCTGCACCACGATGTCGTAAAATTTCACCGGTCTCAGCCGCGGCAGGCACGACATCTGCGCCCGGCTCTCGATTTGAAACATGCCCACGGTGTCGGCTTTCCGCAGCGTCTCGTAAACCAACGGATCATCAGCAGGCAGCCTCGCCAAATCCACATCTTCTCGATAGTGATCGTGAATAATATCGATCGTCTCTTCGAGCACCGCCATCATCCCTAGCCCCAGCAAATCCACTTTGACGATTCCCATGTCAGCGCAATCTTCCTTGTCCCACTGAACCACCACGCGCCCCGGCATCGTCGCCGGTTCGAGCGGCACCACGGAATCGAGCTGCCCCTGGCAAACCACCATCCCGCCCGAATGCTGCCCCAGATGTCGCGGAAGATCCTGCATGCGAATGCAAAGTTCGAGAAATTTCTTGATGCGTGGGTGATCGATGTCAAACCCAGAATCCTGAAAATGGCGGACGAGCGTGTCGTCGTCATCCTTGTATTCCCAGGCATTCACGAGGCTCGTCAATTTGTCTAGCGTTTCCAGATCAAACGACAGTGCCTTGCCCGCCTCCCGCGCAGCAGAGCGGCCGCGATACGTAATCACGTTCGCGGTCATCGCCGCGCCCAGTTTTCCATAGCGTTCGTAGACATATTGAATCGCTCGCTCGCGCTGGTCGCCGCTCGGAAGATCGAGATCAATGTCCGGCCACTCGTGCCGCTCTTCGGAAAGAAATCGCTCGAAGAGCAGGTCCATACCGACGGGATCAACCGCCGTGATCCCGAGTGAATAGCAGACGGCGCTATTCGCCGCGGAGCCGCGTCCCTGCACGAGGATATTTTTATTGTGGCAGAAACGCACGATGTCCCAGACGATCAGGAAATATCCGGCCAGTTCGAGTCTCTCGATCAGCGCCAGCTCGCGCTCGAGCTGCCGGCGCGCCTTGTCGTCATTAGCGCCGTAGCGCGAAATCATTCCTTCCATCGTTCGCTGCCGCAAGAAAGAGTCCTGCGTCTCACCATCCGGAACGGGATATTCCGGAAATTCATAGCCCAGATCTTTAAGGGTGAACTCGAGGCGCGAGGAGAGCTCAGGTGTTTGCGCGATGGCTTCGGGGAGATCGGCAAAAAGGCGCGCCATCCGTTCGCCCGGCTTCAGATGGCGTTCGGAATTGCGCGCCAGCAAACGCCCAGCGGCTTCGAGCGGGACGTGATTGCGAATGGAAGTGAAAACATCGAGCACCTGCCGCTCGATCCGCGTTGCATGCGATACGCCGTTCGTTGCCAGCAGCGGCAAGCGCTGCTTTCGCGCAATCTCCACTGCCGCTTGATTTCGCGCCTCCTCATCGCGGTGGAGATGCCGCTGCAATTCCACGTACACATTCTCGCGCCCAAAAATGGCGCTGAGTTCCCGCACGCATTTCATTCCGCCGGTGATGCCCCCCCGCCCGAGCGCGTGCGCGAGCGGTCCTTCTTCTCCGCCGGTGAGGCAAACGAGGCCGGCCGCGTGCTCCGCCATTTCTTCCGCGGAGATGCAGCCTTCATTTTTTGCCGCGCGCAGCTTCATGCGAGTGATCAGACGGCAGAGGTTCCGATATCCCCCTTGGGTTTTAACCAGAACCGGATAGCGATATCCTCCGCCGGACGTGACTTCCGCGCCGATATGCGCGCGAATGCCGTTTTTCAGCGCAGCGTGATGGAAGCGCGGCGCTCCATATAGCCCGTCGCGATCGAGCAGTGCCACTGCCGGAAGCTCGATCTCCGCCGCGCGTCCCGCCAAAGCTTCGGGAAGGGAAGCGCCTTCGAGAAAGCTAAAAGCCGAGCGCGAGTGGAGTTCGATGTACATCAGTCGTAAACGCCCCGAACGAACCAATCCCCAGTGGCGCGCTCCCGAACGATTCGATACACGCCGCGCGCCCGCGCACTCTCCGTTTTCTGCGTGCCTTTTGCCATGTGTGAGAACGCGGGAACTGGAAATTCAATTTCGAGGTCCCATTCATCCTGATTCCACGGATCTTCCGTCCACCAATCGCCGGCCGTCCGCCACGGCCCGGACGCCGTCATCACATCGCCCCACACACCGCCGAAATAAACGCGCGCTGGTGCATGCACTTTGCTCGTCGTTGCATGAGAAGTGTCACGAGAGTTGTCACGAGTCTTATCACCGGTATCCTCGCGCGAGTTCGCGCGAGCCTCAACTCTCGCAGGCATTGCCGGGCGGAATACACGTAGTGCCGTCGCCGGCAGAAGCGCAACAGGATCCTCCGAAGAAGCTCCTGAAGAAATCCGCACAGAAACGCCCGAGGAAACGGAGGACCCGCCGAAATCATTGGCTGGCAAGGAGGCCTCCAACGGATTGAACCGCCCCACGCGGAACGAAAGTGGCCGGTGTGTGTCCAGCAATTCAGGCGAGCCGATGTTCGCAGCTCCAACGAAATGGCCCGTTCGCGCCATCGTGATTTCCAGTTTTTCGGGATCAGGCGAGAGCGGAACAAAAAGTCCCGATTGCGCAAAGCGAACTTTTGCCGGCTCCGCCGTCATCGTGATTTTTACAATCGGCGACGCAGGCGGATGCGCCTCCAAATGCAATCGCCAAAGCCGCAAAAGCGCTTTTGAATCGCGCATCGCTAGCGGCAGCCGCAGCGCATGCTCATAAATCGATGCTGTTGATTTTGCAGAGGCGCTGCTAGGTGTGTCCCTTTTCATCCCATACATGCCGGAGTTTGTACGTTTCTCCACAATCCCAAATATTTCATCCTCCCCACGCTCCAGTTCCATCCTCAATCGAATCTCATTCGTAGCCAGCGCCCGCGCCGAAAGCCGCCTGCAAAGTTGATCGAGTAACCGCCCCAAAAGAAACGAAAGCGGCTCCAACTCGCTCACCGCTGTGTCGAGTTCCATCGCCTCTTCAAATTCCATCGCGGCAATCGTTGGAATCAACGTGCGCTCGCTCGCTCCCCGCGCCAATTCCTGCAAACGCACGCCTTCCTGCCCCAGCCGTTCGGAAAGTTGAGCAACCGGCAAAGCCGCCAGCGCCTGGCACGTCCGCACGCCCCAACGTTCGAGTGTCTCCCGAATTTCGAGTGATAGATTCAGCGCCGTGATCGGCAAGCTGCCCAGGCGCTCCATTTCTTCATCCGGAGCGAGCACCGTCACGCTAGCGAAGCCTCGTGCCGCAAGTTGCGCCGCTTCCGGATTCGAGCCAACGGCAACCTGCGCAGACAATCCAAATTTCTTAGCGCGCCGGCCCAAACGCTGCGCCAGTTTCTCGAATCCGCCGAAAAGCTGCGCGAGCCCTGCAAGATCGAGAATGATGGTGTCCGCTGCGGTTTCTTCAATTCGCGGGCTGAACGACAGCGCCAAATCCACCAGCGCCGCATGCGCTGCCGTTTCATGCTCGATCGAACGGCGGCGAAGCTGCAGACCCTGAATTTGTTCCGCCTGCGATTTCGTCATTCCGATTTGCAGGCCAAGCGATCCTGCCTTCTTATTTTTCGCGATGACGGTTACAAACGGCGGATTGCCATCCAAAATTCCGGCCGGCTGTATGCGAAGTTGGGGCTCGATGCGCAGCGCCGCTTGCAGGATAAAATTGGGGACATGTATGCATGCAAAGGGCATGGGGATCTCTCGAAAGAATAAAATCCTTCAGGCGCCGGCAGACAGGCACGAGATCCGTTTCAGATTTCGCAGTTTTTCCCGCGCTTCTTTGTGAGTTCGGTCCAGCCAGGCTTGGATTCGAAACTGCAGCGCGTGCCCTCGTAGGAATCAACCGCAGCGAAATCACTCGCAGCGGAATTGCGCGAAGCCGAACCGCCGGGCCAACCATCATCTGATTTCGCGCGCTCGAAGCGGCAACGCATCACTTCCGCGTTGAATTGCAGGCCGCTGAGAAGCGTTGGCTGCATATTTCCCTCGCCGCTTTTGTGGATGGAACGCCAGCGCGCCATTTTCATTTCCAGGCGCAGCACGAGCGAAGCGCAAGTTTTCGCGCAAGACTCCTGTTCGAGAAGTATGAAAACTGTCGGCGTATTTTCAACCATCCTTCGAAAACGGAACCAGACGTTCAGCGGCACTCGGCGCACGCTCGCAATCGGCAGATCGCTCAGATCGAGCGCAACCAGCCCGAATCCGCCGCCGTGCAATAACAGGTCCGCTGCGCGCAACGCTTGCTCGATATTGGTGCAGCGTACCAGAAGCAATCTTCCGAGAGCGACGCCCGCCTCTTGCGCGCCGCAGGGATCAAATGAATCCCGGCCATCTACCAGCGCGCACGATTCTTCTCGTTTGGTGAGCGCGGAGAGCAGGGAAATGAGAAGACTTGTTCGCCCCGAACCAATCGGCCCGGAAATTTCCGTCAGGCATCCGCGCGGCAGGCCGCCTGTGAGATGGTCAATCTCCGGAATGCCGGATGCCACCATTTCCGCGGGCGCGTGCGGACGAGGCGAAAAAGGCGCAGGGAATCTGCTGCCAAGAGACTTTTCGAGTTGGGCGCGCAAAGCTGAGGTCTTCACAGGAATAACCCAAGACAAAGAAAAGGTTAAAACGTTTTTAGTTTCGCTTTTTCTTCGCCTAGTGCGGATTCTCCTCCTGCAGCCCGTTCTTGTCAATGCCGGATTTCCCTGCATTGTCTGACTGCATTCCCGGTCCCCTCGGCGTGACACGCGCGACGAGACGCGAGGCCTTATTGTGCAAGCCAGCACTTACGCAAAAACCATCACCCTGCCCAATTATTTCTTTCTAGGATTTACTACGAATAAAGCGAGGATTTACGCTGAAGCGCCTTCACTCATCGCCGTGCTAGCCTGAATATTCACAAGCGTGGAATTGCCGCCCAATCCGCGAATTTGCACCAACCCCGCCGCCGCTGCCGCCTTTTTGTTATGCAGATTCACGGACTCAATGCCCGTCCGCGCATACGATTTCTCGCAATCCTGAGTCGAAGGCCCGCGCATATTGCCTTCCATGTACGCAAGCCCGGGGCAGCGTGAGCAGGTGGACACGTTTCCGCACGCTGAGCAATTCGGCAGGTCTTTGATGCGGATCGACCGCACCTCATTTAGTTGTTCCGAGTGATTCCAAATATCAATGAAACGCTGCTTGCGCACGTTTCCGCTCGGAAGCGGGAACGACACGCAGGGATAGAGGTCGCCGTAGGGAGAAACGTAGCAGGCGCTGTGTCCTGCGCTGCACGGCACGTGATCCATTTCCGTCGGCGAATCACTCATTTCCTTGATATCGACTGCAAACGCTGGATCGCGAAACACCTCTTTGAGCGCGGTTGCGGAGACATTGAGCTGCAGCGGGGATCGGTCCCCGTCCATCATCGGCGTGATCATCGGGTCGAGCGCAGAGTGGACGCCCATTTCGGTCGCGAGCGCGCGGACGCCTGCATAATCCTGCGCGCTATCTTTCATCAGGACGTTGGAGATGGAAACATTCAGGCCTCTCGACTTCAGGATGCGGATCGCGTCGAGCGAGCGCTTCAACGATCCCGCCACTTTCGTGACTGCGTCGTGGACCTCGGGCCGGTGCGAGTAAATGCTCACTTGAATTCCGTCCACCCCGATATCGCGGATACGGTCGGCTTCGCGGGGCCCGATAAGGATTGCATTGGTCTTCAGCTTGACGACGAACATCAGCTCGCGCGCGTACTCTAAGATTTCAAAGAAGTCCTTGCGCACCATGATCTCGCCGCCGCTCAGCGTTAGCAGGAAGACGCCGGCTTCCGCGAGTTCCCCGAGGAGTTTCTTGATTTCGGCGGTAGTCATCTCGCCGTGGTCGTCGTGGTCGAGATAGCAATGAACGCAACGTTCGTTGCACCGATAGGTAATGTCGAGATGCACGCTCAACGGAACGCCCAGGTTCATCGCCCTCTGTCCCATTTCTGCGATCAGACTCATTTAGTTACCTGCGGAATGGGTTCTTCGGAAACCAGCAGAATCCCGTGAGTTGACAGTTCCTTCACAAACTCCTCTGTATCCTGCAACGCTGCTTCAGGAGCGACGTCGAACTCCGCGCACAACACGCGCTTGACGATTTCATGTAATGGCGTGGCCCCGTCTGCAGCCTGCCAAATTGCGGACGCGGTGTCGTTCAGATCGAACAGCGTCGAATCGCGTGCCGACATGATCATCATCTCTCCGCCAAGCATTCGCGCAGCAACGGATTTTGAGCGTGCAATGTAAAGCGGGCTCATCCGACCATCTCCCATACTCGCGCATCGGGAACGAAAGTCAGGCGCAGCACCGGAACCTGCCGCACCAATTCGCACGCCGACTCGAAGACGTGCCCAACCAACTCCGGATCTTTCGCGAAGAAGAGCACGCTCTCAAGCACCCCTCGCACGGCATGCGTTTCGCTCACAGGTTCGATCGTGTTCTCTTCGCCCTTCGCGAGCAGATAGACGGCTGCCAGCGGCGCGGAAATATTTTCGCCCGGTTTTGCCAACTCGCCTGCGAACGGCGTGCCAAAGGCAGTATAGCCTTTTGCAGCCTTCCGCAAGTAGGATATTTCGTCAGTCAGTAGCGTCACGTTCGGCGGAGCGAGCCTCGCCATCGTCGTTTTGCCCGCACCGGAAACTCCGGCGAAAAGGAACGCGCGCCCATTGCGCACGGCGCTCGCTGCGTGAAGCAGCAAGCCGCCTTGCCGGGCCAGCAGAAGCGAGTGCACGATCCTCATCGCCGAATCGATCGCGTAAGGGTTCGCTGCCTGCCGGATCATTCCAGTGCCCGACGCCGCGTTCCATTCAGCGTGAAAATCGCTCCGTTCAAGCACCCATCTACCTCCGGCGAAGCTCAGTCCCAGCTCTTCCTCATCTGTGATTTTTCCAGGCGGGACGATCTCGACATCGAACTCGAATACTGGCTTCGCTGCAGCGTTTACGAAGCCGCCGTAGCGGTGTATCAGAACTTCGAAGAATTCCGGGTTATCCGTCCGAATCAAAATCGGCATTCCGCCGATTTCGATCGTCGTCTCGGTCGACTCGAGCGCTACCTCGCCCACTCAATCCTCCCGCAGTGCAGCAGCACGCGTACCGAGAACTCCGACCTCCGCAGGAGCCACGACACTAACCGCCGCCCGAAAGTCAGCTCCGGCGCAACACGCCGTCCACGCCGCACAATCGAGATAATCTCACCCGCAACTTCGCTCGACGGAAACGGAGGATCGGCTTGCGGAACCGAATCGCCTCGAGTCACGATTAGGTCGCCATCACGCGACACCACGCGGTGGGCTACCAAGCTCCCATCGCGCAAATACAAAATAAATTGTCCTGGCTGGATTTTGTTCGGGTTCCGGCTCTGGACGATCAGCTGATCGCCGGGCCACACCGCCGGGAGCATGCTGCCCCCGGTCACTTCCAATCGTACTTCTCCGAACGTTCGCACGACCTCGAATGCCAAATCGCATTTCACTTTGGTGCGAGTGCCCGCTCCGATGTCCACTGGGTACCGCCTTCAGTCAGGACGCCCTATGGTTGCTGGAGCAGCTGCCGCCTTGGCCGACCAACTTTCCGCAGATTAGAGCTCGCGTTTCGAACACTCGCTCGTGGCGGAACGAGGGCTTCCGGTAAGGTTTCTTCTCCCGTAGGCCCTCCCCAATTTCAGTCTCGCGCCGATCGCCCTGTTCACCTTCGTGGCTTTTCATCGATCACCTGTCAAATTCTAGTTTAGACCAGTCTGCGTCAACTTCACTGCGTTAAAGGATTCTCGATTGGCATCCGACGCCGTGCCAGCCGTGTTGTTTATAGTCTCAGCGGCACAAGAGATACTACTGCAGATCGTGAATGTGAACGTGTTTGCGCCAGTCACCGTAATCGTAAATGTCCCATTGAATTTGCACGTGCCGGTCGAGCAGGTCACACCTGCTATAGTAACACTATCATTGGTCTGGAATACACCTGTGATTGGGGTCGACGTCGTGACAGTTGCAGTTTGGTTGCAAATGAAGCATTGCGCTGCCGATCCGGCCGAAATGCTTCTAATAGCCGGCGCCTCGCCCTGTTCAACGAAGTACATGCTGTTCGCCTGCCCAATTGTCGTGACCGAGTCCAATACGATCGCGCTCGACCCGCCGATTCCATCCGGCACTGTGTAAGCCGCAGGGGAAGGAGCGGAGATCGTGCCGTTCGTGACGGTCTGGCCTACAACCGCGGAGGCTACTGTCGTGTTGCCATACCCGAAGTAAATTCTGTCAACCCCACCAGTTGTAAACATTTCGTCAAGCGGCGAACTCACAGCACTTGTCGAGGCGCTGACTGTGCAGTTCGCACCGCAGTTTGGAACCGTTCCCGCGCTCATTACAGATCCCGGATTAATTGTTGCTGTGCCGGTGGCACCGCACCCTCCACACGAGACAGTCACTGCCGGAGGAGCACTGTAACCTCCTCCTCCGTAGGTCAGGACGGCACCCGTTACGGTAATCGTGGTCGTGCCTGTACCGCCACTGCCGCCTCCGCCCGTAAACGTTACTGATGGATCGGACGTGTATCCAGTTCCAGCTGATGACACCGAAGCCGCAAGGATCCCGGCTGTGGCCGTCAACGTCGCAGTGCCAGTCGTAGACGCTGTCGGAATCGATGTGTAATTACCCGCTGCAGTAACGGCCGCGCTGACGATCTTGAGATCGGCCGTCGCTGTCGCAGCCGTTCCCGTTCCCGTGAACGTCGCGGTGACTGGGCCGGAAGTATAGCCCGTCCCTGCTGTTGCGATCGCAACGGCGTTTACTCCAGCCGTGACAGCGAGAGTTGCCTGAGTTGTCCCACCGCCGCCGCTCGTTGTCGCGCCTGGGAATGTGGAATACGTTCCGCCCGCGGTCACCGCAACGCTTACGACCGTATACGTACCTGAGACGGTTGCGCCACTTCCGCCACCACCCGAAATTCCGATTGTCGGAAGCGCCGTGTAGGAACCCGGCGTGGTAACCGTCCCGCTTACGACCGTGAGGGGCACGGTTGCGACCGCCCCGCCACTGCCGCCACCGCCCGAGAACGCCACCGACACCGGACCCGTGGTGTATCCCGATCCCGCAGTTGTCACGGCCATGCCGACGACTGTAACAGCCGTAATCGACGCGGCAGCGCCATGACTCGCGCTGATAGTGACCGCTGTTGGCAGCGCAGTGTAATCGCCTCCAGATGTAACCGTGATACTGACTACCTCGAGCTGGGCTGCGCCTGTCGCCTGCGTCGTCCCGCCGCCGCCCGTGAAAGTGACGGTCGGGACGGATGTATATCCGGTGCCGTTCGTATTAACGGTCACGCTAACAACTTTGAGCGTCGCGGTACCCGTTGCCGTTGAGGTGCCAGCGCTGAACGTCACCGACGGCGGTGCCGTGTATCCTGCTCCGGCCGCGGTTATCGTTACGCCCACTACGTCGACTGCGCTAACAGTCAAAGTCGAGCCGCCGCCCGCCGAAACGGTCGGATACGAGCTGTACGAGCCGGCACCCGTGACATTGACGCTGTTTATCGTAACGGTTGTCGTCGCGGTCGCAGCTGTGGTCGAGCCGCTAGTACTGAATGAGACGGTCGGGTAGGTCGTGTAGTTGCCGCCCGATGTGAGGCTAAGACTGACCACCGTGAGCGATGCCGTCGCGGTCGCGCTCGTCGTGCCGCCTGAAATCGTAACCGTGGGCACCGAGGTGTAGCCCGTGCCCATAGCGGTGAGCGTCAAGCTCACCACATCAAGCGATGCGGTAGCGGTGGCGGTTCCCGAGCTAAACGCTACTGTCGGCACCGAAGTGTATCCCGAGCCCGCTGCCGTGACATTCACTGCGGTAACGTCAATCGTCGACGTCCCGCCGCCCGGGCAGGTCCCCGAGCAATTACCACCGGAGAAAGTGACAGTGGGCGCTGTGGTATAGCCAGAGCCGCCACCGGTTACGGCGATGGAGATGACGGGAGCCCGACCCGAAGCGCATCCATCCGCGCCCGAGGCTCCCAACGTCGCGGTACCGGTTGCAGTCGTAGTGCCAGCGCTGAACGTCACCGTCGGTGTTCCACTGCTAATTCGGTAACAATCCGCGGTCCCTGTCGGCGTCGCGCTGATCACGGCGCCCGTGGCTGTCGCTGTCGCACCACTGCCGCCGCCGCCCGTAAAGCTCACTGTCGGCATTGTCGAGACGCCGGTGCCAGCGCCCGTCACGGTGACCGAGCCAACGCCCAGTGATGCTGTGGCGGTCGCGGAGCCGCCCGGAATCGAAACCGTCGGCACGGAAGTGAAGCCCGCTCCGTGGCCGGTGAGCGTGAGGGTGCCCACCCCGAGAGCAGCCGTTGCCGCGCCCGCGGTGCCGGTACCGTTGATAGAAACAGTCGGAACGGAAGTGTAGCCAGTCCCGCCGCCGGTGAGGGTGAGCGAGGTTACTCCCATGACCGGCCCGGCCGTCGCCCCCGCGGGTGTAAACGTGATCGTCGGAAGGGAGGTGAACGACCCGCCTGCCGTTACGCCAACCGACGTAACGCCAACGAGGGGCGTTCCCGTCGCGCCCCCACTGAATGTGACGCTTGGGAAGGACGTGTACGATCCCGGTGCAGTAATGCTAACCGCGTTAACTCCCATGGATGATGTCGCTGTCGCTGCCGTCGTTGAACCGCTGGTCGAGAAGCCAACACTCGCCACTCCCGTGTAGCCCGACCCGCCCGTAGCGACCGAGACCGTAGTCACTCCAAGGGCGGCCGTCGCCGCAGCGGCTGTGGTAGAGGTGCCGCCTGTGAAGCCGACCGTCGGAACAGCCGTGTAGCCCGTGCCACCCGTAGAGACAGAGATCGTCTGCAGGCCGGCGACTGGCAAGCACCCTCCGTTCGTCGCCCCACCGGCACATGTCGAGGTTGGAATGGAGGCGTAGGACCCTCCGCTCGATACTACCGCGCCAACGACTGGATTTCCGGTGACAAGGCCCAGGAGGGCGGTTGCTGCTGCGCCGCCCGGGCCGCCACCAGTTTGCGTACCGCCGGTGAAAGTAATCGAAGGAACCGAGGTGTAGCCGGTCCCGCCACTCGCCGTAATCGTATTGAGACCCAAGCTCAGCGTCCCCGTCGCCGCAACTGTATGAGTACCACTAAAGTTGAGTGTCGGAATCGAAGTGAAGCCAGCTCCGCCGGCGGTCACCCCGATCGACTGAACCGTGACGGTATCCGTGGCCGTCCCATTGGTCGTCCCGCCAGGGAACGTAACAGACGGGAAGGAGGTATAAGCGCCCGGAGTGAGGAGTGTCGCAACGTCAAGTCCCAAGGCGGCTGTCGCCGTGCCGCCGCCCGTTCCGCTGCCATTGATCGTGATTGCCGGCACCCCAGTGTAGTTCGAGCCGCCCGACGTCACGCCGACCGTGGCGAGGCTGTAGTTGGTTACCGCTCCGGCAGCGCCAGAACCACCGCCGCCCGTAAAGGTAGGGGTTGGGGCACTCGTATACCCACTTCCAGCTGCGGTAACGTTAATCCCGAATACCCCACCCGTCGTGGATGCCGTCGCAGTCGTTCCGCCGCCGCCCGGGGCCGCGATTGTAACCGTCGGATTCGTAGCGCCTCCGGTGCCCGGAGTGATGGTCACCGAGTTAACGCCACTGTAGGAAAGCTGATAAAGCACGGGATTTTGCGCGCCGGCCGCGGTACCAATCTCATAAAAATGTCCGGTGTTCGCACCCGTACCGCTGTAGTTGTAATAGTTGTTATCGAAGGTGCCCGCAGCCAGCGTCAGAGTGCTCGTGGTGCCAAGATTTCCCTCGCCGACAATTGCAACCTGAGGGTTCCCCAATGGCGTCGTTGTGTCTGCCTGTACAGACACAGCCTTTGTAGCGGCCGTCGCTGCTCCCACGCCTGCAGCATTATCTGCCGCGAACTCTAGCACTGTACCGTCGAAGCCATCCACGATTGGAGCGGCGGCAAGGTATCCGGCTGCGCCGCCATTGCCGACAGGAATTGAAGTAATAGTTGGCGTTGGGTTTGTCGAAGACACGGCGTACAGCATCCCGTCCTGTCCTCCGATGAAGATGTTACCGGACGAGTAATCGAAAACCGGGGCCGTGATCTGTCCCGCGGTACCGCTCACCTGAAGTCCACCACCGAAGGGGGCGGTCGAGGAGACTGTCGGTGTTCCGAAGAACACACCCGTGATCGCCCAGAGCGTTCCACTGTCATCGCCGACGTATGCTGTGTCCGTGTTGAAATCATAGAACGGCGCGGAGTAGGTGTCTCCGAATGAACCATTGTAAGTAATGCTCACCATGCATGGCGCCGTGCAACCGACCGTGCTGGAGACGGCCGTGGGCTTCGTGGGAGCACCCACGGACGCGGTCCCACTGGCATCGGCCCACTTCAATACGTGGAAGATGGACTGGCCACTACTGTTGGAGCCCGTGCTTTCGACAAACGCCACTTGGGTCCCGTCGAGCGACAAAGTGGGAGATGTCGTGATCGTGCCACTAGGATTGGTGGATGTGTTGTAAGCCCACTTCACGGTCGGAGTCGTGCCCGTCCCGCAGGCGCCGCCGGAGCCGGTATACAGGTCGTCGATTGCAACCAGATTCGCCTGGAGCGTCGAGCTTACGACGTTCAGTCCAACGACAACGAAATCGTCCTTGCAGTAACCGGTCGGGGGCGGGCCGCCTGCACCAGTCGCGTCGCCGGAGTAGAAGTTCGCCGGCCACATATTCTGCGCCACGCCACCGTTCCCAAGCGGAAGAGTCCAGTCGCGCGTCGTCGCACTTTTCGTTTTTGAGGCATTGCCAGTCGCTTTAGCGGCCTCGGGGGACGCGTTCGTCGCGCTACCCGATTTTGCCACGGCGGCCGCTATGCCAGCGGCCTCGGACGATTGCGCAAGTAATTGCCGCTTCTGCTGCAGAATATAGCGCGGGTTATTGACAACCTTGGATAACTTCTCGGACATTCCTTTCGCGCTCGCCTTCTCCGCGTTCGAGAAGACCATATGGCGCATCGACCAATCGTAAGGCACACCATTGGTCAATGTTCCGTCGGGCTGCTGAATTGGGCTTGTCGCAGGAGTTTGCGCGTGGACGGCTTGTCCGAATAGCAACACCAGCGAGGCTGCTCCGATCAAACCAAAACAGAACCGCGAAAAGCGAGAGGAAAGTGCGTTCATATTAAAATGCTCCCAAGCGCGCTGATTGCGCGTGATATTTTGCAGTATGACTTAAGAGCGGCTAATGCCGCGGACAACCCCAACGATCGTGACCAATATACAACTGTTACTTCGTACAGTGTTTAAATATTCGCAGGCAAGTACGTCTGAAACGCTTCTAGGTCGCAACGAAATCAAGCTGGGCGGCAAGCTTTCGTCACTCGTACCATAGCTGGGGACTACCGGGATTCTACTATTCACTTCCGCGCACAATCAATGCTTTTTTTGCGCATTTTTTTTCGCACGGATTGGAGCAGAAATCACTATCGAGCCTATTGCGCCCGGTTGTTCTCAGTCATTTACACGGCACCGCATCGCAATTTCCCCCGATGCCGCAGTAGTTATTGCAATCCAAGTGCCTTCCGTGAGAATCGCGCGCGACCGATAGGGGAAACTCCCAAGTTTTCGTTTTCCGGGACCACTTCGTCGACCGCTAGCCAACCTTCCCGACTTCGCCGACGAAACAAAGAATCCTGAGCGTCCGATCGTAAGAGTCCGCACGGCGCACACTCACTCTCGCGTGCCATTCCGTCGCAGGAGATTGCCACGATATAAAGGACTTCCCAAGAGAACTATTGCTCCGCAGAAGCGCTCGCGAGCCTGGCAACGTGCGCGACCCAACGCTTGCTCGCGCTCGGACGCTTCGACAGTTCTCACCAGGCAGTTTGAATTTCGGAAACCTGCGCCCAAGGCAGATTCGTTAACTCCCATAAATCTCGTAATTTCTCACATTCCACAGAGATCTCAAGACTTCGCACTTCCAGAAGATTGTGCCTCGATGTATCCGAATGTAGCCGTCTGCTCGTAGGGTCACTGCAAAAGTCACTACAGTTGTCGGTTTCATTTCCAATCGAGCCGCTCCCCGGGACAGAACAAACCTCGAGTGCGGCGCTTACTATCAGACGATGAAATGTGAAAACTGAGCGGACGGATGTTTCTGGAGTTCGCCGGATTTCAGGGCAGTACGAAACTCTACCTCACCGTAAGCCTCACTAGGTCGACCGAATATTGAATCTCTTTCCGATTTCCTCAATCATCCCAGAGTAGTCCGGAAGGGTTGCCGGGACAATGATACTCTCAATCGCAGTTTGATCCAGGCACTCCTTCTCGAACAATTTCTCGGCGAGTTCTTTGTGGCGCAATGCAACAATTGGGTCAGCGATGATCTTATCGGCAAGAACCCGCAACTCAGTTCGGAGACGAGATACGGTCTGATCCAATCCTTCCTCTGGCGCACGAGCTAATTCGGGGATCAAGGTGACTAGTTTATTGAATTTCACTAGGTCGTCCTTCGCACCACTTTCGTTGCCCTGACATCCCGCAATCCCTCCTAGGCCCTGGCACGCGTACGCCAAAATTTGGATATTATTGAAGAAATATTTATCAGTGAACTGGAGAGATATGACACCTCTCAAATATCTCAGAGAAACCGGCTTGCGACGCTCAACCTGCGCATGAAGGTTTCCGCTAGGTAGGACCCTGAGGCGAAGATCGATGAGCCGGACAGGGCAAAGACGGAGCGCGTAGCAAAAGAGCGCGTGTCCCGCTTCATGTTGTGCGACACGAAGCTCCACAGGGGACGGGCGGTTGAGTTCCTCCCGGATGTTTTCTATTTGTTTGCGGGGGATAGGTAGCTTAATTGACCCGCCTCGGCTCGGGTACAGCTTTCGCAGCCGGATATGGTCGGCGAAATACTCAAAATTCCAGGTTTCGAGGCCCACCACGTCCCCTTTTTCCTTAGTCTCCCCTGAAATGACACCGTCGGGCTCGACCATGATGAAGCAATCAGAATGTCTTGCCAGGTCCGCAGCATTCGTTCTTGCGTGGTTTCTCATGCTTTTCTCCTCAGAATATATATACTGGCTTTCTTGAATTCTCTTCGCACTCGGCGCCCAGATTTTTGAGGGCTTCACCTGCTCACGAAGGCAATTCGCACCCCTGCTATTGGGCTCCGTTTGTTCTCATCGGCAATTGGAATAAACGAGAAAAGGCCTTACCTTCGACGCCCAAGGCAACCTGTACGGCACAACCAGTGTGGGTGGCGCTTTTGGAAGGGGAACCGTATTTCGGCTGACTCCTGGCCCGAACGGCGAGTGGTCGGAGACGGTTCTGCATAGCTTCCAACAGGACGGCAGGGATGGTGTTATACCCAGGGGCGGCGTAATCGTCGATAAGGCGGGCAGCGTCTGGGGCACAACTTCGGCTGGCGGCGAAAATGGAGGCGGCACAGTTTTTGAGCTGACACCCGGTCCGAATGACACGTGGTCCGAGACCCTGCTCTCGTTGTTCACAACTTACCCGGACCCCGACAGGGGTTCCTACCAGGCGGGTCCGTATCAGCCGCTTTCAGACCTGATCTTCGACAAGGCAGGCAATATTTATGGCACGACCACTAGCGGTGGCTTTAAGGGAAATGACGGACGCGCCGGCACTGTGTTCGAGGTGAAGCCCGGTCCGAACGGCAAGTGGGCGTTGACTGTGCTGCACATCTTCACCGGCGGCGAGGACGGGGGCTTGCCGGATGCCCGCCTGATGTTCGATGCAGCTGGAAATTTGTACGGCACGACAGTGGGCGGCGGGGGGCGCCCGCGACGCAGTGCCCCGGAGGACGGGGTTTAATGCACATTAAGGGTTGGAACGAAAATCGACTCGATGCCAAGATGGAGGCGCCGGTTAACACATCGAACGGTATCACCTGCGGAGGCGTTCTCGGCAGCGGGCGGCTTGTCCCCTGGCAGAAGGTCACGTTCGTGAAGAAGTGACCGATGAGAGCCATCGATATTTCGCAAGTCCCCCGTTTGCCGGAATCTTAGAATCATGTGTTTGTGGGCAGCTGAAACAGCGTACGTTTGACCGCGTCGATTCAATTACTTAGAGTACAAACATGAGGCAGGTTTTTGGGAAGGCCACTCGTTTGAACATCAGAAAGATCGCTCGGGTTCATGACGGCCAACCACTGGCATTCAGCAAAGTTCGCAGGAAGCTTTCGCAGAGCACCCGCGCATCATGGAATCTTCAAGACTTGCCCACAATTTTGTTGAGGCGCTGGATCTCTTCCTCAACAATCTCGACTGAAATTCGACCACCGTGAGCCAGCGTGGACATCCGGATCACGGCAGCGTTCAGATCGCGAAAGTTCCCTGTCCACATTGCTGAGGGTGAGAGCCCAAATTC
>DATBYF010000080.1:0-38552 GCA_036513895.1 Candidatus Acidiferrales bacterium | reverse complement strand
TGTCGACGGCTTCAATTCGATCAACGTTGGACGTCTCGTCGCGGGACGTCCAAATCTCGTGGCATGCACACCACTCGGTGTGATGGAAATTCTGCGGCGCAGCCAAATTGCCATCGAAGGCGCGGAGGCGGTGGTGATTGGGCGCAGCGACATTGTTGGAAAACCAGTAGCACTGCTTCTTCTCCATTCGAATGCAACGGTGACCATCTGCCACTCGAAGACGCGCGATCTTCCCGCGACGGCGCGGCGCGCTGATATCGTGATCGCGGCAATGGGGCGCTCAGCGATGATTACGTCCGATTACATTCGGCCGGGCGCGACAGTGATTGATGTGGGAACGAATCGGATCTCCGACGCCGCGCAAGCCGAGCGGATATTCGCAAAATTCCCTGAGCGCCTGGCGAGATTTCACGAGAAGGGTTCTGCGCTCGTCGGCGATGTTCATCCGGATGTCATCGAAGTCGCTGGAGCGCTCACGCCGTCGCCCGGCGGCGTCGGTCCGCTCACGATCGCAATGCTGATGAGCAACACGGTGAAGGCCTCGCGGATGCGTCATGCAGGCCAAGCCGCCGGTGCCGCAATCGTGCGACGATGACGGCTGGAGCCTGAATGTTGCGTGTCGGACTGACCGGTGGAATCGCTTGCGGCAAATCCACTGTCGCATCAATGCTCCGCGATCTCGACGTGACAATCCTTGACGCCGATCCGCTCGTGCACGAATTGCTCGAATCCGGGCAACCCGTGTACGAAGAAGTGGTGCGCGAGTTCGGCTCTGAAATCCTGACTCCAGACAAAAAGATAGATCGCGCAAAGTTAGGCGCGATTGTATTCGCTGATCACAAGCGGCTCGAGCGGCTGAATCAAATTGTTCACGCGCGCGTCATCGACCTAATTACGAAGTGGTTCGGAGTTCTCGATCGCCCGGGCGGTCCGCCCGTTGCCATTATCGAGGCGGCGCTCTTGATCGAAGCCGGTTATCGCGGAAAACTCGATCGGCTGATCGTCGTTCGCTGCGATCCGGAGCAGCAGTTGGCGCGTCTGCGTGCGCGGGGACTTAGCGAGGAGCAAGCACGCCAGCGCATTACCGCGCAAATGCCGTCTGACGAGAAGGCGAAATTGGCGGACGACGTGATTAATTCTTCGGGCTCGCTTGAACACACGCAGCAGCAGGTGGAAAAGCTCGTGGACACTCTCTTTCGCTTGGGAAGAGGCGTGGGTTGAATGGGCACAATCCTCCGAACGCTCGGTGATCCTTGCTCGTCTCTCTAATAAGCCGAATATTACTCGTCGCGTGCGGCTTTCATAAATACTCTAGGATGCGACCATGAAGCCAATTCTTCGTCATCGAATTCGACTTGTATCAATAGGATTGATTCTCGTTCTCGGCGCTTACTGGGCCGGAGCGCATTGGGGGACGCGCATTCCGGAATCGGTCGAGGCGGTGCACGATTCTCTCGCCAAGGGAATCGTGGTGAATGACGCCAACCTCGACGCGCTCGAAGCCGAAAATGTCCGCATCTATCGCCAAGCGTCACCCGCGGTCGCAAACATCGTCACGAAAACAGTCGAATACGATTTCTTCTATAACGCCGTACCAGTCGAAGGAGCGGGCTCGGGCTTTGTAATTGATGCGAATGGCCACATTCTGACGAACTACCACGTGGTGCAAGGCGCGCAAGGAATTGAAGTGACCCTCGGCGATCAGTCTCACTTCAAGGCCCGTTTCATCGGCGCGGACACGCGCAACGACATAGCGCTGATTCAAATAGAAACGCACGACAAAAAGCTGACGCCTCTTACGCTTGGCGACTCTCGCTCCTTGCAAGTCGGACAGCGGGTACTCGCGATTGGAAATCCATTCGGCTTTCAGAGCACTTTAACAACGGGCGTTGTGAGCGCTCTCGGCCGCACTGTGCAAACCGGCGACACGACATTCATTGATGAGGCAATTCAAACTGACGCAGCCATCAATCGCGGCAATTCCGGCGGTCCGCTTCTGAATTCGCACGGCCAGGTGATCGGAATCAACTCGGCCATTTACACACCGTCCGGTACGACGGCCGGCATCGGCTTTGCCATCCCGATCAACACTGCCAGGCGCGTTGCAGACGATTTGATTTCACAAGGCAAAGTGCGCCAAGCGATTCTGGGCGTTCAGGGCCGCGGGCTCTGGCCGGAGCTCGCGAGCGCACTCGATCTTCCCGTCGCAAAGGGACTGCTCATTGAATCCGTGACGGCCGGAGGACCCGCGGCGCAAGCCGGAGTTCACGGAGGCACGAAGACGGTGCTGGCTGGCATGCAAGAACTGCGCATCGGAGGCGACGTTCTCACGGCGATGGATGGACAACCCATTGCCAGCCAGCTCGATATGAATGTCCTGCTCAACCGGCACAAACCGGGCGACGCGATCACGCTGACGGTTTATCGCGGAAAACAAAAGATGGACGTGCGAGCGACACTGGGCGAGCGCCAGTAAGCACTGTGAAAGCTTTCAGATAACCTTGCGCTCGCTGTTTAAGTCTTCACGCAGGCGATCCCGCTCTTCAGGGGAAATATGAAACCACGATTCGGCGAGATCGCGGACGCGCTCAAGTGAGGTCTGCATTTCGGCTTGCTTGCGGTGTATTAGCTCGCTGTCCGCATCGCGAGGGATGTAAATGAGGGGTGCAGCCACAGCGACGGCTCGCGTAAACGGTTTCGGAACCTGAAACTGATCCCAGGTTTTTTCAAGCGTCCAGGCGTGTTCAAGGCCGATGTGAAACAAGAAAACCGGCTGCCCGGATTGGCGCGCAAGCATTATGGGGCCGGGCTTTGCGATGTAACGCGGCCCGCGGGGCCCGTCAATTGTGAATGCGACTTCGTGGCCGTCTTCTATAGCGCGCGCCATGGCCATAAGCCCGCTCAATCCTCCGCGCGTGGAACTTCCTTGCGCCGTTCCGTAACCGAGGCGCTCGATCACGCGGCGCGTCCATTGGCCGTCGAAGTTCGTCGTGTTCATAACCACCGCCCCACGCCCTCGAAATAGCCAGATTGCCGAGAATATGCAGCGATGCCAGAACGCGACGATCACCTTCTCGCCTCGCAATTTCGCGGGTTCGTAGAAGCGTTCGCCGACCAATTCGAAGCGGATCGTGGGCCCGATCGCACGCACGATCGAGTAAACGGCTGCCGCGATGACGGGAATCTGCATGCGACGCCAGCGGGAAAGTTCGGGAAGCCGGGTGTCGAAATGAACGTTTACGGCCGGCGGCGCCGGCTCGGGTCCGGGTTTGGAGGCTCCACTCACTGCGCTATAGTATAGGTGACCACGAGCGAGTCTTCGATGTCGACTGGAATACTCCCCATTCGCGATGCCGTTTTCCTGTGTCTGTGCCGGGCGATCGGTTGGAGTGTAATTGCTCGCTTTACAGCGGCGCTTTTACTTCTGCTGGCTTTCTCCTTCGGGACGCGCGCGCAAGAACACTGGCCTTCCGGGTCCGTCGGCAAACTCGAAGGCCAAGATATTTCGGTCGAAGGCGGCGCATATCCGGCCTCGATCCAGGGAGCAACGACACTCTTTGTATCGAGCGGGAGCGTCGTAACGGTGCATTCCGGCGCGGCGCGATTGGCCCTAACGCCCGGCAGTTTCGTGGACATCTGCGGGCCGGCAAAGTTCACTCTCCTCGAATCGGGCGGCGCGTTCACCGTGGCGTTGAACTTTGGGCGCGTCCGGCTCAGGCTCACCGAGCCGATTGCCATACGAGTCTATACGCCGTTTATCGTTGCGACTTCCGTCGCGATTGCGAATGAGTCGCGCGATTTTACCCTCGGACTCGACGTGAATGACCTGATGTGCGTGTACGCTGCAAAGGGCGCGGCGGGTATAGAACAGCAGTTTGGCGGCGAAAATCTCATCGTGCCCGAACTGGGAGAATTTTTTCTTCCGGGGGAGAGGCTGCCGCCAATTGCCGGAAAAGCAGGTAGCTGCCGATGCGAGTCGTATCAACCACCCGCGACGGCCCAATCACACCTGCCAGCGCAACCGGCTGCGCAGTCCATAGCTCCGC
This sequence comes from Candidatus Acidiferrales bacterium, assembly GCA_036513895.1. Lineage (GTDB taxonomy): Bacteria > Acidobacteriota > Terriglobia > Acidiferrales > UBA7541 > Palsa-147. The sequence continues at coordinate 34,506 of DATBYF010000080.1, read as the reverse complement.
CACCAGTTGCCGACAACGCACCGTCACATGCTGACGTGAAACCGCTTAATCTGGCTCCGACGCCGCGGCCAGTCCCGCCGTCCGCGGCTCCTGTTGCTGACAACGCGCCCGATGCCAACAAGGGGTTCGATCTTCACGCAAACGCGAACCGAACGCCTCCTGTTACGCCGCCAGCAAGTCAATCGAGGCCCGAAGCACCCGCAGTCGAGCCGCCTGTGTGGAAAGTCATTATGCCGCCGCTTAGTTTTTCGGCGTCATTGCCCGCGCCGCCGGCCGACTCAGGATCGCAGGTCGCTTTGGCTATTCCTGAATATCACGTCGATCGCGATTGGGTTTTCACCGGGCGCGTCGAAGACGCAGCACCGCCGGCAAATAAAAAGAACGGCGAATCGAATGGTTCATCTACAGTGGCGGTGCATCAGAGGAAGAAAGCAGGCTTTTGGGGGAAATTAAAACGATTCTTTGGAAATGAGCCGCCTACTGCTCCAGCATCGCCCCCGGCAAGCCCAGATTCGAGAAACTAGATAACCACCTCTTAGATTTCACATTCCTTCGTAATTCGGCCCGCCTCCGCCCTCCGGCACAACCCAATTGATAATTTGATACGGGTCCGCAATGTCGCACGTTTTGCAATGAACGCAATTCGCCGCGTTGATTTTCAGCCGGGGCTGGCCTTTTTCCATTCCCATTTCGTATACAGCAGCAGGGCAAAAATACTGGCAGGGATTGCCGTATTCGCGTACGCATCGGTCCACGCAAATATTCGGTTCAAGCACGATGAGATGGCACGGCTGGTCTTCTTCATGGCGCGTCCCAGAGTGATAGACGTCGGTCAGCCTGTCGAATGTCAAAACCCCATCGCCTTTGAATCGAGTGGATTGGTCGATGAGGGTGTTGCCGCGGTTGAGCTTGTCGTATTCCTTGCAGCCGGCTTCCGAGCGCATCGGATCGATCAGTCCGCGGCCTCCCGAGACGAATTGCAGGGCGGTGTGCGCGAGTCCAACCCAGAGCCCATGCTGATAAGCCTGATGGAAATTGCGGACTGCGTAGAGTTCTTGCTTGATCCAGCTCGAATCGAGTTTCTGCGAATAAGCTGACAGCGCTTTCGCCGACGTATCACCGGCGCAGAGTGCTTCGTAAATCGTCTCAGCTGCGAGCATGCCGCTCTTGATCGCGGTATGAATCCCCTTCAACCGCTGCGAATTCAGCAAGCTTCCGGAATCGCCGATGATTAGGCCTCCGTCCACGTACGGCCGCGGCATCGAATACCAACCTCCGTACGGCACTGTCTTTGCTCCATATCGAATCAGCTTGCCGCCTACTAGAATTTTCTTCACGTGTGGGTGCGTCTTGAATTTCTGAAAAGCTTCGTGGGGATCAAAGTCCGGATTGTGGTATTCGAGCGCGATAACCATGCCGAGCGAAACGCGGTTTCGCTGCAACCCGTAAATCCACCCCCCGCCGTACATGCTCGAATCAAGCGGCCAACCCAGCGTATGACCGACAAAACCGGTATTGATCCGACCGGGCGGCACTTCCCACAATTCTTTTATCCCGATTCCGTAAGCCTGCGGGTTCAATCCGTCAAGCTTGAGACGATTTACCATGTCCTTGACCAACGAGCCGCGAGGTCCTTCTGCGAGCACCGTCACTTTCGCCCGCAATTCGTAGCCGGGCGTGAAATTGTCTTTTGGCTGGCCGTTCTTATCTCGGCCTTTGTCTTCGGTAATGACGCCGGCAATTCCTTCTTTCTCGTAGATCAAGCTCGCGCCCGCGAATTGCGTGAACAGATTCACGCCTTTCTTTTCAACTAAACCGCCAAGCCATTTCACAAGGCGGTTGAGCGAGACAACATAGTTGCCGTGATTTGCAAGCGGCGGCGGAGTGATGGGGAGCTTCCAGGAGCTCGACTGAGTGAAGTAGTAGGCTGCGTCGTCCGTCACCGGAGTATCAAGCGGTGCTGATTTCTCGAAATCCGGCACCAACTCCCGAAGACCACGCGGGTCCATGATGGCGCCGGAGAGTTGATGCGCGCCGATCTCACGCCCTTTCTCGAGCACGTAGATATTCTCAGGAGAAAGTTGCGGTGATTTGCCTTCTGCGGCGTGCTTCTCGATCAGATTCGCGAGATGAAGGGCGCACGCAAGGCCCGCCGGACCCGCCCCCACGATCAATACTTCAGCATCAAGTGTTTCGCGTTGAATCGGCTCCTGTTCACTCGCCATGCGGCCATTCTATCAGACGAGTTGACGAGGTAATGCGCGAGGAATGCGCTAGCGGAAATGCGGATGAATGTAAACGTAGCGATACTTCAATTTGCCGGCACGGCGGGGCCTATCGCGACTTCGGTCCTGAATTTCTTGTAATCCTTGTAATTGATATCAATTTCTTCGAGGTAGCTCTTGAATAGCACGACGCGAGCGTCAACCTTCAAATTCACCTTCGCCGGGAGCCATACTTCGTCGTTTACGCGGACTTGTTCGAGATGCGCCCGCGTGCCCTTATGGAGTCTGAGCAGAAAGAGTCCATAGCTAGCGTTATCGAGCGCCTCCGCATCGAGCTTCACCCACTGGCAGTCAGCTTTATCTATCCACACTTTAAAATGAAAAGCTGGCAGAAGCGCGCGGGCGGCTCGCGTTTGAGCGTGGTAATCGGGACGCGGCTCAGCGCTAATTACATACGCGTCGCGACCGTTCACCTTCTCGATCCCGTCGAGATTAAAATTGTAGGCCGCCGAAATCTCCTTGACGTAAGCCCGCTCTTTTTCTCGATCTTTCTCCTGATCTGCCAGGCGCTTATTTTTCTCGTCAGGCGTTTCATTCTTGCGCTCGCGCATGAACTTGTCGATCTTCGCATCTACCTTTGCGGCATCTTCCCCCGAGAGTGGCTTGTCATTCCGCGCGATGACGCGATTCACACCCTCGCCATAAAGAACCATGACGTCCGAAGTTTCCGACTCCGTGGATTTCACGTGGCCGTCTGAATCAAGTTTGCGCGTTTCCTGCCGCTGGACGTACGTGTAGTACTTCTCCAGCTTCTCGTTCTGAAATTCGTTTTCGGATGCGCGGCGAACTAGCTCTTTCGGATCTACGCTAGCGGGAGCGGTTGCCGGTTGCGACGGCATGGGAACAGGCGGCTTCTTCTTTGCTTGGCCGAAAGAAACCACCGGAAAAACCAAAAGTACGATCCCGGCACAAATTAAAGAAAGATATCGGCGAGTGAATTTACAGTTCGTCATCTGTGCGTTATCGGCCCGTCGGAAGCGAAATCTTGATACGGTGTCGAGTTTAGCATTGAGTCTCGCTACTGGAGGGGCCAGCGCTTAGCGAACGGCTGAACGCTCATTCTAGCAGGTGCCGCCGGTCCTCGTCAGTCGCAGTGACCCAATGCTCGCTATACTCCGCGGATCCTAAATCCACCTCGCGTTACAAAAGTTAGATGCGAAGAGGAGAATAGAGGTTTGGCAATTTAAGGCGATAGAGAAGGCGAGAACAGCGCTAGTGGCGAGCGGCGCCCCGCACTTTCCGCTAGCCTCGCACCGCAAAACTATTCGTATCGCAGCGCGACCAGCGGATCTACTTGTGTCGCTCGCCACGCCGGAATCCAGCATGCCAACAGCGCGACTCCGGTCAGAATCGCGACCACAATCGAATACGTAAGCGGGTCGCTCGCAGTCACTCCTACGAAGACCTGCGACGCGAGACGAGCTCCGGCGAACGCCGCGGCCAGTCCAATCAACAATCCAATACCGACAACGGTCAACCCCTGACGTAAGATCATCGCGATAATTTCGCCACGATTCGCACCCAACGCCATCCGGATCCCAATCTCATGAGTCCGTTGGGCCGCAGAATACGACACCACGCTGTATACCCCGACGACGGCAAGAACGAATCCCAGCAATCCCATCGCGGTCATGATCTCCGCGCCAAATCGATACAAGAAAAATCCATTGCCGCCGTTGAGCGCCTCTTCCATCGTCTGCACATCGAACACGGGAAGATTCGGCGCCATTTCGTGCAATGTCGTCTGTGCCGCTACCGCCAATTGTCCTGGTGGAATATCCGTCCGAATTTGGATGGCGCGGAACGAGTCGTAGCTCTGATCGAGGGGAAGATAGAAGAACGGCCGTGGCTCCTCGTTCGGGCCGCGGTACTTCGCATCCTTCACCACACCCACAACTTCAATGTAGGGTCCGGTCTGGCTCTTGGTGCTGATGCGCTTTCCAACCGCGTCTTGATCCGGCCAGAACTTCTTCGCCATCGATTGGTTCACAATTGCCACGAGCGGAGCTTTCTCACTATCCGAATCAGCGAACGCACGCCCGCGCACGATTGGCATCCGCATTGTCACAAAATAACTTGGTGTGACTCGATTTCGCAGAAGGTCGGGCGGCTGCTGTCCCGGTTCAACGGGTCGTCCCTCGACGTACACGACATCCGCCCCGCTGTAATATCCCATCGGAACTGAAGTTGCTTCTGCCACGGACGCGACACCCGGCATCGCACGCAACCGCTCTTCCGCTTGCCGATAGAAGGCCCTTCCTTGTGCTTCGTTGTATCCAACCTCGCCCACGTCCATCGTCAGATTCAACAAATGATCGGGTGCGAATCCCAGATTCAAGTGTTCTGCCTTGTTCAAGCTGCGCGCGGAGAGTCCCGCCATGACCAGCAGTACCAATGAACCCGCCACTTGCGCCGCCACCAAAATATTCCGGAGAAAATTGCGCCGAGGTCCGTCGGAAGATCCTCGACCGCCCTCATGGAGAACAACGCTTAGGTCGGTTCGCGCGACGCGTATTGCCGGCGCGATGCCCACCACGATGCCGGTTATAAGTACCGCCCCAATTGCATACAGGAGAACTCGCGAGTCAGGGCTGAAATCCAGCCGTAGCGGCAAATCCGTTGCGAGAGAAATCGAACTCAGCGCGTCGCTGGCCCACGTTGCAACCACGGCGCCCGCCGCTCCTCCGAAAAACGCCAGTAGCAAACTCTCGGTCAAATACTGCCGAATCAACCGGCCGCGCTTCGCACCAAGCGCTGCGCGGATTGCCATCTCGCGTTGGCGTACCGTGGCGCGCACGAGCAGCACGTTTGCGATATTGAAACAGGCCAACAGCAGAACAAGTCCTGCGAGAACCAGAAAGATTGCAGCAACGGCTGGAATAGGATTATTCGGATCCGGCTCGGGCCGCGCCAGCCTTTCCGGGTAAACATGGACTGCGATTCCTTTGTCGGTGTCCGGATATTGCTGCGCCAGTTGGTTGGCTGTCACGTTGATAGCAGCTTGGGCCTGCTTCAGGCTTTCGCCTTCCCTCAACCGTCCAAGCATCTGGAATTCTCGGTCTGAGCGGTCCGTCCACATTCCTTTGCTGGAGGGATCGATTGTCGCAGCCATGCTCGCCGGGATGTAGCCTTGGCAATCCGCAATGGAATACACGCCGTAGAATCCCTTTGGCGCAACTCCGATGATCGTCATCGGATGCCCATTCACTAAAACTTGCTTTCCCGTGACGTTCGGATCGCCCCCGAAGCGCGACCGCCAGTACGTATAGCCCAGCACGAGAACGGGGTCAGCGCCGAGTGACTGTCCTTCGGTAGGCAGAATGAACCGGCCAAGCGTCGGCTGAAGCCCAAGCCCTGAAAAAAAGTTCGGCGAGACATAACTGACTACGAAGTGGCTTGCGTGACCGTCCGCGGCCAGTCCCACGAGCGAAAACTCATAAGCAAATAGATCGCTGAATCCATCAGCGTGCTTCTGCAAATCCAGAAAATCTGGATACGAAACTGACATGTTCAACGGATTGTTTTTTTGCTCGGTAGACAGCACGACAATTTGTTCTGCGTGCTCCACCGGCAACGGCCGCAGGAGAATGGCATTTACAATGCTGAAAATCGTCGTATTTGCAGCCATTCCGAACGCCAGGGTGAGAATCGCTACAAATGTGAATCCCGGAGACTTCCGCAGCGTTCGCAATCCGAATCGAATGTCCTGCAAAAAATTGTTCATATCATTGTCCTTCCGGGAATTACGAGCCGGCAAGTTGAACTTCAAAATCCTTCATTCGTGACGCAAGGCAACGAGTGGGTCAACTTGGGTCGCGCGGCGCACGGGCAAATAACACGCCGCGAAGGCCACCAGGGCGCTCAGCGCAATATCGGCCACGTAAATCGTCGGATCGCCCGAACGGACGCCGAACAGTAACGATTCGCTGATCTTCGCCAATCCGTACGCCGCCGGCAACCCTACGGCGGCGCCTACAAGCACCATGAATCCAACCTCGCGCGAGATCATTCGGACCACGTCACTCGTGCCCGCGCCTAAAGCCATTCGGATGCCGATCTCGCGCCTCCGCTGAACAACGAGATAGGCAAGTAGTGCGTAAATTCCGAGCGCAGCTAACAGCGCCGCAAGGATGCCAAAACCAGACGACAGTGCGCCTACAAGTCTCTCTGCAAACAAATCTTCATCTATTAACCGGGCCATTGTTTCGAGGTCAAAGACCGGCAGGTTCGCGTCAAGCTTGTGAACTTCCGCTCGCAACTGCGGCGCAAGCAGTAACGGATCCTGATTCGTACGAACGTAGAACGTCACGCTACGCAGTTCGGCATCCGGGTTTTGCGTGTCGGGCAGATATACAAATGGCACCACGTCTGAACGGACATGGGCTTGTTGAACGTCCTTCACAACGCCTACCACTTCCACATCGGGCTTGCCGTCGCTCGCGCTCCAACCAAATCGCCGACCGACCGCCTCTACACCCGGGAACAACTGCCGTTCGGCTGTCTCGCTGAGAATTGCAACTTTTTCACTCGTGTCAGTGTCTGCAGCTGAGAAATCACGCCCCTTGAGCAGAGGTATCCCAAGCGTCGAGAAGTATTTCGGGCCGACCCAGTCGCGACTGATATGCCGCTTGTGAGCGCCTGAATTGTCCGTACCGGGTATCGCTATGTTGGACCCGTCGGTTGTGCCGGTCAAAGTAGCGATAATTGAAGAGCTTGCAGCCTTCACTCCGGGCAGCGCCGCCAAACGCTCGCGTAATTCCGCGCTCAGCGCCGCTGTGCGGACAGGCGTGTAACCGTTTAACTGCGGCGCGATGGTAAACGTAATCAAGTTATCCGGGGCCAGTCCCAAGGCCACGTGTCGCAGATTCCAAAGTGTGCGCGTGAATAGCCCGGCGCCAGCCAATAACAGAACGGTGAAGGCGACCTGCGCGGCCACCAATCCCTTGCGAAAACGAACGTGAGACAACCCCGCTGAAGTCGTCGAGCCCTGATCTTTCAGCGCTTGTGACACGTCGGTCCGCGTAACACGCCATGCGGGCACGAGGCCAAAGATAAGTCCAGAGACAGCGGTCACCGCGATCGAAAACAAGAGAACGTCCCAATTCAGGCGCGTGGTTAGGCCTTCGATGCTGGCGTCGTTTTGCAACGTGGCGATCAGAGTGTCGATCGTCCACGCCGAAACCAGCAGTCCCAGCGCACCGCCGGCAAACGCGCAAATCAAACTCTCAACGAGGATCTGCCTCATCATTCGCCATCGGCTCGCTCCCATCGCGGTGCGAATCGCGAATTCCCGTTGCCGGCCTGCCCCACGAGCGAGCAACAGGCTCGCAATGTTCGCGCACGCCAGAATAAGGACAAGCGTCACCATCATCATCAAAACGTTTAATGGCGTGCTGGCGTCGCGCTGCAGTGTGTCGCGTCCTTTTCCTCCCGGCGCGACGGTAAGCTGCTTTCCAAGAAATTCCTGCCGCTCCTTCTCGTCCCAGCCATTGATTTTGGTAAGTTGTTCTTCCAGGAGCGGCTTGTAGGCCAAATTGATACCGGACTGAGCCTGTTTCAGGGAGATCGACGGCTTCAGGCGCCCGAATACACCCAGCCAATAATCGTTCCAGTCGTCGAGGCCGTTCCAATTCGGCGTCATCTGCGCTTTCATCATCAGCGGCACAAAAACATCAGATACCTGGCCGATCTGAATGCCTGTGAATCCAGCGCGAGTCACACCGATCACCGTCATCGGCGTGCTGTTCACTTGGATTGACTGGTTCACGATGCCCGGATCACCGCCAAAGCGACGATTCCAGTAGCCGTTGCTAAGGACCACAACTGGCTGCGCCCCGGGAGTTTTGTCGTCATCAGAATTGAAGACACGCCCCAGTTCAGGCTGTACACCGAGAACTTCAAAGAAATTGCCGGAGACGAGATCTCCTTGCGCTCTTTCCGTGTCGCCGCGATAAGAAACGCTCGCGTCGAAGGGATAGCGCGCCATTAGCCCGGAAAAAACCGCGTTGCGATCGCGAAGCCCTTTATACATGGGGAATGAAAACGACTCGGAGTTGTCACCATCGCTCCACGTATGGCCGGTCGTGAGCCCGGGATTGCGCAGTACTACAAGCTCGCTCGGATTTTTTACAGGCAAGCGGCGCAACAGAACTTGATTGAACACCGAGAAAATTGCGGTATTTGCGCCAATTCCGAGCGCTAACGTCAAGATCGCGACGAGAGTGAAACCCGGACTCTTGCTGAGCGTCCTAACGCCGTATTTCAAATCCTGCCAGATTGCGTTCATACGCACTCCGTTTCAGCGCGGCTAGCTTGGGTACTTGGGAGAAACGAGTAATCTTCGCGACAAACCGCAAAGAAACTGCGCAGGTTTGGTGCCAGTTCTGCGTCCGCTCTAAACGCTTTGATTTCATAACTTTCCAACAGCTTGGCGGGATTTGATTTCGACAAATTGCCCGGTTCCGGGACGGCCATTTACGAAACTGAACATCGAGAACCGGTTTGTTTTTAATTGAAATTAGAGAGTGAGGGCTAAGAGTTAGTCAGCGCAATTATCCCGCGTTCGACTTCTCAAGCTCCTCGGTCAATGCGGGAACTATCTCGAAAAGATCGCCCACTATCCCATAATCGGCGACCTCGAAAATCGGCGCATTCTGATCTTTGTTGATCGCTACGATCGTGCGCGCACCTTTCATCCCGACAACATGCTGAATCGCGCCGCTAATTCCGATGGCGAGATAAAGCTTCGGCGCGACCGTCTGTCCTGAACTTCCGATCTGCCGCTCCATTGGCAACCAGCCCTCGTCACAAATGGGCCGTGATGCCGCGAGTTCCGCGCCCAGCGCCTTGGCAAGCTTTTCAGCCAATTGAATGTTCTCGGGCGCCTTGATGCCGCGCCCAATCGCAACGAGAAGTGGCGCCTGCGTGAGATCCACGGCTTGCTTCGCTTCGCGAAATAATTCAAGTGGCTTCGTGCGAATTTGATCTGCTTTGAGCTCCACGCTCACGGCTTTCACCGGCGCTTTATCGCCCTGGCGCCGCGCGGCTTGATCGCCGCGAAATGCGCCGGCCTGAAACGTCGCAATCCACGGTGCGTCGCCTTCGAAGACAACATCCGCAGCCGTCCTGCCCTGAAACATCTGACGAACAAAAATAAGTTTGCCGTTCTCGTACCGATAACCGATGCAATCACCGATCATGCCTTTGCCGAGCGAGGCCGAAAGCTTCGGAGCAAAGTCGCGTACCTGATACGTATGTGGCATGAGGACGAGTTCCGGCTTGGCGCTCTCCACAACTTGCCGCAACGCTAGCGTGAACCCGTCTGGAGTGTATTGATTCAGAAGATCGTGCTCGACAAGTAGAACTTCATCCAATTGATACGCAGCGAGTTCATCCGCCAACCCAGCGACGCCCTTGCCGATTACCACGCCCGTCAGCGTCCCGCCTGTTTGCTGCACGGCCTGCTGCGCTGCGGAAAGCGTTTCAAAACTGGTCTTATTCCACTTGCCTTCGCGCTGTTCGGTGATCAGTAAAATCTTCATGGTTGTCCGTCGGACGGCACTATAAAACTCGTGCGTCGTGTTTCAGCTTTTCGACGAGTTTCGCAGCGACTTCTTTTGGCGTCCCGGTAAGAAATTCAGTCTTCTTCGTTTTCTGCGGAACATAAATCTTCTGAACGCGCTGCGTCAGCACATCGGGCACCCCGAGCGATGCCCGTTGCACGATCGCAATTTCCTTCTTCTTTGCCGCCATAATTCCCTTGAGCGTGGCGTATCGCGGCTTGTTTATGCCGGACTGAATTGACAGGATGGCTGGCAGCGGCAATTCGACCCACTGAAACCAGCCGGCTTCGAGTTCACGCTTCAGTTTCATATGCCCTTCCGTCACTTCAATCTGCATGATAATCGTGGCGTGAGGGAGCCCCAGCAATTCCGCAAGCGAGACGCCTGTCTGGCCGAAGCCTTGATCATCGCTTTGCAGGCCGGTTAGAACGAGATCAAATTTCTCATTCTGAATCGCTGCCGCGATGGAACGCGCCGAACCGAGCGGATCGAGCTTGAAAAACTGATCATCCACAATGTGGATGCCTCGATCCGCACCCTTCGCTAAGGCTTCTTTGATCGTCTGTTTCACGCGGTCCGGACCCATCGAAATCGCAACAACTTCGCCGCCGTGTTTTTCCTTCAGGCGTAGTGCCTCCTCGAGCGCGAAACCGTCAGGTTCGTTAGTCTCGAAGCCGATATCGGATTCTTGGATCCACGCGCCTGTCTCGGCAATCGCCAGCGGCGCGTCCTTAGCGGGGACTTGTTTGACGCAAACACCGATTTTCAAACTCGCCTCCCGCTTTCCGCTAAAGTCTCAGGGGATTTCAGATCAAGCAATCGAATCTGAAACCTCGAAATACGAATCGCCGACTCCAGCAATCCCAGATGCCGGAGCGAGTTCAGCGTGCTTCCCACTTCTTAAAAAGGAGCGACGCGTTCGTTCCGCCAAATCCAAACGAATTCGATAGCGCGTATCGCACTTCGGCCTTTCGTGCCGTATTCGGAATGTAATCGAGGTCGCACGCCGGATCCGGATTCTCGTAATTGACAGTCGGCGGCAAAATCTGATCTCGAAGCGCGAGCACACCGATGCCCGCTTCGAGTCCGCCGGCGCCGCCAAGCAGATGGCCAGTCATGGATTTCGTCGAACTCACTGCAAGTTTCTTGACATGTTCGCCGAATGCGCGTTTCAAAGCCACCGTTTCGATCGCGTCTCCAATCGGCGTGGATGTTCCGTGCGCATTCACATAGTCAACGGCATAAGCGGGCACTCCGGCATCTTTCAGAGTCGCAAGCGTGACGCGATACGCACCATCGCCCTGCTCCGCGGGCTGCGTAATATGAAACGCGTCTCCCGACATGCCGTACCCAACGAGCTCCGCAATGATGTTCGCCCCACGACGCTCAGCGTATTCGAGCGATTCGAGAATCAGCACTCCCGCGCCTTCGCCCACCACGAATCCATCGCGCTGCGCGTCGAACGGCCGGCTTGCGCGTTCCGGCTCATCGTTGCGAGTTGAAAGCGCCTTCATCGCCGCGAATCCACCAACGCCCATTGGAGTGATCGCCGCCTCCGCTCCGCCCGCGATCATCACGTCCGCAACCTCGCGCTGGATCAACTTCATCGCATCGCCAATCGCATGCGCCGAAGCTGAGCATGCAGTCGCTGTAGCCGAATTTGGCCCCCGCGCGCCATAACGAATGGAAACGTGCCCAGACGCAAGATTTACGATGGCTGCGGGTATAAAGAATGGTGAAATCTTTCCCGGGCCGCCCTGAAGGAATTTTGAGTGTTCGCGCTCAATGACGTCAAAGCCGCCGATCCCCGACGAAATATAAACACCGGTGGAATCGGCAATGTCCGGCGTCACCTGCAGTCCGGACATCTTGACGGCGAAATCCGTGGCAGCCATGGCCAGCTGAATGAACCGGCCCATTTTCTTGACTTCTTTTTTTTCAATCCAGAGGAGGGGATCGAAGCCGCGGACCTCGCCAGCTATCCGGCAATCGAAATTCGTAGTGTCGAAATGGGTGATCGGACCAATGCCGCTCTTCCCGGCGACGATGTTCTTCCATACTTCATCGGTGCCGATGCCGCATCCGCAAACAAGGCCCACACCTGTCACCACAACGCGGCGATTCAATGCGCTTTCTCTCCTGTTCGGAATGGGACGGGGAACTATTTCTTCGAATGCTTCTCGATGTACGCGACCGCGTCCTTCACAGTTGTGATTTTTTCTGCGTCTTCGTCCGGAATCTCGATGCCGAACGCCTCTTCGAAGGCCATGACGAGTTCGACCGTATCCAGTGAATCTGCGCCCAGATCGTCCACAAACGATGCGGTGGGAGTCACTTCGCCCTCGTCCACACCGAGCTGTTCGACGATGATCTGCTTCACGCGTTCTTCGACGCTGGCCATTCTGTATGTTCCTCCGCTATCGGCAAGCTGCAACCGCGCACTTGATCTGTCCGGACGGTCGCGCCGTGTCAAATTTGGTCAAGCCAGAGCATTCTATGCGTGGCTAGAGGCGCGGTCAACCTTAGACGGCCTATATCCGTGCCGCACCTTCTCACCCCATGTACATTCCGCCGTTTACGTCCAGGACGTGTCCGGTAATATACGCTGCCTCGTCGCTCGCCAGAAAAACAATTGCCGACGCGACATCCACATCCGTTCCCGCACGGCCCAAAGGAATCCGCCCCAGCATGAAATCCTTCACATTCTGCGGCAGCGGGTTGGTCATTGGGGTGGTGATGAAACCCGGAGCGACGGCGTTTACTGTGATATTGCGCGAAGCGACTTCCACCGCGATCGCGCGCGTCAGCCCGATCATCCCCGCCTTTGCCGCAACGTAATTCGCTTGCCCGGGATTTCCCGTCTCCGCAACGACCGAACTCACATTGATGATTCGCCCCGACCGCTGCTTGAGCATCGCTCCCAACGCCTGTTGCGTGCAAAGATGCGCGCCAGTGAGATTGGTGCGGATCACCGCATCCCAATCCTCGAGTTTCATACGCAGCGCCAGAGTGTCGCGAGACACTCCAGCGTTGTTCACAAGTATGTCCATCCGCCCGAATTTCGCCAACACCTGCTGAAATCCCGCCTTCACCTGCGCGGGCTCCGAGACATCCATCGGCACTGCCAACGCTTCGCCTCCAGCCGCCTGTATCTCGGCCACCAGCGTCCCGAGCTTCTCTACGTTGCGCGCTGCCACGGCAATCTTCGCGCCCGCTTGGGCAAGCGAAAACGAGGTCGCGCGTCCGATTCCCTGCGACGCACCCGTAACCAACGCAACTTTATCTTTCAGTGAAAACATATCGCGATCAGGCTTCGGCTGTTTCCGCTCGCGCCTGTTGAACTTTTTCGAGCGCCGCTTGAAGGCTCGCGGAATCATCCACTCCAACGCATCGAACCGCACGGTCAATCTGCCTAAGAAGCCCGCTCAGCACTTTTCCCGGTCCGACTTCCACAAACATGTGCACGCCGCTTTCGATCATCTCGTGGACGGAATCGAGCCAACGAACCGGCAAGCAAACTTGCCGGATCAGAGCCTCGCGCGCTTCGTTGCCGCTAGTGATGTCCTCTGCGTCCGCGTTCGTAACCAACGAAAAGCGCAAGTCATGAAAATTAATCTCCCGCAAATCCGCTTCGAGCCGCTTCTGCGCAGGCATCATCAACTCGCAATGGAATGGCGCGGAAACAGGCAGAATCACGGCGCGCTTGGCCCCGCTCTGCGAAGCGATTTCGACGGCGCGTTTCACCGCCGCTGCCGAACCCGAAATCACCGTCTGCTCAGGAGAATTCATATTTGCTGCGGAGACGATATCGCCCTCCGCCGCCTTCTTCGTAATGTCGTGCACTTCGGCGGGAGCGAGTCCCAGAATCGCAGCCATCGCTCCCTCGCCCGCCGGAACGGCCTCTTGCATGTACTTACCGCGCTTGCGGACAAGTTTGACCGCGTCGGCAAAATCTAGCCCGCCTGCGGCAACAAGGGCGGAATATTCGCCGAGGCTATGGCCGGCGACGACGTCAGGCACAATCCCCTTTTCTTCAAGAACTCGAAACGCAGCAACCGAAACAGTTAGGATCGCCGGCTGAGTATTTTCCGTTAGCTTGAGGTCTTCTTCAGTGCCCTCAAAGCAGATTTTTGAAATTGAAAATCCCAACGCGGCGTCAGCCTCATCAAAAACGCGCCGCGCAACCGGAAATTTCTCCGCCAGATCGCGGCCCATACCCGGATATTGCGAGGCTTGTCCGGGGAACAAGAATGCAAGCTTAGCCATAGACGTGTCCGCTTCGTTTTCTCTCGGAATTTGCGTGAACGGCAAGCTGGGACGGGGCCCACCGCGCAGCGCGAGCTTGGTTATCCCTTGGCGGCTAGCGCGACTGCCGCGAGTTCTCGGTCAATCTTTTCGTTCACTTTGGATCGGCAAAGTTCGGCGGCCACGCGAATCGCATTCTTTATGGCATTCGGATTCGAACTGCCGTGGCCGATCACCGCCGTCCCGCGAACACCGAGAAGCGGCGCCCCGCCGTACTCCGAATAATCAATCTTCTTTCGAAAATCCTTAAACGCCTTACGCGCCAGAACGTAACCAGCTTTCGCGCTGAGACTGCTTGTCAGCGCCGTCTTCAAAAGCCCGGTAATGTGCAATACGACGCCTTCGCTGATCTTTAATGCAACATTACCAATGAAACCGTCGCAGACGATTACGTCCACGTCGCCGTTGAAAACGTCGCGGCCTTCCACGTTTCCCGTGAAATTCAGCGTCGTCTGCTTCAAAAGGTTCGCCGCCTCGCGTGTTAGTTCGTTGCCTTTCATTTCTTCTTCGCCGATCGAGAGAAGCGCAACCCGAGGCCGCTTCGTTCCGAAAATCGCGCGGTAGTAAATTTCACCCATAACCGCAAATTGCTCGATTTGTTCCGGCTTCGAATCCACGTTCGCGCCGACATCTATGATGACGGTCACTGTGCCCTTTGAAGTCGGGAACGGGGCGGCAAGCGCCGGACGATCTACAGCAGCCAACGTGCCGAGAATAAACCGCGCCGTCGTCATCACCGCGCCCGTATTTCCGGCGCTCACCAAACCATCGGCTTTGCCTTCACGAACCAGCCGCGCGGCGACGTGAACGGAACTGTCCTTCTTCCTGCGGAACGCTTGTGACGGCGAATCCGTCATCGCGATCACTTCGGTCGCGTTGACAACATCAATCGGCAGGCCTTTGGCTCGATGGCGAGCCAATTCCGCTCGAACCGTCGCCTCAATGCCGACGAGGACCACGCGCACGTCCAGTTCGCGTGCTGCGAGGACCGCTCCTTCCACTTCGGCGCGAGGAGCGTTATCTCCCCCCATTGCATCAAGGGCGATGGTGATCATTTCTGCACCGATTCGAGTGGCGGGGAAAAGTTAGGCCGTTCAGGCCTTTGTGTCAATAACTTCGCGTCCCTTGTAATAGCCGCAATGCGGACAAGCATTGTGTGGGAGCTTCCGCTCGTGGCAATTCGGGCATTCGCCCAGGGTAGGCGCCGTTAGAAAGTCATGCGCGCGCCGCTTACTTGTGCGCGCTTTGGAATGGCGTCGCTTGGGATTTGGCATTGAGACTCCTCATCAAAGAAACGGGCGAAATCCCGCCCGAAATCGAAGACAACAGTGTAGCTTTCTATTGCTTTTTAGACCAGTCCTGCTTGAGGCGGGCCAGTGGGGCGAGTCTGGCGTCGGTAGGATGCTTCTCACAGCGGCATTCTTCGTGATTCAAATTTACGCCACAGTGCGGGCAAAGCCCGCGGCAATCGCTGCGGCAAATCACTTTCATGGGAATCGCCAGGTTCACTTGCTCGGCAAGAATATCCGCGAGGAACAGGCCATCGCCCTCAAAGAATCCGATGTCTGTTTCGTCCAAATTCAGCTGCGCCTCGTCATCGTCCGGAACCGAGGTGACCGAGCGATAAAAGAGGTCGAAATCGCGTCCCACTTCTTCAACGACGGTATCGAGACACCTCGCACACACCAGTTCCAGACGGGTATGGAATTCGCCCGTAATGCGAATCTGACCCTCAATTAGCTCCGCCGTGGCCCGGATCTCGAGAGGTTCCACCTGACGCATTTCCGAGGAATGCAAATCGAGCGTTCCTGGAGCGTAGGTCCTGCGAATGCGGGCCTTGTGGAGCGCGAGTTCATGCACATCTAGAAACATCGTTTTCCCCGCATTAACGCGCTTGAAAAGCCATTATAGAGCGCACCTCAGCGAAGTCAAGAAACCGCGCTTGGCTACGCCCCGATTTGACACCAAACGAATAACGGCCGAAATACGTCCGAGGAGACCGATTCTCTGCGGAATATTGTCCTTTTCGCCGCATGTGACAGTATCCACCAGTCCGGTAGTCAGCTCATGCTTCATGAGTCGTTCTTTATGGCCGTCGGACGAACGTGTTCTTGATGCTGTCGCAGCAAATATTGGTCCGTCATGCCCGCGATATAGTCGCAGATTACCCGAGCAAGCGGCTCTTGTTGAGACTGCTCCCTGTAAAAGCCAGGCAAAGCGTCCGAATGATCCAGGAAAAACTGAAAAAGCTCGTCTAGCGCTTGAACCGATCGCTCGCGATCCTCATCAATGGCCGGAAGCGCGTAAAGATTTGCGAGGAGAAAATGCTTCAGCTCCGCGTTCGATCGCGCAACTTCGTCTGAGAACGATGCCAAGCGTGTGCCGTGACGTCGAATGTCTTCCACCGTCTCGACTCCCGCCTGCTTCACCCGTCGTTGCGTTTCTTGAATCACGTCAGTGGCCAGGAGATCCAAAACTCGCTTGAGCGCCTCGTTAAAGATCAGTTTCGGACGGCCATTTGGATGACCGCGTTTGACTTCCGAATACATTCTGTCGAATACAGGCACCGATCGACGCACGCGTTCAATCTCGACCAGATGTGCCTCGTACCCGTCGTCGAGATCGGCGGTGTTGTAGGCGATTTCATCCACGAGATCGATAAGCTGCGCCTCGAGTGGCGGGCATTGATCGAGAAGATATTCTGCAAGTTCCGGATAATCCGCCTCGGCGTAGTCGCGGGAATGTTTGATGATTCCCTCGCGAACTTCAAACGTCAGATTGAGTCCCGGAAAATCAAGATAACGCTGCTCGAATTGCTCGACGATTCGCAAGGCGTGCAAATTGTGATCGAAACGCTCGCCGTATTCGCGCATTCGCGCATTGAGCTTTTTTTCACCTGCGTGGCCGAACGGCGGGTGGCCAATATCGTGGACGAGCGCGAGCGCCTCAGCGAGATCGGCGTTGAGCGACATCGCGCCCGCCACTGTTCGCGCGATCTGCGCCACCTCAATTGTGTGCGTCAGCCGATTGCGAAAGTGATCCGAGAACCGCGTCGTGAAGACTTGTGTCTTAGCCTCGAGCCGCCGAAATGCGCGCGAGTGGATCACGCGATCGCGGTCGCGAGCGTAGTCGTTGCGGTAAGGATGCGCCACTTCGAAGTAGCGGCGTCCGCGAGACTTTCGCACATCCATCCCATAAGGAGCGAGTTCCATGCGCTTAGTTTATCAGGCTGCTTCGGATGGGAGAGGCACTTTGGCCGGGAAAGGCTTATTTACTGGAAGGGAAAAACAACGAAACCGGATCTGATTACGCCAGACACTTCGGAGCCTTGAATGCAAAAATAACTTACGACTTCCCCGGTAGCAAAGCGGCAATCTGGCTCGCTTGTTGCGCAATCGGTGAGTCTGGAAATTCGGTTTTGATCTCGGTGTAGAGCTTTGAAGCTTCGGCGTTGTTATTCATGCCGCGATAATGATTCGCTAGGCTCAACATTGCGACAGGTTTCGGCACAAATACGGTCGGATGCGCGATAAGGTCCTTGTAAATCTTTTCAGCGTCAGCCTGTTTGTTCGTCTGATCATCGAGTTGCGCCAATTCAAGCCGCGCAAGTGAAGTGAAGTCTTCTTCGCCACTGTGGGTCACTTGCTCCAACCATTTGGCCGCTTCGTCGTTTCGCTTCAGGCGTTCCAGTGACAGGCCGGCGTAATACGCGGCAATCTGCCCCGGGCGTGTTCTCGGATATTGCTGTGCGACCGCCTCGAATTTCTTTGCGGCAGCGTCGAATTTTACGTTCTCATCCGTATATGTAATTTCGCCCGGATCGGCGGGCTCAGTGGCAGTCCGAACCCGCGCGTTAAACACTTTCATCGCGTCGTCATACGCCGCCGCAGCCTTTACAGTCTGTCGCTCCGCGTACAGCCGCCAGCCAAAAAACGCGCCCAAAACAATGACAGCCACTACGCCTATATAGATGACGAGTTTCTGATGTGACAGAACCGCTTCGGCGCCGACTGCTAGCGTGTCCCGGAATTCGTCCGACTTCAGATCCTTACGTGAAATATGCTCAGGCACTAAACCGCTCCTTGCGTGAACTCCAAACTCGCAATGTTATCACAACCGATTCAGGCTCGAACGGTAGGAAAACGGCTGCCGCGAAACATAACCGGCGGGCAAGAAAGCAGGATGCGAAATCTGAGCGGAAAGGAAGGGCCCTATCCGCACAAGTTGAACAGGGCCCGGTAAAGAGTGGTACCTAGATTTTATTGACGCCCTCGGCCTGGAAGCCCTTCGGTCCTTGGCGGACCTCGAACTCCACAAGCTGACCTTCGTTCAACGACTTGTAGCCATCCATTTCAATGGCTGAGAAGTGAACGAAGACGTCTTCACCCGACTGGCGCTGGATGAAGCCGTAGCCCTTCGATGCGTTAAACCACTTCACCACACCTTGTTCTCTCGCCAACTTTGGAACTCCTCTTTCGGTGACGTTGGCTTCTGCAGCCTGTGACGCCAGTCGGCAGCACATAAACCCGATACCGGGCCCTTGCACCCCGACGGAATTCCCACGCCGCCAAAGCGCGCAGATTTTTGCATAAACCTTTTTGGCTGTCCAGAGCGAGAAGACGCAAAAAGCGAACTGAATCAGCCGGCAAGCTCAACGGCGGATACAAAAGTGATTTGCATCGGAAAAGGTGGTAACTATAAGTCGTGGCGTACGGCGAATGATCGAATTACTTGAAGCTGTGAATCGCTGTCCACTCTTCATCCTGGACATCGAACACAGTGACCAGCTTTGTAATCTGCAACAAATCGTGCACGCGTTTGGTGAGATTCAGGAGTTTCAGCTCGCCTGACGCGTTTCGCACCGTCGTATAAGCGCCGACCAATTCGCCGATTCCAGCGCTGTCTATGTAGTCCACGTCTGCGAGATTCAATAAAATTTTCTTCTTGCCGATGCTGGTAAGGTTGCGGATTGTATCGCGAAGCAGTGCGCTTCCTTCACCAAGGGTGATCCGGCCGCTGAAATCGACAACCGCGACATCGGTGTTGTCGCGGCACGTGGCGTGAAGTGTCACAGACTCACGACTCCTTTTCTCCAGAGGCTGAGGAACCACCGTTGTCATGGCGGGAATCGGGGAGTCGCTTCGCCATGATCAGTTCTGCGCCGCCCTCGGGACCGTGCTTGACGATGAACTCGTCCATGAACGCGCGCATCAGAAAAATTCCCCGGCCGGACGTTCGCAGCAGATTTTCTTCCGCCAGCGGATCGGGAACGGCAGAAAGTTCGAATCCCGTTCCCTGATCCAAAATTCGCACCACCATCTTTTCCGGCTCAAACACGATCGTGAAAAAAATCTTCTTTCTTCGGTCCTTATGATTTCCGTAGTTATATGCGTTGATCACACCTTCGCGTATCGACATTCCGATTCTGTGGCAATCGTCCTCGCCGAAGCCTGCGGCTCCTGAAACACGCATCACGATGCTCTCGGCGAGATCTACGCTTTCGAGCACGCTTTCGAGCGTCACTTCAATCCGTTTGGTTTGGGGCGCCATTCCTGGGCCGAATTTCTCGCTGGAATCGAGCAGCATGAGTAGCATAGCGCCGAACCAGAAGTCAATCCAGCCACGGCCGCGCTCGCGCTTCGGTCTGAGTGCCGCGCAAAATGCCCTCGCGGCGCGACATGCCAAACCACATTGAACTCAGTCCGCGCCAGTTTTGCCTGAAACCGTGGTGAGTTGCGCAGCTCAAAAGTTGCGCTTGTGAAGTTACAGCGCGTCCCGCTTCTGATAGCAGAGTAGGATGAGATCGGCGCGCCGACGCACACCGAATTTGCTCAGTAGATTCGAAACGTGGAATTTCACCGTGCGCTCGGAAATATTGAGCTTGCTCGCGATCTCTTTGTTCGAAAGATTTTCAAGCAGCGATTCGAGCGTCTCCTGCTCGCGATGGCTGAGATCGGCTGCCGCGGCATTCTTGAACTGGCGGCCATGCGCGCCGTTGAGAATCGAATCTACGAAATTCGAGAGTAGCACGCGCGGAACCCAGAAGCCGCCCGCTGCCACCAATGGTAGCGCCTCCGGCAATTGCTCTCGCGCTTCCGAGTACGTCAGCAGGCCTTTTGCGCCCATTCGCAGTAGCGAATAACTATGCGATTCCGAAAATTTCTCTCCGACGACGATCAAGCGTGCGCCGGGCGATTGCTCGAGAATATTTGAAATCAGCGACGCTGCCGCCTGCTGCGACGTGTGCGCGTCAAAAACGTAGATGTTGGCCTTTGGAAGCACCACTCGCCGAAGTTCCGGTGCCAGATTCGATTCGAGTTGCTTCGTAACGATTTGAAATCCAGGACGGGCGAGAAGTTTCTCAAACTCTCCCAGTACGAGAGGGTGGGCTGACATTAGGCAGACAGAAAGATTCTTGTTCTTGGCTGGTTTTGCCATCTGTGTACGATTACTTCGAGTATTGCTAACTACTTCCGGAAATGCGCTTCGTGTAATAAGCAATCCCTCGCGCGACTATCCGCGTTCCCGCGTCGAGCGGTCAACGTGGAAAATCCCGACTTCATTTGAAATCGTACAAGTCTTTCTCGGCAACGCGGAGAAGATTCTTTTGCAATGGTTTCGAGTGGTAACCCTATCAAATGGACGACTATTACAGGTCGCATTCGAATAGGCCCAGGAATGGGTAGGAAGGCCTATTGCGATGCTCTATACAAAATGGGACCCTTCAAGAGGGCCACACGTCGAGAAATCCATGTGCCGCTCCGATGCCTCGTCGTGAGAGCTGCGAACTGCCACAAAGGGTGGCTAATCCGGCTTACGATGCCGTCGAGGCTCAAATAATGGAAACATTTTTACCTTAAGTGGCAGCCGACTCCCTCGAAATCCCGAATCTACAAGAGAATTGAGATTCGAGGTGAGACGGTTAATCGCTGCATTATCAATAAGTTATGGATCGCCCTCCGAACGTGAGATGGCGATGGCTGCGAACGTCAGTTGGTTTTGGAGTTGTAGCCGAGCCGACGAATACTTTGAGCTCGTATCTACCACAAAACAAAGGATATGAAGGCGGCCAACATTTTCCCGCGGGACCGCACACAGTGGCAGTCGCATTGCTGCTGTACATAGGGGCAGTGCCGACTTCGGCTGTGCCCAGAATGACGTCGGATTTTAAAATAATGGCGACACAAACGAAAAACCTGGGTGAAACGGCGCGCGAGGAAAGCCACGCGTGCGGAATAAGCCCGGTGATTCGTACTCTGGTTGACGTAATAACGGAGCTGGCTCCGACGAACATTCCGATTCTTCTAGTGGGTGAGAGCGGAACCGGGAAACAGATCTTTGCGCGCAAGCTACATCAATTGTCGCCGCGGCGAGAAGAACCTTTCGTCAAGATTTCTTGCGCCTCGATCAATGCCGAATCGCTGGGCGCAGAGCTTGGGCTGAATTGCAATGGAAATGGAGCAGCCTCACACTCTGCGCGAGGAACGGTGTTTTTCGACGAGATCAGTGAACTAGACGCCGGATGCCAGCGCAGCCTGCTCTGCTCTCTGCCGGATGGCGACTCGGCCACGCGTCCGGGCACGCTCAACATGCGGGTAATTTCGGCAACGAGCCGAAACCTCGATGAAGAAATGCATGCCGGACGGTTCCGCAGCGAGCTCTACTACCGCATCAATGGCGTCTGCCTTCGCGTGCCGCCGCTGCGCGAACGCAAAGAAGATATCCCCGAGCTCGTCGATTTTTTCCTGACGAAGTACGCGGCACAGCTCGGCCGTTCGCGGCCCTTGGTGACCGCGCCGACCTTCCAGACTCTAATGGAGCATTCCTGGCCCGGTAACATCAGGGAACTCGAAAACGTCGTAAAAAAAGTGGTAGCGCTGGGTGACGAACATTTCGCGCTTTCAGAACCAGTGGAACCTTCGGCCAGCCCTTCGCCGGCAGACGCACAATCGCATTCGCTAAAGGCTGCCTCTCGCGCCGCCTCGCGCGAAGCTGAGCGCGAGTTGATTTTGAAAGCTTTGGCGCGGACTCGTTGGAATCGCAAGCGTGCCGCTCAGGAATTGCAAATCAGCTATAAATCGCTGCTCTATAAATTGAAACAGATTGGTTTGGACAGTTCAGGCATCGCTTAGCAGGCAGGAGACGCGGATGTTTAAGCAATGGACGATTTGTCTGGCTCTGATTTTCGTCGCTCTGGCAGCTCCAGCGCCGGCGCGGAGTCAAGACAAGCCAAAAGTCGATAAGCAAGCTCAGGCACCCGATAATTCAACGCCGGACGCGCGTAAACCGGCGACCGAGGATCCGAATTACACCATCGGACCGCAGGACGTTCTCGACATCAGCGTGTGGAAGGAACCCGAACTGACTCGCAGCGTGCCTGTGCGGCCGGATGGCAAGATTTCGCTGCCATTGTTGAACGATGTTCAGGCGGCTGGATTGACGCCTTCTCAACTTGCAGCGCAGATCACAACGAATTTGAAGAAATTTGTAACGGCGCCGCAAGTGACGGTGATCGTCACGGCAATCAATAGCCAGCGCGTATTTATCATCGGCGAAGTTCTTCGTCCGGGCGCGTTTCCGCTGCTCCCCGGTATGACGGTATTGCAGGCGCTCTCGAGCGCGGGCGGGTTCACGCAATTTGCATCGCTTGGCAAGATTTACGTCTTACGGAATGAGAACGGAACGCAAACCAAGCATCCGTTCAACTACAAAGCCGCAATTAACGGAAAACAGGTGGACCAGAATTTCCTGCTGAAGGCCGGCGACCAGATCGTCGTGCCCTAACCGTTAAAGGAATCTTGACCGTAAAAGGAAAATGATGCGACTCGTCAACCTCAATCTGCTGATACTTCTCTGCGCGGCCTTCCTGGCTGTTCCGGTGGCGCGTGCTCAGCAGCAACCGACGGATCAATCGGCGCCGCCAAGTGAAGCCGCGCAGCCGAATGCTTCGCCGAGCCCCGAGGACCAGGAACCGACCGATATCAATGGACAAAGGTTGAATCCGGACACGCGCTCACTTGCCGGCGTGCAGACCGTGTCTCTCGGCGTCCCGGCGCTGGAGCATAGCTACTGGCAGCCATCCTTTTTTGTGACTGTTGCAGGCGATTCCAATCCTCTCCTCACTCCAAACACGACCTCGTGGACCACATGGACCACGCTCCTCGGTGCGCTCGACGTTCGCGCCAACTCAAATCATTCGGAATTCTCCATGGATTATGTCGGCGGCGGATCCATCTCCAACGACGCAAGCGTGCAGAATGCGATTGTGCAGGAGTTGCAAGTCGGGGAGAAGATTAAAGGGCGCCGCGCTTCCCTTTCGCTTCTCGACCAGGTGGCCTACATTCCCGAAACTTCTTTCGGATACGGCGGGCTGAGTGCGTTGTCGCTGCCCGGCGGCGGTGCGCTTGGCTTGCAACCGTCGCTCGTTCCCAATGAATCGATTCTGTCCGCTCGAGGTCAACGCCTTCTCAATTCATCGCTGGTCGAAATTGACGCACTATTGTCCCCGCGAGTCACATTCTCAGTCGCGGGTGGTTACGCCTTTCTGCGCGACTTCAACAACAACTCCTTCGATTTCGATAACACCATCGGCCAGGCAGGTTTGAGCTATCAAATGTCGAGGCAGGATGCCATCGGCGTCCTCTATCGCTTCGACAGCTTCCGTTTCACCACTGCCGACGCGACGGTTCTAGGGCACATTGCCGAGCTCACTTACGCGCGGCGAATCACCGGAAGGCTCGCATTCGAGATTGGAGCCGGACCTGAATACGCAATCTTTCGCGTGCCCAGCCCGACTGGCTCGAGCTCAACAACGAATATCTATTGGGTAGGAGACGCCGCGCTGACTTATGACTTGCGGCGCACTTCGCTTGGTTTGAGCTACGATCATGGAATTGCCGGCGGTTCGGGCGTGCTCTCCGGTTCCATCGCCGACACGGTAACGGGCTCCATCACATCACAATTGTCGCGCACCGTACGAGGCGATCTATCGGTGGGTTACGCCCGGAATGAGCCGTTGTCCCTTAACACCCTGGCGACCCCAACAGTCAATCCCACTTTCGATTATTACTACGGGACGGTAGGAATCAGCCATCCATTCGGTCATTCAGTCACTTTGTCGCTGAGCTATCTTTCGCAGTACCAGCATGTAGACGGAACATATTGTGTCGGGACCATATGCGGAAACACCATCCTGCGGCAGCAAATTTCCCTTGGTCTGAACGTTCACACGCGGCCGTTCCCGATTGATTGATGAAGATTAAGTTCTTGAGAGAAAAGAGGTCAGAATGTCTCAGCGTCAACTGACACCAGCGGATTATCTGGCGATGCTTCGCCGCCGGTGGGTATTGATCGCCGTGCTTACATTTGCGGGCGGCCCGCTTGCCTATGGAGTTTCGAAACTGCTGCCTAACCGGTACAAATCGCAGACTCTCGTGCTGGTGGACGCGCCGACGGTGCCATCGGATGTCGTGAGGCCTGTGGTCACCGCCGATCTCAACCAGCGCCTCGCCAGCATGCAAGAACAGATTCTCAGCCGGACGCGGCTCGAGCCCATCATCCGCCAGTTCGGACTTTATCCGAAAGACATCAACGTCAAGCCGATGGAAGAACTAGTCGCACGGTTGCGCAAAGACGTTGAAGTCACTCCGGTCGAAGCGATGGCGGAAACGCGCTCGCAGGAATTGCCCGGCTTCCACGTGAGCGCGACATTGGACAACGCGAAAACCGCCCAAGCCGTATGCGCTACCATCACTTCCATGTTCATACAGGAAAGCGTTCACCTTCGCGAGCAGCGCTCGGAAGACACGACAACATTTTTGAGCCAACAACTCGCCGATGCCAAGGCAAAGCTCGACGAACAGGACGCCAAACTCGCCACATTCAAGAGTCAACACTTGAATGCTCTGCCCGATGAAGAACAGACGAATCTGAATCTCTTGAATAATTTGACGACTCAACTCGATGCCGCCACTCAGGCGCTCGCCCGTGCGCAGCAGGACAAGAGTTTCGCCGAGTCTTTGTTGGCGCCGCAACTCGAGGAATGGAAAACCACGCAGGCAGGGCGGAACCCGAATACGCTTCAGCAGCAACTCGCAACTCTCGAGACTCAGCTAACCAATCTTCGCGCGAGATATACGGACGATTATCCGGATGTGATCAAAGCGAAGAGCGATATCGCATCGCTGAAAAAGCAGATGGCAGACTCAAATACAGCGAGAAGCAATCCAGACGACCCGAAGGACGCCAACACATCAATCGAGCCGCCGCAAATTCAACAGTTGCGCGCGCAGATTCACGCCCACGAACAGGCGATCGCAGCGAAACAAGCCGAACAGGATCAGATCAAGCAGCAGATAGCTGTGTATCAGGCTCGCGTTCAATCCAGCCCGGCGATCGAGCAGCAGTACAAAGAATTAACGCGCGATTACCAGACAGCCAGCGATTTCTACAACGACTTGCTGAAAAAGCGCGATCAATCAGCCATGGCCACGGATTTGGAACACCAGCAGCAGGGCGAGCAGTTCCGTATCCTCGATCCTGCTAATCTACCAGACAAGCCCACCTTTCCGAATCGGCGGCTATTTGCATTGGGCGGATTTGTCGGCGGAATGGCGCTGGGTTTCGGATTGGCCTTCTTAATCGAAGTGCGTGACACGTCTTTGAAGACTGAAAGCGACGTCGAATTCACTCTCCACTTGCCCGTACTCGCGATGGTTCCGGCAATCAAGAGCGCAGACGGAAAACGGGCGCTTAATGGACACTCAACATCGGCCGACGCAGGATTAAGCGCCGGATTGCGCGCCTGAGGAGATCATGTACCAGAAATTTTTTGGGCTTCGCGAAAGCCCGTTCAACGTAAACCCGGACCCGCGTTATCTGTACATGACCAAGCAAACGCAGGAAGCGCTTGCGGGCTTGACCTATGGCATTCAAAACCGCAAAGGCTTCATCCTGCTCACAGGCGAAGTCGGTACCGGGAAAACGACCTTAATCAATCAGCTTCTCGACTGGTTGCGCGCCCAGCGCATGTCAACCGCCTTCATTTTCAATTCGCGGCTTGAAGTGAATCAGTTGTTCGACTTCATCATGGCCGATTTTGAAATCCCCTGCGAGTCGCGCGAGAAAAGCCAGGTTCTGCTGCGGCTTAACCACTGGCTTTTGGAGCGCTATCGAACAGGCGGCACGGCCGTATTGATCATAGACGAAGCGCAAAATCTTTCTACCGATGTCCTCGAGGAGATTCGCCTGCTCACCAATCTCGAGACCTCGACCGAGAAGCTTCTCCAGATTGTGCTTTGCGGGCAGCCGGAACTCGAAGAAAAGTTGAGGCAGCCCCAGTTGCGGCAACTGCGCCAGCGCATCACTCTGCGCTGCCACACGTCTCCTTTAACGCTCGACGAAACATTCAAATACATCGGGGAACGCCTGCGCATCGGCGGCGCAAACGGCGAGCCGATTTTCTCGAAAGAAGCCGTCCACGCTGTGCATAACTATTCTCGCGGAATTCCCAGGGTGGTGAATTCCTTGTGCGAGCATTCGTTAATCAACGCCTATGTGGATGGCGTCCGCCCTGTGCCGGCCCAGCTTGTAGAAGATGTCGCGCGCGAGTTTCAACTCGATGAGATCGCGCCGACCGTGCCAGTAGGCGCTCTATTTCGCGCCGAGCAGGCTGCCAACACACAGTCGCTACTAAAAGATTTGGACCAGATTCTCGAGCGATTGCGACAGTCCGCGGTTGTTCCGTCACGCGAAAGGAAGCCATGAGCCGTATCCATGAAGCATTAAAAAAAGCCGAGCAGGAACGCGCGACCGCGCAGCCGTCGCACTCCACAATCGTTGCGCCGGCCGAACCGCCTCGTCATTCCACGGTTCGCATGCCCAGCGCCGCAGTGGTAATGCCGGATATCAAGCTCCCGAACCCAGCTGTGCTGCCCCCGCCCCCCGATGGCGCGTTGCGCTTTGAAGATATACGCTTGCATTGCGCGCGCCCCGCATGGCATGTGGACCCAGATATAAATGTTTTCGTAAATTCAGAGGGAAGCGGCCGAGGTGCCGAGCAATTCCGGACGTTGCGGTCCCGGCTCTATCAAATCCGCTCCGCCCAACCCCTTTCGGTTGTGCTCGTAACCAGCTCTGTCCCAGCCGAGGGCAAGACGTTCGTCACATCCAATCTGGCCCAGTCAATCGTTCGTCAGCCCGATCGTCACGTTCTAATCATTGACGGCGACATGCGCTGCCCGCGCCTGCACCAGGCGCTTGGCGCTCCACAAACTCCAGGCCTGACCGACTATCTGCGGGGCGATGTGGATGAAATGTCCGTCGTTCAGAGCGGCGGCGATGGAAACCTTTTCTTCATCGGCGGCGGTACAAAAGTCTCAAACCCAAGCGAGTTGCTTTCAAACGGACGCTTGAATGTACTGCTGAAACGAGTAGCGCACGCTTTCGATTGGGTTCTTATTGATGCTCCGCCGTGCCTCCCTGTCGCGGACGCGACAGTGATCGCCGATTCCTGCGACGGCATTTTGTTCGTAGTAAGGGCGGGATCGACGCCAGGGGCGGTGGCGCAGCGAGCGTTTCAAGAGCTTAAAGGGCGGAATATTCTCGGCGTTGTGCTCAATGCTGTGGAGGACTCCCACGCTTACGGCTCGACGTATTACCAGAGTTACGGCTATGGGTACGGGTACAGCTAGAACGAAATGTATCGTGGACGCTTGTGGATTTCTTGCCCAGCGTTAAGTCCGCAAGTTAGAAATTTATTATTAAAGTTGCATTTCGTTCTTGGCTTCGGCGAAAAATTGGTTCATTCTCCGTGACAGTAGCTGCTAGGCGCAGCAAAAGTCACACAACGCGCGAAGGCAATTATGAGTGGTCAACGTGAAAATGAAATGTCGTTAGAAAACAAAAATAGTGTGGTTGGCTTCGAGGAGCCGCCCCACCCTTCTTCCAGTGAGAAATTCACCGCGAGCGCTCCTACCGATACAGCTCCCGCCGGCATGGCGCCTTCGAATGATGTAGAAACAGTGCTGGCTGAATGGTGGCGCGACCTATTGGGAATCGATTCTGTCGGTCTGGACGATGACTTCTTCGATCTCGGTGGTCACTCGCTGATCGGCGTGCAGCTTTTCAGCAAGATCAAACAAACGTACGGCGTTGAACTTGGGCTTTCGACACTGTTCGATGCCCGCACGATCCGGCAGCTCGGCGAACTTATCACCGTGGCGAGCAAGCCGATCAAAACTGAACCCGAGGCATGGTCTCCAGTTGTGCCCATTCAGCCAAGCGGCTCGCGTCCGCCGTTATTTTTGATCCCCGGCGGATATGGCACCACGGTCCTTCCATTCCGCGAAGTATCCCTGCTGCTCGGTGAGGATCAGCCTGTATTCGGTCTCGAAGCGCGAATGCCGGGGGCCGATGAAAAAGATATGGAGCCGATTCCTGCGAGAGCGGCTCGATTCGTCAATGAGATCCGCGCGAAGCAGCCGAATGGTCCGTATTATCTGCTCGGTTGGTGCGGCGGCGGATATGTCGCATTTGAAATGGCGCAACTGCTTGTTTCAGTGGGGCAGCAAGTGGCGTTTCTCGGAATCATTGAATGCGCTGATCCTCAGCATCCAAGAACATGGCGTGAAGGGATTTTATTCCGGGCTCAGCGAACGGTTTGGCGTATCCGGAATTTTATGAAGCGCGGCCCGAAAGGCGTAGCGCACTGGGCCGGAGAGCGAGTTGGTTTACTTGCTAAGCCGTCAAAGTCCCCCAGTCCTGCGAATCAAGACGCGCCGCTGCCGCTCGAGTTGATGGATGAAGTGGATGAACGAGCGTGGCGCAATGTGTATCGTTATCACCCTACGAGTTATCCCGGGAAAATCGTGGTAATAATTGGCGAAGAATCATGGAAGTACAGCGGCGTGGTTCGTTCGTTGGATCCGCGGTTGTACTGGTGCAAGCTCTCCGAAGGCGGGAGCGAAGTAAAAGTAATTCCCGGCGATCACATGGATTTACTGAAAGCTCCGAATTCTCAAATACTCGCGCAAGAATTGAAGCTCCACATGCAGCAACCTCGAACTAAATAATCGCCGCCGCCGATTTTATTCTCTTTCACCTGCTTGAAAACTGAATGAATCGAAACGAGGTGCGCGAACTACATTTTGCGAAACAATTCGATTAGTGAATTTTTATGAGGTACAGGTCGGCGCAGTCAGTCAAAGCGCCGCAGCCCGTGGCACCCCAAGCCGCGTTGCTATCGAACACCACATATTTTCCGTCGAAGCTCAGGACTGCGTGCGGATCAGACCAATAATTGTTGGTATTGACGTTTCTGGTGTGCGCCAGAGTTAGCCTATAAATGTAGGCGGGATTGTTGTTCACATCCACCCGGACCAGAATGACTTCGTTGTCGAATGTGCTCCAGTCTATGACGCTCGGCGGGAGATAGCTTAGGTCATTGTTGAATCGCTCCGCTGGGTTATCGCCTTGCGCCGAAAAAGCGACCCACGCGGACAAAGGCCAGTCGCGGTAACTCACATGCCAACCTGGATTCAATGGAGCGTCGAACATGCAGCTCGAGCCATCCGGCGTGGTGTCGCCGACGATCAGCAAGGTGGGGCGGAAGGCGTCCACGCAAGTGCCGAACGGGCCGGGGTGGTCGAGAGGATCTTCGGTGGCATAGACCTCGTTGCCGCTGAGATCTCTACCGGGGTCGAGGTGCCCCGTCAGATTTTGCACGTACGGCAGCGGCTTCGTCCACGGAGCTTCCCAGAGGCGGTTGCCTTGTTCCGCGCCGGGGCCATCGGTGGCGAACTCAACAATGATTCCATCGTTGGGCGTGCTGATTAGCTTGTGCAGACATGCATTATTGGCCGTTGCGGCATCGGCGCTGCAGGTCGTGGTGTACGCCGGGGATTTGGTCTGTGTTGCAGGATTCCAGAGGAACACATCGATGTGACCTCCTTTTGAATTCTGTCCGACCATCGGCAGCCAGCCATCGGGAGTCATGTCTGTGGAGTCCATGAAATTTACTAAGTACCCGCTGTATTCAGCAAACGTGTGGTTGGTTACGCAGTTCGTCGTGCCGTTCGACACAGTGCATTTTTGAAGAGTATTTTTTTGAGCCTGCCAAAAGACGTTGTCGTCGCTGCGATCCCACAACACTAATCCGTTGGTCGGCGGCATGTTGGCTTCTGTCACCACGATGTTTCCATCAAGATCAATGATGTGGAAGAAACCGTCTTCCTCGTAGACCAGAATTTTAGTGTCGTCAGCGCTCATGGGCTCAATCGTTGCGTAATAGTGATGTTGCGCTTGGCCAAATGCGATTGAATTTGTGAGTCGCTTCACGGCGCAGCCATATACGGAATCGGTGTAGGTCGAGCCGACCGCTGGAGGAGTAAAATCTGTCCAGGCCGTTGCGCTCGGAATGTGATTTGTCGTGTCATTCGATAAGCCGCACGTCGGAGGCGTCAAATCAGGAGACGCGGCCGTCGTGCCGAACCCCGACAAGGTAATCGTTGTCGGAGAATTCGTGGCGTTGCTGGTGATGGTCGCAGTGCCGGTGGCGCTTGCCGATACGGTCGGAGAGAACGACACCGTGAGCGAGCCAGTATCGCCGGGCGCCATGACCATTCCATCCGACACGCCATCAACGCTAAACCCGGTTCCCGATACTGACAAGCCCGAAATTGTGGCATTCGCGCTTCCGGTATTGGTGACCGTCACGACTTGGCTGCCCACATTTCCAACCACTACATTCGGGAAGTTCACGCTCACCGGGTTCGCTGACAGCGCAGCTCCAGCGATGGGATTGGGAGCCAGCGGAGTCCTAGCCGATTGGCTAGCGGATCCACAGCCCGCCAGGATGCCGGCTCCGTAGAGGGCGGCAACGGCGAACAGTAAGTTGGTTTTGGGGCGTGACGCCATTCAACAAATCGGAGAGACGCGATGCTATTCGACAGCGCTCACTCGTGTCGAGAGTCTGGCATACCCGCAATGCTAAAGTAGTGAAATGTTTGTAAAATCGTGAAGAGGCCGCGCGCTGGTACTGGTAGATATAAAACGAGGTGAGGGTCGTAAATGGGGGTAGCAATTCGCTCTCCAAGTTAAGAATGGCCCTATGTAACAGGGGTGCAATTTTGTCTCGATTAGAACTGGTCCCCTTCTGTGTTTTCTTTCACTTACAGGCGTTTCTAATAATTTCCAGTCTCGATTAGAAATTGATCCGGTAGCGAGTACTGGACTCCGCAAATTTGCGGGGGTCATGGGCGCGGGGACGGCGGCGGTTCTTGTTATCATATCGTTATATTCATCTTCATGTATTTAATTCCAGCCTCACATTAGCAGATTTCGCCGAAATTTTCATATCCACATGATGTAAGGCGCATCGGAAGTCCTGCGGATTCAGGAGGATTCGGGGTGCAAATATTCATGGAATATAGGCGAAAAAGCGGCGAAGGCGACGCTGTCCAAGCGGCGTTGGAAGGTTCCCCTAGCGTTGGGCAAAGCGCGGCGCACTGATAGGCGCGCCGGCCGGCGATGGTTGTTTTGCCGGGAGGAGTGCAAGCAGCGTGAGACCAATCACGCCAAAGATCACAATGTCCTGGGGGCTATCTTTCCTGTGCATCCCGTGCGCCACGGCCTGCGCCGACATGATTGTCATCGTGAACCCATGGGCAAGGCTTGACCACGCCCCATAGGCGATCATCAAGCGATGCTTGGCCGGCTGATTAACGGCCACCAACAGACACACTCCAAGCGCCGTGTTAAGGCTCAGGAACATCGGCATGACGTCACTATGCCCGCTAAGCCACCTCGCGTGCCACAGATCGTCGAACAGGAGATAACCCCAAAAACAATAAAACAAGCCCACCAACACCAACACTACCTGTAAGGCGCGCTCACGTTTCACACCGTCCTCCGTTTTCTGCGATGTAAGGTTATTACCACAATTTTTAATTCAGATTGTGCGATTGTCAGCTGTGATGCGTCCGATACCGGAACCCTGCGAGCATCCGCAGTGTGAGCAGAATGCTTCTCCCCCTCGAATAGGCTTGCCACAGGAACTGCAAGGCCCAAGGAGAGGCCCTCGGAACACAAAATAAAGGATGAACCCAATCAAATTGGGTATGAGAAAAGCGGCAATCACCCAGGGCCAAGCAGGCATTTGACGCCTTTTTGCGTCCCCATAAACATATCCGAGGGCAAGGAAAAAAGCCGCGGTGAAGACGCCAAACGTCAAGCCAAACCAAAGCGCTTCTGGCATGGCAGTGAGAAATCCTTGGGAAGCAAGTAAGGAACGGCCCTGGCTGGAAGCAAAATAGACGACCCAAATCGGGATCGCCAGTGCTGCGATGACCATTGCAGACCTGGGTAGAACATTCCGTCTTGCGGTTCCCAACAAGACAGCCGCAACTACAAGCCCGGCCAAGAACGCTATCAAAAGCACCGCCGATTGCTGTGTCATGCAGTACCTCTATTCTCATCAGTCGCCGCGAGCAGACGGAAGGCCGAGCAAAAAGATGGCAGCAGCCAAAAGACGAGCACGCCTGCCTGGACTTGAGCAGTGTCGAAATGCGTTGGGACCGTCAGGAGCTTGGTCACCTGGTAGACAAATGCCGATCCTACAATTGACATCGAGAGCGCTACAGCAAATGCAGCCCAGACCTTGAATTGCACGTTGTGCTGGCGCATTGTCTCGGTATGATGCGCAAGAATCTCACGGACCTGGGCATTCGAATCTGGTTCACTCGTAAAGGTGAATTCCCGCAACCCCCGAATCGTACGCGCAGTTAGCTCGAGGTAGCGCTTGCAGCCATCACAGTCGCGGATGTGATCATGGATGAGCTGTCTTTCGCCCTCTGAAACCTCGTCTACGAAAGACCTGTCGATAAGCTCGCGAAATCTGTTGTCACACTCCATGCGAATGACCCTCCTCAAATGCGGATCTCAGTGCTGCAAGACCGCGATAGATTCTGGACGTCACCGTTGTTGTAGGGGCGCCCAAGACTGTTCGGTGACATGACATCCGTTACACATTGTGACAGGACATCCGTTACACCTGGATTAGGTAAAGTTCCGGGCCGTGGAGGCTCGGGACGATGCCATGGGCGAGGACGGATGTGGGTGAGCAACGGGTGAAGTTTGTGGTACGAGCGGCCAGCGGCAAGGAGCGAATGACGGCATTGTGCCGCGAGTTTGGGATCTCACGGCCGACCGGCTATCGCTGGCGGCGGAGGTTCCAGCAGGCTGGCAGCGTCATCGCTGTGGTGGAGCGCAGTCGCAGGCCGGCGCGCAGCCCGTCGCAGACCGATCTTCAGAAGGAAGAGCGAGTGGTGGCGTTGCGGCGCGAGTACGGCTGGGGCGCGAAGAAAATCGACGTGCTGCTGCGCGAAGAAGACACGACGCTGACGGTCAGAACCATCAACCGGATCTTGAAGCGGCGCGGGCTGGTCGAAAAGAAGGATTTGAACGCGGCAGCGGTGGAGCGGTTCGAGCGCTCGACGCCGAACGAGCTGTGGCAGATGGACGGCAAGGGGGAGTATCGCGCGAATGATGGAACCTGTTATCCGCTCTCGATTCTGGACGACCACAGCCGCTATGCAGTGGGCTTGTATGGACTACCGGCGTTCACGGCAGAGCGGGTGTACCCATGTTTGGTGCGCACGTTTGAGCGCTACGGCGTGCCGGAAGCGATGCTGATGGATCGCGGGTCGGTGTGGTGGAGCACGGCGAACGGATACGGGCTGACGTGGCTCTCGGTGCGATTGATCGAGCAAGGGATCCATCTATGCTATGGGCGAGTACATCATCCGCAGACGCAGGGAAAAGTGGAACGATTCCATCGCACACTGGATGAAGCGATCCGGCATCGCGGGAAGCCGAGGCAGATGGCCGAGTGGCCTGGGGCGCTGGAGGAATTTCGTCAGCTTTACAACCAGCGACGGCCGCACGAAGCGTTGGGAATGAAGCGGCCGGTGGAGAGGTATCAGGCGAGTGCTCGCGTCTATCAGGCGGAACCGCGCGAGTGGCTATATGCCCAGGGCAGCACGGTGCGGCGGCTGAACCCGGCGGGCTGTTTATATTGGGAAGGGCAGAACTGGTTCGTGTGCGAAGCACTCGCCGGACGATGGGTTCGAGTGGAGAGTGTGAAAAATCTTCTGCTGGTGAGTTACCGGCACATGTATGTACGGGAGATCGACCGGCAGCAAAGATGCACGCGGCCGTTGGTGATGTTGCGCGATGTTGGCAGGGCTCACCGGTCGCCCTCCGGGCTCCCTACGAACCCTGCCAACATCGAAAACCAGTAGCGCAAAGTGTAACGGATGTCCTTTCACACGGTGTAACGCATGTCTTGGCACTCAACA
>DATBYF010000079.1:0-10002 GCA_036513895.1 Candidatus Acidiferrales bacterium | reverse complement strand
GATTACGATGGGAACGCCCGAGAGAAGTGCAGGCGCAGCTTTTTCGCAGAATCCCCATGCGGGGAAGTTGAACGCATTGATGAATATGGCGGCGCCCTTCTCCGGCATAAGAAAGTGCTGACCGGAGAAAACGTTTGTTTTGGAAAGCGGAATTTCAGTGCCTTCTTTCAGGATTTTCTTGTCGGCGAGCGCGCGGCCAATTTTGGCGTAATACTTTATGGTGTAAATTGCGCCGTCCACGTCGAAAGATGCGTCGGCTTGATTGGCGCCCTGATTGAGAAGAGAAATTCGAAAGTATTCGTCGCGATTTGCGGTTAGAACATCGGCGATTTTGGCGAGAAGACCGGCCCGCTCGGCGTAGTTAGACTTTTGCAGCGCGGGACCGCCGTGGGAGCGCGCGTATTGGATAGCTCCGTCGACATCAATGCCTTGCGACGAAATGCGCGCCAGCTCTTCACCCGTGACCGGATCGACCAGCGGGTCGCCAGCGCCCGCGCCTTCTATCCATTCACCCGATACGTAATTCGGCAGCTTCATCTGTGATCTCCCGTTGAATTATGGCACTCCACTTCTCGAATAATTATTGACCAACAGACTCGGGCAGTCCGCGCCATCATGCATCTTTATCCGTGCCAAATCCAGGCAGCGAGTTAACTCCGGCCGATCATAAGGGCCGTTCTAGTCCATTATGAACCGGCGTTCGTTATCTGAACAGCCGTTCAGTTCTCTTTTGACTTGAGCAGGTTGGCGTGGTAGACCTAGGTAAGAGTGGCGGGCATTGCGGGTGTTTTGAGCGCGTGGATAGGTTGCCGACTAAACAAATTATGAGCGCGCGAAACGGCACGCTTCGAAAGAGATATCTGGCGCGGCGGCTGGAGATCCTGCGTGCTGCGGGAAAGGAATTCCAGACGCGCGGGTTTGCTGAAACCGGCATGCGTGACATCGCCGCAGCGGCGGAGCTATCACCAGCAAATCTCTACAACTATTTCCACGGAAAAGATGAGCTTCTGTTTTTCTGCCAGGATAATTCCCTCGACAGGATGATTGCAGCGCTCGACAAAGCGCGGCGAATGAGAGGAAGCGCAGCCGATAAGCTGCGGCTCGTGATTTTAGCTCACGTCCGATGCGTTTTGGACGAGGTGGAAGGGTCTGCGGCGCACCTTCTCACCAGCGTGTTGCCGGCGCGCATGCGGAAGCGTCTGGTGATGAAGCGCGACCGATACGAGGACGGCGTGCGTCAACTCATCGCTGGCGGCACGCGGTCGGGCGAATTCGTACGTTGCGACCCAGCGCTTGCGACCCGCGCGATATTGGGAGCATTGAACTGGAGTGTGCGCTGGTTTAGTCCCCAGGGTCCGTTATCGGCTGGAGAAATAGGCGATGGATTCGCCGACTATTTGATTCGAGGGTTGCTGGCGAGGCCGAATGCGTCTCGACCGGCAGCGCTCAAGACTACCGAAGAGCGCCCCACTCGATATATTCCGGTAGACGCGACGAGCCGCGATTCCGCGCGATCGTTGCCGGCACGAGGAGATTGAACGTGGCTTTGATTCCGGTTGAATCGGAAAAGACATCGCGTATCCGAATGATGCTGAACGGCGAAGAGACTGATGTTTCTTTCGCGCCGTATAAGACGCTACTCGAAGTGCTGCGCGAGGACATGGGGCACACAGGAACAAAGCACGGCTGCGAATTAGGCGAGTGTGGCGCGTGCGCGGTCCTGCTGGATGGCAAGGCGGTGCTTTCGTGCCTTGTTCTGGCGCTTGAATGCGAGGGGCGAAGCGTGCTGACTGTAGAAGGACTCGGAACGGACGGCCGGCTTCATCCGCTGCAGGATGCATTTGCTGACTTGGGCGCGGCGCAGTGCGGATATTGTACTCCGGCGATTCTGGTAACGGCCAAGGCATTGCTCGATCGAAATCCCAATCCGAATCGCGCTGAGATTCGCGAAGCGATTTCTGGAAACTTGTGCCGCTGCACCGGATACTTGCAGATTTTTGAAGCGGTCGAAGCCGCGGTATTGAAAATCGCGGAACAAGCGAAGGCCGGCGCATGAGAGCAAGCATTGTTATGCCGAATTACGAGATGGCCGGGAGAGCACATGCCAGGTGAGTCCAAGCCGTTGTCCGCGCCGGACAATTCTTCCGAGTCGCCTACAAAATCGCCGGAGGCAAACGGCGACAAAATGCAGGTGATCGGTGTTCCCCGCCGGCGGGTTGACGCTCGCGCAAAAGTGACCGGCCAGACGCGCTTCGCCGACGACATCTTTTTGCCGCGAATGGCGCATTGCAAATTGCTGCGCTCGCCGCATCCACATGCACTCATTCGAAAAATCGATACTTCGCGCGCCCTCGCTCATCCGGGAGTGTACCTGGTGCTGACCGGGAAGGACGTCCCGATCGAATATGGAATTTTGCCGGTCAGCCAGGACGAGCAGGCGCTGTGCGTCGGTCACGTGCGGCACGTCGGAGATCCGGTGGCTGCGGTCATCGCGCGCGAGGAACTGACGGCGTTCGAAGCTTTGGATTTGATTGATGTCGAGTATGAAATTCTCACGACGATTTCCGATCCGGAAGAGGCGCTCGCGACACCTGAGCCGCGCATTCACGATTACGGCGAGTCGGGAAACATTCACAAGCTGGTGGCGCTGGATTTCGGAGACGTTGAAGAGGGATTCGCAGAGGCAGACGAAGTTTTCGAAGACACGTTTTTCTATCAGGGGAACACTCATCTTCCGATCGAACAGCACGCCTCAGTGGCGATCAAAGATCCCGATGGAAAATTGACGATCTGGTCGAGCACGCAGACGCCGCATTACCTGCATCGCGCGCTTGCGAAGGTGCTGCAAATGCCGCCAGCGCATATTCGCGTGATCGCCACGCCGAACGGCGGTGGATTCGGCGGCAAGAGCGATCCTTTCAATCACGAGATCGTTGTTTCCAAAGCCGCGGTGATGCTCGATCGGCCGGTGAAAATTTGTTTGACACGCGAAGAGGTCTTCTACTGCCATCGCGGCCGTCACCCGGTGATGATGAGGTTCAAGACTGGCGTCAAGAAGGATGGAACGATCACGGCGGTGCATTTGCAGACGCTGATTGACGGCGGCGCATACGGATCGTACGGCGTGGCGAGCACTTTCTATACCGGCGCGCTGCAGACGACGACATATCACATCCCGCGCTACCGATTTCAAGGCTGCCGAACATTTACGAACAAGCCGCCGTGCGGGCCGAAGCGCGGGCACGGGACACCGCAGCCGCGATTCGGGCAGGAAGTTCAGCTCGATAAAATTGCGGAGAAACTGAAAATCGATCCGGCGGAATTGCGATTGCGAATCGTCGAATCGTCTGGCGCGGTGACTGCAAATTACATGCGCCTCGGGACGATCAAGCTCGCTGAATGCCTTCGACGTCTGGTGAAAGTTTCCGACTGGAACGCGAAATTCCGGAAGCTGCCTGAAGGCCATGGGGTGGGACTGGCGTGCTCGGCGTATCTGACGGGCGCGGGGCTGCCGATTTACTGGAACAAAATGCCGCACTCGGGAGTGCAGCTCAAACTCGATCGCGGCGGCGGCGTCACGGTGTTTTGCGGCGCGACGGAGATTGGGCAGGGATCGGACGACGTGCTCGCGAGCATCGTCGCGGAAATTCTGGGGCTCGAGACTTTTGATATTCGCGTCTACACGGGAGATACGGATCTGGGGCCGGTGGATCTTGGCTCGTACTCGAGCCGAGTCACCTTGATGGCGGGAAATGCGGCCATACAAGCGGCGGAGCGCGCGAAGGAAATTATTTCTAATGCGGTTGCAGAAAAGCTTTCGGTGCCGAAGGAACGGCTGCGGTTTGCCGGCAAAACTGTTTTCGATTCGGCCGCACCTGAGAAACGCATGAGTTTTCAAGATGCGGTGTGTCTTGCGGAAGCAAGATTTGGAACGATTGGCACGGTTGGTTCGTACACGCCGCCGAAATCTCCCGCACTCTACAAGGGCGGCGGAGTCGGGCCTTCGCCGACGTATTCGTATTCTGCCGCGGTCGCGGAAGTCGTCGT
Organism: Candidatus Acidiferrales bacterium; assembly: GCA_036513895.1. Lineage (GTDB taxonomy): Bacteria > Acidobacteriota > Terriglobia > Acidiferrales > UBA7541 > Palsa-147. The sequence continues at coordinate 5,955 of DATBYF010000079.1, read as the reverse complement.
GAATCAGGTCACAGGCTGGATCACGGTTCCGAGAATTTGGATCGCGCACGATATCGGCCGCGCGCTGAATCCGACTCTGGCACGTGGGCAAGTGGAGGGCGGCGTTTACATGGGCCTCGGCGAAGCATTGATGGAAGAACAAGAATTTAGACGGCTGCCGAAAAAACTTTCACACGCGCTGGTGCACAAGTTCCCTTCGATCCTGGAATACAAGAGTCCGACATCGCTCGACATGCCTGAAGTGATCACGGAGCTGATCGAAGAGCCCGATCCACGCGGGCCGTTTGGCGCTAAGGAAGTGGGACAGGGGCCGCTGCTGCCGATTATGCCTGCGGTGGCGAATGCGGTTTATGACGCTGTGGGCGTGAGGATCGACGAAGTTCCGATCACGCCGGAAAAAGTGATGAAGGCGCTGGCCGAAAAGAGAGCGGGACGCGCGCCGCGTTACGGGCCTGGCGCGTTTCCGCGTGTGGATTGGCCGGAGTCACTGCGCGTTCCGCCGCCGTGGGAAGGCGGCGACGGAAATGCGGTGAACGACACGCCGCGACCGCCGAAGCCGAGCTCCGAAAAAGCGAAGGTGCTCAGCTCATGATGCGGCTGCCTCTTTTCGCGTTTCGCGCGCCGCGCACGCTCGATGAAGCCGCGCGGATTTTGGAAGGCGAGGGGCCGACGACGATGCCGATCGCCGGCGGCACCGATTTGCTTCCAAATATGAAGCGCAGGCAGCAAGTTCCGCGAACGCTGATGAGTCTTCGCCATGTGGATGAGTTGAGGCAGATTCGGCTTGGCGAAGCGGGCTCGCGGCTGGGCGCGTGCGTGACGCTTACGGACATCGCCGAAGATCCGCGTTTCCGCAACGGGTTGACAGGGCTGGCGCAGGCCGCTGCACAAGTGGCCACGCCGCAGATTCGGAACATGGCTACACTGGGCGGAAATCTCTGCCTGGATACGCGTTGCAATTACTACGATCAGAGCTACGAGTGGCGCAAGGCGATCAACTTTTGCTTGAAGAAGGACGGCGTGACGTGCTGGGTTGCGCCGGGAAGCCGAAAATGCGTGGCCGTGTCATCCACGGACACCGCGCCGGCGCTGATGGCGCTAGGCGCGCGCGTGAAATTGGTGTCGCGTTCGGCAGAGCGTGAAGTGCTGCTCTCGGATTTGTACAACAACGACGGCGTTCATTACATCACGCGACGCCCCGACGAAATTCTTGCGGAGGTCGTGCTCGATTCCCTGCATGGATGGAAGAGCACGTATTGGAAGCTGCGGCGGCGCGGAGCGTTTGATTTTCCAGTGCTGTCAGTGGCGGCAGCGGCGCGGCTGGACGCAAATGGCGTGATCGAGGACGCGCGGATTGTTATCGGCTCGGCGGCATCGCGGCCGTTGGTTGCTGCGGATGCAACACGAACCCTGATTGGGCGTACGTTGAGCGAAGAGGCGATTGTTGAAGCAGCGACGCTCGCGGCGAGAGTTGCGAAGCCGCTCGACAATACAGACTTCGATATGACGTGGCGGAAGAAAGTAACGGCTGAATTTGTAGCATCGGCGCTGCGCGAAATTCGCGGCGACGACATGCGAGCGCACCGATTGAGTCTGGCGCAGTATCCGTCCGAAGGCCTTTATCTTTAGACTTTCGCTTAGCCGCTTATGCTGGTTTGTGTATGCCTGCCGCTTCAGCAGTCACATCTGTATACTTCAGACCAGCGCCTGTATTGAAAAGCACGACACGATCGTGCGGCGTAAGGAATTCAGTGCTCAGCAAGTGATCGTAAGCCGCTGTGGCCGCCGCGCCTTCGGGCGATAAAAGAATTCCTTCGTTACGAGCCCAGTCCTTGAGCGATACGAGAATTGTTTCATCGGGGAGCGAGAGCGCCACGCCGCCTGATTCGCGAAGAATCTCCAACATGATGTAGTCGCCGTAGGGCTTTGGCACGCGCAAGCCGGAGGCAAAGGTGGACGCGTCTTTCCACATCTCGCTTGCGTTCTCGCCAGCCACGAAAGCGCGCGCGATTGGAGCACAACCGGACGATTGCACGGCAATCATGCGCGGGCGCTTGCCGGGACGGACCCAGCCGAGCTCCTCCAGTTCCGCGAAAGCTTTCCACATGCCGATCAAGCCGACGCCGCCGCCCGTGGGATAAAATACAGCATCCGGATATTCCCAGCCCAATTGCTCGACGAGCTCGTAGCCCATAGTCTTTTTTCCTTCGACGCGGAAAGGCTCTTTAAGCGTGGAAATGTCGAACCATCCCTCCTTTTCTTTGCGCTCGGCGATGATTCGTCCGCAGTCGGAGATCAAGCCGTCCACGAGCGTGACGTTCGCGCCATACATAATTGCTTCGAAGTAATTTGCAAACGGAACGTCCTTCGGCATGAAAATATTTGCTTCGATTTCAGCGGCGGCAGCATACGCAGCGAGCGCTCCGGCCGCGTTACCCGCAGACGGCACGGCGAGTTTTTTCAGCCCGTAATGGCGCGCCATCGTTACCGCCATGGCCAGGCCGCGGGCTTTGAAGCTGCCGGTGGGGTTCGCGCCTTCTTCCTTCACGAAAAGATTGGGATAGCGGCGGCTGCGAAGCATCGGCGTCCAACCTTCACCGAGAGTTACCGGCTCTGCATCCGGAAGAACGGAACGGTAGCGCCACATCGCAGGCCAACCGCTTGCGAAATAATGTTTAGAAATGTTCTCGCGATTGGCTAAGCCACGGAGAGGCGCGAGATCGTAGCGCACGTAAAGTGAACCGGCGCATTTGGGGCAAACCGTTTGCGGCCCGCCCGCGGTGATGCTTGCGCGGCATCGCGAACATTCGAAGTGGGAGATTTTCGCCATTCGCAGACGATATCAGCCGCGCGAAGGAGACGGCAAGTTGAACGCGGAGCGAGGCGGGCGTAATGGGCGCTTGCAGATTCTTATGGAAGCTTCGAGCGGATGAGCGACTCGACGTGATTCATCACTGCCGGATCGCATTCGATTTCGATATGGGAGTACTCGAAGGCAATCGCGTACCAGGGATACCCGACGCAATGGATCGGATTCGCGTTGTAATCGAAACGGTAATTCCCGATGATCTGAGTGCGCTTGGGATCGGCGGCGCGAATTGCGGCGCGGCCTCGAACGAGTCCACCCGACTGATAAAAATTGGCAGCCTCGGCGACGTTGGCGGGAATCAGCGAGTCGTCTTCCCCGAGCTTGGCGACGCTATCCACTTGAATCGTGAGAAGCACGGGTATGCCGTCATGCTGAAGCTCTCTCGCCAAATTGACGGTTTCGGATCCGCCCCAACTGTGCCCGTAGATGATGATGCGCGCGTGCTGCTTCTCGTCGGATGAAAGCCTTCCATCGTGATTGGTATCGAGGAGTTTGAGAATGTCCGCATGGGCTTGATCCGCGCGGCGATTTTCGTAAGCTGCCGCATATACGCCGGTCGGATATTCCTTGCGAAGACGCGCGGCAAGCTGAACCCCGCCGTGAACCAAATCGTTGTGCCTGATGAATCCGCCGACGAAACCGATGACAATCACCGGAGGAGCTAGAGACGGGCCCACCGCAAAGGCCGTTCGTATCGGAGTGATCGAACACAAAGCGACGAGTATTGAAATGAGAGAGGAGGAAAGGCCAATCGAAATACGCACGGAACGCACCACCACGGCAAATGATATCAGGAACCTGCTCTTGAACGAAAATCAAGAATGAAAATCAAAGCGCCGCGTGCGGAATATCTAGTTACTTCCGCCGGCGAGCATGGCCGCGCTGCGAGAAGAGTTGGCTGGCAAGGCGCTGGCCGCGGCAGAATTTTTCTCGCGGGAGTATTGGAGCAATGCCCAATCTTGCTTGAATTCGAGCATCGTCTCGCGGCTGTGCTTCGGGCTCCTCAAGATGTGATTCACGCGCGCGAGAAGCAGCACGTACGCCAAGTGGGAGTCAGAGCCTGAGGCAAAAATATTGTTTTCACTCACGCCCAGCTTGGATGTGGCGCCCTTATCCGGGATTTCCATCCACACAGATCCTTTCGCATCAATAGAAGCTGTGCCTTGCTCATCGAGACGCTTGAAAAAATGTTTTAGATAGCCGCGGTTCGGGATGACCTCCTCGTGCACCGCTTCGTCAACGATCGAGTCGAATGCTCTGCGATATTCTTTCCACTCCTCGGGGGTGCCGACGACTTCCTCGACCACTGGTGTTTCCACCGGGCGCGAATCCTCCGCGGGCGAAGCGTCCTTCTCAGATTTCCCGAAGCTAACGTGCCCTCCAGTCTGGATGTCCTCGACTGCCGGATGAGCTTCGAACTCGTGATTTGGATTGAAGCGGCCGGTGAGCGCGTAGGTGGCCGCGGCGACTGGCAATGCATAGTCTGCAAAGATCACCATGGGGATCAGCAACTTTTTGGAATGATAAAGCTGTTCGGTGCCGCTGCGAGCCTCGCTGCTGCGTTTAAAAGTGCCGGGCAATTGTGAGAAATGAATCACGCGCAAGTTCATGTCGGGATGATCGAGCGCATAGTGCGTGAACGTCCGCGCCACTGCCTTGGGGCTGGTCATTCCGAAATCATTCACGGGGTCCCGATGCGCGGAATGGGGAAAGTACGAATTAACCACGTCTTTGACGAAATCCGCGCAGTTGCGAGTCATTCCGTTGAAATGATTTTCGTTTGGCAGCGCATTGAATTTGGCGATGATGTCGAGATCCTGCTGAACTGTGGTCGTGACAACGAAGATGTACATACTTCGGGTCATCCCGGCGCCGACCATCTCCCTCCATTCCGATTTATTACTCTTGATACATTCTTCGGTTTCACAGTTGGAGCCCAAAATCTGTTCACGATATTTATCTTCCAAGACGCCTTTGACCTTCTGCGAGCCAAAAATTGGCCGAAATCGAGGGTCTTGAACGCCGTAGACGTACAGACTCAGCGGCGCAATGTTCCACTCAAACCGCTCGTCTTCACCCAGGTTGATGTAATTGCTGAGGACAGAGCCTCGTTCGCCCGGACGGCAGAGCCGAAGCTTTATGGGCGAGTCAGGACAAATGCGCGAGAAATAGACGGCGGTGTGGCCGGAGCCGGTAATGCGCTCCATGCTGGTGTCCAGGGATTCATTGAGAATCACTCCGACGTCACCATAGGCTCGTGGACAGCCGAGGCAAAGGAGCAAGGCTGCAAGAACGAGGAAATACGGAAACTTGCCAGCCTTTGGCATTGGACACATCACGCTTAGCCGCCGCACAAAGTTGTTCGCATTCCTTGCATTCATCTAGGGTCTATGCCACATCGACACCGACGCAGTGCTAGTACTTAGATGGCGGAGACATCAAGTGGGGTGCATCCGACTGTCGCCGAGTTGCTGTGTCAATTAGCCGAACCGGGGCGGGATGACCAGGCAAAAAACAATGCTCGAAAACGGAATAGGCCTCTTATAGGACCCGTCTTAATGCGCCGATTTAGTGCTCGCGGGGCGAAAATCTTAAAAGCAGCGGTCTTATGACCAGCCCTACAAAATCAAATGCGACAGCAGGAGTGCAACCGTAGCGCCGGCATCTTGCCGGCGGTTTTACGCCCAGTGACGCCGGAGAAAATCACCGGCAAGATGCCGCCGCTACGATTTGCCGTTTGCCCAAACAATGATCTGCCGATCGAACTTTCTATGCGAACCGCAGATCCCTCGCTGTGCTCGGGATGACGAGTTTCTGTTTTGCGGCAGGACTGCCGAGTTCAATCAGTATGAGTAACCCGATTTGACGGTCAGCGTTGCATACGCGGCTGCGGTATTGCTGCCTAAGCTGGTTTGCAGTGCGCCTACCGGCAGCGTGTTCGTATAGCTACCAGAGTACGAGGCTGTGACATTGACCGTTATTGTGCGCGAGCCATTGGCCGGTATCGACCCGCCGGTCACAGTGACCGTTGTCGAGCCCTGATTGCCCGAGTACTTTCCACCGCAGTTGGTGTACCCGTTGCCGGA
>DATBYF010000078.1:0-2720 GCA_036513895.1 Candidatus Acidiferrales bacterium | reverse complement strand
GATGAGCGAATTTTACGGAGACCGGAATGATGCCGAGTCCGCGGCGACGATTCTGCGTGCGCTCGATCTGGGAATTAATTTCCTGGACACCGCGGATGCTTATGGAATTGGCGACAACGAGGAGCTGATTGGGCGGACGATTCGCGGACGCAGGGACGAAGTGTTTCTCGCGACGAAGTTTGCCAACATACGCAAGAAGGAAGATCCGAGCTACTGGGGGTTGAGCGGAAAACCGGAGTACGTGCGGTCAGCATGCGATGCATCGCTGAAACGCCTCGGTGTAGATCACATTGATCTCTACTACCAACATCGCGTGGATCCGGAGACTCCGATTGAAGAAACTGTGGGCGCCATGGCGGAACTGGTGAAGGCCGGAAAGGTAAAGTACCTGGGATTGTCTGAAGCATCGCCGGCGACGATACGTCGGGCGCACAAGATTCATCCGATTACGGCGCTGCAAACGGAATATTCGCTATGGGAGCGGCATGCGGAGGATGAAATTATTCCGACGGTGCGCCATTTGGGAATCGGGTTTGTGGCGTATAGCCCCCTCGGGCGCGGATTCCTGACCGGCAAAATTACAAATCCCAGCGATCTGGATAGCAGCGATTCGCGAACGAAGCGCTTTCCGCGATTCGAGGGCGACGCTCTCAACAAGAACCTGGCGCTGGTCGAACGCGTGCGTGCGATCGCGGAGCGTAAAGGCGTCACGGCCGGGCAATTGGCGTTGGCGTGGGTGCTGGCAAAGGGCGAAGATCTTGTGCCAATTCCGGGAACGAAGCGACGGAAGTATCTCGAGGAGAACGCGGCCGCAATGGATATCAAGTTGACGCCGCAAGAAGTGGCGGAACTCGAGGCTGCCATTCCGCAGGACGAGGTTGTGGGGGAGCGATATGCTCCTGCGGCGATGAGAGCGATAGACCGCGCTTAGAGCGTCGGTGAATCGTCGCCCAGAAGTGCCTGGCGAACGATTTTAATCGGCGGGAAGCCCTGCTTCATGAAATCGTCGTGGAATTTTTCGAGCGAGAAATCTGCGCCTTCTTTCTTCCGCAAATCTTCCCGCAGCTTGAGGATTTGGAGTTTTCCGAGAGTGTAATAGAGGTAAGTTGGATCGGCCGTGCCACGCTTGGTTTCGACAAGAGCGGTCTCGCGCGACTGGTAACCTTCCTTCACGAAAAATTGGACAGCCTGATCGAAGCTCATCTTGCCAGTGTGCATCTGGATTCCGACGATGAAGCGGGCATCGCGCAGAAGCGCATCTTCGAGCTGGCCGAGGCGCAGTAATTTGGCTTCGCGCTTGGTTTTCGCGCCGGCGCCCGGCTGGCCATAGCCTTCGTCGAGCATCATCTGCTCGCAATAGTGCGCCCAACCTTCCGCATTCGAACTGGCGCCGAGGAGCTTGCGGACTTTGGTGGGAGCGTCATGCATCCATAGAAATTGAATGTAATGGCCGGGATAGGCCTCGTGAACCGCTGTGCTGACGATCGTGCCGCGGTTGAAACTGGCCATGAGGCCCGCAACTTTTGCGGCGGGATCATGTTTATCGGGCACGGTGACGTTGAAATAGGCTTCGGTGGCGACTTTCTCGAATGGGCCGGGCGTATCCATCGAGGCGAAGGTGGTGGCGCGCTCGAAGGGCGGCGTTTCTTCGAGTGTCGGGCGAACCTGCGAGGGAATTCCGATGATGTGCTTGTCGGTGATGAATGCGATCAAGCTGTCGAATGTGTCGCGAAAGCTTTGGAGAAGATGATCGGGCGTAGGATGGTCCGCCTGGAGTTCGGCGAGGACTTGCCGCGGAGTTTTATCGGGATCAATTTCCTTGGCCGTGGCGCTGAATGCGGCCTGATTCTTGTGCAAATCGGCCGAGCCGATGTCGAGCAGTTGATCGAGCGGGATATCCACCATTTCGTCGAATTGGAGTTTTTGAGAGAAGGTGTCCGCGCCGATGCGGAAATCGCCCTGCGAGCGCGGAAGCAAAGTTGAGTTGAGCCAGCGTTGATAGCCTTCGAGGGCGGCGATGACGGTGGTGTTGGATTTTACGAAATCGGCTTGCAGGGTTGCGTCGGTGGCGTCGGCAAACGCCGCGGGCACGTCCTTCTGAAAGAAACTAATAATTCCGGGAAGCTGCTCGATGGCGATTTGAGTGTAGATACGCGGCGGATTATTGAGATTATCGAGCGCGGCGGCAAAAACGGCGGGCATTTGCCGTTCGCGGGCGATGAGGGAGCGCAAACGGTCATCGGGCGGGGCGAAGCGCCGGCTCATGATTGTGAAAGCGCTGGCGGCAATTCCGCTCGAATATATGTCGGGATTTTTTTCCCAAGGGCGAATTGTTTCGAGCGTCAGCAGAGTGCCGAGAATATTGGAGGAAACGAGCTGTTGATCGGCGGCTTCGGTTTGATCGAGTGACGAGACATCGAAGGCCGCGAAGCGCTCCTCGAAGATGTGCAGCGTGTGAATCTGCCGGTCAACCGCGGCTCGCGAGTATTCTTCGAGGACTGGATCGTATTGATGCAGGCCTGCGCTTGTTCCCGCCGTCGGATTGAATTTGAAATAGGCTTGCTCGAAATATTCATCAACGAGAGCGTTCCACTTCGCGTGTGCGTCGGGAGGATTGAGTGGGCCGCTTGAGGGTAGCGCTCGCGTCGTCCAGACTTCGCCCATCATCAAAACGGCGCAGGACAACAGGCAAAACAAGCACGCGCGCTTCAGCATTTCTA
>DATBYF010000077.1:0-6703 GCA_036513895.1 Candidatus Acidiferrales bacterium | reverse complement strand
ACGCAAGGGTCATCTTACGGAGGAAAATGCTATGAGCGAGGAATCGATCCAGCCAATCCACGAGACGGAAACGCCGCGATGGATAGGTCTGGCGGTTGGTATCCTAGGGGCGGTTTCGCTGGTTGCTTTGGGAGTAGGCTGGACGGCGTCATCGCGTTCCGCCGCCAACGAGCAGAACTTGGGAACCCAGTTACAAGCTGCCAAGCAAAACGAAGACGTGCTGAGCCAGCGCTTGGCGAAGGCCGAAGACTTGAACGCTCAAATCCAGGGCGAACTGAGTGTCGTTAGCGACAAACTTAAACTGACGCAGCAGGATGCTGCGCGCGCCCACGCACAAGCCAAGAAGATCCAGGAACAGGACGCAAAAGAACTTGCCGAGATGGAGAACAATCAGACCAACGTCACCGGGCAACTGGCGACGAAGGCGAGCGTCGACGACCTGAACAAAGTGAACGGGGACGTCACGGGCGTGAAGAGCGACCTCGAGGCCACGAAGAACAAGCTTGAGTTAACCCGCGGGGAATACGGCACGCTCATCGCAAAGAATCATGATGACGTCGAATCGCTCCGCCGGCTTGGCGAACGTGACTATTACGAGTTCACGATCGACAAGAAGGGTGAGCGCCAGAAGGTCGGCGACGTAATGGTTGAACTGCGCGGCACGAACACCAAGAAGAACATGTACTCCGTCGTGCTCTTCGCAGACGACAAGAGTTACGACAAGAAGAACCGTTCCGTCAACGAGCCGATGTACTTCTTCGAAAATGGCTCGCGCAAGCCGGTTGAGTTCGTGGTCAATTCAGTGTCCAAGGACAAGATCACCGGTTACTTGAGCGTTCCGAAGCCGGCTTCGACGTCGGCACAAAACACTTCGGGCAACTGAGCAAGGGAAGTTAGCAAAGAAGAGCAAGCAGCCATTCCCTGCCGAAGGAGCAGGGAAGAAACAAAGGGCGGCCGCTAACGCGGCCGCCCTTTTCATTTGTGGGTCAGCAGAAGTCGCGCCGAAGGGCGTGATTTTGTTACGATTAGAAATTCACTTCGACCTTTGTTTTCTATAGTTTACAGCCAATTCTAATCGTTTTCGTGTATCGATTAGAATCGCTGCATTCCAGTCGTATGGCACGTACCTTGGAGAACCAAGGCGAACCGAGGCGCTAGCTCGGCGCGGACCGAGGGACGGCAGGATATTTGCGGAGGCTCTAGCCGCCAGCAATGGCGCCAACGATGAGCAGAGGTTCGGCCCCAGAAGCAACCGCGGCCGGCAGCGGCGCGTCCGGCTGCTCGTGCGAAAGGTCTTCGCCGCAGGCGAAAAATCGCAGGAAGGGCCGCCGCTTTTGGGTGATGTGATCGCGGATCGCGCCGCGCAGCATCGGGTAGCGTTCTTCGAGTGCGTCAAGCACCGACCGCTGCGTCGCCACACCTTGAATATCGAGCTTCACCTCGCCGCTGACATGCGCGAGTCCGCGGAGATGCGGGGGAAGCTCCACTCGAATCATGGCAGTGTCTGTGTTTCGACGGAAAGCACGCCGGGAAGATCTCGAACGATGGGCGTCCAGCTGTCTCCGGCATTAGCGGACGCGTACACTTGCCCGCCCGAAGTGCCGAAATACACGCCGCATTCATCGAGCGAGTCGACCGCCATCGCATCGCGCAGTACGTTGACATAACAATTGGCTTGAGGGAGCCCTTTGGTCAGCGCTTCCCACTCGTTTCCACCCGTGCGGCTGCGGAACACGCGCAATTTTCCATCCGGCACGAAATGTTCCGAATCACTTTTGATTGGCGCGACGTAGATCGTATCCGGCTCGTGCGCGTGAACATCAATCGCGAATCCAAAATCGGTTGGCAAATTTCCACTGATCTCCTGCCACGAATCACCGGCATTGTCGGTGCGCATGACGTCCCAATGCTTCTGCATAAAAAGCACATTCGGGCGGGCCCGGTGCATCGCAATGTGGTGAACGCAATGTCCGACCTCGGCCTCCGGGTCGGGGATGTACTGGGAGCGCAGCCCGCGGTTAATTGGCCGCCACGTCTTTCCGGCATCGTCGGTGCGGAACGCGCCCGCAGCCGAGATAGCGATGAACATCCGGTCAAGGTTACTCGGATCCTGAATGATGGAATGGAGGCACATTCCACCCGCGCCAGGCTGCCAGTGCGGTCCCGAGCCGTGGTGGCGCAATCCGGAGAGTTCCTGCCAAGTTTGCGCGCCGTCGTTTGACACGAATAACGCCGCGTCTTCGACTCCGGCGTAAACTTTATCTGGGTCAGTCAACGACGGTTCGAGATGCCACACGCGTTTGAATTCCCAAGGGTGCGGGGTTCCGTCATACCACTGATGCGTGCCAGGGACTCCTTCGTACACGAACTTGTTGCCCACTGTCTCCCAAGTTTTGCCGCCGTCATTGGAGCGCTGCATGATTTGTCCGGACCAACTGCTGGACTGTGACGCATAAATCCGGTTCGGATCTGCGGGTGATCCCTTGAGGTGGTACATCTCCCAGCCCGCAAAGTGCGGACCGCTGACATCCCAATTTTCGCGCTTGCCGTCCGCCGTCAGGATGAACGCGCCCTTCCGTGTACCCACTAGAACTCGTACGCTGCTCATCGCTCCCTCCCACGTCAGTATTCGGAGATGTTAGCAATCGGCTTTCAGGACCGGCATCATTATTTTCCCACACTCGAGTTGCGATGCGGAAGCCAGGAGGTTTTCTTCGGTTTCACTTGGTGGCTGGTTGTCTCAAGCCCCGGTTGTAGTGCCAAGTTCTCCCTTGACGATCGGCGCGACTCGCGTGCCCAGAATTTCGATGGCTCGCAACATCTTCTCATGGGGGAGTGTCGACACACCCATTTGAAACGTGATACGAGAGATGCCGCCGAGTGCTTCATTTACGTATAGGATTTTCTCCGCGACAGTCTTGGCATCGCCGATCAGCAACGCACCCGTCGGTCCGCGCACGGCGTCGAATTGCGCACGGGTAGTCGGGGGCCAGCCGCGCTCCTTGCCGATCTCAGTGAACGTGTGCGCATATCCAGGATAAAAGTCATCCGCTGCTTGCTGAGTCGTGTCACCCAGAAAACCAATGGAGTGAAGTCCAACGATGAGTTTCTCGGCCGGGTGACCAGCGCGGCGACCTGTCTCACGATAGAGGTCGACGAGAGGGCGGAATGCTTTAGGTTCGCCGCCAATAATGGCCACCATTAGCGGAAGTCCGAGCACACCGGCGCGGGCGAAGGATTCAGGAGTGCCGCCGACGCCGACCCAAATCGGCAACGGATTTTGAAGCGGGCGAGGGTAGACCGCTTGGCCTGTGAGTGCTGCCCGGTGTTTGCCAGACCAATAAACGTTTGTGCTTTCGCGGATCTTGAGAGGCAAATTAAGCTTTTCCGAGAAGAGCGAGTCGTAGTCTTCGAGCCGGAGACCGAATAGAGGGTAGGACTCCACGAAGGAGCCGCGACCTGCGACGATCTCAGCGCGTCCGTGCGAGATAAGATCCAGAGCTGCAAATTCCTGAAAAACGCGAACAGGATCAGCTGCGCTGAGGACGGTAACGGCGCTGGTGAGGCGGATCGTTTTCGTTCGCGTGGCAGCCGCGGCCAGAATGACGACCGGAGCTGAATCAAGGAACTCGGCGCGGTGATGTTCGCCGATGCCAAAAACATCAAGCCCAATCTGATCGGCGAGTTCGATCTCTTGCAGTAGGTGCTGCATGCGCTCGACGGGAGTGAGGGTAAGCCCCGTTGCTGGATCCGAGATGGCTGCTGCGAAGCTGTCAATACCGATTTGCATCTTTGCCACCTGACAGCGCGCCGCTCCCGCTTAGTTGGATTGATGACACATCGCCGACATCATATTTAATCGAGACAGAAATGCGCGCTCAATGGCCTCACGCGCTCTGATTTGCATTACGACGACGAGATTGTTAGCCGCCAAGCGTGCGGCGAGATTCGTTACGCGGACTTGGTCAGAAACCGCAGTTTGCGGCCGAGAAATTCCTTCGCCAAAGCCGGCAGTTGGTCGTGCGTCAGCTTGCCCTGCTCATACAGCTTCACTTTGGCTTTCGCTGATTTTCGGCGGCGATGTTGCCGCTTCCATGTCATGAAATTCTTCTCGTTTGCCATTCCAATCCTCCCCAATTGTTGTCCTACGAATTGTAGCGAACGGGCACACATACGCAAGCCCGCTGTAATTTTTAGTTCGACTTCGAGTAGGATGAATCGTCGTGACAACAAAAGTCATCCAGGCAAGCCGCGTATTCACGCCGCAAGAGGAGCTCGTTGACGGCGTCATCGTCATCGAAGACGGACGGATCACTGCCGTCGGGCGCCGCGAGGAAGTCCGCGTGCCCGCGGGAGCGAAAGAGATCCTTGCGCCGGATACGATCGTCGCGCCCGGTTTTGTAGACATCCACATTCACGGCGCGGGCGGCTACGACGTGATGGAAGCCACGGCTGATGCGCTTCTCGCGATCACAGCAGAAGTCGCTCGCCATGGCACGACTTCCATTCTTGCAACTACCGTCTCCGCATCGCGCGATGAAACTTGCCGCAGTCTCGAAGGTATTGCCAATTTTATCGCTGGACCCAACGACTTGTCCCCGACTCGGCCGCTGCGCGCCGAAACTCTCGGCGTGCACCTGGAAGGGCCGTTCATCAGCCACGCGCGTCGCGGGGTACATCCGGAGAACGCGCTCGCCAAACCATCCGTCGCTCTTCTCGAGCAATTTCTTGCCGCCGCCGGGGGACACGCGCGAATCCTGACCGTCGCGCCCGAACTTCCCGGCGCCATCGAATTAATTGACCGCGCGCAACGCGACGGTCTCGTCGTCGGCATCGGCCACACCGACGCGACGTACGATCAGACCGTCACTGCGATCCAGCATGGCGCGCGCCACGCGGTTCACGTCTTTAACGCCATGCGGCCGTTCTCGCATCGCGACACGGGAGTGCTCGGCGCAGTGCTCACGCACCGCGAAGTCACCGCAGAGTTGATTGCCGATGGCGTGCACGTAGACTCACCCGCTATTCAAATCCTACTGGCGTCGAAGGGAACCGATCGCGTAATTCTCGTGAGCGATGGCATTGCCGCGACGGGGATGCCGGATGGAAATTGTCGCCTGGGAACATTCGATGTGACGGTGACTGACGGCGTCGCACGCAATGCCGACGGCAAGCTGGCCGGCAGCACGTTAACTCTCGACCGCGCAGTACGTAACATCGTGGCCCTCGACGTGCCGCCGATTGAAGCCATTCGGATGGCGACGATTGTCCCCGCGCATCGCCTCGGGATCGCCGGAAAAAAAGGCGTAATCGCGCCCGGAGCGGATGCCGATCTTATCTTCCTCACTCCCGACCTCATGCTGAAAAGCGTGATGATTCGTGGGGTTGTTCCCGAATAACGAAAAGCGGCATGTGAAAATCTAGACTTGTTCTTTCGGTGGGAGATTCAACTCTTCGGAAAGTAAGCTGGCGTTGAACGGGCTGCAAGCAAAATAGCGGCCGTCCACTTCAAAGGTCGGCACTTTTCGCCGGCCGTCATTCACGCGCAGGACCACGTCCTCGGCATCGGGCGATTCGTCAATATCAATGCCTTCGTATTCCAATCCATTTTCTTTGAGGAATTTCTTCGCCCTGCGGCAATCCCAGCACCACGAAGTGAAGAAAAGCTTAATCTGCGACATTATTCGTTTATTAACCTCGGAAACCCAACATACGCACAACACAATAGTAGATGCTACGGCGGTTGACCGCGATGCTGAATGGGAACCGATGTGCTAGGAAGAAACTACTGCGAAATCCGTCAGAAACCGTTTGCGTGGCATTGAAGACAGCTGCTGAGAGAAAACTACTGCGAGCCCGCCGGGCCAGCTTTGCGTGCGACGGTTTCCCGGATCAGCGCTCGATCGAGCGCGAGAGACGCTCGCTGCCAGTCAACCTCAAGCGAGCCTGCCTTCGCGAGGCGCTGCCGAGCACGTTCCGCAGCAGTTTCGGCGCGCTGTAGATCGATTTCCTCGGCGCGCTCCGAAACCTCTGCGAGGACGATCACGCGCTCCGGTAGAACTTCCGCGAACCCTTCGATCACGGTCAGGTGGCGCGTCTCAGCGCCCTTGCGGTAGGTCAATTCGCCGATGCCAAGTTCCGTGAGCAACGGCGCGTGGCCCGGCAAAATGCCAAGATAACCTTCCTTGCCGGGCAGTTGAATGGAATCCACCGTGTCCTGCAGCACCTGCCGCGCCGGCGTCACAATCTCAAGATTAATATGTTCTGGTAACATTGAAATTTTTCAGCTACCAACTTTCAGCGCCGGTTTGCATCCGAAGTGCGGCAGCCGGAATCAGGCCTTTGCTGCCATTTTACCCGCGTTTTCGAGTACGTCTTCAATCGTCCCTTGCATATAGAACGCCTGCTCAGGGACATCGTCATGTTTTCCTTCGACAATTTCCTTGAAGCCGCGCACGGTGTCTTCGATTTTCACGTACTTGCCTTCGAGCCCCGTGAACTGCTCCGCGACGAACATCGGCTGCGAGAGAAATCGCTCGATTTTTCGTGCGCGTGCGACTGTTTGTTTGTCTTCGTCGGACAACTCTTCGATTCCCAGAATCGCGATGATGTCTTGCAATTCCTTGTAGCGCTGCAAGACAGATTTGACTGAGCGCGCCACATTGTAATGCTCCTGGCCGACGATGCTCGGCGTCAGAATTCG
>DATBYF010000076.1:0-29864 GCA_036513895.1 Candidatus Acidiferrales bacterium | reverse complement strand
CACTTCGAGCGCGAGAATTCCGCCCTTGTAGGGATTTTGCTTGCCGAAGATTTGCTCGGCTTTCGCTGGATCGATGCACGGTTCTGCCGACACGGTGAGTCCTTCATGATGATCGTGCGCGGGTAACGTCGCAGTCGGCGCCGGCGTCGCGGCCGGAGCAGAAGACTGGCTCTTCTGCGTGGATTGCGCGCGTCCGCTCGCCGCCAAAATGAGCAGTCCAAGAATCAAGCTCGCTTGTCGCATTGTTCGGAAGTTAAGATGCACCGTGGCCGGGCCAAGTTGTGAGATGCTCGTGCGACTTAGTAAACACTATAATACTGGTTTTGCGTTGTGCGTGTTGAGCGTGTCGTTCATCAGCTTGTTCATCGGCGCCGACTGTGTACTTTCTCTATAGCATACTGACTGCCACCGGGATGCTTCTCCTGTCTCCCTACTTTGCTGTCAAGGGATTCCGCACAGCCAAGTACTGGCACAATTTGCGCGAGCGCTTCGGAGATTTGCCTGCGGAGGTTGTCGCTCGTGCGTCACAGGCGGAAGGGGCGATTTGGATTCACGCTGTTTCGGTGGGAGAAGTTCTCGCTGCGATTCCTTTCGGCAGGGAACTGAAGCAGCGCTATCCGGAGCGAAGGATCTTCGTCTCAACCACCACCGATACAGGCCAGCGCCTCGCGCGAGAGCGTTTCGATTTCGCGGATGGCGTTTTCTATTTTCCGCTCGATTTTCGCGCCGCCGTTCGCCGGGCGTTTCGTGCCATTCGGCCGGCGCTTGTCGTCATCGTCGAGACGGAAATCTGGCCAAATTTTCTTCGCGAAGCACGGGATCGCAATGTTCCGGTGGTTTTTATCAATGCGCGTATTTCGGAGCGTTCGTTTCGCCGCTCGAAAACTTGGCGCCATGTTTCTTTCGGGTTTTATGAACAAGTGCTTGGTGATGCCACACTATTCCTTGCGCAAAGTGAGGCCGATGCCGCGCGGCTCGACGAAATGGGCGCGCCGCCGGATCGCGTCGTCGTTACTGGCAACTTGAAATATGATGGCGAACCTCCGGCCGTGGGCGCGTTCGTAAAGTGGCTCGCCAGACAGACGCAAGCGCAGGAGCGCTGGCCGCTGGTCGTTGCGGGTAGCGTGGTAGCGGATGAAGAAGACGCCGTCCTCGCGGCGTACGATATCGTCCAGCGGCAATGGCGCCGCGCGCTCCTGGTTATCGCGCCCCGAAAGCCCGATCGCTTCGATATTGCCGCTCGGATTGTCGCCGACCGCGGCTGGAAAGCGGTGCGGCGCAGCACTCTCGATCTTGCTCGCCCTTTGGATGAAAATGCCGACGTGCTCCTACTCGACTCCATCGGCGAATTGGGTGGAATGTATTCCATTGCGGATGCCGTTTTTGTCGGTGGCTCACTGGTGAATGCGGGCGGTCACAATATTCTGGAGCCTGCGTGGTTCGAGCGCCCTCCCGTGTTCGGTCCTTCGATGGAGAACTTCCGCGAAATGGCTCAGCTGTTCTTCAGCGAAGGCGCAGGCATTCAAGTTCGTAGCGGCGAGCAACTCGGCAAGACGTGGGTTCAACTCATCCGCGACACTGCAGTGCGCGACCGCATGGGAAAAAAAGCCAAAGAGCTAGCCGAGAAGAACCGCGGCGCGACGGCGCGCTCGATCGAATACGTCGCCAAGATTCTTCAGGCGGATCGTCTTCAACCGAACCGGCTTCAGCAGAATCGGAGTTCGGTGTGACGCCTTATCGCTCGCTTCTGCTTCCGTTCTCCGCGGGATATGAGATTCTTGCTCGTTTCCGCGCGTGGAGCTATCGCAAGGGCATCGTGCGCACGCGCCGCCTTCCGGGCGTTGTAATCAGCGTCGGCAATCTGACGGTCGGCGGCACCGGAAAAACTCCTTTCGTTATCTGGCTCGCGCAAAATCTCCTAGATCGAGGGAAGCACGTAGCCGTTCTGACGCGTGGCTACCGCGGCGATTTCCGCGGAATTCTGCGGAGCCACTGGAAGGATGAAATCAAGAAATCGGACGAAACTGCGTCTGGCATCGCTGATGAGACGCGCCTCTTGGAGAGCGAGCTCGCAAAACATCCGGAAGCCGAATCACTCTTTGCGATAGGCGTAGGTCCGCATCGCTTCATCACCGGCTCCCAACTGGCCCAGGCTGGCTTCGACTGGTTCGTTCTCGACGATGGATTCCAACATCTTCCACTCGCGCGCGACCTGAATATTCTTTTGATTGACGCGACAAATCCGTTCGGCGGAGGTCATCTTTTGCCGGCAGGCGGTCTTCGCGAACCGCGATCCGCAGTACAGCGCGCCGATATCGTTGTAATTACCCGAAGCACGCATGCTCCAGCGATCGAATCAATCGTGCGGCGTTACTCCGTGGCTCCGATCCATTATGCGACTCTGAAATTTCGAGGGCTCACAACGCTCATATCGACTCCTCAGGGGGACACATACACACCAACGCCTCGAACTAAATTCTTCGCCTTTGGCGCTATCGGTAATCCAGGCGCTTTCTTCGTCAATCTTCGCGAGTGGGGAATCCCGCTGGTTGGCCACGCTGCGTTTCCCGATCATCATAAGTACTCGCCAGGCGATCTGGAATACCTGGAAGTTCAAGCGCGAGCCACTGGCGCGAACGCGCTGGTGTGTACAAAAAAAGATGTGATGAATCTTCAGGGCGTGGTGATCCGGAGTTTTCCTGTGTGGGTTTGTAACGTGTCGCTCGAAATCCACAATCTTGACGGCTTCTGGCGCAACGCGGCCGAAATACTGAAGGCCAAACGCCCGGAGATTGTGCTTTGAAGATTCTCGTTCGCGCGACGAACTGGGTCGGCGATGCGATCATGGCCATCCCCGCCCTCCAGGCAATTCGCGCCCGTGAACCAAACGCCGAAATTACGATTCTTGCGCGCCGCTGGGTTTCAGCTCTCTATCGGGACCAGGGGCTTGCGGACAAGTTGCTCGTGTTGGAAGATCTCTCCGATCCCTCCGCAGCGCTTCGCGAAGCGCATTACGACTCGGCAATTCTCTTTCAGAACGCATTCCAAGCCGCGTGGTTGGGGTGGCGCGCAGGGATTCCCGAACGTATCGGATACGCGCGGGATGGACGCAGCGAACTGCTTACGCGAGCGATTCCAGTTCCATCGCCCGGCGAAATTCCCGCTCACGAAACTTATTATTATCTCGAATTGCTGCGCCGCGCTGGTTGGCTTGAAAAATTGCCGTCGGTTGATGAGATTCGCCTCGTACTTTCGGCCGATTCCCGGGAACGTGCGGCGGAGCGAATTGCTGCCGCCACCGGTCGGGCCTCGTCACGCCGGATTGCTATTGCACCCGGAGCAGCGTACGGTTCGGCGAAATGCTGGCCACCTGAGCGATTTGCCGAACTCGCGGACCGCTTGATTGCCCGTTTTGACGCCGATGTGATACTTTTCGGCGCGCCCTCCGAGCGCGAGATCGCCGCACGAATCGCTGCCGGGATGCGAAAGCGCGCCGTGAATCTTGCCGGCCAGACGCCAATCGAAGATTTGCCCGCGTATTTCTCGGCGTGTGACATTTTCATCGGCAACGATTCGGGCGCGATGCACGTGGCTGCGGCTGCAGGCGTTCCCGTAGTCGCCATCTTCGGTTCCACGGATCCAGAGGGCACGGCCCCGGTAACTTCGCGGCGCACTCTGGTGCGCGTGGCTCCGTCGTGCAGCCCGTGTTTTTTGCGTCAATGCCCGGTGGACCATCGCTGCATGACGCGCATCGACGTAGCCTTGGTCGAAGAGGCGGCTCGAAACTGGCTCGAGCAGCAAGGCAGGGAACAGCGGCGTGGCTAGCTCACAATCGAGTCCCGGTCCGAATCGCCGCGCGGTTTTTCTCGATCGCGACGGGACCATCGCCGAAGAAGTCGGTTATGCGAATCACATCAGCCGGTTCGTCGTTTACCCGTTCGCGGCAGCGGCAATTCGCCGGCTGAATGATGCGAATTTACCGGTCATCGTCGTAACGAATCAATCGGGCGTGGCACGGGGATTCTTCCCCGAATCTTTGATCGGCCAAATGCACCAAAAAATGGCGGAAGAGCTTGCCGCAGGCGGCGCTCACGTGGACGGGATGTATTACTGCCCGCACATTCGCGACGACCAATGTTCGTGCCGCAAGCCGCTTCCCGGTATGCTGGTGCAAGCCGCGCGCGAGCACAATCTCGAAATCGCAGGCGCAGTGCTTGTGAGCGACCGCTACAACGATATTCAAATGGGACACGAAAATGGCTGCCGGACGATTCTCGTGCTGACTGGCTACGGCCGCGGAGATTACGAATGGAATCACACAAAATGGCCGCGCCAGCCCGATCACGTGGTCGAAAATCTTGCTGATGCCGTCGAAATCATTCTGAAGGAAATGCGTTGACCGCCGCGCGAAAGAAGCGACAGCAGCCAGCCTCAGCCGGTGCCAGTGCGGATTTGACGCGCTTGCTCGACCTGATCGCCGCATTTCCCAAGCAGACGCTCGCGCTCGTGGGCGATCTAGTCCTTGATCAATTCGTATCCGGCGAAATTTCCCGCGTCTCGCGCGAAGCACCCGTCCTCATTCTTCGGCATCGCCGAACTCGGGCTCTGCCGGGCGGTGGCGCGAACGCGCTCAATAATCTCGTCGAACTCGGTGCTCGCGTCCTTCCTGTTGGGGCGGTCGGGGACGACAGGTCTGGCCTTGCGCTCCTGGAGTATTTCCGCCGAAAAGGAATCGATGTTTCGGGCATCGAGAAAGTGCGTGGATGGACCACGCCAACCAAAACTCGCTTTCTCGCCGGCTGGACGCATACTACCGAGCAACAGGTATTGCGAGTCGATGACGAGCCTTCCGAACTTTTGCCAGCTCACGTGCAAAAGAAATTGGCAAAGAAGGCGCGCGATCGCTCGAACCGCGCGGGCGCAGTTTTGGTGTCCGACTACGGCTTTGGATCCGCCACGCCCGCAATCGTAGCAAGTGCCCGAGACGGGCGGCCCGTGACGCTCGATTCACGCCACTCGCTTCTTGCGTTCGCCGATTCCAGTATCACGGCCGCCACACCAAACGAATCCGAGCTCGAATCACTCTATGGAAAACGCCTGGGCAATGATGCGCAGGGCCTTGAAGAGCTCGGCCGTCGCACATTGTCCGAGATGGGACTGAAGGCGCTACTCGTCACTCGCGGCAAAGACGGCATGGCCCTTTTCGAGCAGGGCCAGCCGACGCAATCGATTTCAATTTTCGGTTCCGAAGAGGCCGTGGATGTAACCGGTGCCGGCGACACCGTGATCGCGGTCTTCACGCTCGCGCTCGCCGCCGGTGCGAACTTTCTCGAAGCAGCGCACCTGGCAAACTACGCGGGCGGAATCGTCGTAATGAAGCGCGACACGGCAACGGTTACGTGCTCCGAACTTGAAAACGCCGTGCGTTCCTCTGCCACATCAATGCGCTGAAGGCCAATGGACACGTCAAAGAAAATTCTCGGCCGCGACGCACTGAAGCGCGCGCTTGAGCCGCATCGCAAACGCGGCGATAAGATTGTTCTCGCGAACGGCTGCTTCGATCTTCTTCACGCTGGGCACATCCGATATCTCAACGGTGCTCGAGCCGAAGGCGATGTTCTCGTCGTGGCCATAAATTCCGACTCAAGCACTGAATCGTTAAAAGGTCCCGGACGCCCAGTGCTACCCGAGCGAGGCCGAGCCGCTCTTGTTGCCGCACTCGCCTCCGTGGATTTCGTCGTTATTTTCGATGAGCCCAACGTCGAATCGCTCCTGCAAGACATCCGCCCCAACGTCCACGCCAAGGGAACCGACTACAATCCTGACACGGTGCCGGAACGCGGTGAGTCGAAGCGGCTCGGTATCCGCGTCGCGATAGTCGGCGACCCCAAGCATCATTCGACCCGTGATTTGCTCGCGAGCATTCGCAAGCGCGCCGATGGCTGATCGCCGCTTTCTCATTGTTCGCCTCGGATCTCTCGGGGATATCATTCACACGCTACCGGCATCAGCAGCGCTACGCGATTCATTCCCGAATGCGCAGATCGACTGGGTCGTTGAATCGCAGTGGGTCCCAATTCTCGACGGAAATCCTGATCTGAATAGCGTCATCCCGCTCGATCGTTCAAGCACTGCGAGCGTGCTGGACTCCGTGGCGTGCCTTCGCAGCGCGCATTACACATCGGCTCTCGATTTTCAGTCGCTCTACAAATCTGCGCTTCTTGCTCGCGCTGCGGGCGCAAAGGAAGTGCTTGGCTTCGATTGGAATTACGCGCGGGAAGGCCCGGCATCGCTTCTGTATACCTGGCGCATCCATCCCGTCGGCGCGCACAAAGTGGAACACAATCTCGCACTCGCAGAAGCCGCCGGTGCTCAGCGTGCCGCGCCGCGATTCACATTGCCACAATCTCGCGAAGCAGACGAGTGGATAAGCGAACAACTTGACCGGTCCGGCTTATCAGATTTTTATGTGATTTCTCCCGGAGGCGGCTGGCGCTCGAAGTGTTGGCCTGCTGAAAGATTCGGCGAGCTCCACGGCGAATTGGCGAGGCGCTACGGTTTGCGCGGCGTCGTTAGTTTCGACCCGGGTGAGGACGCTCTCGCAAAAGAAGTGGTTGAAGCGGCCGGTGACGCCGCTCCGATCTCGCTCGCGATGGATCTTTCGCAACTGATGGCGTTGCTTCGCCGCGCAAAATTCGCCGTCGCAGCAGACACGGGCCCGCTGCATCTAGCCGCCGCGCTCGGCACACCCGTCGTCGGCTTGTATGGCCCGACGGATCCCGCGCGCAATGGTCCATTCAGCAATCGCGCCGTAGTAGTCCGCAAGGCTCTGCCAGAGGAAACAACTTACAAACGCGGCACGTCCTATTCTGCCGCCATGCTCCGCATAGAAGTCGAAGATGCCGTCTCCGCCGTAAGCCAGATCGCGGAGAAAGGCTGATGGCCGGAAGCTGGGTCACACGCTGGCGCGTTCGTGCCGGATACCCGCTTTCAATTCTCTATATCGCACTGGCGGCGCCAACGATTGTCTTCATCGCAATCGGTGCAGCGGTAGCGGCCGTCGGTCTAATCGTTCGCGCCGCGGCTGCGGGACATCTGCGCAAGCTCGAGACTCTCACAACGTCCGGCCCCTACGCCTGGACACGAAACCCTCTATATCTCGGAAGCTCCTTGCTGGCGGCTGGCTTCGCTATTGCCGGCGGTTCACCCTGGAGCGCACTCGTGATCGCGGCTTACTTCCTCACCTTTTATCCCGCCGTGATGAAAAAAGAAGAAGCCGAGCTCCACGTTCGCTATGGTCAGTCCTTCGATGAATACGCCGCGCGGGTACCACTATTTTGGCCGCGCCCGCCGCACCGCGCCAGCGGAGTCGCCGGCCCAAAAGGAAACGGCGAAGCGCATTTCTCCTGGAAGCAATACCAGCGGAACCGCGAATATCAAGCGGCCATCGGAGTTTTCGGTGCGCTTCTTTTCGTTTACTTGAGAATGCTCGTGCGCCGTCGCACAGGATGGTAGCTTTCACACTTTTTTGTGAATGTTCGGAAATTACTGCAAGCGGTAGATTTCGTGCATAACGCGCTGAAATTTCGGCCGATAGAGAAGATCGAACGCGCGCTCTTTGCCCGGAAACATGTCGAGGGCCAGCCGGCGGGTTGCGGCGGCCATTGACGAAGCTTCTTCCGGTGATAGGCTGCCGGAGGCAATCGTATCGAGCGCCAGATAAACCAAAATTCGCAGACGGCGCATCCGCCTGCTTTCGTCGTCAATTTCTTCTTGGGTTGGTTTTTGCGTCTCGGTCGGATCCATCGTTGGCCTAGAATCGTTATCCAGTCTAGTATGGACCGTTGAATTCGCCGCAACAATAGTACGGCGGGACAGGTTTCCACAATGCCATCAGACAAAAACGAAGCACACAAAAAAGAAGCGGACCAAGACGAACGCAGCGTAGTTGTTCACGTGGCTGGAACAATGGCCGAAGCGATGGTGATTCGCTCGCTGCTCCAAAGCGCGGGCATTCGCTCTCCCGGCTCTGTCTCCATGGATCCCTTTCCACTCCGTGAATCGCCCGAAGGCACACACGGCGAAGAAATCGTTGTGTTGGAATCCCAAGCCGAGACCGCGAAGGACGTCATCGCCACGTATCTTCGCGCCGGCTCGAGCGATTCTGCTTCTGACGCCGCCAAGACATAATCGCTCTCAACTTATCGCGGGGATGCCGCTGACGCACGATAGAGCGCCTCTGAATCCCGACTCGATGATTCCGCCGGATGCGTTTCGCGGTATGTTGTGACTAGCACTGTCTTCGCGTCGGAAATCGTCGTGATAGCCCCGTCGAGATCCGTCCGCAACACTCGGACCCCGCCTTTCTGATAACGATCGAGAACCGCGGCATGCGGCTGCCCAAACGTATTTCCCTCGCCCACGGATATTATCGCGACCCGCGGCGCGACCGCGGCCAGAAACTCATCGGTGGAAGAAGTTTTGCTCCCATGATGTGGCACCTTCAGAACATCCGCAGACAGCATGTCGCCATCCGCGAGAATTTCTTTTTCAGCTTTTTGCTCGATGTCGCCCGCGAGCAGGAATCTCGTGGCGCCTGATTCAACGCGCAGCACCAGCGAATTATTATTCGGGTTCGTCGCCAATTCGCTCGTCTCGCTCGGCCAAATCACCTCTCCGTGCGCGTAGCCAAAATCGAAAGCATCACCGCGATGCTCGTGAACCACGGGCACTCCGGCCGCTTGAGCTTGCGCGATGAGATCCCGATAGTCGCGTGTGTCCACGTCGGACCCGACCCAAAGTTGTCCCACGCGAAAATCTTTCAGCACCGCGCGGAGACCATCGAGATGATCGTGGTGCGCGTGCGTCAAAGCGACAACATCAATCCGTTTCAGCCCTCGCGACCAAAGATAGGGCGCAACCACTTCCTCCCCAATATCCATCGCCGCACGATATTGGCCAGAGAAATCGCTGCCGGTTTCACCTCCGCCGTCAATCAGCATCGTGCGCCCATCAGGAAAAGCTGCGAAAATTGAATCACCCTGTCCGACGTCAAGGACGGTAACTTCCATCGCGCCGTTTGCGACCTGCGGCCGAAATGGATGCGTGGCCGCCGCGAGTGTAATCGCGGCAAAAGTTCCCGCCGCCACCAATTCGCAAGCGCGCCATACAGGCGAGCGTTTTTGCGTGTTCGCGCCGCTGCGTCGCTTCATGCCGGAACTCCGCCGGCTATTGGCGTGTTGACGATTGGCGTGTGTTATCGCGCATAAC
Source organism: Candidatus Acidiferrales bacterium (assembly GCA_036513895.1). Classification (GTDB taxonomy): domain Bacteria; phylum Acidobacteriota; class Terriglobia; order Acidiferrales; family UBA7541; genus Palsa-147. The sequence continues at coordinate 20,594 of DATBYF010000076.1, read as the reverse complement.
GCCACGAGCGAAGCGACCCACGCGATCATCAGCCATCCCGGCGGCGCGGGAATTCGATACGACGCGCGCGGCAGATCAGCGAACCAGTGCACTGAAGCAAGCAACAACTTGCACAAAATTAAAAGCCCAGCCGCCAATACGTCCCCCAGCCGCCTCCATAGAAAGCTCACGCCAAGCATGAGATAACCCATCGGCACAATAAGCCCTGTCAAAAAAACGGCGAGCACATTGCTAAACGGTCCCGCAAGCGTCACACGATGAAATTCAAGCGTAAGCATCGCCAGCATTCCAGCTTGAAGCGCGAATGAGAGCAAGACGAGTTCCCAAATTCGCAATCCCGCGTGAATTGGTGCAGCAAGCAAATCGTTTGCGCGCGGCGCAAACGCTGGCGGCAAGCGCTGCGACAGCCAATTCGCCGCCGCGCGCAATTCCAGCCGAAATTGCGCAATCTTCGGCGCATGCGACGCATCCCGCGTGACGTCTCCTAAATGCGCAAGTCCTGCGACATACGGCTCTCCTGTCCTCTCGATCCACGTCAGGGCGAGCCCGGCAATCACTCCAGCCGCAAGAAAGGACAATTGAAAACTCGAATCGATTAATTCCGATGGCCGCCACAAGAGCAACACCAGAGCCGCAAGCGCGACAGTGTTCAGCAATTCAACTCGGCGAAAGAAAGGTTGCGCCGCCAAATAGAACGCTGCCATCAAGGCCGCTCGTAGAATCGGCGGCCGATCTTGCACAATTCCGACATACGCAATCAGCGCACCTAGCGTCACCAACCCCGTGAGCCACGCAGGCGAACGCAATTTCCGCCCAAGCCAAAGCAAAAACACACACAAAGCGGCCACGTGCAGTCCCGCCACCACGAGCACGTGATACGCCCCCGTCTTCTGGAATTCGGTAGAGACTTCCGAAGTGACGAACATTCTGTCACCCAAAAGCATCGCGCGCAGGATCGCGGTCTGTTCTCGCGCGGAGGCGAACGTGGCATCAAGCCGGGCGAGCAACGCGCCGCGCGCCCGCGCGAGCCGGTGAGAAATTCCAAGCGCCGGTGTGCCCACTTTCTGCATCAACTCGCCGCTTCGAAGCGACCCCGTAAGGTCGATTCCTTCTCGCGCAAGTTGCTCTCGTGCATCCACGGCGCCAGGATTCATAAAGTTCCTCGGCGCATGGGCATGCACCAGCGCTTCGACACGATCTCCCGCGCGAATATCTGGCAAGGTCTCTTCGTGCCGCGGATTGTAGTAATAGTTCACGCGCAATCCGCCCGAAACGGGAATCACACGCCGGCCCGCCGCGACGCTCTCGAGATCAATCTCGTATCGAAGTCCCCACGGCAATCGAAGTGAATCCTCGCGCAATCGTCCGCGCCATCGCAGCGGTTCGCTCGTGTCAATCCGCTTTTCGGCAACCATTCGCGCGATTCCATTTGCTGGTGCGATCAGATGTTCAAGGGAAGCGGCAGCTCCGCCCAAGGCTGCCCAGGCGATGACCGCAGCCAGCCATGCCGGCCATGTTGAATTGAAGAAGCGCAGAAGAAAAACAGCGAGAAGAATAAGTACCGCAGTAGAGACGAGCCAGAAAGGCGGTGGGATCGGTCGCGCGAGTCGAAGCAGTATACCGCCCACGAATGCAGCGACGATCCACACCGCCGGGACTCTCATCACCGTTTCACAAGTTTCACCATGCTCTCAATGTGGAAAGTTTGAGGAAATAGATCGAAAAGGTGAACTACGGAGACCGCATATCCTTGCGAGACGAGAATTTCCAAATCCCGCGCCAGCGTTGACGGATCGCATGACACGTACACGATCGTCGACGGCCCCACCTTACGCAGCGCCGCTGTCCCTTCGGCGCCAAGCCCGGCCCGCGGCGGGTCAAGCACCACGCAATCGGTCTTTTGCCTCGCCCGGCTCAGAAATTCGACGGCATCACTTTCGCGTACCTCAATCTTATTCGTAGCTCGGTTCTCAGGAGCCGCCGCATTGTCTTTGAAATCGCGCACGGCCACTGGATTTGATTCTGCCGCGATCACCCGCTTAAATTTCCGCGAAAGAGGAAGCGAGAAAAGACCTACGCCCGCGAAAATGTCCAGCGCTAACTCCCCGGTTCCCGCCGCTTCTGCCACCGCCTCCGCCATTTCGCCAACTACAAATCGATTTATCTGAAAGAATGAAAGGTGGCTCACGCGATATCGAAACTCCCCAACGCTATAGTTAAGAGAGCCCGGCCCTTTCAACTCCATGCGATTCTGCTGAACGTCCTGAAAGAGAACGCTCGCAAGCGTGGGAATTTTCTCGCGTAATAATTGCTGGGTCTCTCCTGGCGTTTTCGGAAACTTCCCATATGTCAGCGTCAGCAGTACCGACTCATCGCGCTCATCGGCGAAAGCCTCGACCTCTCGCAGAGAAGCCGGGAGCCCGCCATTAGAAAGCATGGCGCGTATCGCGTGAAACGTCGCCAAAACACGCGGCGACAATATCGGGCAAGTCTCGATCGGAACAATCGCAGTCGAACTCGCCTGAAAATATCCGATTTGCGGCGCATCATCGATCCCGCTCTCGCGCACTTTCCACTGCGCTCGATTTCGGTATCCCCACGGCGGCGAGGGATGCGTGATGATGGGCCCCGTCCAATCAATCTTCCCGATTCGCCTCAGCGTTTCCCGCAGAATCTGCTCTTTGTATCGCACCTGCGCTTCGTACGGAATGTTCTGGTAATGGCAGCCGCCGCAAATCAGAAAGTGCGGGCAATCGGCCGCAATCCTTTCCGGCGAGGGCGTGAGCACGCTTTCCAGCCGCCCGCGAACAAATTTCTTTTTCGTCTCGATAGGAACAACGGCGACAGTTTCATCCGGTAGCACAAATGGCACAAAAACGGTCGCGCCCTCGTGGTGCGCGAGGCCATCTCCTCCGTAAATTAGCTTTTCGATTTTTACATCCATGGTTGTCCGATGTGGCTCAGGTCAGATAGAAAAGACTCAGCCGCGGCACCCCAAAACTTTCAAACAGCCTTTTCTGCGTGTATTGCCGCTCGAGCTGCGCGAGTTGCTCCGCAGACATCTTCCGGCGGTAAGGCGCAAGTTGCCAGTCCATCTCGCGCCGGATATTCAGCAGCACTTCCTCGCTCGCGCCCGCTTGCAGCGTCGGCAAAAGCCTTTCCTCCAGGACGGTCAGTCGCCGCTCAAAATCTTCAAGGTCGAGTGCCGCCGGCGAATCGATCTTCGTCGCAATTTCATCAAGCCGCTTCGCCGTCTCCTCAAGTCTTGCAACCAAGCCAGGCTCAATGCCATGCGCATTGCAGGCCACTCGAAGTTTTGCCGCATTTAGTTTCAAATAGCCGCGAAGTTCGTCACGCGAGAACGGTTCAGAAGTCTGCGCCCCAGCTCGAGATTTATCCTGCGACGGCCCAGCTCCCGCCGCAGCTTCTTGCAACTCTGTCGCCGCATCGAGAACTGCATCCACGCAATAAGCAAGACTCTTCAGCGATTGACCTGCCGCCGCCCGTCGCGATCGCCCGTAACTCTCAAAGGCTCGATCGATACCTTTCAACACCGCCGAGATAGGAATGCCCGACTTCTGCCACGTCTCGACAATCGCCCAATCAAGCGGCGAAACGAGAATGTGAGCCCCGCGCTTTCGCCAGAAATATTCCTCAATTTCAGTGAAATAATTGAAATAGTTGAAGGATTCCATTCGCGATGGCTGGCCCTGCGGTCCCAATGTTCTGCTCAGTGTTATCGCTTTGGCGGAACGGCGGATGGCTGCGGCGCCGCGGTGCGCTCTTTAGAAGCTCGAGCGCCCGCCACAGAGTTCCGCTCCCAAATTATTCGCAGTCCGTCGAGCGTGAGAAATTCATCAATGGTTTCGATATGCCGCGAGCCCTTTCCAATCAACGCAGCCTGCCCGCCCGTCGCCACCACCTTCGTCTTCTCGCCCAGCACCTTCTTCATCCGCTCAAGAATTCCATCCACCATGTCCACATAGCCGTAATAAAGCCCCGACTGCATGGACGCGACCGTGTTCGTCCCGATAATCTTTCCGGGATCCTTAATCTCAACGCGAAAAAGCCGCGCCGCGCGCGCAAAAAGCGCGTCAGCCGAAATTCCGATTCCCGGCGCGAGCACCCCGCCGAGATATTCGCCGCGCTCAGAAACCGCATCGAAATTAAGCGCCGTCCCAAAGTCCACCGAAATGCACGGCCCGCCATACTTCTCGAAAGCGGCAACAGCGTTAACGATTCGATCCGCCCCAACCTCCAGCGGATTATCGTAGTGAATCGGCATTCCAGTCTTCACGCCTGGCTCAACGAAAAGCGCCTTCAAATGAAAATAGCGCTCGGACATTCCCGCGAGTGTCGAATTCAGCGGGGGAACAACAGAGCTGATAATCACGCCATCAATCTCGCTCGGGTCGAGCGACGCAAGCGTAAAAAGATCGCGAGCCAGAATTCCGTATTCGTCAATCGTCTGCTCGCGCGAGGTCGTAAGCCGCCAATTCGCAACCAATTCGCTTCCGCGATACACGCCGAGAACAGTATTCGTGTTTCCGACGTCCATCGTCAGCAGCATTACGCCTCCGTCACATCTCCGGAAATCACCGGCACCACCCGGCCGTCGTCCCGCGCCACGCGAAGGACCCCACTTGACTCTAGACCTTTCGTCGTGCCCACAAATGAATCATGCGCCGTCGTAATCCGCACCCGCTTGCCCTGATAGTAGCTCGATACTTCCGAGAAACGCCGGATGATCGGGCCCGAACCTTCCGCCAAAAGAAGATTGTAGTAGCGGTCTAGGTGACGCAGCAACCGCACAAGAATATCGAGACGCGAATGAATGTGGCCGCTTTCGATGCGCAGCGACGTCGCCACCGATGCAATATCGGACGGCATTCGCGATTGGTTCACATTGATCCCGATCCCGACCACCGCGTAGTGCACGCGATCCGGTTCAGCCTGCATCTCCGTCAAAATACCGCAAAATTTTCTGCCGCCGAGGAGAAGATCGTTTGGCCAACGCACATCGGGCGCTGTGTCGAGTTCCTCGGAAGTCGCGTCGCGCGCGGCAAGCCCGGCAACAAGCGTCAATAGCGACGCCTGCGCAGGCGATATTTCCGGCCGCAGCAAGACGGTGCAATAAATTCCAGCAGACTTCTCGGACGACCACGATCGTCCCGCGCGCCCGCGCCCAGCAGTTTGTTCCTCCGCGATCACCACGGCCCCGTGTGGCTCACCTGCGTCGCCGAGCTTCATCGCGATGTCGTTCGTCGATTCCACTTTGAAAAAATGGTAATTGTGCTTCCAGAAAGGCGTATTCAAAAGTCGGCGGCTGATCAATTTCGGCGCGAGAATGTCCGGGATGCGCTTGATGTGATAACCAGTACGCGGATGTCCGCTCACATCCACGCCCAGCGCACGCAACTTTTGTACCCAGCGCCATACCGTCGCGCGCGAAACCCCAATCTCGCTCGCTATCTTTTCGCCGCTGATAACAATCGTGGTGTTTTCCGAAAGCAGCGTCAGCAGAGCGTCGACCCTGCGGTCGGTAAGGCCGCGAATCACCTTGAGGCGTTTGGGTTCCATGCGAGCGTGCAAGGTTACTTGACCCGCGCCCGCGCAGCAAGCAGCCGGGCGGCTCGACTCCGCACTCGGCTCAGTTCGGCAGGTGTAGCGCCCGCTTTCAGCCGGCAAACTGGCAAGCACGCTGAATCAGCACTTGTAGCGCCGGGCTTCACGCCCGGCATCGCCGCTTAAAGCCGATTCTAAGTCTGGAGAATAGCCAGGCTGTCCCGCTCGCCCGCTATTGCAGTTGCGCGAGTCGCTCGCCGAGTTTCTGCCGCTCGGCTTCGCGTTCGGCGAGCGTCTTTTCGAGGTTGCGAATAATTTCAGCCGGCGCTTTGCTCCGGAAATTGTCGTCCGCGAGCCGCGCGCGCTTCGATTCAATATCCTTGACGAGGCGATCGGCATCCTTCTTGATCTTGTCGATCTCCGCCTGCTTATCAACGCCTTCTCCGTAAGCGATGCGCAGATCGAACTGCGCCGTCGAGCGTATCAGGCCGCCCTTGGAATCTGGATGCTCGGTGAGGATGTTCAGCGCCGAAAGTCCGGCGAGTCTCGATATGGAATCGGAATTTCCTTCGATCAAATTCCGTATCGTCATCGCACCTGAGTAAAAATCAGCGGTGATCTTCCGCTTCGGATCGAGTTTCATTTCCGCGCGCATGTTTCGCGTGACAGTCACGACTTCCTGCATAAGCGCCATTTCCGCTTCGACAGCTGCGTTTTTCCATTTGGGCACGGAAGTAGGGAAGGACTCGAGAGCGATGGATTTCGCACCCTCTATTTGTGGAAGCCTATGCCACAGATCTTCTGTGAGAAACGGCATTATGGGATGCAGAAGGCGCAACGCGGCTTCAAAAACCGCGAAGATATTTCTCCACGCGGCGACTGCCGTTCCACGGTCAGGTGACCCGAGCAACGGTTTCTTCAATTCAATATACCAGTCGCAAAAGTCGTCCCAAAAAAAATGGTAGGCGACGTACGCCGCTTCGTGAAACCGAAACTCCTGTAAAGAATCGCCCACTTGCTCCGCAGCCGTCGTAAGGCGTGAGTAAATCCAACCGTCAGCCAACGAAAGTTCTCCGTCGGTGAAGAAGGGAGCCGCGTTCCGAATCTCAGGGGACGCCAGCTCTTTGATTGTCGCGCCCGTCGTCGCCTCGAATTTCTCGAGGTTGACGAAAAGGAATCGCGCTGCATTCCAGATTTTGTTCGCGAAGGCGCGCGCGGCAAGAATGCGGTCTTCGCTCATGATGATGTCGGTGCCGGGTGCGGCCATGCTCGAAAGCATGTAACGCATCGCGTCAGTCCCGTACTGCTTTGTCATTTCCAGCGGATCAACGCCTGTGCCCTTCGTCTTCGACATCTTCTCGCCGCCCGCGAGCCGTACGAGCGAATGGAGATAAAGCCGGCGGAAGGGAATTCGCTGCTCGGCGCGCGCGCCGGGGGTTAGATGCAATCCCATCATGATCATCCGCGCATCCCAGAAAAACAGGATGTCGTAGCCGCTGATCAGCACGCTCGTCGGATAATACGTTCGCAGATCGTCAGTCTCATCCGGCCAGCCAAGCGTCGAAAATGGCCACAGTGCGGAGCTGAACCAGGTATCGAGCACATCAGTATCCTGGGTGAGCTTCGATCCGCCGCACTTCGGGCATTTTGTCGGCACGCTTGCCGCGCGAGCGTGGCCTTCGACGATCTCTACTTGCGAATCGCGCGCCGGAACCATCTCTTTGCAATCCGCGCAGTGCCAAATGGGAATCCGATGACCCCACCAGAGCTGCCGCGAAATGCACCAGTCGCGAATGTTGTCGAGCCAATTCAGCAGGATCGTCCGCTGATTATCGGGGATCACTTCAATCGTCGCGTCGCGAACGACCTTCTCTGCTTCGGCCGCGAGCGGCTTCATCTTGCAGAACCACTGCGTCGAAATCCGGGGCTCAACAATCGACTTGCAGCGATCGCAAGTGCCGATCATGTGTGTGTGTTCCGTTACCTTCTCGATGAGCGAAAGCTTCTCGAGATCTTCAAGCACGCGCGCCCGCGCTACGAATCGCTCAAGTCCGGCATACTTTCCGCCGGCTTCGTTGATGTGCGCGTCGTTGGACATGATGTCGATCTCGGGCAGGTTGTGCCGTTTGCCGATTTCGAAGTCGTTGGGATCGTGGGCAGGCGTAATCTTCACCACGCCAGTGCCGAATTCGCGGTCCACGTACGCATCGGCAATCACTGGAATTTCGCGATCCATCAGCGGCAGCAAGACTTTCTTGCCGATGAATCGCTGATATCGCTCGTCGTCGGGATGCACCGCAACGGCCGTATCGCCGAGCATTGTTTCCGGCCGCGTGGTCGCGACCACAAGAAATTCGTTCGAGCCAACCAGCGGATATCGGATCGACCAGATCTGACCGACGCGCTCGTTGTGCACTACTTCGAGATCGCTGATGGCGGTCTGGCACCGCGGGCACCAATTCACCATGTATCGGCCGCGATAGATGAGGCCTTCGTTGTAGAGGCGCAGGAAGGCTTCGAGCACTGCGCGATAGAGCGCGGGCTCGAGGGTGAATCGCTCGCGCGTCCAATCGCATGACGCGCCGAGGCGAATCATCTGCTGCTTGATGACGCCGCCGCTCTCCGACTTCCATTTCCACACGCGGCGCTCGAATTCCTCGCGGCCGAGGTCCTGGCGCTTGATTCCTTCCTTCGCAAGCGTCCGCTCCACAACAAATTGAGTCGCGATACCGGCGTGATCCATGCCGGGCAGCCAGAGCGTCCGGTTGCCGAGCATTCGGTGCCAGCGCACGACGATGTCTATCTGGGTGTGCTCGAGCATGTGGCCGATGTGGATTGAGCCGGTCACATTGGGCGGCGGGAGGACGATCGAGAATATCGGGCCGTCGTGCGAATTTTCGGCACGATAGAGATTCTCGTCGAACCAGGCTTTGGCCCAGCGCTCTTCGATCTCCTGCGGCTCATAGGCTTTGGGTATTTCTAGCGCCATGAAGCCCCTGCAATTCTGTCTCGATTAGAAGTCTCTCGTGATGATTGTTTTCTTGGAGTTACGGCCATTTCTAATCGTTTGGGCGTCTCGATTAGAAACGCAAAATTTGAAGAGGGAAAAGGAAAAAGGGAAACGGTGCGAGCCGGCATCTTGACGCCGGTTTTGAGTCTCGGTGGTTGGGCGGAAAAACGCCGGCAAGATGCCGGCGCTACGAGGGCATACTCGGCGCGCTCGGGAGCGGGTGCCCCATTTATGATTCGTAGTGTTTTGTTTTCAATCATTTGACACTGGTGGCCGATGGCGTCGCGCCGTCTTGCGTTTCTCCCTCTTAAATAATATCAGCGCATTTTAACATGCTACCCCCGGGTACCAGCAAATCCACAGGGTACTATATCCAGGAGGAAGTGCTGGGGAATCAGTAAGATTCGAGAGCGAAAAATCGCAAAAATCGTGCTCCCCGGGGAATGAGAGCTAAAATCATCTTGACAGGTATATATATTCCGTGATATATATATTGTCATGGTCATGAATGAACTTAAACCTGAACGGTTTCTGCCGCTTAAACCGCAGTGGTTTCACATCATGCTTTCGCTTGCTGGTGGGGAGCAGCATGGGTACGCGATCATGCAGGACGTGCTGAATCGCAGTGCGGGAAAAGTGCGATTGTGGCCGGCTACGCTTTATGGCTCGATCAAGCGGTTGATCGAGGCTGAACTGATTGAGGAGTCTGACGAGCGCCCCGCGCCGGAATTGGATGACGCGCGACGGCGATATTACCGGCTGACCACCCTCGGCAGGGAAGTTCTCGACGGGGAGTGCGAGCGACTTCAGGAATTAGTTCGTGCAATCCAAGTGAACCAGGGCCCATCGAAACAAAACGACCACGTGAACCAAGCCGACAACGTAAACCAAGACGATATGGTGACGGAATGAACTTCGCATGGCGCATCTACCGCCGATTGGCGGAAGCCTTCCCGCTCGAATTCAAATTGGCTTATGGTACTGAGGTGACGCAACTCGGCCAGGACGTCTTCGAAGACATTGCCAAGAAGCACGGCATCACGGGCCTGATCCGGCTAATCGGTGATATCGCTATTCGCGTGCCGCTCGAATATTTGAGCGAGATGCGCGGCGACATGCGCTACGCATGGCGGGCGTTGATCAAATCGCCCGGATTTGCGCTGGTCGCCATCATTTCGATGGGGCTTGGTATTGGGCTGACCACGGACGTCTACAGCTCGAAATGGGCGATGCTATTCCGTGAACTGCCCTCCGCGACGAATGCCAAGAGGCTGGTTATGCCGATGCAGCCGGTTTCGTATTACTACATCGAGCAGTTTCGGGAGCAAAAGACACTTTTCAACGGCGTGGCCGCGTTTCAGAACGGCGTGCCGTTCAATATCACCTTCGAGGGCGGTATTAATTCGAGACCCGAGCGCGTCTTCGGACAACTCGTATCACCCGATTATTTTTCTGTCGTAGGCGTCCAGCCGCAGCGTGGACGAGTGCTCAACGCCGGCGTTGACAAACCGGGCGACGCTCCGGCTGTGGTGATCAGCGATCGTTTCTGGCGCAATCGCCTCAATTCCTCTCCCGACGCCGTCGGGCAAATTCTTCGCGTGAATGGCCAAATCGCGACCATCGTGGGAATCACACCGAAGGATTTCAACGGCGCCTTAGGCATAATTCCGGCTGAGATATTCGTCCCGATTACTGCGCCAGCCGCGCTCGCTCCAGAGCTCGCGAACGACGTCCTGCATCAACGCAACGCGAAAGAGTTCATGGCACTCATGTGCTTGGCGCCGGGCGTTACAATTGACTCCGCGGAAGCGGCTCTTGATGCCATCACGCGTAATCTCGACGAACAGGATTCTTCGTCGCCAGCGCGCACAGACAAAGGCAGACGGCTAACATTGCTTCCGGCGGGCACCAGGGTACCGGTTCCGCGGCAATTGAGGCCCGTGGTGTTTGGTTTCTTCTTCGCGCTGATGGCGCTGGTGATGACACTGGCATGCACGAACCTCGCAAACATGCTGATCGCGCGAGGCGCCAATCGTCGAAAGGAATTAGCGATTCGGCTGGCGGTCGGGGCCAGCCGTTTTCGGCTTATCCGGCAGATGATGGCCGAAGGTATTTTGCTCTCAATGCTGGGCGGCGTGGCAGGATTGGCGCTCGCCTACGGGCTGTCGATTCTCAACTCCCGCTTTGTTCCGCCGATGGGAGTCCCGATCGACAACAATTTCAGCATTGATTGGCGCGCAGCGACGTTGGCATTCAGCCTGGCGTTTGTTTGCGGCATCGGCTTCAGCCTGGCGCCCGCCATGCAAGCGACGAGAGCCGAGGTGATCCCGGCACTCAAAGAAGGCTCGGCGCTCCGCCTGCCGGGTTACCGGCGCTTTGGCCTGCGCAACTTGCTGATGGTGGCCCAAGTTTCCGGATCGCTCATGTTGCTGCTGATCACTGGATTTTTGGTTATAGGAATTAGCAAGTCCAGCAGCATCCAGACGAAATTCGATCCGAACACCATGTATCTGTTGTCAATCGATCCGGTGCGCGATGGATATGCGCCCGAAAAGGCGCAAGCTCTGTTCGAGCAACTTCCTGAACGTCTGAAGGCTGCCGGCCCGGACCGCAGGATTGCCCTCGCCGCGCAGGCGCCCTTTACCATTAAGGATGGAGACGACGCCACACAAATCACCGTGGAAGATTCGACGGAATCCTCGCGAGTGCAAAAGCCCGTGGTCGAGGAAACCGTCGGGGCGGGCTATTTTGCCACCCTGAGCGAGCCGATGCTGGCTGGCCGGGAATTCGACGAGCGCGATCAGCGCATCCAGCCAAACGCGGAGATTGATTCTCCTTCGGCTGTCGTCATGCCCGTGGTGATGAATGAAACCGGTGAACGGAGACTTTTCGGAAATGAGAATGCCGTCGGCAAGCGGCTCAGAAAAGGCAAGCAATCGTACGAAGTAGTCGGCGTCGTCCGCGACTTGAAGAATGGACTCGGCATCGCCCAATCCGTAATCTATTTGCCGCTGACATCACGGGATTTTGCGCGGCCGCCGGCCGAAGGCATCATCATTCTGGTGCGCTCGGATGCGGGAACTGATGCGCTGAGCGCGACCCGGGGCGCAATAGCTTCCATTGATCCCAATCTGACCATTTTCAATGTGCAAACGCTTAGCGAATATCTAGATCGCAGCCGGTCCTCGATGCGCTTCGCTGCGCAGACTTACGGCGGAATTGGAGTGTTCGGCTTGATATTGGCTGCCATCGGACTCGCCGGTGTCACCGCGTATGCGGTTGCGCAGAGGCGCAAGGAAATCGCCATCCGGACTGCACTGGGCGCAAGCAAGGCGCAGGTGTTGCGGCTGGTGCTACGGGAAGGCGCGACGCTCGTAGCCGTAGGATCGGTGCTGGGATTCCTGGGCGCGATTGGAATTGCGAAAGCGCTTTCGGCTCTGACGAATATTTTTGTGGAATCGCTTAGCGTTGGCACGAACGATGCGCGGCTGCTGGTCGGCGCGCCGGTGCTGCTCGCGACGGTGGCGATGCTGGCCTGCTACATTCCTGCGCGGCGTTCGGCGCAGATCGATCCGCTGAAAGCGCTCCGGGAGGAATAGCAGAGGGGCGTGTAGCGCAGGTCTTTCGGAGTGCTGAATCGTTCATAGATTCCGTCTATGACTCGGAAAACAGGAACCTCAGCGGCTAAAGCCTCACTAATTTTGTGCCAACTTAAGGCATGACTGAAATTATGCCCTGTCGAATATCGATGTTGCACCACGGACTCTAAAGTCCCCTCGCTATCTTTCCATCAATCTAGGTCGTCTATAGTGCGTATCGCATGATCGAACACGCAGCAGTCCGGCAAAGCGGAACGAGAGACGCTCTATTGGCGATCGGAGTGGGCGGATTCTTCGCCGGGGCGCTGGACCTGCTGCAGGCGTGTATCCAACTGGGTTGGGACATACCGCTTTTTATCGCTGCTGGGCTGCTTGGGGCGAAGGCTGAACAGGGAGGAGTTGGCACCTATCTTCTCGGCGTCTTTCTGCACTTCTTCATCGCGTTTTCTGCCGCGGCGATTTACTACGCTGCGAGCCGCAGACTGCAGTTTATGAACCAGTATCCTCTTTTGTGCGGGATGTATTTTGGCGGGACGGTTAGGTTGGTGATGCATCTTATTGTGCTGCCGCTTTCCGCGCTGCACGCCACTGGGCCACTTTCCATACGCGACCTTTTGTGGGGGCTGCTTCAGAAGGGGGTCGTTGTTGGACTGCCTATCGCCTACAGCGTTCGACATTTTGCATCCCGTGGGCCTAGGCTGGGCGAAATTCAAAGGCCTCGGGTCTGAAGACCCGAGCTACATTACGCCGGGCAAATCCGTGGCGTGCGATGCACGGTGCTGCTGGACCGGCGACGTTCGATTCCGTTACTTGATATTCGTTGCTTCCGTTACTCATTGACCCCGACTTGCCTCGAAAGTATCCGCGCGGGTCCTCGCAGCGCATAAACTTTCCAAATGGCTGTTGGTAACCATGGGTAAAGAACAAGAACCGTCAAATCGTCGAAAGTACCCGCGTTTCCGCGCGTCCAAGGGGATGCTGGTCGGCTGGAAATCGGCCCGGCAGAGTTCCACTTCGCACGCCGGAACCGTGAGCCTCGGGGGGATCTATTTACACGCCGCTGACCCTCCGGTGGAAGGCTCGCCGATCGAACTCATTCTCGAGCTGCCCACGGGACAAATCCGCGCTCGCGCTGTGGTGCGCAACTTAAAATCCGGCAAAGGCATGGGTGTGCAGTTCATCCAGATGAATCCGCAGGATCGCGCCAAGCTGAATAAGTATTTGTCTCTGCAGGAGCAATCTCAACAAGGCGCCGCTGCTTCGGCCCCTTCAACTTCAAAGGGGCGCCCGGCAAATTCGCAGCTAGCCGTTTGGTACCGGCGTGAGGAGGCGGCACAATTTCAATTCGAACAGGAGCTCACGCGGCTGATCGAACTGACCGGCAAGAGCACCTACTATCAGCTGCTGGGAGTGACGTCTGATTCGCCCCCTGGTCACGTGAAGAAAAGCTATCACTCCCTGGCGCGCAAATTTCATCCGGACAATCATATGGGTAAGCGGGAATTGATTGGGCCGCTGAAAGAGTTGATGGCTGTGATTACTGAGGCTTACAAGACGCTCGCAAACGATGAGAAACGCGCCGCGTATGACAAGCGGCTGGCTGCGTCGGGCGCTTTCACGATGCATCGGGGGAAGGCACGCACCGCGGAATCTGTCGAGGACTGGTTCAAGCGGGCTAATGATTCGCTGCGTGCAAAGAACTTCGTCGGGTCGGTGGTGTGGTTGCGTAAATGCGTGGAAGCGTCGCCGGGGAATGCTGTGTACCATGCGCTTCTGGCGCGCAGCCTTAGCACTGTGCCGCAATATCGCAAAGAGGCTATCGTGCACTTCCGGAAAGCCATTGAGCTCGATCCGTGGAAAGAGACGGTCTATATTCAGTTCGCTGAACTGTGCGAGAAAATGGAACTGCCTGATTTGACACGCGCGGTTTATTCGAAACTTCTCGAAGTCAATCCTGCGCATCCCGAGGCGCTCGAGCGGCTGGAGGCGATTGAGGCTGGGCGAAAGGGGAAGAAAGCGCAGCCGCTTATTTCGCAATTGCTGGGGAAGAAAAATTAAATTTAGTTGGGGCGCGCACTTGAAATTTTGGGGAGATTGCGATGTAGCTCGGGTCTTCAGACCCGAGGGTTTTATATTTTGGGTGCCCCGTTCGATAGAAGGGCCGAAAGCCTCACCTCTGAATAGGTGAGCTACATTGCACGCCACATTGCACGCCGCAGTGGGTGCCACGGTAGAAATTGGAACTGGTTGGGCGATTTGCGCATCAAAAAGTAGGTGCGAGTGCAGAACGCACATTTAGGCTATTTGCCGCTTCCGCAGAGCGTGGTAATTTACGATGGGGCCATTGACGACAGGCCGACGACTGATCTGAGCGACATTCAGGGCGCGACGAATTACGTGAGTCTTGCGCTAGAGCAGTCCATGGCGGGGAAGCAGGTGCAGACTTCCGCGACGCGGCCGTATGGATGTTCGGTGAAGTACGGGGATTCATCGCACTAATTGCGGCAGCGCCGATTTGCGGCGATGCGCGGGGACCTAAAACCGGCCGCTCTTATGACCATCCTACAAAACCGTTACGTGCTGCTACTTTTTCTCGTCAGGTTTATGCAGCAGATCTTCTACGAGCGGGCGGACTAGATTCTTCGATAGCAGTTCCTGCAATTGCGGGCCTAACTTTTCGAGGACCCTGGCAACGACTTCATCCACACTGGGCGCGGCTTGCGCGGGCGCTGCAGACACGGAAGATTCCGCCTGTGCCGCAGGCGGGTGAGATTCCGCTTGCCCCGTCGCGACCGGAGGTTCCGCCAGCGCTGCAGGTGCGGGAGTCTCCGTCGATGCCGCGCTGGAGGCCGTCGGCTCGGGGGCGGCCTCGACAGGCAGCATCTGGGAGTCAGGCTGGGCAAAAACTGTGGAGCCTTCTGGCGCGTTGGTGCGCTCGAAAGATTTCTCTGCAAGCGGAGTCGCGACTTCAGCTTGACTAGCAGCGCTCGGCTCGGCGGCCGGTGCGCTAGCAGAGGACGCCTCTTGTGTGACGGTCTCAGGCTCTTTCGGTGCGGCAACCGCAGCGTCTACGGTTGAAGTCGGCGTAGGAATGCGTCCAATCTCGCGCGCCGCGATTCCCGCGGATTCTAGGATTGAAATTGCCGATGCCAGCGGCCCCGCATCATCAATTTCTTCGAGGGGTTCTTCCGCGGTTTCTTCGACGCGAGTTACAGATTCGAATTCAGCAGCAGAAATTCCACCAGATTCGGAGTAAGCAGCTACGGGCGCCCGGTCCACGCTTGAGAAGGTTTGCGCTGTGCCAGCCTCGATATTCCACGGTTGGGCGGGATGATCGGTTTCATGCATTGAATGCGGCGCGATGTTTTCTGGAAGCTCGCTTTCAGCGTCGATTGCTACGGGGGCAGCGACGTTTGCCGCAACATCAGCTGCGGTCGGCTCGAACGCAAAGGATTCTGGCTCGGGCGATTCGACGGCGGGAATTTCTCGCAGAGCGACTTCCGGAGCAGCATTCGTAGTAGCCGGCTCGATCGCCGGTGTCGTCGGCGCAGCGGCCTGAACTTCAGGCGCATTTGTTTCTGCTGCGGGAGCTGCTGTCTCCACGCGGCTTTCCGCGCGCTCACTCACGTTCCAATCGCTCGAATTCGCTGGCGCCGGAGAGCTAAGTTCCGAAAGGCTCTTGGGAGATTGAAACGAGTCTTCGATCGGCTTCAGCCACGCTGGCGATGGCGGTGGCGCGGGCTCTTCAATTTGCGCCGGAGGAGGATCGTCGAACGCACCTGCAAAAGCGCGCATGAACGATTCAGAAGACGCCGGCTCGCCGCTAGGTTCTTCGGTCAAAATTGGACTATCCGGCAAATTGTCCGGCGAAATGTCAGGCACACCGGCCGAGGCGAGAGGCTCCGTTCCAGCGTTGCTCTCTGCCACGCTCTGCGCGGCGGGTTCGTCCATGAGAGCCGCAGAGAAACTCGGCACTTCAGCGGAATTCACTTCATCGCGACGGCGCCAATCAACGCTTGTTTCCGATGCGCCGGCTTCTTCCTCGGCGGACGCGAAGTGCTCCGTGGAAAATTCAGCCGCAGACGTAACCGCAACATGCGCGCTCTGGCTGGATCCGGCCGCGCCCTCATCATCGTCGAGCGACCGCCGTCCGGTGCCAAATGCATAAGCCTCTTCTTCCGGCGTCGGCTCGGGGAAGTGCGGGAATGGCGCAGGAGGAGGTGGTGGTGACGGTTTTGGAATTTCAAGTACGGGCGCTTCGGCCTTCGGCTCGGGCTTTGGCGCCTTGGCCATCACCGACGTCACCATGGCGATCAGCGGATCCGGTGGAACGAACGGCTTCTTCAATATGCCATCAGCGCCGACGCGCCGTGCTTCCGCCTCGTCGAGCGGATCAAATGCCCCGACCAGCAGAATCACGGGAATTTTAGAAAAGCGCGGGTCCTTCTTGATAAATTCGCAGACTTCGTAGCCGTTCCGCACAGGCATAAACACGTCGGCAAGAACGACGTCCGGATTTAAGTCGGGCAATTTGCGAACGGCAGCTTCGCCGTTCCCGACGGCTATGACTTCGATTCCATGGTCCTGAAACGCCAACGCAACCATCTTCTGGATGTTGCTGTTATCGTCAGCGACAAGGATTCGAGGCACCGAAACTCCCTAGCGGGGCGTCAAAAGGCGACACACCAACACCATTGCCAGCCTCATTCGTAACATTCCGGTGAGAGGGAGTCAACGAAGATGGACGAGACGGTGCCGCACCAATCAGTAGTACTGCGGCAGCGATTGTTCAGCAACACACGAAACGTACTTCAGGAACTGAGCGCGTTACCAGGGAATAACTTTCTTCAGGCCCTTCTTCTTTTTCTTGCTGCTGGATTCAGTCGTAGGATCCGCCTTCGTAGCGCTGCCTGCAGTTGATTCTGCGCTGGTTCCGGCGCTCGTGCCTTCACTGCTGGTTCCCGACGAATTAGCAGCAGCCGGAGGAGTGGCCGCTGATACAGTCGCAGACGGAACGGCGGACGGCGTCGCCTCGGGATTTGAATTTGCAGGCTGAGAATCGCCCTTAGGAGAATCGATGGGCGGCGCGGCGGCTGGCGCAGGTGTATCCGAGTTCATCGGCTCAGGGAGCGCCGAACCTCCAGGCGCCGGAGCCGTCGCCGGAGCCGCAGTATCCGCCGGAGCTGTATCCGTAGGAGTCCCTGTGCCCACCGGAACGGTCGTGTCGGAACCTGCTGGCACAGTTTCGACGGCCACCGAGTTACCGGATCCGACGCCGCTACCACCCGAAGCAATCGCCCCCGGCGCCGCTGATCCAGGCTTCAAAATATCCACTGCCGAAGTCGCCTCAGCCGGAGGTTGCAAATTCGGCTGCCCGCTGTGCGCGGCCATTGAGGTGTCGGGGTTCGATTTGATCATGGTCATCGTGCGCTGAACCATATTCGGATGCTGCTGCGCGGCATACTTGCGCTCTTCGACGGCGCGCGCAAGCGCAGCCGGATCGGGCTGCGGCACCGGTACTCCCGCGGAAGTCAGCTTGCCTTTCGCGTCTCCCACGAGCTTCGAGTTCGGGTATTGGCTGACGATGCGCGCGTAGAGCTTGTCCGCAACTTCTCGCCGCTCGGCCTTATCGTAAATGTTCCCGGCCATCCAGAGCGCCTTGTCGCTCTGCGTATAGAGGGGATAGCGATCAATGATTTCATTCAGGCGCGCCAGTGCGGCGCGATACGACCGCGGCCCTTTGACGTAATAAAACTGCGCCACTCGAAAATCCCCATCGGCGAGGACTTGCTGTACTTCGCGCAATTTCTGCTCCGCTTTTGGAACCAGCGGGCTGTTCGGGTATTTCAGCAGGAATGATTGGAATTCATCCTCGGCAAATTGCGCTTGGGAGTCATCCCGGTCGGCCTTCTCCATCATGCGGAAGTGCGCCATGCCGACTTGCATTTGCGCGTACGCGGCCTCATCGAGGAAAGGAAAAAAAGTCTCGAAGTCCTTGTAGGTTTCGATCGCCTGCGTCAAATTGGCGGTGCCGCCCTCTTTGTAGAAGGAATCGCCGATGGCAAGCTTAGCTTTTGCGAGAAATTCGCTGTCGGGATAAGTATTGATCAGGGTCTGCAGGCTGAGACGCGCCTCGGTGTACTTGCCGCGCTTGAAATCTGACATTGCGCGATCGTAGAGAATCTTGTCCGGCTCCGCCGAACCTTCCGCCTGCGCGCCCGGCGCCGGTTTCTTCTTCTTTTTTGTGTCTTTGGTATTGTCGGCAGAGAATGCGGCGCCGGCGAAAAGAGCGAAAGCGAGCCCAGCGATGATTGAAAATTGCAGTTTCTTGATTATCGTTTGCATCACACCTTCTGTCTCAAGGCGTCGTGCGCCAGATCACGCAACTGGCGGAAGGCTGCCGCTGGGTCGGCTGCCTTAAAAATGGAGGTGCCGGCTACCAGAGTATCGGCCCCCATTCGCACGAGCTCTTCGACGTTTTCGATTCCCACTCCACCATCCACTTCGATGCGAAAAGCGTAATTGTAGCGCGCGCGCAGTTCCCGTAGCTCGCGAATTTTTGCGTACGCGCCGGGGATGAAGGATTGTCCCCCAAATCCAGGATTCACCGACATCACGAGCACTGTGTCCACTCGATCCAGCACTTCGCTCAGCATGGCCACCGGAGTCGCAGGATTAATTACAACGCCTGCCTCTACTTTATGCTCGCGAATCTGGGTGAGGACGCGATCGAGATGCACGGTGGCTTCCTGATGAATCAAGATGCGGTCCGCACCTGCCTTGGCGAATGCCTCGATGTACTCCCCCGGCCGTTCGATCATGAGATGCGCATCCAGGCCTAGCGAGGTTGCCTTGCGAAGTGAAGCGAGGACAGGCACTCCCATCGAAATGTTCGGCACAAAGTGGCCATCCATAACGTCGAAGTGGAGTACGAGCGCGCCTGCCTGCTCGAGCTTTCGGACCTCGGATGCGATGTTAGCGAGATCCGCGGAAAGCAGAGAGGGCGCGATTTCGATAGGATGCTGTCTCGTCATGTTCCCCTGCAAATTTTAGCACAGCGATGGTGCAGCGGGTATTTTTTGGATTTGCCTGCGGTGGCGGATCTGTCCGGCACGAAAGGGCAAGGCCGGCGATATTTTTGTCGTTACCACTGGGCGGAAAAACGCCGGCAAGATGCCGGCGCTACGATTGCATTTTTTGCGGCTGTGGGAGGGATTTAGTAGTTGGTTTGAATGCGGGCCGCTATTCGGAAGCTTGGAGCTCGATGTCAGCACCAGCCTCGACCCGACTGCCGGGCGCCGGCATTTGACCAGCCACTAAACCTGCTGCGAGATTACTGTACGGCGCCACGTTGAGCTTTTCGAGCTTCAGTCCGGACGTGGTGATCCGGGATTCGGCTTCGGCCAGCGGAAGTCCGAGAAGATCGGGCATCACGTATGCCGCCGGACGCTCGCCCAGCGACACGAGTAAATCCACGCGCGAGCTCTGCCCGTCTTTCGTACCCGCTGCTGGCTGCTGCATGAGCGCCGTATCCGGTGGGACATCGGGGAAATATCCGTTCGAGACTTCGCCCAATTGCAATCTGCTGCGAAGCAGCTCGATACGGCTGGCGCGAATACTTTTCATCACCAGATTCGGGATCGTCGCTTCCTGCGGCCCCAGGCTCAATGCCACGTGGGCCCACTGACCCACTTTCACGCGCGTCCCCGCGGGGGGGCTCTGCCGCACGACGGCATCCACCGGCTGCGGGCTGTAAATTCGGTCTTCGACCTTGATACCAATACCTCGCGACCGCAAGGCCATCTGCGCGTCGCTGATATTTTTTCCCGACACATCCGGCATGACGACTTCGCGGCCTTGCACCGCAAATCGCATTGCCGTAATCGCGCTGAGAAACGCCGCGGACGCCAGAATGAAAATCATTAACGCCAGGCGTCCGAACCATTGAATGCGCTGCGGGATACTCATCAGGAATCTTATTGTCCGCGAGTCTAGGCGAAGGGGCAAGTGGATGGCTTCAACTCTGTGCGTTCGCTTGCTATCATCTGGCCACCGTGCGATCCGCTGCGCTTTTTCTAATGCTGCTGCTTTACACAGGCCCGGCGGTGGCGCAACGCGAAATCCCCAGCCAGGACAAGCCGGCATCGCAAACTGCCGCACCTTCTCCGCTCAACGGCAACTGGCAGCTCACCGGAAACCGCGAACGCCAATCGTATCCACTGCTCTCGATGGCGATCCACGTGAACGGCAAACACGTCACGGCAGCCGGTGACAATTTCGTTGTGTGTCCAACCTCTCCGCGGGAGGGCGTCGGCGGCAATCAAGAAATGAGTGGCGAGATAAATCCTGACGGCAACTTCACTCTGCAGACGATAAGCGCCAGAAACACTCTCCAGTTGACTGTGACGGGCAAGGTGCCG
>DATBYF010000075.1:0-66015 GCA_036513895.1 Candidatus Acidiferrales bacterium | reverse complement strand
GTCCCGGCTCCGAACTCCCATCAGAAACCCGATGAATATAAGACTTCGACCACCGATCAATACGGCCATTTCGAAATCCGCGGTGTGCCGCCAGGCCATTACGAGGCTCTTGCATGGCAAAAGGTGGACGCGGAGTCTTATAGTGATCCCGATTTTCTGAGGCCTCTCGAAAAAATGGCCGCCTCCTTCGACTTAGCCGCCAATGAACAAAAAACCGTCCAACTCAAGATGATCCCAGCACCGGATTCACTCAACTAGCCGCGTTCCTGATCGCTTTCACCCAGGTGACGCAAATCCCTACGCGCGCGCCACCTCGAATTTTTTCGCGCTCCAAACCCGCTGATTCTGATGGAGGATTTCCGGCCTAGCCCCTGCGTGATTTAGCGTCACACCATGCCGATCATGACGCCGGGCCCTCGGTACGTCCAATGAGTTTCTGGAATTCCGGGTCGTCGTGCAGGCAAGACAAGTCTGTATCCCGAGAAACCCACGCCACATCGGTATAGCCACTTTCGACGGCTCGTCTCAACATGGCGAGAGACTCACGCTTCATCTCAAGTACGCCATACGTGCAGGCAGCATTGTAGAGCGTGCTGGAGTCATTGGGTCGCATGGCAACAGCAGTTTCCAGTTGTTGCGACGCAGCTTTGCTTCTTCCCGTTTGAGCGTACCTGCCAGCGAGCACGATTCGCGCCCGCACGTCCTCCGGCACCGTATCAACCTGCCGTTCGAGAACTTGAATGTGTCGCTCGATGAGTTTGAGGGCGGTTTCCTTGTCGCCGAGTGCCAACACCGCGTTGATGTAGGGGATGTGTACGTTGTAATCGTCTCCCGCTGCATCAACGGCGCGCTCGGCTAGGTTGGCCGCCTCCTGCCACCGGTGTGCCGAGAATAGCGCCCGGCCCAGTATGTCCCAGGCGCTCTGGCTATCCGGTCTTCGGTCTATTGCCATTTGAGCAAGCGATACCGCCTCGTCGTATTTCCTCTGCACATGACAAAGCCGCGCGCGCCCCGCGAGCACCTCTGGATTTTGGGGATCAAGCTCGAAACCGCGATTGGCAGCGGCGACACCTTTTTCGATCCAGCGCGGGTCGCGGCCGTGCAACTCATACTGCCTGCCGCACGTGTTTGCGATTCCGGCATATGCCAGCGCAAAGTTCGGGTCGAGACGAATGGCATGTTCAAACATCTGCATGGCAACTTCCAGATTCACACGGCGCAAGTAATTCCGCCCACGCAGAAAATAGTCATACGCTTGAAGATTCTCCGTTGGCTTCTGCGCAATCGTCTGTTCTTCTTGCGGGGAAAGCGAAATCCGGAGCGCTTGCGTGATGCTGCGTGCGATCTCGTCCTGAACCTCGAATACATCTTTCATCTCGCGGTCAAAGCGTTCGGCCCAAACACTGTGCCCCGTATGCGTCTCCACCAACTGCGCCGTGATTCGAAGCCGGTTCCCGGCGCGGCGGACGCTGCCGCTTAGCACGTATGCGGCGTCCAGTTGCTTTCCTATTTCCGGAGCCGTCGCCGGCTTGTCGCGGTATGCGACAACTGCTGCGCGCGGAAATACGTGCAAAGTCTTGATCTGCGTCAGCTCCGTGATGACATCCTCGGTCATTCCATCACGAAAATATTCGTCTTCCTTGGCCCCGCTGAGATTTTCAAAATAAAGCACTGCTATGGATTGGCCCCTTGGTTTTGCCGCAGCTGCACGCCCTGATTCGAATTCCCTTTTCATTCGCTGGAGTTCGGTGCGCACTGCACTTGCTGTTTGGCAGCGTGCTTTGCGATTTTTCTCCAGCGTCGTCCCGATAATCCGTCCGAGTTCCGCGGGCACTTGAGGATTGACGCGTTCTGGTGATGGCGGCACGCGATTCAAGATCGCGTCATGCACAACGGCAGTGGTGTTTCCAGGGAATGCCATGCTTCCGGTGGCCATTTCGTAGAGCACCGCGCCAAACGAGAAGAGGTCCGTTCGTGAGTCGAGTTCCTCGCCTCGCGCCTGTTCCGGAGACATATAGGCCGCCGTACCCATCGCCGTACCCGGCGTGGTCAAAACGGCCTCGGCAGCCGCCGTCGCGAGCCCTGAAAAGTCCTCGTTTGCCGTGGCCGGCGTGAGCTTCGCCAAGCCAAAATCGAGAATTTTGGCGTGTCCGCGCGTCGTGATGAAAATGTTTGCTGGTTTGATGTCTCGATGCACGATCCCCTTGGCGTGCGCGGCATCAAGCGCATCCGCAATCTCAGTTGCGAGGTCGAGAGTTTCGTCGAGCGGCAGTGGCTTGCCGGAAATCCGGTTCTTGAGCGTCTGGCCTTCCAGATACTCCATGGCGATAAATGTCAGTCCCGCGTCCTCGCCAATGTCATGAATCGTGCAAATGTTGGGGTGATTCAACGCGGAGGTTGCTTTGGCTTCACGCTTGAAGCGTTCGAGCGTCTGCGGGTCGTGCGCGACATCGTCAGGAAGGAATTTCAAAGCGACGGCGCGGTCGAGCCGAGTGTCCTCGGCCTTGTAGACGACACCCATCCCGCCACCACCAAGCTTTTCAAGGATGCGGTAATGCGAAATGGTCCGTCCGGAGAGGGGCGAAGAATCGGGCATCGCCGCGAATTTTATGCTGCGCCCGCCGGCAAGTCAACGCGGCCGCTTCTTTCGTGGCGCGGGCATCTTGCCCCGAATCTTTTACACTCGCCACGCGCCCACATCGTCGCACCAACTACGGCTAGCCCACCGTTTCTTTCGTCGCGCCGGCATCCTGCCGTCGTTTTTGACGTTCGTCCGCGCAAAGAAAAGTTTAATTTAGAGCCCGGAGGCTCCTGCCTCCGGGAACACAATTCAATTACAGCTAGCCTCGTCAATAAGATCGTCCGTCCACTTTCGCGTTTTCGCCAAAATCAAGACCACAATTTCGTGAGATTTTCGCGCCCGAATCCCGCTGATTCCCCAACACTTCCGCCAACCCTTACACACTGTGGATTTGCACGCACCACTTCACACATGATATAATCAGGCGATTCAATTAACCTAACACTATGATAATTATAGAGTTAACACGGAGAAGACTGCCCGGGTACTATCAATGGGCGCCGATTGGCTTCCGGGCCACGGAATGCTACGCAAATTTGCGGAGTCCAGTACTCAATCGAAAAGCAATTTCTAATCGAGACTGGAATTTATTAGAAACGTCCGCAACTCAAACAAAACAATCACCACCACCCAGTTCTAATCGAGACAAAATTGCACCCTCTTCGAGGGGTGATAAGAGAGATTTTCGTCGCGCCGGCATCCTGCCGGCGTTTTTGACTTTGCCTGTTCAGAGGCCCTTTGAAACGAGAGACAAGAATGGAGGAAGGTCATTTATCGACGCCCACCAAGAATTTTGGAATTGCTTCCCAACCCGAATCTTGACTAGAATCGCGAGCGGTCCCCTCCAAGAATTCATTGGATTCGAGGAAGCACAATGAGAACCACCCCCCGGTTCTTCGCCGCTTTCGTTACTTCCCTGCTCTGCGTCCCGGCGATTTTCGCTCAGACAAATCCGCCGCCATCCGACTCGCACGAAATGGTCACGCGCCAGCCGCGCATACTCACGAAGCCGGCTGACCGAAACGCCGCACTCGATCTGCTTGATCGCGCCCGGCAAAACTATAATCTGCACGACATCGCAACTCCCTACTCCCTCAAAGTCTCCTTCACGACAAGCGGCACCAGCCAGAACGAAGGCGAAGGCACGATGGACGAGGAGGCCATGGGCTCGCAACACCGCTGGGTTGCGCAGCTAGGCGATTCGCTTACTCTGCGCATACAAGACGGCAATCACACATACGGCACGAATCCTGCCGAGCCCGTTCCACTCCGCGTTCAGATGGTGCGCGCCGCGCTGCTCTGGCCCGTAAGTACCCGCGCTGGCGGCTACGCAATGCGCGCCGCGGACGTGAATCGTGACGGCAAAGAGATGCGCTGCTTGCTGCTCAGCGCCGCCGTTCCGCCGAATCCCGCGCCACGCTCCTGGTACGAAAGGGAATATTGCGTGGATCCCACGACCGGCCTTTTGCAGACATGGTCGGAAGCTCCGGGAATTTTTGCCGTCTACAATTACGACGGCGCCGCTGAATTTCACAGCCACACCATTGCGCGGGAAGTTTCAATCTATGAAGAAGGGCGTCTCGCCGTTCAGGCCCACGTGGAGAGTCTCGAAGACGCGAAAGATCTTGATCCGAATCTCTTCAAGCCGACGCCCGAAATGGTGGATGCCGGCGGATCGTTCGCGCTTGGATTTCCGAATCGCTTTCCAATGCGCGTTGATCCTTCCGATGCGCCTACGTCAACTTATTTTCAGCCGGTAATCGTACACGCGATTTTGGACGCGCAGGAGGGCCGGGTGCTCGACGCCGAGGCGCTTCAAAATTCCTATCCGGATTTGAGCCGCGCCGCGATGGATCTGGTGAGGAATACATCGTTTGAACCGTCAGGACTTCAACAGGAAGTTTTTATCAACGTGCAATTCCACATGCCCGCCGCCGAAGCGGGCGGCCCGCCAATCTTTCACTCGCCGGTGCATTGGGAAATCTGGGATCGCCGCGACAAAAAACCCCCGGTGAGAAAGCCAGTGCGGCTCACCAACTAAAATTCGGCGAGCGAATTCGACGCTATGAAAACTACATAGCCTGATCGTCAGACGCGGTTTGCACCTGCGGCCGCGTCTGAGGAACTGGCGAAGCAGGTTTCTTCGCTGGCGCCGTCGAGGGCGCAGGCGACGATGACGGTGAAGCGTAGGGAGAAATTGTATACGGTGCTGGTGCAACTCCGACGCTGTTTGACGGAATCACGCTCGGCGAATAGTCGTTCGCGCCGGAATCAGGATACGCGTAGGAGTTCGGCGAGGAATCGTTGTTGTCGCCGGAATCGCCAGGTCCGTAGGGAGGAGGATACGGCGCGACAGTGTTGTTCGCTGGCGGATAGTAATAATAGCCGGGCCACGGGGCATACCAGTACGGCGATACGCCCCAACCCCACCACGGATCCCAAAGCCACGGATTCCAACCCCAGCCAAGTCCCCAACCGAGACCCCAGCCAAATCCCCATCCAAATCCGAATCCGCCCAAACCAAAACCGCGGCCGCGCCAGCCATATCCGCCATACCCAAATCCGCGACCGCCGAATCCAAAGCCCCGCTCACCGACGCCACCGAAACGATTCCCGACGAGTGAAACGGAACCGAATCGCGAAGTGGGTGACGATGTCGCGCCGAATCGGCCGCCAAATGTTGAGCTGCCGAATCGCGTCCCACCGAATGCGCCTCCCGAAGTTCCGCGGCCAAATCCTGCGGCTGAAAGACCGGAATTCGATCGGCCGAATGTCGAGCCGGCTGCGTGGTTGTTGGAAAAATTCGACATCGCGCGTGAGGATGAAATTGCCGAGGATCTCGATCCGACAGAACCGCGGTTCAAAGAATTCCCGCTAGTGCCGAACGATCGAAAACCGTTAGAGTTCGCGGTGCCAGTGCCGCGCCCGCCGCCGAACGAGCGGCCTGACCCTTCCGCTGCGCCGGCGCTACGTCCGAAACCCGATCCAGAGGAACCACCGAAATTCCGTGCGGAAAAAGATTGCGTCGCGCTGCTCGAGCGATTACCGAAGGAGTGCCATTGGCCGTCAGAATTGGCGTAACTGCGTGCGCCCGAGGCTGTCGAAACGCCGCCTCTGTTTCCGCTCATCCCATTGGATGCGCCAGGGCGAGTAGCGCCGTAATTGTACGAACCGTCAGGCCGCGAACCGCCGTTGCTGTATGAGCTTCCCGGGCGCGAAGAATATCCGCGCGAGCCGCCACCGTACGCGCCGCCATAACCCGGAACCGAGGTTCGCCCGCCGCCGTACGAATAGGAGCGTCCACCGTTGGAGCCACCGCGCACCGCTGCCCCGCTCGAGTGCGAGCCTCCGCCTCCGCCGCCGTGGAAGCTACCTCCTCCGCCACCGTGCGAACCGCCGCCTCCGCCGTGACCTCCGCCGCCATGCTGCGCAAACGCAGGCGATGGCGCAAAAGTGAAAAGTAGTACTGCAGCAGAAAGGATAAAAATATTTCTCAAGGTGGGATAACTCATCTCAGCCTCCTACTCGCTCGGTGGCGCGAGACGCCGGGCCCGTCCAGATTTATGAATTCTGCAATCATTCTACTCAATTAGACGCTCGAAGCAATCTCGGAGTTGCGCATTTTCGGGGAAAAAGCCTGACCCGAATGAAGAATGAAGCAGAAAGCGCGCAAAGAAGAGGGCCTTCCTCCGAGCGGAGAGAACTCGCGG
Source organism: Candidatus Acidiferrales bacterium (assembly GCA_036513895.1). GTDB lineage: Bacteria > Acidobacteriota > Terriglobia > Acidiferrales > UBA7541 > Palsa-147. The sequence continues at coordinate 59,724 of DATBYF010000075.1, read as the reverse complement.
ACCCCACCACTTTGGTTCAACACGAGCCGGCCAAAAAAGTTTCTGATTTGACGAATGATTTTTCGGCTCTACAAACAGAGCGCTTAAGGAACTTTGGAATGAAAAACGGCGTATCCTAAGCAGAATTCAGTTGGGCTGTGAGAGTAGATTAAGCATGAGGAAAAACATGAAAAGCATGACGAAGTTGCGTAATCGAGTCTTGCATTCTTGGACTCGATTCGGTTCTGCAGCGGCTGTTGCGGTGGCTGCCGCGTTGTTCGCTTTCACAGTGTTTTCTAAGGCGGCGCAGGACGAGAACGGCAAAGGCGCCGGAGTCTACGTTGGCGCAGATGCGAACGCGAAAGATGTGGGCTTGCCGATATATCCCGGCGCGCGGCCGCATAAAGATAAGGACAACGACACGCCAGCCACCAAGTTCGGACTTTGGGGAGGATCGTTCGGATTGAAGATCGCGGTAATGAAATTGGAATCGAACGATTCGCCTGACAAAATCGCGGCATTCTATAAGAAAGCTCTCGGAAAATATGGGCCGGTGCTGAACTGCTCGAATGCTTCGGGCTCATCGAGCGACGACGACAAGAATGAATCTTCGAAGAAGATTGAATGCGGCGACGACAAGCCCGATGCGGGAGGAATGCTCTTCAAATCTGGGACGAAGGAAAGGCAGCATATTGTCGGCGTGACGCCGAACGGGATGGGATCCGTGTTTGAGCTGGTTTACGTGCAAGTACCTGAATCCGATAAGAACAAATAAACGTTCGGATATAGAACGGCCCGAGAATAGAATTGGGCAGATTTGGAAAGCGGTCGGCCTGCCGGCCAGCCCGACTATTGCCACGGCCACACTCGCAGTTGGCCACGATTGTAGCGCCTCCTGTCCCGCGCGCGTGATTGGAATTCCGGCGCTGATGCTGCGCCGCGACTGCGCTAAAATCAAATTCATGCGAAGAACTGGACCGTTAATTTTACTCGCGCTTTCTGCGATGCCGTTTCACCTTCGGGCGCAGGCATCTGCGGCGGCGCATGAGTCCAGGACGCCGCAGCCAGCGCCGGTTGCGAGTCAGGCGCCAGCCGCGAATCAAGCAACCGAGCCAGCTGCTGATGAAAATGTGTCCGTGCATGAGAACGTCGCCTACGGCAATGTGAACGGGCATGACTTGCTGCTTGATGTTTACGAGCCTGCGGAAACGAGCGCACGGGCGCGGCCCGCGGTGTTGCTGATTCATGGCGGTGGGTGGATTAGTTTTGACAAAGGTACGATGCGGAATCTGGGGAAGTTTCTGGCACGCTCGGGATTCGTCGCGTTTTCGGTGGATTATCGCCTGCTGTCTGGCAGGGACAATCGGTGGCCGGCGCAACTCGATGATGTGCAGCGGGCGGTGCGGTGGGTGCGGGCAAACGCTGCGAAATATGGCGTTGATCCCGATCACATCGGCGCTTTTGGTCATTCGGCTGGCGCGCAGTTGGCGTCGCTTTTGGGGATGGAGGACACGCGAGATAATTCGGATGCGTCGCTCGCGAAATATTCGAGTCGCGTGCAAGCGGTGGTAGATGTGAGCGGGCCGACTGATTTCACGGCGAATCGCGAGCCCGACGATGAAGCATTCCTGGCGAATTTTCTCGGCGGGGATTTTGCTACGCATCCGGAATTGTGGCGCGACGCGTCGCCTGTCTTTCACGTCGCGAAGAGCGATGCGCCATTTTTGATTTTGCACGGCACTCAGGACACGGATGTGCCTATTGCACAGGCGCAAGAGCTTTACGACAAGCTGCAATCTGCTGGAGTTCCTGCGCAGATCGTGAAGCTCGAGGATGTGCACACATTCCGCACACCTGAGGCGCGGGCGCGGTTGGTTTTTGAGACGCTTCAATTCTTCCAGCGGTATCTAAGCATTGGGAAGTAGTTCGCGCGCCAAGAATTTGCGGGCGGATACCCGCGCCACGACACGACGTTCGCTTTATGCAAGTGTGATATTGTTTCCGGCTTGCTGAGGCGCGTTAGATTGCGCGACACTGCTGTCATTACGACGCGTATCATGATGATGCGGCGAAGCTGAATCGTTTTTTCGGTTGCGGCGCTGCGAGAAGTTCGTGCGAGGAGCTCACAGGTGAGCAAGTCTGAGTATAACGGAATTGCGGTGCCGGCTGAGGGCAAGGCGATTGAATTTAGCGGCGGCAAATTTCAAGTTCCTGATAAGCCGATTCTGCCATTTATCGAGGGCGACGGGACGGGGCGCGATATTTGGAAAGCGGCGCGACGCGTGTTTGATGCGGCGGTCGAGAAAGCGTACGGCGGGAAGCGGCAGGTAGCGTGGCTCGAAGTGCTGGCGGGCGAGAAGGCTTTCAATTCATTGCACGAGTGGTTGCCGCAGGAGACTGTTGACGCGATTCGAGATTTTCGCGTAGCGATCAAGGGGCCGCTGACGACTCCCGTGGGCGGCGGGATTCGTTCGCTGAACGTGGCGCTGCGGCAAATCATGGATTTGTACGCGTGCGTGCGGCCAGTGCGATATTTTGCCGGCGTTCCCTCCCCTGTGCGGCATCCGGAGCGAATGAACGTGGTGATTTTTCGCGAGAACACAGAGGACGTTTACGCGGGAATCGAGTGGAAATCGGGCACGCCGGAAGTGAAGAAGCTGATCGATTTTCTGAATAACGAAATGCTGACGGGCGGAAAGAAGCGCATTCGCGAAGATTCGGGCGTGGGCATCAAGCCGATGTCGCCGACGGGAACGAAGCGGCTGGTGCGGCGCGCGATTCAGCACGCGATCGAGCATAAACGGCGAATCGTGACGCTGGTGCACAAGGGCAACATTCAGAAATTCACCGAGGGCGCGTTTCGCGATTGGGGCTACGAGCTGGCCACGCAGGAATTTCGCGATGCAATCGTGACGGAGCGCGAGAGTTGGATTCTCGATAATAAGGATCGCGACGCGAATCTTTCGGTGGAGCAGAATGCGGCGATGATCGAGCCGGGGCTCGAGCGCGGCACTGAGGATTTTCGCAAACAGCTTCATGCGGAAGTGAAGCAGACGCTGGACGCGATTTACGCGTCGCACGGGCGCGGGCAGTGGAAGAATAAAATTCTGGTGAACGATCGTATCGCGGATTCCGTGTTCCAGCAGGTGCTGCTGCGGGCGGATGAGTATCAAGTTTTTGCGACGCCAAATTTGAACGGCGATTATCTTTCGGACGCGTGCGCGGCGCAGGTGGGCGGGCTGGGGATGGCGCCGGGAGCGAATATTGGCGATGGATTCGGCGTTTTTGAAGCGACGCATGGCACCGCACCGAAATATGCAGATAAGGATGTGATTAATCCGAGTTCGGTAATGCTATCGGGCGCGATGATGTTTGATTTCATCGGCTGGGGTGAGTCGGCGAAGCTGATTGAAGATGGGATTGCGAGGGCGATACAGCAGAAGCGGGTGACGTATGATCTCGAGCGGCTGATGGATGGCGGGACGAAGGTGAAGACTTCAGAATTTGCGGCGGCGATTATCGAGAATATGCAGGGCGCGCGCGCCGCGGATTGAAACGCGGCTCGAATTATGCGGACTCATGAGCCGCTTGTAATTGTGTGAATTTCCCGGAGGATAGTTCGGATGCGGAAGAAAGTTACAGTGGTGGGTGGTGGCTTTGTCGGATCTACGACGGCGCAGCGGATTGTGGATGCGGGCATCGCTGATGTTGTCCTGACAGACATTCTTGACGGAGTTCCGGCGGGCAAGGCGCTCGATATGCAGGAATCGGGGCCGATTCTCGGCAGCGATTCGCACGCGGCGGGGATTTCGACGGGAGCGGGAGATTATCGCGAGACGGCGAACAGCGACATTGTGGTGATTACCGCGGGATTTCCGCGCAAGCCAGGGATGAGCCGCGACGATTTGCTGAAGGCGAATTACGATGTGGTGAAAGCGGTGGTCGAAAACGTGGTGAAGTTTTCGCCGAATGCGATTCTGATTCTGGTGACAAATCCGCTCGATGCGATGGCGCAGGCGGCGTACAAAATCAGCGGCTTCTCGAAAAATCGCGTGATCGGAATGGCGGGCGTGCTCGATTCGGCGCGGATGAGCACGTTCGTGGCGGCGGAGCTGGGCGTTTCGGTCGAGAATGTGCATTCGTTCGTGCTCGGCGGGCATGGGGACGATATGGTTCCGCTGGCGCGATATTCGACTGTGGCGGGAATTCCGCTGCCGGAATTGCTGCCGAAAGAAAAAATTGAAGCGATCGTGACGAGGACGCGCAAGGGCGGCGCGGAAATTGTCAATCTGCTGAAGACGGGTTCGGCGTATTACGCACCTTCCGCTGCGGTAGTCGAGATGGTGAAGGCGATTCTTCACGACAAGAAAAAGATTTTGCCGTGCGCGGCGTATCTCGAGGGCGAGTATGGCGTGCGCGGATTGTTTGTCGGCGTTCCGGTGAAACTGGGCGCGCGCGGCATCGAGCAGATCATCGAAATTAAATTGACACCGGAAGAGCAGGCGGCGCTCGATAAGTCGTCCGCGTCGGTGCGCGAACTGGTGAGTGTGCTCGGACTTTAATTACGCAAGCAAATTTAGCAAGCGCAGTTCCCTATCTATGCCCACGCGCAAAAGTCCGTTAAATTCCGGCAGCAGCGGCAAAAGCAATCAGGACGAGGCGTCTGATACGCCCCGGCGGCTGACGCGCGATTTGCTGCGCGCGTTTGAATTGGCGGTCATGATCGCGCATAGCCGGGCGTCGGGATTCATCGAGGTTTCGGATGTTCTCGCCGGGCTTTATATGGATAACTGGGACCGGCTCTCGCGCTATTGGAGCGAAACGGGCGAGATCGAAAAAACGATGCGGCAACTTTGCCGGATCAGCCCGCAGCGCTGGAATTACTGGATCGAGTATTATGCGGGCATGAAGGAATCGCGCGAGAAAACATGGCTGGCCATCGGGTCGCAGCCGTTCTGGCGATGGAGAAGCAAGCGCCAGATTGCGGTGGGACGCGACTTCGAGCTATCGAGCGAATTGACTGAGGTGCTGAAGGAAGCCGATGAGATCGCGCCGTTCCAGGATCGCGTGGGCCATCGAACTGTGCCGATCGTGTCGAGCGAAAGCGTACTTCTTGCAATCGCGCAAAATGCGAGGTCGGCAATAGGGCGGAGGTTACTGGCTACCGGACTTAATGTGACTGACCTGGAGCGAGCGGCGCGATTCCCTCGCCGCCCGCCGGTCTGAATTTCGATCTCTGTCTCTTCAAGCTCCCGTCTGACGTCGGATCGTGTTATTGCGGTTTCGGCGCAGGCTTTGGCGCCGGATGAGGAGTTGCGCCGCCGGCAGCAGACGCTGGCAAGATGATTGTGGTGGTTTTAATCGTATCGAGTTTCGGGAACTTGGCCTCGAGATACGTTTTCCCCTCGTTCTGAATTTCATTTTGATCGGGCGCCTCTCCGTATCCGCTGTAGATCTTCTGTACGACATCCATGCCATCGGTGACGGTGCCGAACGCGGCGAAGCCCTGGCCGTCGAGGGCGCCGTTGTTGCCAAAATTAATGAAGAGCTGAGTGGTGCGCGTGTTCGGGCCGGCTGTCGCGAATGTGAGCGTGGCTGGCTTGTTCGATTGCTTGACTGGATCGTCCTTGATATTCGCTTTCTGCCATGCCGCGTTCACTTGCGGAAAGGCGCTCAAGCCGAATTGGACGATGAATCCGGGAACGACGCGGAAGAATGCTTCGCCGTCGAAGAAATGATGCTTCACGAGATTGTAGAAGCGGTCCGCGCCGATTGGCGCCCACGCGCGATTTACCTGCACGACGAAATCGCCGGCGGTGGTTGTGAATTTAACTTCGAATGTTTCGGGTGCCTGCGCTTTCAGAGTGGCAGGATGAAGCAATGCTGGATCGTAGCTCATGTGTGTCCTTGTCCCGGCGGTTGTCGCCGGTTTCTTCGCCGGGGCCTGCGTGCCGGTTTGACCAGCGGCGTTTATTGCAAAAAAACCAAAACTGACGACGGCGGCGAGCAGCGGCGCGCGGAATTTCGAAATCTTCACGGCGGTCATCTCCTTTATCGTGTCCATTATGGGGTTGAGTGTTCTTGGGCCAGCGATCGTGCGGTTGCTTCCACTTGCTCCATGACGCGAAGCGTGTTGCCGCCCAGAATTTTGCGGATGTCGGATTCCGAGTAGCCTCGTTTCAGAAGCGCATCCGTGATTCGCGGAAGATATGATGCGTCTTCCATGCCGTAGGGCATGTTGGCGCCGTCGAAATCGGAGCCGAGGCCGACGTGATCGGCGCCGACGAGTTTCACGGCGTGATCAATGTGGTTGATGATTTCGGTCCATTCGACGCGAGGGAGTTTGCCGGCGCCAATTGCTTCGCGCACGAGCCTTTCGCCTTCGATGAGCTGGCAGCTCTCGATCTTGCCGCAGCGCTTTTCGATTTCCGCGTTGATTTGCTTTGAAAGTTCGGGATTGGCCTGGTCGGCATCGCGGAATTTTTGGCTGAGGAAGCCGATATGGTAATTGATTTGGATCACGCCGCCCTTGGCAGCCAGGGCTTTGATCATGTCGTCGGTCATGTTTCGGGGCGCGTTGCAAAGAGCGCGGCAGGAAGAATGCGATGCGATGAGGGGCGCGCGGCTGACTTCGAGCGCGTCGTAAAAAGTTTTGTCGGCAACGTGCGAAATGTCCACCATCATGCCGAGGCGATTCATTTCGCGGACGACTTCCTTGCCGAAATCGGTGAGTCCATTGTGGGCGGACTTGTCGGTGGAGGAATCGGCCCATTCGTCGTTGACGCTGTGGGTGAGCGTCATGTAGCGCACGCCGAGGGCTGCGTAAGAATCCAAAACGGCGAGATCGCTCGCGATCATGTGGCCGCCTTCGACTCCCATCAGGACGGCGATTTTGCCGGCGGCGCGAGCGCCGCGAATTTCTTCGGCGGTGGTGCATAGGGCGAGATCTTTCGAGTGAGTGCGCACCATTTCGCGCACGGCGTCAATTTGATCGAGCGAGCGCTTGACGGCTTCGGGTCCGGTGACGCTGCCGGACATCCAGATGGAGAAAAAAATCGCGCCGAGGCCGCCTTCGCGCATGCGCGGGATGTCAATGTCGCCATCGGTGTGGCGGACGCCGATATCGAAGCCGGGATCGAGGAGGCGCTGGGTCGTGTCGTCATGCGTGTCGACGACGATGGAGCTGAAATGAAGCTGGCGCGCTTTCGGTGAAATTTCGTCAGCGGCGGTCATTACGATTAGAGGAATCGCGAGCAGAAATAGAAGGCAGGCTCCGGTGATTATCGAGCGGATCAATCATTGCCCTCCATGCGCGGGGCCCGATTCGGCGGAGCGCGCGAAATTTTGCTGCGTTGGAGTTATACCTGAAAGGCGGCGAGGCCGCTAGAGCAAGAGTGGTAGAAAGTTCGGCGTTTTATAGAAAGAATTTATCTTGGCGCACCGGGAAAAGAGTGCCTCATCTTTAGTCGTGGCCGGTGAACCATGACTTGACGGCGTGGCGTAGGACCTGGCCGTTGACAGCAGCGATCGATTCGGTGAGCGGGATGCCCTTGGGGCAAACTTTCACGCAATTCTGGGCGTTGTCGCAATCTTCGATTCCGCCCGGTCCCATCATGGCTTCGAGGCGCTCGCTTGCGTGCATCGCGCCTGTGGGGTGCAGATTGAAGAGGCGCACCTGGCTGATGATTGCGGCACCAACGAAATTCGTGTGCTCGTTCACCTTGGGGCAAATTTCGAGGCAATTGCCGCACGAGATGCAGCGGGAGAGAGGATAACCCTGTTCTTGCAGCGCTGGCGACATGCGCGGTCCCGCGCCGAGCGCGTAGGTGCCGTCAATCGGAATCCAGCAGTGCATGCGCTTGAGACTTTCGAACATTTGCGAGCGATCCACTAGGAGATCGCGCACGATAGGGAATTTTTCGAGCGGCTCGAGACGGATGGGCTTATCGAGCGAATCGACGAGCGCGGAGCAGGCCTGGCGCGGATAACCGTTGATTAGCATCGCGCAGGCGCCGCAAATTTCCTCGAGGCAATTGGCGTCGTACGTCACCGGCGTGACTTCGCGGCCGTCGCGCGTGGTTGGGTGCTCGGCGATGTCGCGCAGGCAGGTAATGATGTTCAAGTGCGGGCGGTAGCGGAGCTCGAACTCGTCCCAGCGAGTGGCTTCGTCGGGTTGTTGTTGGCGTTTTACGCGAACTATGAATGTTTTGTCGGGCACGATGCCTCGTGTTCTATCCAGCAAAACCTGGCGCAGCGAGTTGCGCCCTAAAATTATAGTACCGCAACTACTTCGCGGCGGTGTATTTGCGCTCGCGCGGCGGAATTAACGAGACGTCGACAGGCTCGTATTCGAGCTTTATTTTCCCGCCGTTGTAACTTGCCTTCGTTGTCTTCAGCCAGTTGGCATCGTCGCGCTCGGGAAATTCAGGCTTGTAGTGCGCGCCACGAGTTTCGTCGCGAGCGATGGCACCGAGCGTGATGACTCTCGCGAGAATCAGCATGTTTTCGAGCTCGCGAGCGAATTGCAGCGTTTGATTGGCCCACTGCGTGCGATCGGAGAGATTGATGCGCCGGTAGCGTTCTTCGAGCGCGTCAATCTTCGCGAGTGTTTGGCGCATCTTGTCGTTATAGCGGATGACGGTCACGTTTTCCGTCATCGTGTCGCCCAACTCTTTCCAAATGGTAATGGGGTTCTCGCTTCCCTGCTGATGGAGAAGGCGGTCGTTCGCTTCGCGCTGGCGGACGCGCTCGGCCTCGAAGACGCTTTCGTCGGTCGCGTCCGCACCGTTCTCAAGATTGCGCGCGTAACGCACGGACGCAGGGCCGGCGAGCATTCCGCCGTGGATGCAGGATACGAGCGAATTCGCGCCGAGACGGTTTGCGCCGTGATATTGATAATCGCATTCTCCGGCAGCGTAAATTCCCGGAACGTTCGTCGCCTGGTTCTCGTTGTCCACCCATAGGCCGCCCATCGTGTAATGCATGGCCGGAAAAACTTTCATGGGTTCTTTGCGAGGGTCAACGCCGACAAACTTTTCGTAGATTTCGAGAATGCCTTCGAGCTTGCGGTCAAGAACTTCGCGCGAAAGGTGCGTGACGTCCAGATAGACGGCGGGCTCGCCACCGATTCCGAGTTTGTCTTCGTAGACAATTTTGTGAATCGCTCGCGTGGCGACATCGCGCGGCACGAGGTTTGCGTATTTCGGGTACCACTCTTCCAGAAAATAGAAGCGCTCGTTTTCTGGGATTGAATTTCCGGGGCGGGTGTCGCCGGCGCGTTTGGGCACCCAGACGCGGCCACCCTCGCCGCGCGCCGATTCGCTCATCAGGCGGAGTTTGTCTTCGCCGGGGATTGCGGTGGGATGCACCTGAATGAACTCGCCGTTGGCGTAGTAGACGCCCTGCTGGAAGAGCGCAGATTGCGCGGAGCCCGTGCAGACAACAGAGTTCGTCGAGCGAACGAAGACCGCGCCGATACCGCCAGTGCAGAAAATCGAGGCGTCGGCGCGGAACGTGCGGACTTCCATGGTCTTCAAATCCATGGCGCAGATGCCGCGGCAGACTCCGCCGTTATCAATGACGGCAGAGAGAAATGTCCAGCCTTCGTACTTGCGGATTTTGCCTTCGCTCTCGGCGCGGCGAACCTGCTCATCAAGCGCGTAGAGCAATTGCTGGCCGGTGGTGGCGCCGGCGAAAGCGGTGCGGTTATAGAGCGTCCCGCCGAAACGGCGGAAATCGAGTAAGCCTTCAGGCGTGCGATTGAACATGACGCCCATGCGATCGAGGAGATCGATGATAGCGGGCGCGGCCTCGCACATGCCTTTTACAAGCGGCTGATTGGCGAGAAAATCACCGCCGTAAATGGTGTCATCGAAATGCTTGTAGGTTGAATCCCCTTCGCCCTTCAAATTCTTTGCGGCGTTGATTCCGCCCTGAGCGCAAACGGAATGCGAGCGCTTGACCGGAACGATGGAGAAAAGATCGCAGGGCACGCCCAATTCGGCAACGCGAATCGCGGCCATCAGTCCGGCGAGACCGCCGCCAACGATTATGACTCGTGGATTTTTCATTCGATGTAGGTGTTGAGCGGGCGCCACTGATAATGAAAGCCCGCGATGATTGTGAGACCGACAACCGTAAATATGATCGCGACGAGTGCTCCAAAAATTGCGGCCGCGCGTTGCGAACGAGGACTGATTGCGATGCCCCATTTACACGCGAAATTCCAAAGTCCATTGCCCAGATGAAAGGACGCAGCCACGATACCGATGGCGTAGAACGCCACGGAATAGGGATTGGCGAGATCGTTGGCGACGGCGGCGTAAGTTGAGCGGCCATTGGTGAGGAATCGCTCCATATAAACATGCCAGCCGATAAAAAAGAACGCGATGATTCCCGTCCAGCGCTGGAGGACATACATCCAGTTGGACATCCAGGGATGGCCGATGGCGTTTGAGCTGCCTTTCCACCAGATGTAAAAGCCGTAGAGGCCATGAAAAAGAATGGGCAACCAGATGCCGAGGAGTTCCACGGGCACACGCCACGGGATCGTCTCGAGTTTTCCGGCAACGTAATTGAATTTATCGGGGCTGACAAGCGCGTAACTATTTTCGAAAAAATGCTCGAGAAGGAAGACGCCTATGGGAATAACGCCACTTAGGGAATGCAGTTTGTCGAGGATGTAACTTTGTTTTGACTGGGCTACAACGGCTGGACTGGCCACTCCGAAGTTTCCTCCGTTATCCGGCGGGCGCAAATCACTTGCCCGAATCCGCGTCGCGCGCGGAATGAACGCTGAATTCAGTATAGGGGCGCGGTGAAAGCTTTTCAAGGCCGTGCGCGTGGGAGCAGCGGTCATTTTGTCCGGCGTGTTAGACTGCGGCGCATTGGTACTTGAAGCTGTATTGGTGCTTGGAGCTATCGATGGGAAATCGCGTCAGATTTCTTAGATCACTTTTATTAGTGGCAGTTCTCGGCTTTAGTCCCGCTGTTTCTGCGCAGCAGGGCGCGGCTACGGCGACGCCGAAAACGTCCCAGGCGACGAAACCAGCGCACGCAGGGCCTTCTGCAGTGACGATTACGCTGCTGAGCACGACGGATTCTCATGGACATCTCGCTCCGTGGGATTATTACGCCGACAAAGCGGTGCCGAACGGATTAACGAAAATGGCGACGCTGGTGAAGGAGCAGCGCGCCGAGGCGCCTCACGCCCTGCTCCTCGATTGCGGCGATACGACACAGGGGACTCCGCTCGTCTATTACTTCGCGAAGAAGGATGCGACTAAGCCGAATCCTGCCATCGCCGCGTTCAATGCCATGCATTACGACGCGATGGCTGTCGGGAATCATGAATTCAATTTCGGCTTGGATTCAATTTGGAAAGCGAAGCGCGAATCGCATTTTCCGTGGCTGGCGGCAAATTTGAAAGAGATTTACACCGCCGGTGTCGCGTACATTCCGCCCTACGTGATTCGAAATGTAGACGGTGTACGCGTAGGAATCATCGGGTTCATCACGCCGGGCGTGCCTCGCTGGGAAATTCCCGAGCATTATCGCGGGTATGAATTCGAGTCCATAGTGGAGACGGCGAAGAAGATTGAACCGATTGTCAGAAAGAAGGCGGACGTCGTTGTAGTGATTATGCACTCAGGATTAGATCGAGATCCGAAGACCGGCGAGATGTATGGGAGTGAGGACCTGCAGGATGAGAATGCAGCTTGGGAGTTGGCCGACGAAGTTCCCGATATTGACATGATCTTCTACGGGCACACGCACCAGGAGATGCCGGAGTTGATGGTCCACGGCGTGCTGCTTGCGCAAGCGAAGAATTGGGGCGGATCGCTGGCGCGCGCGGACATCAAGATGGAACGCGACGCTACAGGTGCGTGGAAAATTGTTTCCAAGCATTCGCGGACGATTCCTGCGACGGATAGCGTCGCGGAAGATGCGGGAATCGCGCGGATTGTGGCGCCGTATCATCAGGCGACGGAAAAATATCTCGATACGCCGATCGCGACGTCAACGAAGGCGCTTGACGGGCTTACGGCGCGTTACATTGATGATCCGCTCGTGGATTTGATTCACACGGTACAGCTCGACGCCGGGCACGCCGATGTTTCGATGGCAACCATGTTTTTTCCGGGGGTGAAGATTCCGGCTGGGCCGGTCACTGTGCGGCAGATTTCGGCGCTGTACGTATACGAGAACACGCTCTATACGGTGGAGCTGACCGGGGCGCAATTGAAAGATGCTCTCGAACACGCCGCGAGCTTTTATTCTGGATGGCCGCTCGCGGAGGGCCAGAAAGAGAAGCTTCCCGGATATAACTCGGATAACGCGGAAGGCGTTTCGTATGTGATTGACCTCACGCAGCCGGTGGGCGAGCGAATTCGAAATCTTACTTTTAAGGGAGCAGCACTCGATCCGGGGGCGAAATTGCGGGTCGCGATCAACAACTACCGCTACACGGGTGGAGGCGGGTATGGCGTGTACAAAGATCTGCCGGTCATTGCGCGGTCTGACGATGAAATTCGCGAACTGATTATTGATTATCTCGCGCGCACGAAATCCATACCCACTGAAGCTGACGGAAATTGGCGCATTGAACCGCGTGAGGCGTTGGATGCGATTTTGAAGGAGGCACGAGAGGAAGCGGCTGACCGAAGTACGAGATAAACTCGCACCACGTCAGACAAACGGCCCGTCTGCCGACGGGCCCTACGGTTGCCCGAGTGCTGCAGAAGTGCTGCTTCAGCGATTTAGCTGTGCGCGATGTGACAGCATTCATTTCGCCGGAAGGTTCAATTTACGTTGACACTCATGCACCTTCTTGTTAATTTTCGTTACGTAAAATTTTTCCGGCTCACAAGAGCAGAGGAGCCAAAGCCCGGCACGAAATATGGCATTCGTCGCGACCAGGATTTTCCTCACCAAGGGAGTCGGAAAACATCGCGAGAGGCTTTCGAGCTTCGAGCTCGCGCTGCGTAATGCCGGCGTGGCCGCCTGCAATATCGTTCGTGTTTCCTCGATTTTTCCTCCCTACTGCAAATTGATTTCACGCAGCGAAGGCTTGAAGCATCTGAAGCCGGGGCAGGTGGCGTTCTGCGTAATCAGCGAAAATCAGACGCGTGAACCGCACCGCTTGATCGCGGCAGGCGTGGGACTGGCGCTGCCGGGCGATAAATCCATGTTCGGATATCTTTCCGAGCATCATTCCTTCGGCGAGACGGAAGAAGTCGCGGGCGAATATTGCGAGGAGCTAGCGGCGGAAATGCTCGCGACGACCCTGAACGTGGAATTTGATCCGGATTTATCGTGGGATGAGAAGAAGGAGGTTTATCGAATTTCGAACAAGATCGTGCGCACCATGAATATTACGCAGTCCGCCGTCGGCGATAAGCGCGGGCTGTGGACCACGGTTCTTTCCGCTGCAATTCTGCTTGGCGAAGACGACTAACGACGCCGCCCCATTCACGCACTTCTACTTCGAAGATCACGAACTTTGAAGTCCGTTGGCTACAGCGATCTCTCTAGCGTCTTTTCTTCTTGAAATAACCGAGGCGCTCAAAGAGTGCAGCTACCATTAGTGGAAGCGCGACGGTTGCGTCGTCGAACACTTCTGCGAGTCGGCCACCTTCTTCCGGCGGCACAAATTTTCCCCAGGAAACAGCTTCGGTGTACGTGCTGCCGGAGAGGCCGCCCCAATGCACGGGCTCGGGGCAGATGCGCACGCCGTAGTTGTAACGTTTGAGGGGAATTTTTTCGTAGCCGCGGCGCGCCAGCAGTTCAGCGTACACGCCGAATTGTTGAGCCCAATTGCGCGGGACGCCGCCGCCGATTGTCAGGATGCCCATGCGCTTCGTCGCGAGCATCGTCTTGGCGTACTGTTCAAAATCGTCGAAGGGATCAAATCGCAAAGTCGGAATCCCTTTTCGCGACCGCTGCTTGTTGTGCAGAACAAAATCGATGCCGAGTTCGGAATCGCTGAATGCAGGAACAAAAATGGGAACGTTGTGCGCGGCGGCAGATTTGAGAATGCCGCGACCTTCAGCGTGCTTGAGAAGATGTTCGCCGATGCGCCGGTTCAATTTCCAGCTACAGACGATTTCATCGGGATCCCAATCCCAAAGGACTGCCTCGACGACTTCCTCGACGTGGTCGAGATTTGTCTCCGGCTCGAGAGAATCGTAGACGCGGTTGTAACCGGCCTCGAAAAGCTCACGATCATCCATTTTGGGATCGTAGCGATAATGCTTGAGGCCGGTAGCCTCGACGAGACCGTGTGCCATCAGCGCACCCGTTGAAACAACCGCGCGAACGATACCGGCTTCAATCAAGTCGCAGAAGATCAAACCCATTTTGGCGACGGTCATCGCGCCGGCGAGCGTCATCACGATGAAACAATCTTTATCTCGCGCCATTTCTTCGAGCACATCCACGCCATCGCCGATCTGCCTGCCGGTGAATGCGGTCCGGCCCATGGCTCGGACGAGTTCATCCACGGTGCGAATTTTTGAAAGATCGAGCGGAAATATGGGCGTGAGGTGATCTTTAATCGGATCGTGGAGGATTCTCCCGGTCACACCCTTTTTCTTTGCCATTCAGAGCCTCCGCAGGTAATGTACTTGAACTGGTGCGAATAAATCGCGAAAGCGTGGAATCGCGCGCACCATTGATATTACAAACGCGGAAAATAGAAAACAGGAAAGTGTCGCGACGCCAATGCGGCGCGTTAATTTACGGGAGCGGACATGAGCACGATCGTCGCCAGCATCATCCAACGTGACTTTCGCACGTACATTCTTCTGCCTTCCAATAGTTTTATTTTGTGGATCGTCATCGGCCTGATCGCCGGATGGATCGCCGGAACTGTATCGCGCGGCAGAGGGTTCGGTTGCCTTGCTGATGTCGTGCTTGGGCTCGTCGGCGCCGTAATCGGCGGATGGATATTTCAAAAGCTCAATATTGCTATGTTTGGGTTCTTCGGCAGCTTGGCGGCTGCCACCGTGGGCGCAATTCTTCTCGTGGCTATCGCGCGGCTATTCGCCGGCAGTACTGCTGACTGATCGGCGACCACTCGGCGAGTCTCTCGATTGTCATGTGGTACGATGTCCGAAGTGAAAATGAAGGACCTTCTTGAGTAAACCTTCCGTCCTGGCAATTCCGCTCGGCGGCCTCGGCGAGTTCGGAATGAACATGATGGTGCTGCGCAGCGGTGACGACATCATCGTCATTGATGCGGGCCTGATGTTCCCCGAAGCTGAACTTCTTGGCGTTGACATCGTCATTCCCGACATTACGTATTTGAAGCAGCATCGCCAGATGGTGCGCGCGATTCTGCTCACACATGCGCACGAAGATCACATCGGCGCGCTTCCTTACATTCTCGGCGATCTCAACGTTCCTGTGTACGGCACTCAGTTCACACTCGCGCTCGTTCGCAAAAAACTCGCCGAGAGAAACATGGTGGAAGAGGCGGACCTGCGCGAAATTGCGCCGGGACATCACGTTGAGCTCGGTCCGTTCAAGATTGAATTCCTGCATGTGACGCACAGCACGATTGATTGCGTCGCGCTGGCGATTCGAACCCCGGTGGGCGTAATCATTCATACCGGCGATTACAAAATTGATCAGACGCCCGTGGATGGCAAGCCTTTCGATTTGCACGCGTTTGCGCGCTACGGGCAGGAAGGCGTTCTGGCGCTTTTCAGCGACAGCACGAATGTCGAGCGCCCGGGCTTTACGCCGTCTGAACGTGCGGTGACGATGCCGCTCGAAGAGCTTTGCCGCGCCGCGCCGCGAAAGATTGTGTTCTCGTGCTTTGCGAGCTCGATTCACCGCATTCAGCAGGTGATTGATATCGCCACGATGTGCGGCCGGAAGATTGGTTTCGTCGGGCGCAGCATGGTGGACAACGTTGAAATCGCGCACGAACTGAATCGCCTTCGAATTCCGGACGGCAGCCTCGTCCGGCCGCAAGATTTGCGCACATATGATCCGCACAAACTCGCCATTTTGGCGAGCGGCACGCAGGCGGAGCCGATGTCCTCCCTCTCGCGCATCGCCGTGGACAATCACCGGTACGTGAGCATCGAGGAAAACGACACGGTCGTGCTTTCCGCGCGAATTATCCCGGGAAATGAAAAGGCGATTTTCCGGATGATTGACCATTTCTTCCGGAGGCAAGTGCTCGTGTACTACGAAGGCGGGCGCTCTGCGCCGATTCATGTCTCCGGTCACGCGAGCCAGGAAGAAATGAAGTTGGTGCTGAATCTTGTGCGGCCGAAATATTTTATTCCGCTACATGGCGAGTACCGGCATCTCTTCCGCCACGCGGCGCTCGCGGAGCAAGTTGGCGCAGTTTCGGGCGAGGTTTTCCTGCTCGAAAGCGGCCAGCCGATCGAATTCACCGCCGATGGCGCGCACCGCCGCGAACCGGTGACCGCCGGGCGCGTCCTGGTGGATTCCGGATCGCTCGAAGAAATTGAGGAAGTGGTGATTCGCGAACGTCGGCATCTCGCGGAAGATGGCGTGGTGGTGCCGATTCTGGCGATTGACAAACACACGGGGCGCCTCGAGGGGCAGCCGGAAATCGTTTCGCGCGGATTTGTGCCATCCGACGACGGACAGGAATTGATGGCTAAGGCCCGCGAAGTCATTTTGAAAACGATCGAGCAATCCACAGCGGAAGAAAAAACGGATTGGGGCGTGATTAAAGAAAAAATCCGCGTGGATCTGAAACGGTTTTTAAACAAGCAGACGGCCAAGCGGCCGCTGATTCTTCCTGTAATTTTGGAAATCTGATATCCGTGCGACCTACTTCTAGAGCAATGCACGGAATGAACTGATGCAGAGCGCGAAACAACAATCGGCGACAAGCACGCCCCTGCTGCGGACATTCCGTCCAGAAGATTTTGAGACGCTTTACGAAATTGATCAGGTCTGCTATCCGCCGGAGATCGCGTACTCGCGGCGCGAATTGCGCTGGTATCTTCGTTTACCAGGCGCCGAAGGAATCATTGGTGAGCGCGACGCCCAGATTGCCGGATTCTTGCTGTCTGCGAACTGGGAACAGGTGGGCCACATAATCACCATTGACGTGCTTGAGCAATTTCGCCGACTTGGCACGGGATCGGCGCTGGTGCGCGAATCGGAAGCGCGTCTCGCGCGGCAAGGAGTCACGAAGATCGAGATTGAGACGGCAGTAAATAATCCGGCGGCAATTGCGTTCTGGAACAAGCATGGTTATATTTCGCACGGCATTTTGAAGAATTACTATCCGGGCGGGCTCAGCGCCTACGCTATGATCAAATCGCTGAGCGCGGCGCCTCCTGGAAATGCGCGGAGCTGATTCGAATGTCTCTTTTCCAAGCCATCGTACTGGCGATCGTGCAGGGGCTGACGGAATTTCTACCCGTCAGCAGCAGCGCGCATTTGATTTTGATCCCGAAGCTGCTGCACTGGCCGGATCAAGGGCTGGCGTTTGATGTCGCGCTGCATGCAGGAACGCTCATTGCGGTAGTCGTGTACTTTTTCCGAGATTGGGTGGAACTCACTCTCGCGGGCCTGGGACTTCATTTTCCGAGCGGCGCCTCGGTCGAACAGGTACAGCACAATCGCCGCATGTTCTGGTATCTGGTCGCCGCGACGATTCCCGGCGCAATCGTTGGATTCCTCTTCGAAAAGAAAATTGAGGAGTATTTGCGCGATCCGCGCCCGATTGCAATGGCGATGATCGGCGTTGCTCTGCTGATGTGGTACGCGGAATACGTCAGCAAACTCGAACGAGGCATGGATCGCTTGACTTTCACCGACGCCATGACAATCGGCCTTGCGCAGTCGACCGCTCTTTTCCCTGGCGTATCGCGCTCAGGAATCACAATCACCACCGGATTATTTCGCGGGATGACGCGAGAGGCAGCCGCCCGCTTTTCGTTCCTGCTCTCGACGCCGCTTATCGCCGGCGCGGCAGCGAAGGAATTGCCCGGCCTGATCAAGATGCGCCACACCGGCCAACTTGATTTGCCGATTGGAACGCTCGCCATTAGCATTGCTGTCTCCGCAATCGTCGGCTACCTCGTTATCGCATTCTTTTTGCGCTATTTACAGACACGCACTCTGAAAATCTTTATTTACTACCGAATACTCTTTGGTATAGTCATTTTGTTACTCGCGTTCCTCCCAATGGGCTCCGCGCGATAGCGCCCGCGTGCTCCCAGTCGTAAACAGGCCTTCCCCTGTCCAAGGGAGATGTATGTGCGCATCCTGAACCCAACTGAAAACAAACGTCTCAATGAGATGATCGGATTTGTGTGCCTGGTGGCGGCGGTGCTGCTGGCGTTGAGCCTGCTTTCCTATTCGCCGCAGGATCAAT
This sequence comes from Candidatus Acidiferrales bacterium, assembly GCA_036513895.1. Lineage (GTDB taxonomy): Bacteria > Acidobacteriota > Terriglobia > Acidiferrales > UBA7541 > Palsa-147. Next base: position 41,372 of record DATBYF010000075.1, on the reverse strand, counting down.
CGTTTAATGTCGCCGCAGCGGCCCCATCCTCGGGGCCAGCGCGAAACTGGATCGGCCCGTTTGGAGCGCATGTGGCCGACTTACTGTTCCAGTTGTGCGGCTACGGCGCATTCTTGATTCCGGCGGCGATCTTCGTATTCGGAATGCGATGGTTCCGAAGCCAAGCGATAGCTTCTCCAATTGCGAAGATAGTCGGCGTGGCAATGATGTTTCTGTTCTTGCCGGCGCAGCTCGCGCTGCTGCATTTTCCCGACGTCCGGGGCACGATCCCGGCGGGCGGGCTGATGGGAACGATTTTGGCCTCGGGCTTGCGCGGCGCTCTCAATCCGATCGGCGCCAATCTTGTCGGAATCGCGTGCGTTCTGACGGCGCTCTTTCTCACAACCAGGTTCTCATTCAGCGCCGCAGCGGAATGGCTGCGTGCGCCCATGGGCTCGGAAGGCTATATCGGACGAATGGCTACTCGCCTGAGGGATTGGCGCGACGAGCGTGAATCGTTGCGACAGCGGCGAAGGATGCAAGAGATCAAAATCTCCGGGCGCAAGCCCGCTCCCGCGCAAGCTGTTTCGTCCAAGGATGCAACGGTAGCCGCTGAGGTAGAACCGGAAGAAGACTCCGAACCCGAGACTTCGTCTAGCGGACCTGCGGTGATTAAATTCCGCGATTCGGAAATCGCCCCCGCGAAACCAAAAGCTCCCGCCGAGCCAAAGATCGCCAAGGGCAAAACCAGCTATAGATTGCCTTCGACTTCACTCCTTCGTCCTCCCGAGCACGGTGAAAAAATGGACGAAGCCGAATTGAAGGATTACGCGCGCGCGATCGTTCAGAAATCTGAAGAGTTCGACGTGAAGGGCCACATCACGCAGATCAATCCGGGCCCCGTGGTCACAACATTCGAGTTCAAGCCCGAAGCGGGCATCAAGTACAGCCGCATCACCGGCCTTGCCGACGATCTCTGCTTGGCGCTGCGAGCCGAATCGCTTCTCATCGAACGCATCCCAGGAAAATCGACCGTCGGAATTGAAGTGCCGAATCCGCACCGCGAGACTATTGCTCTTCGCGAAGTGATCGAATCGCCAGAATTCGTGCACTCTGCTTCCAAGCTCACGATGCCTCTTGGCAAGGACCTGATCGGACGGATTCGCGTCGCTGATCTGACGCAGATGCCGCACTTGCTCATCGCCGGCTCGACAGGTACCGGCAAAAGCGTGTTCATCAATTCCCTGCTGATGGGCATGCTTTACACGGCGACTCCCGAGGAACTGAAGCTCGTCCTCGTTGACCCGAAGCGCCTCGAGCTTGGGCTTTACGAAGATATTCCGCACCTATTTACGCCAGTGGTCACGGACGCGAAAGTTGCGTCGAACGTACTGCGGAACGCCACGCGTGAAATGGAGCGGCGCTTAAAGCTGCTCGCGCAACGCGGCGTGAGGAACATCGAGCAATACAATCGCACCTTCCAGAAGAATCAATCGCTCTCGCTGTTCGACAGCGTCGACGACGTCGAACATAAGCCACTGCCCTATATGGTGATCGTGATCGATGAATTAGCGGACCTGATGATGGTGGACACGAATAACGTCGAAGAATCGATTACGAGGCTGGCACAAATGGCCCGCGCTGTCGGTATCCACCTAATTCTGGCGACACAGCGGCCTTCGGTGGACGTCATCACTGGACTGATCAAAGCGAATTTCCCGGCGCGCATTTCATTCCGCGTAGCGAGCAAGGTGGATTCGCGAACGATTTTGGATGCCAATGGATCGGAATCGCTCCTCGGCAAAGGCGACATGCTTTATCTGCCGGCGGGCTCTTCACGGCTGCATCGCATCCACGGCCCATATGTCACCGAGGAAGAAATCGCGGCAGTATGCACATTCTGGCGCGAACAAGCCAAGGCGGTTTACAACGAAGATATGCTCAAGCCGCCGAAGGACGAGAACGCAGCGTCCGGTTCATCCGAAGGTGGCGAAGAAGTGGACGATGATTTGTATCACGATGCCGTTCGCGTGGTTTGCGAGATGGGCCGCGCTTCAACTTCCACGCTGCAGCGCCGGCTGCGAGTTGGCTATGGCCGTGCGGCGAGGCTGATTGACATCATGGAGAAGGACGGCATCGTCGGGCCGGCCGACGGCGCAAAGCCGCGCGAAGTTCTCAAGAAAAAAGACTGGATGCGCGAATTTGACGAGTCCGTGCACTAGTCTGAATGTGCGGCGCGTTGAATGACTCCACCTCGTTTTGAGGATCAAGAAGCGAGTTAGTCTGTGTCCCTACTTCCCCAGAAACGCGGACAGGTTGCCCTGCTGATGCGCGCGCAGCTCAATGCAGGAATTCGCCTGATCTTTGGCGTTCTCCAACAGCCGCGCCGAGCCGGGAAGGTTCTTCTCGCGGAAGAACTGGAGCGAGTCGTCACGCAATTTAGGATCGCAGAAAATTCCCGCCACCTGTACGAGTTCGCCGCCCAGTGATGCGTCAATCTTGCCGGTAATCTGCGGGTAATCAGTCTTAAACAGATTCCACGCCACGGCCTGAGTGTCGGGGTTTTGCAGCGTACCCGCAAGCAGGAACATATCCTGATTTCGCACGGCCGGACTCAACACGAAATCGAAAGTGCGCTTGGTTAGCGCGGGCTCGGGAAACAACGTGAGCGCGCTGAGATAGGAATAATACTCGCCGGGAGTCTTCGCCGTCTTTAGATGCTCGACAAATTCATCGTAGAGTGCGGCGTCACCATTTTGAGCGGAGATGGCTAGAGCGTTGCCGGCAAGCGCTTCCTCCACCGATGCGGGATCCTTCATGTACTGTTCCGTGAGCGCCCGCGATTTCGCGATTAATTCTGGATCGCGGCCGTACGAAGCAAGCGTTCCAAAAACATCCGTTCTCAGCGCCTGCCGCTCCTGCGATTCGCCCGGTGTGGGCGCACTCCCGAGCTCGTTGGCGATGGGCCGCAGGAAATTCCGCACCCAGGCTTCAAACGCTGGACGCTCAGGCGGTGATACGACGTCATCGTGAATTTCGGGGATATGCCCGAGCATGACGTCAACTACGTCACGCTCGCGTTCTCCCTGCATTTTTTCGAGCGTCGCCAGATAATCGCCGATGCTCATGCGTCCGACGCGAACCATCGCCCAGGTATCTGCGATGAAGCGGATGCGATCTTCCGGCGAGAACCTGGATTCCAGCTCAGCGCCGATTTTTGCGAATGCAGCCGGCTCGTACTGCGTGCGGTAGTACCCGCGGCCGCCTTCGTTGGCAAAGACCCACTGCGCGCATCCCGGAAGTTCGAAGGTCTGCTCGCGCTTGGTCAGCAATTCATAAGGCGCATCCTTCGACACGGAAGATCGTAGCGATACCGGAATAGCCCAAAGTTCGGACGAACCGGCATCGAGTTTGGCGGCGTCGGCGAAATAGCGGTTTTGCGTCAACGTCACCGCCGTCGCGTTTCCGCGGCACACGAATTTCACGCCGACGAGTGGTGCGCCTGACTGATCCACATAGCCGGACATGATCTTGTCCACCGGCTTTCCCGACGTAGCGGCTATTTGATTCCAGAAATCTTCAGCAGTGGTGTTTCCGTAGGCGTGTTTTTCGAGATAGATATTGACGCCCTCGCGAAACGTCTCAGGACCAACGTAGGCCTCCACAGCGCGGAGAACCGAGGCGGCCTTGCCATAGGCGATGCCGTCGAATAAAGATTCAATCTCGGCTGGAGTTTCGGCTTTCGCGCGAATCGGACGGACGGACGCGATCGAATCCGTGGTTAGCGCGCCGCCCGTTTCTTCCATTTCATCGAACTCATCATGCCATTCTGGATGCCAAGCCTCGAGCGGCTTCCAAGACATCCACGTTGCAAATCCTTCGTTCAGCCAAATGTTGTCCCACCACTTCATGGTCACAAGATCGCCGAACCATTGATGCGCCATTTCGTGAGCGATGATAGAAGCGATATTTTTGTGGGAATCGTACGAGGCGGTTTTGTCGTCAATCAGCAAATCGGCTTCGCGGAACGTGATTGCGCCGATATTTTCCATCGCCCCGGCCGAGAAATCCGGGATGCCGATGATATCGAGCTTCTTGAACGGATATTTCGTGTAGTAATACTTGTCGTAATACTTCAAAATATTTTCTGCGGACGTCAGAGCAAACGCGCCGAGATCCTTTTTCCCCGGAGTGGTGCAAACTCGAATCGGGATATCGTCGGCTGAGCCTTCAAGACACTGAAAGTCGCCTACCAAAAAAGCGACGAGATATGAGGACATCTTCGGACTCGCCGAAAATTTTATCGTGTGCTTTCCCTCGCCAGGACCCGGGGTGTCGGATTCAATCGTCGTATTCGAAATTGCCATGTCGCCCTTGTCCGCAACGACGGTGATATGAAAAACGGCCTTCATGTCGGGCTGATCGAACGAAGGAAACGCGCGGCGTGCGTCGGTGGCTTCAAATTGCGTTACGGCGTAGCGCCGGCGTGGTGTTTGGCTGAGATAGAAGCCACGAAGCTTGTCGTTGAGTATGCCGGTAAAGTGAATCCGAATCGTGGCCGGACCGGCGGAAATTTCCTTCGGTACGGTGAACGTGGTCTGCTCGGCTTTTTCATCCGAGGCCACCGAGGCCTTCTGCTCGGCGCCCCCCGATGCGATGATTGCATCTTGAAATTCAATCTCCGCGGAGTTTAGAACGATGGAATTGGCGGCGTGCTCCAGTCGAACGTGAATCGTCTCGTCGCCGGCGAATGTCGCATTTGTGAGATTGGGCGTGAATTTCAGGTCGTAGCTCTCGGGAATCACGTTTACCGGCAATCTTTGCGCCTGCGCCACCGCGCCGAGCGCGAGGCCGCAAACCACCGCCAGAACGATTCGTTTCATCAGGATTCCTTTCGAATTTTCTATCAATGGCCGGGAATGCAATTGGGGAGCCCGCGCGGAAAAGCTTGACGATTCAATAAGTCCCCAAGCCAAACAACCACCCTACCATAAAGCCATTCTCTATCAGACGCAAAACCAGTGAAAAGGAAAGCAGGGCACGAGGAGTGCAGGCCTCCCATAGAATCAGACAAAACCATCGTGACCTCGACGATAGCGCAATTTTGCGTCGCGCAATTCCCTTTCACTGATGCGCCCTTTTGTCTAAAATGTTGGCTTCTCTCGGTGCCGGGGTAGCTCACCGGTAGAGCGCGGCCCTGAAAAGGCCGGCGTAGGCAGTTCAACTCTGCCCCCCGGCACCATACTTCACCATTTAGCTGCGCAGTTCCGCTCTCAGAAATTTCCGCGCATGTGAGAGGATAGGCCACACGATGACACAAGGCGGACCGTTCCAATCCTTGGCGGGCCACAAGTACATCAGCGTCGAAACCTTTCGAAAGAGCGGCGAGGGCGTCAAGACGCCGGTATGGTTCGCTGAGGCCGGGCTCGACACGCCGGCGCCGGTGCTCTACGTCTACAGCACCGGCGATTCGGGCAAGGCGAAACGCATCCGCAACATTTCCCGCGTGAGGGTCGCGCCGTGCGACATGCGCGGCAACGTGACCGGCGGCTGGGTGGACGCGCGGGCTGAGATCTTGCAGGGCGACGCTGCCGCGGCGGGAGTGCGCGCGCTCAATCGAAAATACATGCCGTGGAAACAACTGCTCGACATCTTTGCCGCGTTTCGAAAGAACGACCGCATCGTCTTTGCAATTCATCCGGCGTAGCTTGACCACGTAAGATTGACCACGAAGCAGCGAAAGCGTATTAGTGGATTCCCATGAACCGCCAGAACCTTCATCCAGCGCGCGAAGCCGCAAAGATTCTCGGAGTGAGCTACCCCACGCTGAAGCAGTGGATTTATAAGAAGAAAATTCGCACGATAAAAACGGCAGGCGGGCACCATCGCATACCCGACTCCGAGCTCGATAAATTCCTCTACCGAAAATCTCAGCGCACCTCCGTGCCCAAACGGCGCGAGTCGTTCAGGCACATCAGCGGCAGAAACCAGCTAACCGGTCGAATCATAGATATCAAGATTGACGGACTGATGGCCCAGGTTACGCTCTCGATCGGCGGACAAATGATTACTTCGATCATTACAGCCGATGCGGTTCGTGAAATGCGTCTGAAAATTGGAGAAACCGCGGCCGCGCTCATCAAATCCACCGAAGTTATGATCGTCCGCCCATAAAAATACGTTGGAATTCACACCTCGAATCAAACGGCAGGAGAACTTCTGCCGACTCAGCTCTATTTCTGGACGGTTACTACCTTGATGCTTTGAAGCATCCTAATCCAGCGCGCAGGTCGCTTGTCGTGAGGCACGACCAATCGAAGCGGTCCGGCATTGTCATCGAGCGGCTTGCCGTCCATGCGGTCGGCAACGATCACACCGGAATCCTGAAAATCGGAATCGAGCTCTGCCAACGAAAAAATCACGCGATACCCGTCGGCAGCCTCCGCGATCACGTACGTCGCCATCGCCGTGCCTCGAAGTTTTGTTCCTTGCGGAACGCCAGCCTGTTTAAGCAATTCCGAAAGAGCCACTCCTTCGAACATTTCGTCCTTCTTTTCGTGCGGATTGGTGACGTTCACTGTCGTGCGCGACATTTTGCTTAGATCGCCGAGCGAAAGTGAAAGCGGATGCTCGACATCACCGCTCACCGTCAAGCGAACGGATACCGACGCAGGTGCGACAGTAGGCGCCGCAGTAGATTGTCGCGAAAATCCGGAAGTAGCGACCAAGCCGAAGGCAACAAACGGCGCAAGTAGAGACGGCCTAAGAAATTTGAGCATCGGAAGGCGGACGCTAGTCCTTCTGCAACATGACTTCGGTGGATTTGATGATGGCGGCGACAGTATCGCCAACTTTCAACTTCATCTCTTCGGCGCTGCGGCGTGTGATCACGCTCTCAATGATGTTCTCGCCCACTCGAACCGTGACGTGCGCCATGACGTTCCCGAGAATCACTTCTTCAACCTTGCCGACTAGGTGATTTCGTGCAGACAGTGTCATGCCGGAATCATAGTCGCAACGTTGACGGTCGTCGAGCGTTTCTTCGGTTTGTCGCCATGCTCGCTTATGCTATTTCTTGAAGCTCGCGTTGCGGCACGGAAATCTGCAAAGGTGATTCGAATGCCAGAGAAAACTGATTATCGAATGACGGCGGAAGAATTTCGCAGCCGCGGCAAAGCGATGGTGGACTGGATCGCGGACTACCACGCGCGTATTGAATCGTTCCCGGTTCTTTCGCAAGTAAAGCCGGGCCAGATCCGCGCCGCGCTGCCGAAGAGCGCGCCCGAGCAAGGCGAACCGTTCGAAGCAATGATGGAAGACGTCGAAAGCGTGATTCTCCCCGGCGTGACCCATTGGCAGTCGCCGAATTTCTTCGCCTACTTTCCGTCGAATACCTCGTATCCTTCCATCCTCGGAGAACTGCTCTCGGCCGGACTCGACGTGCAAGGAATGCTGTGGGCCACAAGCCCGGCCTGCACGGAGCTCGAAACGCACGTTCTCGATTGGCTAGTGGACAGCCTCGCGCTTCCGGAAAAATTCAAATCGACCAGCGTTGGCGGCGGCGTGATTCAGGATACGGCTTCAAGCTCGTCGCTCTGCGCATTGCTCGCCGCGCGTGAACGCGCAACTGGCTACGCGAGCAACAACACGGGTTGCGACGGCAATCTCGTCGCGTACACATCCTCGCAAGCACATTCCTCAATAGAAAAGGCCGCGATGATCGCCGGCATCGGCCGCGCCAATTTGCGACTCGTGCCAGTGGACGAAAAATTCGCGATGAAGCCGGAGGCGCTTGCGCAATCGATCAAGCACGACATCGCCGCAGGCCGCGTTCCCTTCTTCGTCTCCGCGACCGTGGGAACCACATCGTCGAATGCAATTGACCCGCTGCGCGCGATTGGCAATATTTGCCGAGAACACCGCGTTTGGCTGCATGTCGACGCCGCAATGTCCGGCACGGCGGCTCTCTGCCCCGAGTTCCGCTGGATTCAAGACGGCTTGGAACTCGCGGACAGCTACACGTTCAACCCGCACAAGTGGATGTTCACGAATTTCGATTGCAATTGTTTCTACGTCGCGGACCGCAAGGCGCTCATTCAAACACTTAGCATTCTGCCGGAGTATTTACGCAATCAGGCGACGGAGTCTGGCGCGGTGATTGACTATCGCGACTGGCACATTCAGCTTGGCCGGCGATTCCGGTCGCTAAAATTATGGTTTGTCATCCGCCATTATGGCCTCGAAGGTTTGCGATTTCATATTCGGCAGCACGTAGAGCTAGCGCAGCAATTCGCAGCCTGGGTGCGCGGGGATTCGGATTTCGAGCTGGCCGCGCCTGCGCCCCTCAATTTGGTCTGTTTCCGGCATCGCGGAGGCGACGTGGTGAACGAAACAATAATGACGCGCCTCAACAAAAGCGGCGATATCTATCTTACTCACACGAAATTGGACAACCGCCTGACGCTGCGCATGTGCATTGGCCAAACCAACACGGAAATGCGCCACGTTCAGCGAGCCTGGAAGCGAATTCGCGAAGAGGCAACCGCAACGCAAAAGCTCGCCGAATCGGCACGCTGAAAACACAAGCTGCGTTGCCTCAAGAAGAGAGATAATTGTCATCCAGAACGAGAGGGTCTGCAACTAGGACACGTTGTCATCTAGAACTAAGCGAGGGATCTGCGGGTTCGTACGGAAGGGCTCAAATTACGGCTACAAACAACAAATCCTATTCAGAGCCGGGAGGCTCTCGCCTCCCGGACCCAGCTATCAATATCATCTGATTTTTTGTCAGTCGCAGGCCATCCTCGCGGCGATCAGCTCAGTTGGTTGCGGGAGCCCCAGCCGCAGCCGGCTGCTTGCCGGAAGAGGGCGACGTCGCCGCTGGCCTCGGATTCGTACCAAGGCGCGCTTCGGTCCGGCGCACGATGGCGCTGTCGTTGCCATAAAGCTTTTGTTGAATCGCCAAAGCTTTCCGGTCATTTTCATCGGCGTCGCTGATACGCCCCTGCACACGATAATCCTGCGCGAGGTCCAGGTATCCCTGAGCCAAATCCGAATTCAAGCCCGGCAGATTCTTCTCATAGTCCTTCACGGCTTCTTCGAGTAGCGGCTGCGCCTGCACCACCTGCCCGCTCACGGCGCGCAGCACGCCCAAACTGTGCAGGACGCTGCCGAGTTCTGGGCCCGCGGCCGCGGGATCTTTGCGATAAATTTCGAGAGCTTGGGTCAGCCGGCGGTCCGCGGCGGCACCGCGGCCTTCGTGCATATATATATTGCCTTCGTTGGCATAAGCCTTCGCGAGATCAAGCGATGATGGCGATGACTGTTTCTCAAAGATCCCAATGGCTCGGTCACAAAGTGGCTCAGCATCTTTGGGACGATTCTCGGCGTCGTAGACGAGCGCTAGAAGATTCAGCGTGTCGGCCAGTTGCTTGCCATTGGGCCACCACTTTTCCGCGTCCGGCAGAATTTCGCGAAGCTGACCCTCAGCGGCGGTGTAGTTATATTGATTAAACGAGTCGGAAGCCGCGTGATAAGCGTCGAGCCACTTGGTTTGGTGCTGGCGTTCCACTATGGCCCAGGATGCGACGCCAATCGCAACCACCAGCGCTCCACACAGTAACCATAACCGCACGCTTCACTCTCCCGGCCGGAGACGCGATTCCCTTCCCGGCTTTACACAGAAAGATGGTCGGAGATTTGACCGTGGCGCACAAGCGGGAACTCAAAACGATGTAACGTGTTCATCACGCGCGTTCTCGCCTTGTAAGCTCACGTCACACGCCAGGCTTCACTTTTGGGGTTTACTTTTGGGCAAACACGGCGCCACTGGACTTGAGTCACATTCAGCCGCGGGTCACAATCGCCCTAGGGAGCCATCCGACCGTGTACAAGACAACCGAAAAGAAACATCCTGGTGCGCCCGCGAAGAAAACCGATTATTCAGCGGCGAAGGATGCCGAGCGCCGTCTCACCGAGCGCCACCAGTTCACCGCGTCCGCCGAGGTGGTTGAACACTCCACGGGCGCACGCTTCTCAACGCGCACGACCGACCTTGGGCCGGGCGGCTGTTTCATTGATACACTCGTACCCTTCCCGGTCGGCTCGAGTATTCGAATCGCGCTTCATAAAGGAAAAAACACGTTTGAGACCGACGCCTCAGTCGTTTACGCGCAATCCGGGCTCGGCATGGGGATTGCCTTCAACGACCTGAATACCCAAGAGGCTGCGGAGCTGCGCGATTGGCTCGGCGAAGTCACAAAAGAGCGCGAAGATGCATACGAAATCCTCCGCACGGCTCAGCCTCTCATGGACCCGGCCCGCCAGGGTCTCGAAAGAACAATGATCGTCCGGCTGGTCCGCCTGCTGGTAACAAGAGGCATGCTCACCGAATCCGAAGCCGCCGCCGTTTTGTTCGACCCCGTCCTCTAACTTCAGATCTTCAAAACGTTGCTAAACAGCGACCTGTTTTGAGCCATATCTTTTTCCCATTTGGCGGCGACCATCCCGTTTTGGAATTTCCTCCTGTCAGCCAGCGCAACATCCCGGCCGCAAGTGAGGCAACGAAAGCATGATGCCAATCATCTCGCGGTGGCAGTGGGCGTGCACTTAGCCGGCTTACCCCACAGGAGGGGACAAGATGACAGAACGCAGGCGGGCTCATCGCTACGAACTCTTTATGCCGCTCCAGGTCATGGCCGGCCCATCTCATTTTTCAGTGACCCAATCGGCAAACCTTCGCGATATCTCAACTCACGGCGTGTACTTTGTAAGCGACAAAAGCATTTCTCCGGGTACGGCTGTGGACGTGACATTTACGCTTCCGCCGGAGCGCGGCAGGTCCGAATCTGTGATCGTGCGCGGCAGCGGGCGCGCCATTCGGCTCGATCGCCTGCCTGGCAACGCCGGTCCACTTTTCGGAGTGGCCGCGTCAATCAACCGCTTCGACTTCGTTCAACCCGGGAGACGCGCAGCTTAGTAGTCGCTCAATCCTCTCTTGTCCGCGCTGTCGCACGATGTTTTGTTCGCCTTGCAGCACGACGCGGTAAGATCGCGTAATATATTGCCCCGTAAGGTTGGCGTTGTGCCCGTCAATGCCTTCGAACAACGAAAACCGCGACGCTTTTGAAATGGAGCGCACGCTCCTTGCCTCATTGTGTCTATCGCGTCAGGATGAAATGATCCGTTCTCAAATTCTGCAATTTCTCCGTGTCTACCACTGGGAATCTGGCGATCATCGCGCGGTATATGACGCTCTTTCCGGCTGGACAGTTGAGCCCGCAGAAATTCGCAGCGGCTTGCCCGCACGCCTCACGCGCATGGGATTTCCCGACATAGACATCGCGCCGTATTTTGAGCCGCCCGCAAATTTGACGGACGCACTCGAATGGCTCCGGCAGCGGATTGGACGGCTCCAGGAAACTTCGTGCAGCGATCCGCGAACGAACGGCATCCATCGACGTGGATGACAAATCGCACGAAGCGGATCCTTGCACTCGTTGACGCTGCCGGTCTCCCTATATTCATTCTCGCCTTTATCTGGCGCCTGCAATTCATTGCGCGGTGGACATGGGTGTTTTTCGCCGTTTGGCTCTTCGCAAGTTTCCTAATTCATCGCGATACGCCGAAGACCATCGGCGCGCGCGCGGATAATCTATGGCCCGCGACCAGGCAGGCGGCAATTGCATTCGCCGCCATGGCCGCGGCTCTGATCCTCATCGGCCTCGTACGCGGCGCGCCACATCATTTGCAGAGACACTTGATGTCCGTCCACCGGCTTTGGACCTACTTCGCTTTCTGCGTTCTGCAGCAAGTGGCGCTCAATTCCCTTCTCTCGAATCGCCTTGAATTTCTTACCGGCAAAAGATGGCTCGCCGCGCTTCTGGCGGGCGGGATATTTGCGGCGTGTCACTGGCCGAATCCCGTCCTCGTTCCCATAACTTTCGTCGGCGGAAGCGTGATGGCTTGGCTGTTTCTGCGCGAGCACAACATCATTCCGCTTGCAATCATGCAGGCGCTGCTGGGAACGCTGGCGTGGTGGAGTTTCCCGGTGGCATGGCACCACCATCTTCGCGTGGGGCCGGGATATTATTTGGGCTTGATCGGGCCTTCCACGGCGCGGCGGGTCGAATTCAAGAGGCGCGTGATGGTTTTCCGCGGAAGGCTGTCCGACAGTGAATCAACTATCCAGGCGAATTCGATTGGTACACCGCGGCTCAACTCGAGAACTTCGATTTGAACATAGGTTCCGCCATCTTTCTCCTGCATCCGCCAGTAGTTGTTGAGCCGCCATAAGTAGCCGTGGTCGTTGCCCACGGGGTACTCGTGCTCTTCCGGCGTGCCCGGGTCGGCTACTTCCGCAATTCGCGTCGAGTAGGTGCGCGATTCCAGTCGTGACTCGTCGAGCTTGGTGTTATGAGCGTCGAAATTCGCGTTATACACCACGGTGACGACGGATTTGCTGTAAAGGCGAAGGAAAATCTTGTAATCGTCGCCGCTGTGTTCGATCAGCTTTGACTCCTGAACATCCGGGGCGTAGATCTTCGCTTGATCTGGATAGTCGTTGACGATGTCAACTACTCGCGCGATCGTGGCCTTGGGAACAAAGACGACGCCGACCCAGTGATGAACCGCGCCGCTCGGAATTTTCACTCTCTGTCCGTCATCGAACTTCCGAAGCGACGTGGCGTAAACCTCTCCCTGCCGGACGCTCTCGTAAGCTTTCGTCCGTTGATCTTCAGGCAACGTATCTAGAAACAGAAAATGGCCATCCTTATCGTCCGCAGCCATCCGTGCTTCAACTACCCTAACGAAATGATCGAAAGCAGCAATCGTTTCCTGCTTCAGAACAGCAGCAATCGCTACCTGCGCAGGCATCGCCGCAAGAACGCAAACGGCAAGCCAGAATCCCAAGCGCCGCATCCACCTGTTTCTGTTTGTCATCGCGATCCTTCGCTCTTAATTCCCGTGATCACGTCATTTCAGGCGTTTCGTCGGAACTTCGCCGCAGGGCCGGTGGGTTGGTAGGGCTGGTCAACAGACGGGCCGTCTTTAGCTTTTCACCCAAGTTCCGCAAATCGCGCCGCGTCGGCACATACCCGGCGCGCCACAGCCTTTTAGATATTGCCATGAAGCGAAAGGACGCAGTAATTTGCGGCGATAATCCTAAAAAGTAAGTTCGAGCCCGACGGGTAAAATCAGAAGAGGTACAGCGCGAGCAGGCGCTAAAAATTCACCGCGCCGAAGCGGCGCTCGGCGAGCGAACGCGCGCGCGCATTCGACGCGGGCGCCATCGTCGGATGCGAGTTCGACCAGCGTCCCGCAATCGAGTAGCCGCAGCGCGGGCACTTGCCGTCGCGCAGCGTATTTTCCTCGACGCTGTGCCACGATCGCCGAATCAGCATATTTTTACAATTGGGGCAAAGCGTGCTCGCGCCGTCCGAAAAAATATTTCCTTCGTAGACGTAATTTAATCCCGTCTCGAGCGCCACTTTCCGCGCTGCGTGAAGCGTCTCGGGCGGCGTGCGCGGTTTATCGCGCAGCTTGAAATCGGGATGGAACGCCGTGAAATGCAGCGGAACATCCGGCCCGAGATTCTTCAAAATCCATTCGGCCAGCGAGCGCGATTCGGCCACGCCATCATTCAGCGTGGGAATCACCAGATTCGTGATCTCAAACCACACGTTCGTCTCGTTCTTGAGCCAGAGCAGCGTATCGAGCACCGGCTGCAAATGAGTGAGCGTGACACGTCCGTAAAATTCTTCGGTGAACGCCTTGAGGTCCACGTTGGCCGCGTCCACATGATCGTAAATATCGTGAAATGCCTCGCGCGTGATGTAGCCGTTGGTCACCATCACGGTATTCACGCCGTATTGCTTCGCCACCTCGCAGATATCGATTACGTATTCGCCCCAGATGGTCGGCTCGTTGTACGTGAACGCAATCGAGGGGCAACTGTAGTGGATGGCCAGCAACACTACATCTTCGGGCGAGAGCGGCGTCGAATTCACCTGGTCGGAACGTGATTTCGAAATATCCCAATTTTGGCAGAAAAAGCAGCCCATGTTGCAGCCGGCCGTGCCCATCGAGAATACTCGCGTACCCGGCAGAAAATGGTTGAGCGGCTTCTTCTCGATCGGATCAATTTGCAGCGCTGCGGGCGAACCATAGCCGAGGCTGTAAAGTTTGCCGCCCTGATTGACGCGTATGAAGCAAAATCCGGCCTGCCCTTCCCCGATGTGGCAATGCCGCGGGCAGAGATAGCAATGCGCGCGGCCATCGGGCGCGGTCTCCCACCAACGCGCCTCGTGCAGCTGCTCGGTTCTCTGGAGCACTTTCAGATCTTCCATTGCCAGCCGCTTCTTCTCCTCTCCACACTATTATACGCCTCGCATATGTTGCGCGCGGCGGCGCTCATCCACCCAATCGAGAAAGTGGCGGATGCGGGCGCGCTCGCGCCACATCAATTCAAAATATTTGCGGCGATCAAGATTCGCCGCGTCTGCACCGTAAAACGTTTCCATGCGCCAGTGAATGTATGGGCTATCCCACGGATGCAGGCGGTAGCCTTTCGCCGTGATCCAGTAATAGCGAAGCGCCACGAAGATGCGTCGGATCGAGCGCGGCACTATGCGCACGCGATCCAACGTTTCCGCGAATCCGCTCGAACACGCTCCGAGAGGGCTCGTGCTGACGATGGTAGAATGGCGCCCGGACCCTTTCGATGACGGCGGAAGATCACTACTACGCGGGAATTGATTTCTTCGGCGAAGGCAAGCTCGCCGAAGCAATCGCCGAGTACGACGCGGCCCTGGCGCTCGATCCGAAGCTCACCGATGCGTTGCACGGTCTCGCACAAGCCTACTACGCGCAAGAGGATTTCGACAACGCTATCGCCTCCGCCCGACGCATCCTCGAAGCTGAGCCAGGCGACGTCCTCGCGTGGACGACAATCTCACGCGCCTTTCAACGCAAAGGCATGGTTCCCGAAGCGGAAGACGCGGCCGGCAAAGCTCGTCTGCTCGGCTGGAAGAAGCAGCTTCAAGATCAAAAGGCTGAAGGCGGCAGTTGAAGCTTGTCGAACCCTTGTCCGTCTTCTCCGCCAATCCGTGTTTCAGAAAATTCAAACGCCTCGGGTCTGAAGACCCGAGCTACATATCTCGCCTCGGGATTCAGCGGTTGATTTAGGGTGCAAAATTGTCTCGATTAGAAAGTACCTCCATCGTTTGTTTTGTGTCAGTTACGGCGATTTCTAATCGTTTGGGTGTCTCGATTAGAAATGGGTTGTTAGGGTAGCTTTCAGCTGCCCCTCGCCGCCCGGGCGGGAGCACGTCTGGCCCGCGGGAGATGACCACGTATTTGGGCGCCTCGATCCATCTGCCGCCGCTTGTCACCCGGGAGTGGGCGCGGACGGCGCGGATGATGGCGTCGGCGGTTGGCGAGGTGCGCTCGGCCTCTTGTATCATCAGTTCGAGCGCGCAGCGGAGGTTTCGTCGGCGCCGGCGGAAGAGGCCGACGGCATGGGCATGGCGGTAGAGGCCCGCGCGAGAGTTTAGCTCGTAATCGTCGACGATAGTGTCGGGGTGGTGCCAGTCGATGAATTCCCCCTCGATAGCGTCGCGATCCGAGTGATGGCATATCTCGCATTTGCGAGCGTGGCGTGCAGGATCGGCCGCCGGGCGGTTGGCGCGGCGGGTGCTGCTTTTTTTATCAGTATGCATAATACACAGAGAGATATCATGCGGGAAGCGAGTGCGCAAGAGCGAGCTTTGTAAGGGTTCTAGTACGAAATGAAGAAATGCGCAAAAAGGAAAAGTGAAAAAGAAAAATGAGAAGGGGTAGATTCAGAAACGCTTGCTGAATTTGACGAATCAAGCCGCGTCGCGCCCCCGTGGTGGGTCTGCTTCCGATTTAATGCGTTTATTAGGACTTGGCCGCGGCCTTATTCGGTCGGTGTTCCCGTTATAATGTCCGTTGTGTTCCTCCGCTTCGTGACCACGCGTATCGACGAAGACTCGCACCGGCCACAGGGTGCGCTCGTTGCGTCCTATTCGCTGTTGGACTCTGGGGCTCTTAGCTCGGACGAATGGAAGCGACTGCGCGAGATTCTGGACTGGTTCAATGCACACTTGCCACACCCACCTGAGGGATTCATCGCGGGAAGAGCTATTTTTTGGTTTAAGTCGACCGCCGCTGGCAGCATTAGCCGGATTTGGGAGCTGGTTTACCTGCTGCGTCACCACTCTTACCACGTCGAAGTGCATAGGTGTCGACACTTAGCAAACGTACTCTATGAAGACAAGTTTCAGGTCGCCGCATATCCGTCAAAGCGAGATGGGAAAATCACGGTCCGCTGAGTCGCCGCGTTGTTAGACTTTTATGAACTGTCGCGCTAACTCCCGGTTAGTCGGCTTACCGGACATTTGGTTTTGGGGCTATTCCAGCAGGCCTATCACCAGCGCGCTCCTTAGGGACAAACCCGTGAGCCGCGGTGTCAAAAAATCCGGGCGAACAATCTGCCGATGCCACCTTTCGAATCACCCGATGGCGAAAGCTGTGACCAGGGGTATGATTCCCGCTAAGGGGATGAGGCCATGAACTGTCTAAGGCATAGACTTCTGCTGGTGAGCCGCGTGGTTTCGTTATTAATGAGCACTTTGGCCGTTAGCTCGTGCACTTCGGTTCATGATAAGACGCTCGCCGAGCGTGGCGTCACCGAGTTCCATCGCCAGTTAGATTCCGCACAATATCACACGATCTATGCTGAGGCTGACGAGAGCATCCGAAAATCGAACAATGAAGCCGAGTTCACCACCTTCTTGCGAAGAGTCCACGAAAAACTGGGAAATGTTCGCCAAAGTAAATTTCAGACCTACAGCGTGGGCTGGTCCACGGGTGTTGGAGTATCGGCGACTCTCATTTATGCGACGGATTTTGCCAATGGCAAAGCTTCCGAAACCTTTGTATGGCGGTTTAGTGATTCAAATGCGCTGTTATTGGGATACCACATCGACTCTAATGCGTTAGTCATCAACTAGGAGGTCGCGACCTCGACAAGAAGGTGGTTGCGTCCGCGCGGAAGTTCGACTACGAACCGTGAAAGTTGGGTTTGAATCTGTCTAGCTCCCGAGCCTTCGGTAAGATTCCGAGTCCGCGCCCTGGATCTTTTCTAACGTAAACGCATGATGGCGGGTGAAGATCGCGGGCAAGATGCCCTTCGAAAACTCAGGGCGGGCAGGGCAGGCCCGCGCGACGAGAGAAAGGCTGCCGGGCTGAAGCCACGGCGCTACAAGTGCCAGCCGCGCGCGGTTAGCCATTGCGTGGTCCTTACAATGCAAAGGGATGCGGCACCCAACGTCCAGACCGACTCATCGAAATTCCTATGACGTGCCGAAGCAGTGCCACGTGAGTCTATCCGGGTAATGTCAGAAAAAACCGCAAGCTGCGCCGCCCGGCCAATCTACCGCGCCAAGCTCTTCGGAACGAGTTCTTCGCATTGTTAGTGGTTGTTCGACAACCCGGAAGTGGGCCAGAAGCGGGCTTCTGCGAAGTGCGCCAGATCGGGTACCGACAAGTCGGCCTCTCGGTAGCGATTGGTCGGTCACTGCTGACGTGTTTGTCGTTACTAATCCGACCGACGAACCGATAGCTTCCCGGTTGCCCGTCATCCGGCCGCAGGCGGTACAAAAACGACAGAGATCGGCAAACGCTAAGAGTCGGGCGGCTTGGTCCAGGAGCGTTCGACCTTGGGCGTTGACTGAGCTCCCAGCGGTTCGCGGAAAGGATGCATCGGAATCGGCGCGTACTCGACCTCGATGATCTCGAGATGCTCCGTCTTCGCTGGCGCGCGCAGCTCAACGCGGTCGCCGGGGCTCGCCTTCATTAGCGCATTAGCGAGAGGCGAGCGCCAGCTGATGTAGCCGCGGTCGAGGTCCACCTCGTCGATGCCGACGATCGAGACGACGTGTTCAAAGCTGGCGGCGTCCTTGTAGGTCACGGTTGCGCCGAAGAAGACGCGCGTAGCGGCTGGCCTCGACCGCGGAGCGGCGGGATCGACGACCACGGCCGCGTCAATGCGTTTCGTGAGAAAGCGAATCCGCGAATCGATCTGTCCTAGCCGTCGCTTGCCATAGAGGTAGTCGGCGTTTTCACTGCGGTCCCCGTTACTAGCAGCCCACGCTACGACCTCCACCACCGCGGGCCGCTCGCGACTCAGTAGGAACACATGCTCGTCATTCAGTCGCTGCAACCCGGCGGGCGTAATATAGTTTTTGACCGCTGGCCCCGCTGGCTCTGGCCGAGGTCCTCGGAGCGGCCGCTTTTCTCGAATTTGCCAATCTGCCATGGGATTTCGTGTACTTCTGGGTGACCCAATCTCGAAAGGTCCGCGCCTTGACCCCGATAATTCCTCGCACGGTGAAGGTGACGTACGCGGGCTAGATGTCGAATGATACATCGGTCTTTCCTGTGGCACTCTTAGAAAATGCGGTGACGCATCCGATTGCATATCAACGCCAAGAAGTATGCGGTTCACCTAAGCGATGAGTCGACGAGTGCCCAGTTCCAATGGATTGTTTGTGTTCGACCTGTAGGCTCACAAATTCCGGGCGCTTTGTCGGCTACAGGGAACTAATCTGGCCCGGCCACAGCGAGATTAGTACTGGAAAGTCGGCTTGTAGGAGTGATCGCGATTGCTCCCGGTTGACGGGGTAGCTGGGAGTGATTCCGGGCCAGAGGTCCCGTTCTAGGGAATCGCCGCGGGCCAAACAGATTTCACCATGACGTATACTCGGATAATCGGACATTGAGGGCTAGTTTCCGATCAGTGCGTGAAGGCCTCGACGTTCCGGGTGCAGCGACGAAATAATTAGTAACGCCTGGTGAACCCCACCAGCTCCGGCTGCAAACAACAACATAGGTCACGTCGAGCTTCGACGTGACCCACGCGGTCTCGGACAATCTTCGGCCCTGCGCCTTCGCGCAACACGGCTGGAATACGGAAGCTCCGAAAACACCCTTTATTGCGCCAACCGGCCAGGTGCGAATCTCTGCGCGTGGTGGTTGCAAGCATTCGCGGACAAAATGGAATGCGGGTGTGTACGTGCGAAATCTGCCATCGAGAAACCTATGCGTCCGTCTGCGGGGTTCAAAAGATAGGCGTGAATGTCGCCCGCGCGCGGCCCGCTGAGCACCGTTGCCATACCCGAGATTTGTCCGCGATCATTGATATTGCTAGCCGAGATTATGAAGAGGTTGGAATCCGCGGGAATTAGCGTGTTAAGGTCGGTCAACACACCATCCTGCCAGATGAAGCCGTGGGACCAGTTAAAGCTAGAGTCGAAGCTGTTTCCCACCACTTGGCCCCGGTCGTTGATGCCGGTGGCAAAGGCGGCAAAATCTCCCGGCACAGCGCCGAGGTTTGTGACTGCGCCGTCCGCGCCGTTCTGCCAAACACCGGCATAGAAGGTTGTGTTGTCGGCACTGCCGACTTGCCCGACGATTTGGCCGCGGTTGCTAATGGCGTAGGCGAAATTGGAACCTGTGGCTCCGAGATCCTGAAGCACGAAGACAGTGTTGTCTCTCCACATTACGGCGTGGGTCGCTGTGGTGCAGTTTCCCGAGTAGCCTACGGCTTGGCCTCGATCGTTAATCCCGAATGCGAAACCGTCTACATCGTTACTCACCAGAGGAAGAGCATCGGCCTTGCCTCTTTCCCACAACGCCGGCAACGCAATCCGATTGTTGGTTGTGCCGGCTGGGCATGTGGAGTCCAGGGGACCGTCTTCGGCAAATCCGACGGCTTCTCCGCGGTTATTGATGGCGCTGGCCTGCCCATTATTTCCGCCGAGCGTCGGAAGAGCGCTCATGTGGCCGTCTCGCCAAAGAAACGGAACGCACGTAAGGTGCGTGCCGAAGCCGCAAATGTCTTCGCCGTTCGGATCTAGATTAGCTGTTTCGGACTGACCAACGGCTTCCCCCCAGTCGTTGATCCCGCCCCAGTTAATCCAACTGTTGCCGTCGGGTTTTCCAAGCGTGCCCAAGTCGATGTTGAGTCCGTAGATGCTTATCACAGCGCGGCCCCTTGCAACTGACGTAAACAAACTATTCTCGGGCGGGTTCACGGTCCCATCCATGTTCTCCGTCCACCCCTGATTCGTGAGGCCCATGGCCATGCTGAAGTTGTCTTTGCTGTTGTTAATGCCCAAATCGGTGATTTTGTAGCTCTGTTGAGCGTACGCACTGCTGAAGCAACCCAGGACAACCATCGCAAACCAGGGTATCCAGAAATTTCGCAACCATCTTAGTGCGCTCATCTCTTCTCCTTTTGGTGAGAACAATGTGTTGAGAGCAGCATTGGCCCACAACTCGACAAATACTTGCTGAGGGACGAAGTGAGGGAGCATGTGATGTTCCACGTTGATAAGGATTACGTGACACAACAGGCCGAAAACTTCGGAGTTCGAAAACGAGTGGCGGACTAACAAAATCCTGGGACGGACCCAAAGGGGATAGAGCGGCCGTTTCTCCCACTTTTCATACCATTATTATTGACTTGCGGATAATTATAGTTACCATACGTACTGGTTGGTATGTTGGCAGCCCGCAAGAATCCGAAACGTAGAGCGACTCAACTGCGTGATCCTGAGCGCACGCGGGAGCGTTTGCTGCGAGCGGCATCTCGCGAGATCTACAGATCGGGTTTCCAGAGTGCAAGCTTAGACATGATTCTGGCCTCCGCTCGCGTCACCAAGGGAGCGCTGTACCACCACTTCAAAAACAAGGAAGCCTTGGGATATGCCGTCGTCGAAGAGATCATCTCCCCTGACGTCCATGGCACATGGGTGCGGCCTTTAGAGAACGTCAAGGATCCTATCGGCGCTTTGATCGGCATTGTTCAAGGTATATCCGTTCGGCCCGAGGATGTATGCGGCGGCTGCCAGTTGAACAATTTGGCGCAGGAAATGTCTCCTCTTGACGCGGGATTCCGGAAGCGGTTGGAGACAATCTTCGACGCCTGGCGTGACACGGTTGCCTCCGTTTTGCGGGAGGGCCAGATCCACGGGAGCGTTCGCCGCGAGGTGGAAGCCACCGACGCCGCCGGCTTACTGATTGCGATGGTCGAAGGCTATGGTTCGCTGGCAAAGAATGCTCAAG
Source organism: Candidatus Acidiferrales bacterium (assembly GCA_036513895.1). Lineage (GTDB taxonomy): Bacteria > Acidobacteriota > Terriglobia > Acidiferrales > UBA7541 > Palsa-147. Next base: position 20,240 of record DATBYF010000075.1, on the reverse strand, counting down.
ATCCGAAAGTAATAAAGGCGGGGATCAAGAATATCGTGGCCTGGCTGAGGTCTCTGCGCCAGCCCGGCAAGCGGAACTGATTGCATCGGCTCTAACGAACGGATTCGGCACCGATACATACCAATCGGTTCGTAGGCTCGGGGAGTTCGCACATTCGAAACCCGCAGGCAGGCCGAGGCGGAAGCGGTCGAGGGACTGATGGAACGTGAAAAACGATCGGATCTATTCCGACAGGCGCCACGGATCGCGTTCAAGGCCAAGGGTAGCATCCTACTCTTGGATTTAGCCGATATCATGGCGGTACAAGCCGAAGGTAATTACGTTTCGCTGCGACCCCGGACTGCTCCCTATTTGGTGCACGCTTCCCTCTCGTCGATGGCGGAGAAGCTCAAACCTACGGTTTTATTCGCATCCACCGCTCGGTCGTCGTGAATATCTCGGCCGTGGAGGAAATCCAAACTTTACCGACTGGTGAGTACAGACTGCGTGTAAAAGGTGGGAAGCAATACTTGGTGACGCGTACATACAAACATAATCTCAGAGATCTGGCTCAACTGTGGGTCGGCTCAGAGCGGCTTTGCGGCTAACTGCCCAAAACGATTCGCACGGTGACGGGAGGCGACCAATGCTACGTCTGCTTATATTGGCGTTTGTCTTTGCATTTATGACTTTGCCGGCAGCCTTCGCTCAAACGACGGACGCGGGCTATCCCGATGAGTTGTCGCCCTCGCTGGCGGGGAGTGCCAAGGCGATGCACGCGTTGATTCGCCGAGATCTAGCGGAAGCGGCAGAGAATATGCCTGCGGATGAATACGCCTTTCGACCGACGCCGCAGGTCCGGACCTTCGGCCAGATTATCGGACACGTGACCGATGCGAACTTCTTCTTCTGTTCGCAAGCTGCGGGTGAAAAGTCGCCAGCGACCGCTGACTACGAGCAAATCACTGACAAGGCCGCACTCGTTAAGGCGTTGAACGATGCGCTCGTCTATTGCGACCGGGTGTACGCAGCGACCACCGACGCTAACTTCATTCAGCCGATGCAGATCGCGAATGTTGGTGGTACGGGGTCGACCAATACCATCCGGGGCGCCGTGCTGATGTACAACATCACCCACAATAACGAGCATTACGGCAACCTTGCTGTTTACATGCGTCTGAAGGCCCATGTTCCGCCCTCGACGGCCCGGGCCCAGCGGCGAACGCCTGCTTTGTAGTGCGGGTTCAACCAATCGATGCAAGACCATCTACGAAGCTAGCGGGCGCGCCACTTTTCGCCGGTTTCCTCCTTGGGGTCTGCCTCGGGTTGGCCTCCGGCTACCCGCCAGATCGTCATGATTCTCAGTGATTTCTACCCGCCGTGCGACTTTTCTTGTTCTTCAATTCGCTTTTTGAATTCAGCAATATCCAGCCGCGTTTGACTATGAAACGGCTCGTTCTTAGTTGCGAACCAGAGCTCATTATTCGTTTGGTCAAACACAGAGAAGCGTACGGGGGTAGGTGATACGTCTATATCATTGTGTGGCGGGGTGGGTCTGCCTTTGGTGTCTGCCGTGAACCGAAGGACCAAATCGGCATCCTTTGCTTCCGTCAAGATTTTGAATCGTCCCCACTTCGTTAATGCGTCGACGGCTCGGTCTGTAATCTCCGAGTGGCCCGTTTGATTGTCAATGTACACGGTCTTTGCAGCTATCACACTGGCTGGAAGCGGGACATGCTTGTCCTTCGCATGAATCGGGTAAACGACGAGTGCGATTGCGAGTGCTGCTACAGCTGCAGTTGTTTTCATTCTCTTTTTCCTTTTTTAGTTCTTCGAAGCACGACTCTTCGGCTCTGCAATATATATCCTTTACTGGGGTGTGTAGGAAGGGTTGGTTACGAGGTACTTGCCAGGCCTGAGAAACTTGTTACTCTTCAGATCTTCATACCTCCCAAGCAAAGCTCAGTCCAAACGGGCGTTTAACTATGGCAGGGCTGTCACGAATTCCCTGAGAGAAATTCTGAGATCGTCCCCTTGGGCGCGCCCACAAGCTTCAATGTCTTTCATCGAGTTCCGTCGATACACTTCAGTTCGTTTCGACTTTACCTCCAAACTCGGTCCGGATGAAGCCAATCGAGTTTTCACTTGTACGGCTGATGCGTTATGTGTCCAAGCGGCGCTTTCCGACGTTTTCCTATCTGCCCAGAACGGGCTGCTGGCGGGTTTGCCGACAACCGGTCAACTAACGATGGGTTGTGGGAACCGTCAGAAAAAACCACGCGCGCTGTGTCCGGTAAAATACTCCCTCGTGAAAACTACGAAGTTGGTGAGAACGTCACTGTGCGGTTGAATGAGCGACTAAAGTAGAGTTGGTAGGAGGACACTACCAATTGGCGATCTCCTAGAAACAATCCGACGCCGAGAGTGCGAACGTGAAACACCCTTCCGTGAAAGAGACAGCGGGAGGGTATCGTCTATGTTCAGGAACCAATCAGATGGCTGAGGGGGCATCAGCCATCTGATTGGTGTCGCCGCTGCTTCGCATTGCGGCGAATTACATCACCAACCGTAAATTTCCTGGATCGTCGTGCTGACCAAGATGCGCGTGGCCGAGACATTGCCGGCGGCGTGCTGGATGTCGTTGCCATCCGTGTCGTACTGGTCAATTGTGAACGTGCCGCTGTACGATTTACCGTCGGAGCTCAGCGTAATGCTCTCCTGAATGTTTGCCGGACCCACGAGGTTACCGTTTCCATCCCAAGCCAACCCAAAGTGATTTAGCTTGTAGGTGTAGCGTCCCGTTTGTTCCCACACACCCATGCAGAAGGCTCCAGTTCGAGGATCGCGCAAAGAATTGAGGATTTCGGTGCCGTCGGAGTGCCATTCGGTGAAGCCGTCGTCGACCACGGCCGTGCCTACCGTGAACGTGGAGTGCCAGAAACCGATGATTGTCACGAATCCGAAAAATTGCGGCTTCTCGATGGCGGCAGGCTTGGGCGCCGCAGCGCTTTTCTCCAAGAAGGTGGCGGCTTTCGATAAGGGGGCGATACCTGGTGTGACTGCGCACTGAGCGTTCGCATTCGTGGCGAGCAGCATGGTGGCGGCTAGCAGCGCGAAGGCAACGACAATGGATTGGATGATTCTCATGGTTGACAGCTCCTTTTGTTCAGCTTGGTGTTCGGCGGTGGCCGACGCGGGCGAAATTAGCACTGGGTACGGCGGTCGTGGCAATGGACGGATGGTGAAGATTCAGTGAAGCGGTAAGCTTTTGAATCGACATGGCTTCGTTGTTGCTTATTTACCTAAATGCTATACTCCGCGCAAAGAAAGGTTCAACCGCCGGTGCCAGCGAGTCTCATTCAATTCGAAGATTTTGAAGTCGATGTATCTCGTTTTGAGCTGCGCCGCGCGGGACGCCCGCTCAAACTGGAAAAATTGCCGATGAATTTGCTGTTGCTACTGGTGTGGGCGGACGGCCGTCTGGTGACCCGCGAGGAAATCCAAGAGAAGCTCTGGGGCAAGGAAGTATATGTGGATTCTGAGCACGGGATTAATACCGCCATCCGAAAGATCCGACAGGTCCTCGGCGATGATCCAGACTACCCGCGATTCGTGCAGACCGTCCAGCGCAAGGGCTATCGGTTCGTCGCGGCCACGACCGATGGCCTGAAAACTTCGAGGAATGGAGATCGGGCGGGGGGAAGTAATGGTCAGGCGGATCATGCATCGCTTGGCGGAAATGGAGCCGCCGGGTTAGTTCATCCAGTTGCGACTGGCGCCGCAGATACACCGACACCGCTCTTTTTGCTACGTCGACTGGTGATGTGGATCGGGGCAGCGGTTTTGCTGCTTTTGCTCTGGCCGGCATACCGATTTGTAACGCGCCAACTTGAGACTCGTAGCGCCGCGCGCGTCACCGCCCGCTCTACCGCCGATTTACCGCTACGAAATTTGCCGGGCGACTCAGCGCAATATCATCTCGCGGATGGAATGAAGGACACCATCGTTGTCGCAGATTTTGCCAACAACACGGGCGATGCGATTTTTGACGACACGCTGAAAACAGCGCTCAACATTTCCCTGCGGCAATCGCCTTTCTTGAATGTGCTTTCCGAGGGCGAAGTGGCGAAGACGCTGCGACTGATGACCCGTCCATCCAGCACGAAACTCACGCCCGAGGTAGCCCGCGAGCTTTGCCAGCGGGCAGGCAGCAAGGCCTACCTTGCCGGATCGATTGGAAGTCTGGGCAGCGAATACGTGCTGGGGTTGAAGGCCGTGAATTGCCAGAGTGGCGACACGCTGGCTGAGGAGCAGGTGACGGCAGCGTCCAAAGAGAAGGTGCTGGACACGCTGGGCGAGGCGGCCTCGAAGCTGCGCGGCGAACTGGGCGAATCGCTGGCTACGGTGCAGAAGTTAGATGTTCCGCTCACAGCGGCCACCACGACTTCGCTCGAAGCTCTGCAAGCGTACAGCCTGGGGACAAAGGCAATTAACGAGAATGGCCGTCCCGCCGCAGCCCTACCGTTCGATCAGCGCGCAATCCAACTCGACCCTAATTTTGCCGTGGCCTACACGGTACTGGGCGACATTTACGTCAGTCTCGGGGAGCCAGAGCGGGGTAGCAAGTACTACACCAAAGCATTCCAGTTGCGGAAACACGCCAGCGAATGGGAGAAGCTGCAGATCGAGGCCAACTACTATTCTCATGTTACCGGAGAACTGGATAAAGCGGCTCAAACATTTCAGGAGTCCATTGAGAGCTACCCGCGATATTTCACAGCGTACGTTGATTTGGGAGGCATGTACGCTCAGCAAGGAAAATATGAAAAAGCCGCGGAGATCACGAGGCAAGCCTTGCGCCTGGGACCGAATTCTCCGGGCGATTTGTACGCCAATCTCGCCGCCTCCGCGCTCGCCTTGCAGCATTTCGACGAAGCGAGGCAGATGGTCGGCGAGGCGCAGGCGCGAAATTACGATTGGTATGGTCTCCGAGGTGATCTCTACGCTATTGCCTTCCTCCGGTCGGACTCTACGGCGATGGCGGAGCAGCAGCAGTGGCTTGCAGCGAAACAATATGAGACGTATGGACTGACCCTGGCATCCGACACCGAGGCGTATGGAGGTCATCTGGGCAGAGCACGGGAACTGGCCAAGCGGGCTGCAGCCTCCGCCATCCGGGCGGACAGCAAGGAAACTGCGGCCATATTCCAGACGAATGCTGCTCTCGAACAAGTCGCTTACGGCAATCGTGCGGAAGCCCGGCAATGGGCGGCAGAAGCTCTAAAGCTTGCTCCGAAGAGTCAGGCCGTCGAGAGTGAGGCCGCGCTTGCGTTTAGCATGGTGGGTGATACCGCACGAGCCCAATCGCTGGAGCAAGACCTAAACGAACGCTTCCCGCTAGATACTCAGATCCAGTCACTCTGGCTGCCAGCGATTCGGGCGCAATTGGCACTGGACAAAAAGAACCCGTCCGCCGCACTGAATGCCCTGCAAGCTGCTTCAGCCATCGAGTTAGCCAACAATCCGTTCGCCGGCAATATCTCGTGCCTCTATCACGTGTACGTACGCGGAGAGGCATACTTGGCAGCCGGACAGGGTGATGCCGCAGCGGCCGAATTTCAGAAGATTCTCGACCACGGCGGCATCGTGTGGAACTGCTGGACGGGAGCGCTGGCGCATCTGGGAGTGGCTCGCGCGAATGCAATGCAAGCGAGAACTTCGCAAGGCGCGGATGCCGCCCGAGTCCGGGCACTTGCTGCTTACAAAGATTTCCTCACGCTTTGGAAAGATGCCGATCCCGACATACCCATCCTCGTTGCAGCGAAATCCGAATACACGAAGCTGCGGTGATCCGTTTTCCCACGGATCGTGCTCAATCTTCTCGATATTTGCAGACAACGCGGCGAGAAGGCCGCAGTGCGAATTCTAATAGGCGGTGTGCTGCGCGTGTCACTCCACGTTGATCGAGATTCCCACCGATTGAGTTACCGCGCCTAGCGTGAAAGACGCTGTTGCGCTTTGATCAATGCCGACGGGAGTGCCTCCTGTGCCGCCTCCGCCGCCTCCGCCGCCTCCACCGCCGCTGGAGCTACTTCCGCCTCCTCCGCAAGATGCAATCGTCGACAGACCAGCAAACACGAGCAAGCTGACTGCAAACTGAATTCTGCGGTGCTTGCGCATCAACATTAAGGCGAGGACTGGGAGCAAGATCAGCAGGCTGAGCGTAATCAACGTTCCGGTTCGAGGCGGGGCGGGCCGATTTTGTAAGCCGGGCGCCGACGTCGACGAACCAGTAGTTTTGAAAGTCAGCGTCGCTGTGGCCGTCGTTGCGGTTGAGCTCAGGGTGATACTCGATGGCGAGACGCTACAAGTAGTTAGCGCAGGCAGGTACGTGCACTGTGGCACCAAACTAAAGGTCCCAGTTAGCCCGTACATCGAGGTGAACGTCAGCGTTGTGCTGGCTGACCCGCCAGGGCTGCTGATGGTGACTGCGGCCGGATTCGCAGAAATTGAAAAGGTCGGCGCAGGCGTTACTGTCTGTGCCGCGGATCCGGTGGAGGTGGCGTAATTGCTGTCTCCACTGTATCCGGCATATACGATCTGAGTGTTTGCCGGGAGTGCCGAAGTTGTGATTTGTGCCTGCCCATTCGACAAAGGCACCAGATTCCCTATTTGGGTGTCGCTTCCGTTCGGGCTATTCGTCGCAAAGAATCCGACCATTCCGGTGAGTGACGGGCCGCCCGGCTGGACGGGAGCAACCACCGCAGTAAGAATCACGGTTTGGCCCTGTTGTATGGCAGGATTCGAAGTGGTGACGGTCGTAGTTGTCTGAAGCAAATTTACGGTTTCGTTGACGCTGTTGCTACACAGCGAATAATTTGGATCGCCGTTGTAGCTTGCGGCGATTTGAAGGTTACCGCCCGGAAGCGAAGATGTTGTGGTCTGGGCCATTCCATTTGTTAGAGGCACGGTGGCGAAATTAGTAAAGCCATCGTTAAACACGATTGAGCCCGTAGGACCCGGCCCACCAGTTTGGGTAGGGGTAACTTGTGCCGTGAAAGTGACACTCGATCCGTGGGCGATCGTGGGATTGGACGATACGATCGAACAGGTCGCCGGTATTTGCATATCCACTACAAATGGCAAAGAAGTGGAGGCCGCATAATTACCGTCGCCGCTGTACTGACCGGTCAAGGTGTTGTTGCCGAGAGCGAGTTGCGAGGTCTGGACCAGCACTTCCGCCTGAGGATTGCTGTTGAAGCTTCCGGGCATGGATTGGGTGAGCGGGGCCGGAGTGCTCACCGGCGTTGTGCCGGAAAAGAATGTCACTTGCCCCGTCGGGCCGGCCCCCAGACCAACGCTCGAGATGACGGCGCCCAACTGTATGGTGTTGTGGTAAATCTCAGGACTGCTCGGTCCGCTTGCCGAAATGGTGGTCGGGGCCTTCGTGATCGTGATCGTTGTAGTTCCCGTGTTTGCAGTAAAGCTACTGTCTCCGCCATAGGCTGCTTGAATATTGTCCGTGCCGCCGGGAAGCTGGATGTTTTGATCCTCGGTGTATCCAAGACTGTTCAAATTATAAGTGCCCCCATCTAGGGCAGTCCCATTGTTAGTAACCGTGACGCTGCCGGTGGGACATCCCAACTCGCCGGGCGCATTTTGGGCGCATGTGTCGCCGGAATTGCTGGTGACGTTCGTGCGCAAGATACCGAGCGATCCATATTGTGCGCTCGTGGCATTGGGGCTTGTCTGCAGGCCGGTCGTCGGATTGAACAGCTCGTAGACAATTTGCACTTTGCTCGCCTCCGGAGCGACCGTCACAGAAACTGGGGCGGAGTTGCTGGAGGAAAATGTGCCATCGCCGGGATAATGCGCCGTCACTGCATAAGTGCCTCCGGGAAGTGCATTGGTCGTGCCTGACGCATTGCCATCGGTGAGGCTATAGCTTTCGACGCCGCTCTGGCCGCTGGAACCTGTGCCCGCAATGAGCGAAGCGTAGCCCGTGGGCGTTCCCGCGGCGCCGGGTGCGGGCGTTACATTGACCGCGACGTTCACGGAGTGGCCATGGGTGATGTTCACAGGGCTGGGTGTGAGCGAAAGCGTTGTCAGGCTGCCAAGCGTCGTGACTGTGCTCCACTTGGTTACCAGAGTGTTTGCATTCACGGAGCCGAGGCCGGTGGCCAGGTCATAACCAGCGGTGGTGCTATAGCCGGAAAGGACACCGTAGGCGTCCGCAGGATTCGTGACCGTGCAGTCCGGACTTCCTTTGGCGCAAGGCATCGCGATTGTTCCGCCAACGGTTACGTCGTGGAACGCCGTCGGGACCTGCGCATTCAACTTGTAGAGAGTGTAATTGGCGTTTCCTTGGCGCGAATTTGTTTCCTGATTCACAAGCGCCATGATGGCGGCGAAGGATGGCGAAGAAGCGGAAGTGCCGCCGATGCTTAGGAACTCTGTGCTCGGGTCCGATGGGTCGCACGAAGTCGAGCCCGTCGGCACGAGGTCCGCCTCGCAGATGATGTAGAAGCTCCCCGATGGAGAATTCACCGCCGAAAAAAGAGAGACATCGGGAACGTTTCTGCCGGGATCGTTCGGAACGCCGGCGCCCACTTGCCAGGATGGCTTGGCGTATCCGCCTTCGCAGCTGGAAACGCTCTGCCCATCCGAAACGATGCAATTGCTCTCGCCACCGGATCCGCCAACGGAAGTTACGAAATTAACGAGATTCGGGTTGTTGCAGTTCGCCTCAGCGTTGGTGCTGTAGCCCAACAGCGAGCCAAAGACCCCGTTTGTGCAGGAGTCGTTCCAGGTTGTTTCTGGAATGTAGGACTTCGCAGACACGGTCGGGATGGCCGTCGGATTATTCGACGGAGCGGAATTGGTCAAATTCCAGTAGGTCGAGGCGTCGATCAGATCGTTGAAATCAGTGCCGCCTACGGCGACATTGTAAGGAGTGGAGGAAAATCCACTCACCGTCAATCCTAACTTCGCGGGCGCCGGGGCGGTGCCATCATCACGATCGCACACCGCCGAGCCGCTGTCTCCCGTAGCCACGAGAACGGTTATTCCCTGAGCAGCCGCCTGCTGCCAGAGCTGATTGAAAAATTGATTGCCCGTCGTCCCCAGATCCAGTTCGCAGATACCGAAACTCACGTTCATCACGGGTGCGAGATTATTGTCCACTACATAAACGGCCGATAGATCGGCGCCGAGACTCGATTCTGTTGATTGCGAAACGACGAGATCAATCGTAGAGTTCGGGGCGATAGCGCCCGCCCACTCGACGTCCAAGTCCGCTTCCGTTTCCGCGCCGCCAGGATCAAGCCCGGGATCGGGGCCGCTCACAATAACGTTGAGCTTCGCTGGCGTGGAGAGACCGAAGAAAGTGCGGAAGCTCGTTACGTCCTGCGTGTTGATATTGCTCTCGGCCACAACGGCGATCGTCTGGCCTGTTCCATCTATGTGTGTCGGCGTCGCGTTCCACAGCGGCAGAGCATCGTAAATTGTTCCGAAGTCGTAAGGACCAAGCGCATAGCAGTTGGCAGGCTGTACGCCGCATCCGTTCGGAGCGGACAGAGTGAACAGCGATGACGGCCCGGGAGTCAGGGCGACTGGTTTCACTCGGCCCGTTTCTTTCGATTTTGTGTAGAGGCCGCCGGAATGATGCAACCATTTCCTGGGGAAATTGTGCAGTGTGTCTATGCCTGCCACGGCCGCTGACAGCGCTGACGGAATTGCCGGGTCGCTCGCATTTGCCCAGCGTTCGACACCGTTCACGACGTACTCGTGAATCTCGGTATGGAAGGCATTCTGAACCTGCGAGGCCGTCCCGGAGAATTCGATCACGGTTCGGCCGGTCGAAACTCTCGTTACCGCAAAGCCGTGCGATTGCAGCCAGGAAGTGATTTCCTGGATGTCCTCGTCAGCCGGTCCGAACTGTTGTCCAAACTGTTCGGGCGTCAGCCAAGAGTGGTAGCTCGGAGATCCTTTAGCTTGTTGCTGGTCGAGCAAGCCTTCGAGCGACGTCTCCTGCTCAGGACCTCGCTTCAGAACGAGCAGCATTCTCCGCATCGGCAAGTCCAGCGGGGCTGCGCCGCGGTCAAATTCTGCGCGAGCCAAGGGGTAAGTGTTACCGCGCAAAGTTGTCGTACTTTCGTCCTGGATGGGAGCTGTGATTAGGCGCCGCTTGACGGCCGATTGGGCCAGGGCTGGCGACGGAAAAACAATCGATGCGGCTAAAATCGACCAAAGAAAGGGAATGCAAATGCTAGAAGGTCGGACGACAATACTACGCCTGAAGGCTGGGGAGCCCATGAATCCACCTCGTTCGGGATAGGTGACGTTGGGTGTTATATACTATAATGTATTAGTTGAATCAAGTACTGAGTGAAGGTGAATAGTTCAATGTAGGCTTTCCTGCGAGGTGAGGAATGCGTCGCTAAGCCCTTTCACGTCGCATCAAGAGCAAGCTACGCTGCGCGAAGGGAACGTAGAGCAGCGCCGCGGTCGCCGCGAGCGCAAGGCCGATGCCGATTGCATCCACGAGCAGGAGCGGCGCCAGGGCCCAAAATTCGTCGAGCAACAGCAGAAGCGGAAACAGGCGGCGAAATTTCTCCCCCAAACCTCGATATCGAAAGGTGATGGCCGCGAGCAGGTAGAGTCGAATGGGAATTCCGCAAAGTGCTGCGACCAGCAAGAGAACGAAGATCCACTTCGGATGCGGCGTCAATTCCGCCAAAATCAGATTCACCTGGTGCACGTCCACCAGGGCCGCCACATAGAAGCTCAGGTACATCAACTGAATCATCGAAAATAGCAGCCGCACGACGCCGTGAGATGCCGCCGGAAGATCCCGCGCATCACTTAAGACTAAGTTGCGCGGTTCGCTGACGTCGCCCTGGGTTGCGGCAGGAATGGTCATTTGCTCAGCGGGCGCAATGCTCTGCGCTCCATTTAGAACTTCCACTGACGCGATGAAGCGGTAGCCGCGCCGGGGAATCGTCTGGATGAAGCGAGGATTTTCGGCGGTGTCGTTCAGAGCTTCGCGCAGTTTGTTCACAGCAGCATTCAGGCTGTGCTCGTAATCCACAAAGGTGTCCGCCGGCCAAAGCCGCTGGCGCAGTTCCTCGCGCGTGACGACCTGACCCGGACGACCGAGTAACACAAGTAAAACTTCGAGCGGCTGGCGCTGAAGGCGGGGCCGCGCCTTTCCCTCCTTACGCAGTTCGCCCGTATCGCCCTCCAGCTCATACAGGCCGAAGCGGAAAATTGAATTTTGGCTTGGCGTTTCGGCCACTGCCTCGAATTCCTCCTCAGAATGCCGCAATTTTAGATGATGCGGGCCAATAAGCCTCTGAATTTCTTGCAATTACAGAATGACCTCGACTCGACTGAAATTGACTCGGCGTGCATTGCGTTTACATCGCGCCGTGCGGCATTCTCGCGGCGCATCAGGGAGGCAGCCATTCGAAACCGAACGCCAATGGGGATGCAAGCCGGACTAATGATCTGGCTCGCTACTGCCCCCGCTGCGGCACCTCCGACGGAACTGAAACTGGAAGCCACGCAGGGGTTCGACCGTTACGTGCAACTTACCGAGGCCCGCATGCAGCACGAGGTGGCGGCGGGCGCCAACTTCCTGCGGGTAGACAACCTGCCTGAGCCGCGCCGCACTCAGGAATATGCCCGGCTTCGGAGTGGAGACATGGTCGCGGAAAGGCTGCATACGAGCGATGTCTCGGGTGAGATCCGTGTGCCCGGCGCCATGATACATCACTGGCTCGGAACCATCTTCATTCCGGGCGCCAAATTGGCGGACGTGCTTACCATCGCCGAGGATTTCGACCGCCACGCCGATTACTACAAGCCGGACGTCGTGCAATCGAAAACCTTGGAGCATTCGGGCGACGGCTACCGAGTCTTCTATCGCCTGCGCAGGGAGAAGATCATCACGGTGATTCTCGACACTGAGTACAACGTGCGCACTCATGCGCTCGACCCCACGCACGCCTACAGCGAGTCGATCAGCACGCGAATTGCGCAGGTGGAACACGCAGGCGAGCCGGGAGAACGCGAATTGACACCGGGCCACGACGATGGTTTCCTCTGGCGGCTCAATTCCTACTGGCGCTACGCCGAGGCCGATCACGGCGTTTACGTGCAATGCGAAGCAATTTCGCTGACGCGCGACATTCCTACCGGCCTCGGTTGGCTCGTCGGACCGTTTATTGAAAGTGTGCCGAAAGAATCGCTCGAGTTTACGCTCGAATCCACGCGCGCAGCGGTCTTGCATAGAGCGTCCCACGCGAACCGGTAGACCTCACGGTGCAGTTTGCATTTTCGAGTTCGTAATTGATCTTTTTTATGTACGTGAGGAAGAAAGCCATGATTGAGGAGGAGACTCAAATGGAAGACACAACCAGCCTGGTGCCCGAAGTCGCAGTAACCGGCAAGCTCCAGATGAAAGCTCCCGCGCGCGAAACGCTCGCTAGCGAAACGAAGACGTCCATTGCGTTCAAGGATGCCGTGCGCGTGCAGGAGAGCTTCACCGCCGTCGCCGAACGTAAAGCGCTTGCGTGGCTTGCAGCGCGCATGCCGGCGTGGGTCAATTCCGATCACCTGACGCTGCTCGGCTTCGTCGCTATGCTCCTGGCAGGTGTGAGCTACGCGATGGGGCGCACGCATCGCGTTGGGCTGATGCTGGCGTCTGCTTTTCTCATCCTCAACTGGTTCGGCGACAGTCTCGACGGCACGGTGGCGCGGCTGCGAAACCGCCAGCGGCCGCGCTACGGATTTTATGTGGATCACATGGTTGACATGTTTGGCGGCCTTTTCTTGATGGTCGGCCTTGCGGTTTCCGGCTTCATGGACTGGCGTGTCGCGCTCTGCATGTTCATCGCGTTCCTGATGCTCTCGGGGCAGTCGTATCTCGCGACATACACGCTGGGAACCTTTCAAATGTCCTTCGCAAAATTCGGCCTCACCGAACTCCGGATTGTGCTCGCGCTCGGAAACATCGCGCTGTGGCTGGATCCCGGCGCGCGAGCTTTCGGCTCTGCGTATCGCGTCTTTGACGTGGGCGGAGTCATCGCCATCGCGGGGATGACGGCCATGCTCGTCGTCTCGACGATCTCAAACACGGTGAAACTCTACCGTGTCGAAACGCTGCGATCGTGAAGGCGCGTTCATCGGGAGTTGAGGCTTCTTCGTTGAAGCGCTGTCAGACTGTCTGCAGATAGGCGGGGGCGAAGACTCCGGTGACGAATGATTCGAGTGTGGTGGGCGTTGTATTTTTTATCGAGCGCTTTTCCTGGGGCGCGATTAGGCCCACGTTCGCGCCATTCCACATCTCAACGATCAGTTGTGCAGTCTTTTGAGGTAGTCCCATCTTCAAAAGCGCCGGCTCAAGCATCGGGCTAGGAATTTGCACGTATTCGAGATTGGGCTTGCCGATAGCGTTGCCGACTATGGAAGCCGCCTCGTTCATGGAGATGTCCCGCTGTCCGTGTAACTCCTGGATCGAACTGCCGGAAAAATTACGAGCCGCGAGACGAAGGGCAGCATACTCGCCGATGTCTTTCGTGGCTATCCACGGGATTGGCGCATCTGCCCTTAAACCGCCCGGCACCGTTCCTGTCGAACGCAGAGGTGCGATACTCATGAACAGATTTTCCATAAAATACGCTGCGCGCAGATGGAGGACGTTGAGCCCGGCGACTCTATTGAGCTTTTGTTCCTGATTATGCAGGCCGACGATGGGGCCAGTGTTTTTCGCGTGCTGAGCGCCGATACTGCTTAGATTAACGACGAACTCTACATGGGCGTTGGCGATTGCTGCGGCGTAGGAGTCGGAAACGCGTTCTTGATGCGCCCTCAAATCCCGTTGTGAGATGTCCTCGGGCAGAACCAGATAGACGGCGGAAGCGCCGTTGAAAGCTTCAGTCATTGAAGTGACATCTTCGACGTCACCAACGAAAGGTTCCGCGCCTAACTGCTCGAGCGGTGTCAACTTCTTCGCGTCACGCCCAACCACGCGAACTTTTTCACCTTTGGCGCGCAAGGCTTTCGTTGCTGCGCTTCCGGTGCGTCCCGTTGCAAGCGTTACTACGATCATCTGGTGCTCCTGTTTGCAGCAAGGCAAGTTTTAGCTGTGAGGTACGCATTGAGGGTCAGACGTCACTGCGTATCTTTATCACTGTGCGTTATCAGTGTGCGTCTTTCTCACTGTGCATCGTTGGGAGCGGGAGTTCCATCTGACCACGTGGACACAGCAATCATGTACTCGGTAATCGGCTCCGGAGCGCCTGCGAATTGGGGATTCAACATCACCGGGGAGCCCGCTAAATCCGCTCCCCACGACTTGGGATCTGTGAGCGGAACGTAAAACATCAGATGAGGAACCCAATGCCCGGCTGAGTCGTTCAGATAGCCCTGGGGCGACATCATGAAGCACATCGCGCCGGGTGCGACGGGTGGTAATTCTTTTGCATCGAAAGCCTTGATGCCCTCGATGATCTGAGGTTTGGATAGTCCGGCCAATACCAACTCCGTTCTCTTAAATGTCAGGGGCAGGATCGAGCGCACTGCGGGTGGATTAAAGCAGATTGGACCTCGCATCTTCGGATTCCAGAACTGCGGAAAGTCAAACTGGGACATCCATGATCGCTCTACGATGCAAACGAAACCATTCTTGCCCTTGACGGCGGTTTCGTAGCCATGGCGGCCGAGGATCATGACTTCGGCATCAGCAGAAATCGACGGTGGCGCTGCGCTACGTGCCATCGCGATCTCGGCATTCCGATCGGCGATGAGGTACTGATCGACGGGAGCCATGTTGGCATAGGACGCAGCGGTGGCTTGAGCGCGTGCCTCCGAAGAAACGCTTAGCAGCAAAGCGAGAAACAATGCTGCAAATATGATCGGGTTCATAATGTTTCGGGCTATCTTCATGATCCATTCTCCTCTGCAGTTCACCTTATGCTAATACAGGAAGAATCGCATTCTTGCAAAGCCAAAGGTGCGGCAATCCTAACGCGAGACCGAGCCCATCGACAGTGCCTAATCAATTGGAAGCCCCTCGCTAGAAAACGCAGCAAATGCAGTTGGTACCATCTCCGATAGGTAAGCACGATTCTTTGCGGTGATTAGTTCATGCCCCGAATTTTCGATGGTCAACAATTCAGTGCGTGCTGGTATTAGCTTCAGCGCTGCCGCCAGTTCTTCATTCGTGCCGAAGGCGTCACGGGCGCCATGGACGAACAAAGCCGGGGTATGGAGGGTTGGGAAGTGAGCCGTACGTAACTCAGAAGGCCGATTCGGAGGATGAAGCGGATACGACAGGAGTAGCAACGCATCGACCAGCGTTGCATCAGACGCCGCCAACATTGATGCTTGCCTGCCGCCGTAGGAATGTCCGCCCAAGAAGACACGACCCAAAACTTTTTGCCTCATTGCATCGATTGCGCTTCTTAATCCCTCTTGATCGCGTTCAGCGCTGCCGCGAGGCGGCGGCCCATGTGGCCGCAATTGGCGGTAGTTAAGATCACATCGAAGGACTGTCATTCCGGAGTCGGAGAAATTCGTTGCCAACGCAATCAGAAGTTGGGATTGGCAGTTCGACCCAGCACCGTGAGTAATGACGAGACAATCGCCCGAGGCATTCGCTGGAACGTGAAAATAGCCTCGCACTGGAAATTCTCGATGACTATCTGCAAACGGTAAAATTTCAGACTTGTTCACGGTTCAGAATACCCTTTGCCTCTTTTATCAGAAAATGTGCCGGGATGCGTGGCCATCGTTTCAAGTTCAGATTGACGATCCCTGGAGCGGAGCCAGAGCTCGACGACAAGTGTGTTGATGGAGAATCCGATCCAAAAGGCGATGCCGAAGAACTGGCTTGGTTCAAGGTGGGTGAGACGACTGGTGGCGAAGAATATTCCCATCACCGGACGTGTTGTAGCAATGCCAAGGAGAATCACGATCGCCCGCAACATCCATCGCCGTTTCAAAAGCCATTCGCCTCTTCGCGCATATTGGTAAGCGCGAAACAACGAGAAGAGAAAAAGACTGTTAAACAGTAGAACAGCAGAGCGCTCCGTCCATCCGCCGACAGAATACACGCTCATTAAGTAGGCGGTTATTCCAACCACTGTTCCAAGTGGAAAAATCAGGCGCTGCGGCCACGCAGCGTTGGCGGGGATGCGGAAAACAACTAGAGGCGCTACCAATACAAACGCCAGCGCGGGAACAATGTGCGCCAATGTAAGCGTTGCATGCGACGCGAATACGGCATCCAGTGCGAGCAACTGGGGCGGCCCGGCTCGCGGAGGTGAAACCAGCGTAAATAGCCGCCTGAAGACGACCGCAACGGAGATGGCGATGCACGCCCAGAAACCTGTGCGTAACCAAAGCGAAGGCCGATACTCTTTCCGCCGGCCAGCGTCTTGAGTACTCGCCTGTGCGTTCATACGCTCCCTGAAACAACATACGCTTCTCAGGAATTGCGATCGCGACTTGTATCTTGCAGCGGTCCCGGACAACGAGCCCACCGTCCCCGCGGAAATATGAACAAACGGAATCGGTGATTCGGCATCGGGGCCTCCTGAAGTTGTATACGCGGAAGGCAGCCAGAACATTTCACCGAGGTCAGGCAGTGAAACTAAGTCCTGGTGAGTTACGCTTTAGATGAGGTGCTCTGGAGCGAGATGCCGGGCGCGTAACTGGCCTCTACAATAGCGAAACTTAATTCTCGCGCGCGACGACAGAACTATTCACAGAGGAATCGCGGTGGGCCCGGCCGATGCTGGGCCCACCACAAGTAGGTTAGTGAGGCTTCTCTTCGTGCGCTGGAGGCTTGCTTTCGGCCTTCGGCGTAGCTTGGTGTTGCGGCTGACTTTTCGGCGCGCTCTGCGTGTGCGCAGCAGGTGCGTGCTCTGCTTGCGGCTTTGGCGCCGGCGCGTTGTGAGTCGTAGTGGCCGGGTGCTCGGTCGCCGCTGGATGCGTGGTGCTTGCGGCCGGCGGGCGATCCGTGTGCGTTGTAGCCGCGGGATGCTCGGTCGTCGCCGGATGCGTGGTACTTGCGGCTGGCGGACGATCCGTGTGCGTTGTAGCCGCGGGGTGCTCGGTCGTTGCCGGATGCGTAGTGCTTGCGGCCGGCGGACGATCCGTGCGAGTTGTAGCCGCGGGGTGCTCGGTCGTTGCCGGATGCGTGGTGCTTGCAGCCGGCGGACGATCCGTTCGAGTTGCAGCCGCTGGGTGCTCGGTCGTCGCCGGATGCGTGGTGCTTGCGGCCGGCGCACGATCGGTCTTAGTCGTCGTTGCTGCGCGAGGTGCGGGGCCGGCTGCACGTGCGGCGACCACGCCTTTTCCGCTGAATTCCCCCGGCTTGGCCGTTGCTGCGATTGCCGGCTTGCCGTGGTTCACGGACGCGAGCAATTCGTGGTTCGTGCTGGCCGCATGTTCGTGCTGTGTCTGGACGGCTGTTGCCTCGACGTGATGATCGCGTGCCGCAACTTCTTCCGCAGCAGTCGGGCGCGCCTGAATTCCGCCCGTGCCGCCGTTAAAGCTGACGTGGGACGAATTGTTTACGACGACAGTTTTGTTGTATACGTTATGAATGACCGTGACGTTGACGCGGTTCACCGACTGGTTGTAGAAGAAACCGCCGTTTCTCCATTCTCCTCCGACGTAGCCCACGCCGCCATAGCCGAAGCCATAATTAACTCCGCCGTAAAAACCTATATGGGGTCCCCAATACCCGCCATGCCATAGGTAAGCGCCCTCACCCCAGCCCCAATATCCAGGAGTCCAAAGGAAACCAACCTGCGGCGCCTCGACCCACGTTCCCGGGACCCAATAATATCCGTCCGGTCCATAGGCCCAGTATCCCGGCGTCCAAATATTATTTGGCGCGGGGCAAATCGGCTGTTCATAAACAGGGAGAACCGGAGGAGCAATGGTAATAGAAACTCCGACCTGTGCCGCGGTTGCAGACGGCATCGAGAGCACAACTATTGAAAGCAAGAGCGAGACCAAGAACGTAGTACGCATTCGCATCACCTCAGATGTTTAGATTAGCAGGCGCGGGCGGTTCTAGCCATTGAGGTAGTGCTAGAAGAGACATCACCGTCCACTCGAGCGACGTTCTAGATTGGCTATAGATTGAGAAGGTCGTGATGAAGACCCCCGGTCGGCAGGAAGGGGACCGCCGAATGCTAGTCAAAGCTAGTTAAAGGTTACTCTTGGTTCGGCGCGGATTCAAGCGGCGGACACGCGACGCACCCAAATGCGCTCGGTGGCGGGCTTGCCGACGTGCATTTTTTTGCCGGGCGCGCCGGCAAGCGAGAGCGTCATCGTTTCGTCATATTCGCGATTGGTGACGTGGACTCGCGCTCCAGGCTTGAGGTTCAATCCGGTGAGGAATTCGAGGAATTTCGGATCTTTCTCATAGACGCGCAGAATTTGATAAGTGTGGCCGAGAGCGGAATCGGAAAGTCGAATCGCGCCGTGTTCGCGACGCAGCTTGGTCATACCGCCGAAAAGCGGGACGCCGTGCGGGCAACTGCTGGCGTGGCCGAAGCGCTTCAGTAGAAGAGCGGCGACTTCGGGCGAGATTCCGTGTTCGAGGCGCTCAGCCTCTTCGTGCGCGCGCGTCCATTCGAGGCCGATCACTTCGGTGAGAAGCATTTCAGCGAGGCGATGCCGCAGCACGAGGTGCTGCGCGATGGAGCGGCCTTTTGCCGTTAGTGCGATTCGACCGTCGCGGCCGACTCGCACGTAACCGCCGCGGGCCATGCGCTTGAGGGCTGCCGTGACTGCTGGTGGCGTGACGCCTAGATCCTCGGCCAGGCGCGCGCTGATCGGCAATTCGTCTTCCTGCAGAGTTTCGAGGATCGCCTTCAGGTAATCTTCTTGAGATACGCTGGTTTTTTCTCGCCGCACAATTCTCCGTTACGTCCTCGTCGCGCTGATTATATTCCGCGCCGATTGCGGGCTAGGAGCTTTGTCTTTCTGCTCGAGCTTTCTGGCGCAATCGTTCGGCCAATTCTTCGATGCGACCTTCGATATCTTCGCAGATGCGGCGGTAGGTTGCCAAATCTTCTCCGTACGGATCCTCAACGTTCCAATCTTCCACGGGCATGTCCGGGAAAATCGTGCGCCCTGGAATTCCTGTCATGTTGATGAGCAGGTCCGGCGCGATTGCGGATGCTTCGCGGACGCCTTTCGATTCGAGGCCGCTGGCGTTCACACCTTTTTCCAGCAGGATTTTTCGTGTGAGATCGGCGATGCGTCCGAGCGGAGAGATCCCGGCGCTTGTGGCTTCGATCACGTCGGAGGCTGAGTGGCGCGCTATCGCTTCGGCTATCGGGCTTCGGCAGGAGTTGCCGACGCAAACGAACAGGACTCTGGTGCGTTTCAATTTAGCGGGTGGCGGCTGGATCATTTGTGGCCGTTGCGGGCCATTTTGATGAAATATTCATGGATTGTCGAATCGTCGGTAAGCTCGGGATGAAACGTGGCCGCGAGAATTCGTCCTTGCTCGACGAGCACCGGGTGGCCGGCATCTTCGGCAAGAACTTTCACATCAGGGCCAACGGAGGCGATGATCGGCGCGCGGATGAACACCATTTCCAGCGGCGCGTCCTTGAGTTTCGATGAGCCGAGGTGAACATCGCTTGAGAGCTGACGGCCATAGCCATTTCGCAGGACGGAAATATCGAGGAAGCCGAGCGATGCCTGATCGGGATTATGCACTTCGCGAGCCAGTAGAATTGCTCCGGCGCACGTTCCGAAAAACGCGCCGCCATCCGCGGAGTATTTTCGGAGCGCTTCGAGCAAACCTTCTTCGGAGAGAATCTTCATGTGCGTGGTGCTCTCGCCGCCGGGAATAATCAGCCCGCGGAGGCCGGCGAGATCGGCGGGCGTGCGAACGTAGACAGGCTCAACGCCAAGCCGCTCTAGCATTCGGCCGTGGGCTTCGTAGTCGCCCTGAATTGCGAGAATGCCGATTTTCATTTCGCTCGTCGCCTGCGCACCGAAAACCCTTCGAAGCTCAAGGCGGGTCGGTGCGGCGCTATACGGCCTAAACTGATCGAGACTTTCCGTACGGACCGCAGATCCCTCACTTCGTTTGATTGTATGACGAAGTGCGGCTCCGAGAGCCTACCGAGTAAACTTGAATTTGCCAAGACAAGGCTCGGATAGGAAGGAGCCGCAATGAAGATTATAGGATGTGATTTTCATCCGGGCTACCAACAGATTGC
>DATBYF010000074.1:0-3895 GCA_036513895.1 Candidatus Acidiferrales bacterium | reverse complement strand
GAGTTAACAGGGAGAAGACTGCCCGCATACTATCGACGGGCTCCGATTGGCTTCCGAGCCGCGGAACGCTACGCAAATTTGCGGAGTCCAGTACTCGGCCGGAAAGCAATTTCTAATCGAGACTGGAAATTATTAGAAACGCCCGCAACTCAAACAAAACAATCATCACGACCCAGTTCTAATCGAGACAAAATGAGAGGGGGTAAATGAGGAAAATGTCGCGCAGCGCGATTCACGTTGCACACGAAATGTAGCTCAGGTCTTTAGACCTGAGGCTTTCATTACGGCCGCCGTGCCGGAGCGGAACATGCTGACCGGTTGGCGACACTTTGAATTTTCGATGCAAACTGCTGCGCTAGCGACCTTTATTGAACTGTGTTATTCTGCGCTTTGAAGTTGCGGCGGTTCACCGGGCGATTGTCTGTTCCGGCAGAAATTCGAAAAACGAGAGAGCTTCGCCGCTTAGTAGTGACCGCAATAGCAGTGACCTCAGCAGGTTGCGCCCTTTGCGCCTCGCGGGAGCCAAAACACAAATCAAATGTCAACAAAGCCGGCAATGACTCAAACCGCCGAAATCCAGCTCGCCCATTCGCCCGATAGCGATGATGCTTTCATGTTTTATGCGCTGGCGACGGGCAAGGTGCGCATCCCTGGCGTCAAATTCAATCACGTCTTGTGCGACATTGAATCGCTGAACCGCGCCGCTGAAAAAGAAATTTACGATGTGACCGCTGTAAGTTTTTACGGCTACTCCTTCATCGCCGATAAGTACGTGCTGCTTGATTGCGGCGCGAGTTTCGGCGAAGGCTACGGGCCAATCGTCGTCGCGGCGCATCCGATCAAAAAAGACGATCTGAAAGGCCGGAAAATCGCGATTCCCGGCGAGCGCACCACGAGTTACCTCGCGCTCAAGCTGTTCGAGCCCGACGTTGACACGGTGGCGATGCCGTTCGACAAGATCATTGACGCCGTTGCAGCCAAGGAAGTGGATGCGGGCCTGCTGATCCACGAAGGCCAACTCATTTATTCGCAGATGGGATTGAATCGCGTGGTCGATCTCGGGCAATGGTGGCATGAAGAAACGGGATTGCCGTTGCCGCTCGGCGCGAACGCAATTCGCCGGAGCCTCGATTCGTCGCTGGGCCGCGAAGTGGAACGCGTGATTCGCGAAAGTGTTTCTTACGCTCTTGAACATCGCGAGCCGGCATTGAACTACGCATTGCAATTTGCGCGTGATATGGACCCGGCGATGGCGGACCGCTTCATCGGGATGTACGTGAACCGCTGGACTCTCGATTATGGCGAAGAAGGACGTCGCGCGGTGCGCGAACTTCTCGGCCGGGGCGCGGCGGTGGGTCTGGTGTCCCCGGAGTTTAGGATCGAGTTCCTTTCTGAAGCGGCCTAGAGCGTGTGCTGGGCGGCAGTGTGAAAAGGAAATGCAGATTCCTCGCCGGCAGTGATTATAACTACGCCAACGCGCGGCTCGGAATGACACAGAGCTCGGCATCCAGCCATCGAATGCCGCACGAGAATCGGTACGGCGCTACATTTTGCTCGGCCAAATAAAGCTGTTTGCAACCTGTCTTGACCTGGCGCGCAGGCCTGCATAGACTCCATCCACTTGTCTCCGATGCGAAGAAAACTATTGCCCGTTGCCGGTGGGATTGTGGCGTTATTGTTATCGGCTGCCTACCTCTTTTCGGTGGCGCAGGAGCGCAGCGCGCGCGCAGAGCGATCGTCGTGGCCCACGGAGGCGGTGCGCGGATCGAAGGCGATGGTGGTGAGCGATGAAGCGCTCGCCGATCAAGCCGGAATCGACATTCTGAAAGAGGGCGGAAATGCCATTGATGCTGCAGCGGCGGTGGGATTCGCACTCGCCGTAGTTGAGCCTGAGGCCGGCAACATCGGCGGCGGCGGATTCATGCTAATTCGGATGGCGAACGGCAAGACGGCGTTTGTGGACTATCGCGAGACCGCGCCGAAGCACGCATCGCGTGACATGTATAAGCGCGCGGACGGCTCTTTCGATCCCGACGGTTCACTTGTTGGGTACCGAGCTGTCGCAGTTCCTGGAACGGTCGCGGGATTAGCGCTCGCCGTCCGCACATACGGAAAACTTTCGCTTCAGCAAGTTCTCGAGCCTGCGATACGTCTCGCGGATCAAGGCTTCTCGGTGAGTGAAGAGCTTGCACAATCGCTCGAATCGAGCGCTTCCACGCTTTCTCGTTTTCCCGCCAGCAAGCGCATCTTTTTAAACGCCGGCACGCGCTTCAAAGTGGGTGAAATCTTTCGACAGCCGGAACTTGCAACGACGTTGCGACGAATCGCCGGCAACGGGCCTGAAGATTTTTATCGCGGCGAGACCGCTCACCACCTGGCTGACGAAATGGCGAAAAACGGCGGGATTATCTCACTCGAAGATCTCGCAGCGTACGTGCCGAAAGTCCGCGAGCCGCTCAATGCGGAGTATCGCTATCGCGATCACGATTGGCAACTAATCACGAGTCCTCCACCGAGTTCGGGCGGCGTCGCGATGATTGAAGC
The DNA here is from genome assembly GCA_036513895.1 of Candidatus Acidiferrales bacterium. Classification (GTDB taxonomy): domain Bacteria; phylum Acidobacteriota; class Terriglobia; order Acidiferrales; family UBA7541; genus Palsa-147. The sequence continues at coordinate 1,351 of DATBYF010000074.1, read as the reverse complement.
TCTGAATATTCTCGATCCGATCGAACTGAAAGGCTGGAACGACGCTCCCTCGGTTCATTGGGTAGCAGAAGCGATGCGGCGTGTGTTCGCGGATCGCGCGGCCTGGCTTGCCGATTCAGATTTCGCGCATGTTCCGGTGCAAGGCCTGACCGATCCTCGATATGCCGCCGCACTGCGAGCAACAATCGATCCGGCAAAAGCTACTCCCAGCAGCGCCGTCAAAGCTGGAGATCCGAAGCCGTTTGACTCGGCGCCAGCGGCTGCCTCCGAAGAACCGATGCCGCGCGACGCTGCGTTCGCGCTGCTTCATCGCGAGGCGCAGCGATCCGGGCACACCACCCATTTTTCTGTTGTGGATGCAGATGGAAACGCAGTGGCCAACACCTACACGCTCAACAATTCGTATGGTTCGGCGGTGACGACGTCCGACGGCTATCTTCTCAACGATGAGATGGACGATTTCTCGGCGCAACCAGGCGCGCCAAACATGTTCGGGCTCGTTCAGTCCGAGGCCAACACCATCGGGCCGGGGAAGCGCCCGCTGAGTTCGATGACGCCAACAATTCTCCTTCGCGATGGCCAATTGAGCTTTGTCACGGGTTCTCCCGGCGGTCCGACGATTATTTCGGTAACGCTTCTTTCGGTGATCAACTGGATGCGGCTCGGCATGGGTGCGCAGGAAGCCATCAACGCTCCCCGCTTTCATCACCAATGGGAGCCGGACAAGCTGCTCCTCGACCGCAATTTTCCTGGCGCCACGGCGCGAGAGCTCGAACGGCTCGGCTATGCCCTCGATCCTCCAGAATGGGTTCGTTCGACTGCCTATCCACCGGTTCACATCGGCCATATCGAAGCGATCGGCATAGATCCAAAGACCGGCGAACGCCTCGGCGCGCCAGACCCTTGGCGCCACGGCGCAGCGCTCGGCTATTGACGCGAATCTTCTTTCCATCGACCATGGTGATTCTGAATTCGTGCATTTATTGCCGCTGTACATGACGGCGCATTCGAATGTGGCTCGGACAGCTCCGTTTGACGAGAACCTTGGGGACGCATGGAGCGTGTTCTTTCAACTTACCGGTTTATCGCCCAGCCGTTGTCGCTTGGGCTGATCGGAGAAGTTGCCGCGGCCGGAATCAAGAGCGTTGAAGTTTTCTGCGATCACTCACATTTCAACTATCGCTCGCCGCAAACCGTTCGCGACCTCGGTGACTGGCTCAATGCACATGGCGTCTCATTGCACTCGCTTCACTCGCCTACCGAGCGCGAGAGTTCCGCGGGCCGCGATAGCGGCAGCCCGATTTCGATTTGCGATGCGGAACGGACCCGCCGGCTCGATGCCGTGGATGAA
>DATBYF010000073.1:0-57499 GCA_036513895.1 Candidatus Acidiferrales bacterium | reverse complement strand
GATGGTGCCGGAGCCGAAGGATGCGAAGCCATTTTCGGAAGCGAGAATCAGGACGCCGATGAAGCAGAGGGCCATGCCGATGATTTTGCCGCGGGAGATGCTTTCGAGACCTGAGAGGCCGGCGAGGAGCATGACCACTACGGGGGCGATGGCGATGATGATGGCGGAGTGGCCGACGGTGGTGTATTTGAGGCCCAGGGAGAAGCCGCCTTGATTGATCAGGACACCGAAAAAGCCCAGGAGGATGAAGGTTTTTATGTCGCGGCGGTCGAGTTGTGTGCGGCGAGGCGTGAAGAAAAAAATTACGGACATGATTAGAGCGGCTAGCTCGAGGCGCGAGGCGACCAGCATCATAGCGGGCATGTGGCGGAAGGCAATTTTGCCCGCGATGAAGTTGACGGTCCAGATGAGGACCATGAGGGAGAGCATGGTGAAGAGGATGAGCGGTTTGGGAGGTTGTTTTTTCATTGGCGGACTGGCGAGCAGCGGACGGAATAGAGCATGAAAAACAAGAGGGATTCCTCGCTGCGCTCGGAATGACGGCGTTCGATGTTGCGGACGGACATAGGCGAAACCCGGGCGCAGTCCCTCGCAGCTCGGGATGAATCCCTCGAGGCTCGGAGTAAACAAGCAGCGCCCCTACAGATTCCAGTGGCGATGTACGGTCTTCGCGTCATCTATGAGAGAACTAGCTTTCGTTGCGTGAGTGATTCGATGCGATCTAGGCGCGGTTCGTAGCCGATGCCGTGCGTCGTTGGCACCTTGATGGTGCCTTGCGAGGTTACTTCGACTTCGGGAGTGATGATGTCTTCGGTCCAGTAGCGGCGGCTGGCGGAGACGTCGCCGGGGAGAACGAAATTCGGGAGCGTGGAGAGCGCGATATTCTGCGCGCGGCCGATGCCGGATTCGAGCATGCCGCCGCACCAGACAGGAATACCCTTCTCCTGGCAGATGTCGTGGATGCGGCGCGCGGAAGTGTGGCCGCCGACGCGGCCCATTTTGATGTTGATGATTTGGCAGGCGCCGAGTTCGATGGCGACGCGCGCGTCGGCTGGGGAATGGATGGATTCGTCGAGACAGATTGGAGTTTCGAGCTGGTTTTGAAGCTTGGCGTGATCGTGGATGTCGTCCCAGGCGAGCGGCTGCTCGATCATGATGAGATAGAACGGGTCGAGCGTTTTCAGGTGCAGGGCGTCGTCGAGGCGATAGGCTGAGTTGGCGTCCACCATGAGGCGGATGCGGGGCCAGCGATTGCGGAGGGCTTGGACGGGATGAATGTCCCAGCCGGGCTTGATTTTTATTTTTATGCGCTGGTAGCCGGCGGCTAGCTCGTTTTCTACTTTGGCGAGGAGTTCTTCGATGCTCGGTTGGATGCCGATGGAAACGCCGCAGGGGATTTCGGGACGGGTGCCGTCGAGTAACTGCCAGAGAGGAGTGTTGCGGATTTTTGCCTCGGCGTCCCAGATGGCAGATTCGATGCCGGCTTTGGCCATGTTGTGGCCGCGGATGGGCGCGAGCAGATCGAAGATTTCACGAGCGGCGCTGAATTCTCGGCCTTTTAACATGGGCCAGATGTGATCGCTGATGATGTGCCAGGCGGTTTCGACCGTTTCGTAGGAGTAGAAGGGGTCTTCGCCGGCTACGACTTCGCCCCAGCCGGGGACGCCCTCCACGTCAACTTCTACGAGGAGGATGCGGCGGTGGTGAGAGGCGCCGAAGCTGGTTTGGAACGGCGCGATCAGGTCGAGATGAATTTCCCGGAGGCAGGCTTTTTTTAAATGCATGAGATCTTTGACCCTCGCGCTTTGATTGGTGCTTGGATGTTTCTTGGCTACTGCTGATTCTGAGCTAGTGTTGATTCTGATTCGCTGGGAAAATTTCTGCGGCCACTGAAGCTGCCGGCTGCAGTACGAATTCTGCGTTTGCGCCGCGCGTGACGATGCCTGTTGTGGCGTAACCTTTCGCGAATAAGGATTCGAATTGTACGCGCACATCGGATTGGATGGTTTGTGCGGCGGCGCGATCGCGTTGGCGCAATTCTGTGATGTTTAGGGGTGCAGAAATTGTGGCGGCGTTTGCGTTCAGCGCCGATTGTGACTGCGCTTCGTGTGCGTGACTTTCGGTGGGAGCGGCGGCGAGCAGCGAATTCACGCGGGGCGAATCGAGCCACCATTCGGCGACCAGGCGATCGGTGGGCATGCCGGCGTGGAGCGGGCTCTCGGTAACGCCGTAACAATTGGGGATGAAGCGGCGCGCGATGGCGCCCAGACGCATGAAATTGAAATGGGCGTTTTTGAGTTCGAGGGGATCGAACGTCCATTCAACGAGCTGGAAGCCGCGGGCGAGAGCGTCGTCGCGCTGAAAGAGTTTTAGTTTGCGACCGACGCCGCGATCGCGGAAGGGTTCGAGAACGGCGGTCATGTGGGAATGGAGGAACGGGCGGCCTTCGTGAACGCCGGCGAGCGCGAGGGTGAATCCGACCATCTCCTTACCGGCATATGCGCCGAGGATTTGGCCGCCGGTTTCCTGCGCGACGACGAAGATTGCGGTGGGGACGAGGATGCCTTGGCCCCAGGTGACTTGCTCGAGATGGAGGCACTCCTCGTATTCCGCGATGGTGCGGCAGTGGCGGATTTCGACGGGTGTCTGGCTCACCGCGGATGCTTCGACTCGTTCCATAGCTCTTCCATTTGCGGGCGATCGGTGTCGGCTAAGGCTGCGCCGCGGCGCTTGGCTTCCCTTTCCATCCATTGGAAGCGGCGCTTGAATTTTCGATTGGCTTTTAGGAGTGCAATTTCAGGATCGAGGCCGAGGAAACGCGCGACGTTGGCGGCGACGAAGAGGAGGTCGCCGACTTCTTCTTCGATGGCGGCGCTCGGTGCGTTTGTGGCGCTTGCTGCGTTTGCGGCGCTGTCATTTTCGTGCGCTGGCTTGGAGATTTCGGCGCGGAGTTCGTTCGATTCTTCTGCGGCTTTGGCGAGGATGTCTTCTAATTTCTCCCAGTCGAAGCCGATTTTTGCGGCGCGGCTGGTGAGTTGATTGGCTTCCATTAAGGCGGGGAGTGAACGGGGGATGCCGTCGAGAAGGGATTCGTGGCGCTTTGCTTTGCTGCTCGATACGGATTTCTTATCTTCGGCTTTTTTTTCTTCGGCTTTCAGGCGCTCCCAATTTTTTAGGACTTGCTTGGAGGTGGAGGCTTTGACGTCGCCGAAGACGTGGGGATGGCGGCGAACCATTTTTGTGTGGATCGATTCGATGACGTCGCGGATGTCGAATTGTTTCGTTTCTGATGCGATGAGGGAGTGAAAAACGATTTGGAGTAGGAGGTCGCCGAGTTCGGATGAAAATTCCTTCGCGTCGCCGCTGTCCATTGCGTCGAGGACTTCGTGCGTTTCTTCGAGGAGGAATGTGCGAAGGGTGGCGTGAGTTTGCTCGCGATCCCAGGGGCAGCCGCCCGGGGCGCGCAATTGGGCTTGGAGGGCTAGCAAGTCTTCGAAAAGTTCACCTGCGCGGCGATTGGAGCGTTTGATAGTCGCGGGTGCCGGTTTCGCGCCGCTTGGCGGCTTATCGTTTCGACGCTTGGGCGCTATCGCTTTCTTGGATTGGGCTTTCGATGGGCGTCGTGACGACACGCGGTTGGACGCGCTCCTCGGTGAAATCACACTTTACGGTAGCCTCGTTTAATTGACAAGGTTCATGAAGCGAAGAGCTCTGAGGCACTGGCTGGCAAGCGCGTCGAGTCGTTACTTCTTCTTTGTGATTCTTATTTTCGGAAATTTTCGCCGGACCGCGGCAACGACGTCGGCGTGCTCCGGCTTTCCCGAGCTCCTCGCCAGCGCGTCTCGCGCGTGAGCGGCATCCGGGATTGGATATTTCTTCTCTCGTGTCTCAACGAAGTCTGATTTCGGAAGTCTTTTTCTCGCAGCAGCAGTTAATTTGGCCACGGTCGATGGTTCTCCTCTCGGAAGGATTCAGCCGGAATTTTCGCATCAAGCTTCCCAGCAGTCGATAGCCTACACCCGATGAACGCGCGCCCAAAATCTTAGGGCGCGGCAAGAAGAGGCGGCGCGATCGCCGAGACTGAGACGCTGGTTCGCTTGTCGGCGATGTTCGGCGGATGCTAGACTGAATTTCGCGATGTTGTGCATGTTTGCGGCACGCCTGGAGATGGAAATTGGCAGAGCATAAGCACGACGAATCTTTTAAGGTGGTTGACCGGCGGCCATTTACGGCTGAGGGCGAGTTGCGCCCGGAAGTTGTGGACGAGGAACGGCGCGAGCGGGAATCTGCGAAAATTTTATCGGAGAAACAGGCGGCCAAGACTGAGGCGGCTGCTGCCAGCCCGAGTAAGGAGATTGCCAGTGCTGAGGGCGCGGGTGCACCCGGTGCGTCCGGTGCGGCTGCGACGGGGGCTGCGGGGGCGACCTCTCCTGATTCGCCAGCCGCTGGTGCAGCGCCTGGGCAGGAAGCTATTCCGCAGTCGCGAAATTTTCAGATGCTGATTGATTTTCTGGCACGCAATGCGGCGGCGATGCTGGGCGGCATGACGGACCCGCGATCCGGGCAGCCGTTTCTCGATCTCGAAGGCGCGCACGAAATGATTGACCTGCTCGATGTGCTGCGCGAAAAGACGAAGGGAAATCTGGCCGCCGAAGACAGCGCGCTGCTCGTTGAAGTGATCGGGAGCCTCAAGCTTTCGTTTATGGAGATATCGAACGCGGCGGCGGCGCAGGCTCAGAGCGCAGCTAAAGGCGGCAAGAAGCCGTAGTTCCCTTTCGCGCGCAAATTCATCTCGTACCTGAATTTCCTGGATTGGCTGCGAGTAAATGGAATGTTTCGTCCATCGCCGCCTTCCGCCCGGAAGTTCAATCTGACTGGCTGTGAGTTTCTCTTCAAAAATGGGAGCCGTGCCCTGCGACCGCTGCGAGTGACCGTTCTTGGCTCGGGTACCTCGATGGGAGTGCCAACGCTTGGGTGCCACTGCGCCGTTTGCCGGTCAAGCGATGCGCACGACCAACGAACGCGGCCGTCACTGCTGGTTGAGTTTGACAGGCATTCCGTGGTGATTGATACGACGCCAGATTTCCGGTCGCAAGCGCTAAGCGCCCGCCTCGAACGTCTCGATGCTGTCCTCTTCACGCACGGGCATGCCGATCACATCATGGGGCTTGACGACATTCGCCCTTACAACATGAAACAGGGCGGGGCGGTGCCGATCTATGCGTCGCCGGAGACACTGGCGGTTTTGAAGCGGACGTTCGCGTACATTTTCGATGACGCGCCGAGCGAGAGTTCCCTGCCGGGCGTGACGCTACATCCAATTACCGGGAATTTTTTGCTTTTCGGCGTGGAGGTGGTTCCGATTCGAGCGCAACACGGGCCGAACTCAGTGCTTGGGTTCCGGATTGGTGGCGTCGCTTATCTCACGGATTTCAGCACGCTGCCGGAAGCGTCGAAGGAGTTGTTGCACGATCTCGATCATTTCATTCTGGATGCGCTGCGTTACGTTCCGCATCCTATGCATTCGAACGTGGAACAATCGCTCTCGCTGGTGAAGGAATTGAAGCCGCGGCACGCATGGTTCACACATATTTGCCACGACCTCGCGCATAAAGAGACGAACGCGCGTTTGCCGGAAAATGTGCGGCTTTCTTACGATGGGCTTGTGCTGGAGTCGAGTATCTGATGTCGCTTGCGATATTACATTCGCCCGAAGAATGTCGAGCCGGCTTTGCCGCGGATGAGCGTGGGTCTGTTGTAACTGTGGGTGTTTTCGACGGCATGCATCTTGGGCATTGCGAGATTCTGCGGCGAGTGGTCGAGGAGGCGCGGACACTGGATGCTCGAAGCGTGGCGATTACGTTTGACCCGCATCCGCTGAAATTTTTGCGGCCGCAGGATGCGCCCGCGCTGCTGATGACGTTGCAGCAACGACTTGCGGCGCTCGAGGCGCAACATCTTGACGCGGTGTTGGTTCTGAAATTCGATGCGGCGCTCGAGCATCTCAGTCCGGATGATTTTGTTGAGAAGATTTTGGTTGAGACCCTAGGGACTCGAGCTGTGCTGGTTGGCGAGAATTTCCGCTTCGGGTACCGGCAGGCTGGCGACGTGAAGTGCCTTCGAGAGCGCGGAAAGAGGCTAGGTTTCGCGGTGGAATGCATCCCGCCTGTGGCGTGGCGCGGGACGACAATATCGAGCACGGCGATTCGGCAGGCGATCAGCGACGGCAGATTGATCGGCGCTGGGCGAATGCTTGGCAAGCCTTACAGTCTGGCTGGAGAAATTCAGCAGGGCGAAGGACGAGGGCGGCGGGCGATCTTTCCAACGCTGAACTTGCGCACGGAGCAGGAGTTGCTTCCGAAATCGGGCGTGTATGCGACTGAGGTGTTTGTGGATTCGCGTTTGCATCGGGCGGTGACCAATGTGGGGATTCGGCCGACGTTCGGCGGCGGAAGAGTTTCCGTCGAGAGTTATCTTTTCGATTTCAGCCGCGAATTGACCAGCGGGCCTATCGAAGTTCGATTTTGGCGGCGGTTGCGGGATGAGATGAAGTTTTCGGGCCCCGAAGCGCTGCGGGCACAGATTCAGCAGGATGAGAAGCGGGCGCGGAAATTCTTCAGGTTAATCGATCGATTCAGTCTTAAGAAACAATCGGCGTAGACACTTATAAGCGAGCACGCGCCGAACTGGAAACGCTGCGCCTACTTCTACTTCTTGTCGCGTCTCAACGATGCTTTGAGTCGAGCAACATCACTGCTTCTGAAGAGACACCTCTCCGAATCATCCGATTTGCCAATCACGCGGATCGTAATCGCCGGATGAATCAGCCCCTCGGTGGCAAATTGCTGCATTGTTGATGGCGCCACTCCAAGCATTGAAGCGGCTCGCTCCAAAGTAAAAAGCTTGAATATGGCCTTGGTGGACCGGAATCGCTGGGAGAATGTGGACAAGGAACCCTCGTGATGAATCGATTCGCTGAACGGCAGGACGTGTCCAACGCTGCCAGCCAACCTACCGGACGCCGGCTATTACTACCAGAGGCAGTAATTCACGAAACGTCAAGGCAGCAAGCCAGCGTGAATGGAGGCTCGGGCGGCCATCCCTGAGTCGAAATCCTCAGCCAATCATTTGTTCGATCAACAGGTGTATTGAGTGAAGGATGGGCCCGCTCTCAAGGAGAATAGCGACCGCGAAAAGTAGCGATGCCATAAAGAGCAGAACGAGAGGCCACGAAGAAAATTTTCGAAGGCTAGATTTAGCTTCACGGGAGGGATTGATCAACAACCGATCAACCCGTTCCTCGAGACTGCCATCGCTGATCAGTGAAGCAGCAAGACGCGAAGGGGACATTAAGCCCAACCGGGCAACTCGAACCAGTGCTTGAGCGAGTTCGACTGACGCTTGGGCGTCCCCGCGTGTTGCCTCATCGTCTGCTGCCCACTCCGACAGTTCGGCCCAACTGCGATCTAAACGCACAAAACAGCGCAAAAACGGGAACGGATCTGGCGCCAGTCGAAGAAGAAGACGTTTCAGATTGTCACCAAATCTTTGGTGTGCTCGTTCGTGGCGCAAGACGACGTCAAGCTCCTCCATCGAAAGGGTAAGCAGGACGTCGCGCGACAGTACGAGTCGAGGGCGAATAATTCCCCACAGCGCGAGGGTAGGAGGGCCCTTCGAAAGCACCCAGGCCGGCAATGATTCCGCCGCCAGGCAGATTTCTTGACCGACCCGTTCGACGCGACGAACGAAATTCCACGAATTAATTGAAGCGTAGACGCTGTTGCCGATCGAGATGAGCCAGATGAGCACTCCGAAAATTGCGATTACGAAACATGTGAGATTCAGGTGCTCTACGTACGTCCGAGGCTCAAACAAAAAGAAACTTGGCACGCACAACACTGATACGGCGAGGAGAGCAAACGAAGCGGGGAAAATGCGCAGAAAAAAAAGGAAACGGGCACCAAGCCGGGGCTTCATCTTCACCGCGCGCCGAATCGCGACTTGCGAATAAGCGGAGGTGGCCAAGCTCAGCGCACAATGAATCAGGAAAAACGAGGCTGCACAAGTGATCAGCAGCTTCAAGGTGTAGGACGAGATCATGACCCACCTTTCCGCAACAGCTCCAAGCGCCTCGCCCGGATTTTCTTTTCGAGCTCATCGAGAAGTGCCGGATTTTGCCGGCCAACCGCCTGCACCAGCGCCGAAAAAAGTAAGTCGGGGCGAGGTTGAGGCCCACTCAAGAATGTTAAGAGCAATTGTTCCGCCTGGCCACGCTCCCATTCTTGACGCGTGAACTTGGGTGAATAAAGAAAGCCTCGACCCAATTTACGCCGGTTCAAGCAATGCTTCTTGAAAAGCCGCTCGAGAGTCGTCATGACGGTGGTGTAGGCGAGAGGCCGGCGAAGCCTTTTGCGAACATCGTGGACATTGCTCTCGCCTGCCGCCCACAGATCTTCCATGACGCTGAATTCGAGGTGGCCAAGCGACGTGGCGATCCCCGAACTTTTGGTGCGATCCGTTAGGAAGCGAAACATGGCTCGTTACCGCAATCCTATCAAATGATTTCCCGCGGCAGGAATGCGACCGTTGACTACCGGCGGCATTCGTCGCAAATGCCGCCTACTTCGGTGCGGGTCACGGTGATGTCTATGCCGCAGTCCTTTGAGATTTGCTTCTTTAAGGTTTCGTAGAGTTCGCTTTCGAATTCGCGGACTTTGCCGCAGCGAAGACAGGCTACGTGGATATGATCGCGCGGGCCATGACTTTCGTAATAGTGGCGGTCGCCGCGAAGATGGAGAAGATCGAGCTCGTCAATCAGACGATGCCGCTTCAGCAGGTCAATGGTGCGATAGACGGTGACGCGGGTGATATTGGAATCAATTTTCTGGGCGCGCTCGAGAATTTCATCGGCGTCGAGATGGCGGCGGGCGTTTTCGATCACTTGAACGAGAACGCGACGCTGCCGGGTGAGACGAATTCCCTTCGCGGCGAGCTCCCGCTGCAAGTGGCCGGGAGGTTCATCGGCATTAATGCGTTCGCCAGTGGAAACGCGGTGTGCGGGTGTGCTGGCCATGGCCATCGAAGCTCTTTGCGGCACTTGCCGCCGCAGGCTGGTACGGCGAGTCACCTAGTGGTGCGGCAAGACGCGCGCAACGTCATTGTACATAACGATGGCGAAGATGACCAAGAGAAAGACCAAGCCTACCTGGATAATGCGCTCTTTGACGGCGAGGCTGATGTCGCGATGGAGCGCGCCTTCGACTGCGAGCAGAACTACGTGGCCGCCATCGAGAATCGGGATCGGCAAAAGGTTCAATACGCCGAGATTGATACTGATCATCGCGATCCATTCGAGGAATTCGACTGCGCCCCGTTTGGCGGCTTGGCCGGACTGCCGCGCGATCCCAACAACGGATTGAAGCTGGCGAACGGATACTTTTCCAGTGATGAGCTCGCCGACTACGCCGACCACTTCACGAACGCCGCCAATCGTCGCGGTGAAGGCCTCGCCTGTTGCAGACAGCGGACCCATGCGCTTGTAAACGGTGGGCTCGGGCGTGCGGGCCGCGCCGATCATCCAGGCGTTTTGGCCGAGTTCGTTGACGCTGCGTACCGGCGTGACAGTGATGGGTACCTGCGAACCGCTGCGATCAACCACGAAGTGCAATTCGCTGCCGTCAGAATGAGAGACGGTATCAATAAGCAATGGCCAAGTGGTGATGGGGCGGCCGTTAATTGAGATGACGCGATCGCCGGGCTTGAGGCCAGAGCTTTCCGCGGGCATGCCGCGAATGAGTTCGCCGATTACGGGCGACATGTAGGGATAGCCGGCCACGGACTGAGGATCGGCGGGATCGGAAATGGTAGCCGTCAGATTCACTTGTTGGCCGTTTCGATCGACAACCATCGGGACCTGCGAACCGGCGGGCAAGTTGCTGAGATAGAGGAGCGCCTGCTCCCACGTGGGATTATTGATGCTGCCGACTTTGGCGATGTGGTCGCCAGCCTGCAGGCCGGCTGTTTGGGCAGGCGAGTGAGCATCCACGCCCGCGACCTGGATCGGTTGATTCATAAATGAAGCGGAGGGTACGCCGACGAGAGTGAACAGGCCGACGAAAATGGCGAGCGCCAGAATCACATTCATCGTTGGCCCGGCGAGATAGATGAGAACTCGCTGCCAGCGGGGGCGCGAAAGGAATTCGTCAGGGGCGCCGGTACGTTCTTCCATAGGATTGTCGCCAGCGAGACGAACGTATCCGCCGAGCGGCAGAGCGCTCAAGCGATAATCGGTGTCGCCGCGCTTGAAGCCCCAGAGGCGCGGACCGTAACCAAGCGAGAAAACAACGACGCGCACACCGAACAATTTACCGGCGATGAAGTGACCCCATTCGTGGACGAGAATCACGACGCCGAGAACGACAGCTGCGGAAACGATGGCGATGAGAACAGTGTTCATGAGCAGTCTGAGCTTCCTTTAGGACTTTCTGCGCGCGATTTCTTCGCGAGCGAGGCGCCGCGCTTGAGCGTCAGCGTGCAGGACATCGTCAATCGTTTCGAGCGGCTGGCCTTGCATGCGCTCCAGCACTTTCTCGATTACGGCGGCGATTCCGGAGAACGGCAATTGCCCAGCTAGAAATGACGCGACGGCCTCTTCATCAGCGGCGTTCAGCGCGCACGGAAGCGGCCCGCCTTTCTTAGATGCCTCGCGCGCGAGCCGCAGGCACGGAAATTTTTTGTCAGGGACAGGCTCGAATTCAAGATTTCGCAATTTGGACCAATCCAGCGCACGGCCGTTGGACGTGACGCGCTTTGGATAGGTTAGCGCATATTGCAGAGGCATGCGCATATCCGTGGGGCCGAGTTGTGCCAGGATTGAACCGTCCACGAACTCGACCATCGAGTGCACCGTGGATTGCGGATGAATAACAACTTCGATTTGATCGAGATTCATTCCAAAGAGCCAGCGCGCCTCGATGACTTCAAATCCCTTGTTCATCATCGTGGCGGAATCTATCGTAATTCGCTGGCCCATCTTCCAATTTGGATGCGCGAGCGCTTGCTTGGGACTCACGTGGCGCATTTTCGATAGCGGTGTGGTGCGAAATGGGCCCCCTGAGGCTGTGAGGACGAGGCGCTTTACTTCTTTGCGTTCGCCTGCACGCAGGCATTGGTGGATGGCGTTGTGCTCGCTATCCACTGGAAGCAGGGAGACGTTGTGTGCTTTGACCGCGGCTGTGACCAATTCCCCGGCGGCGACGAGGACTTCTTTATTTGCGAGGGCTATTTTTTTGCCGGCGAGAACGGCTTTATACGTGGCGCGCAGGCCGACGACGCCGACGGCGGCGGAGACTACGGTATCCGCTTCGGGGTGCGTGGCGACGCGCTCGATGCCGTCGGGGCCGAAAAGAATTTCTGGGATGGATGATGTGCGCTTCTTGCGGAGCAGCGTTGCGAGTTTCTCTGCTGCTTCTGCGGTGGCTACTGAGACGAGTTTTGGATGGTGCTGCGCGATCTGGTCGGCCGCGAGATTGACGTTTGAGCCTGCTGCCATTGAGACGACTCCAAATTCGCCTGCGAGGGAATCTACGACGTCGAGACATTGGCGGCCGATCGAGCCGGTGGAACCGAGGATGGCGAGCTTGCTGGGCATCAGCGTGTTGGTTGCCAGTTTAACAGATGCGGGTGATTGCGCAGAGCAACGTGTGAAACGCAGATCCCTCGCTTCGTTCAGGATGACCACTAGAACCCTCGCGAGACGAGTTCATTACAGATGGAAGCCTTGCTGCAGCAATACCAGCGACCACCACACGACGGGCGCAGCGAGGATGAGGCTGTCAATGCGATCGAGGACGCCGCCGTGACCTGGGAGAAGCGAGCTTGAGTCTTTGGTTCCGGCGCCGCGCTTGTAGGCCGATTCGATGAGGTCCCCGAGTTGGCCTGCAATATTGGCGAGGCCGGCGATGACGAACAGTGTGATTCCGTCCATTCCGACCCAGCGGGCAAAGAACGATGCCACCACGAGCGACGCGGCAAGATTCGCCGCGGCGCCTTCCCAGGTTTTCTTGGGGCTAAGCTGCGGGGCCATGCGTGCGTGCCCGAACGAGCGGCCGATGAAGTAGGCGAGCATATCTCCCGCCCAGACGAGGACCAGAGTGAAGAGAACCAGCTTGCGTCCGTTGGGCTCAAGCTCGACGACGCGAATGAGATAGCTAAATGGGAATGCGACGAAGACAAGGCCAGCGGCGCTCATGGCCATAGCAGGGAGGATGTCAGCGATAGCCTGGCGATTGACCACGCCGATTACGACTGCGCCCAGCACGAAGACGATGGCCACAAATTCGATTGACGAAAACGGCGCTGAGGCGTGGGGGACGGTTTCGACTTCCGGATTTGATGCGCGATTCTGTAGTCCGGCTACCCACTGGGCGTACATCAGGCCGACGGTACAGAGCATCGTCCACCGGCGATAGGCGCGAAGGCCCATGCGATCGCCGAGGTTGAAGAATTCATGCATGGCGAGAAGCAGGACGGCGGTGGCCGTGGCGGCGACGAGCAGCCACGGTCCGAGCATGACGATGAGCACTACGATCGGAATGAGGACGGCGGCGGTGAGAATGCGGCGCAGCATGCGGGGTTAACCCTGCCGCGCGGCGGCGCGGTCGCGCTTTGTACCGAGGCCACCGTAGCGGCGCTCGCGCTTCTGAAAATCAACCAGTGCCTCGAAGAGCCGGGTGCGGTTGAAATCGGGCCAGAGAGTTTCGGTGACGTAGATTTCGGCGTATGCGATTTGCCAGAGAAGAAAATTGCTGACGCGCATTTCCCCGCTGGTGCGAATGAGGAGATCGGGATCGGGCAAGCCGGCGGTGTAGAGATGCTCTGAGATGGTTCGCTCATCGGCGCGAAAGCCGGATTGGCCGTCGCGCCGCACACGATCGAGGATGGCGTTGAACGCGTCCACGAGCTCGGCGCGGCCGCCGTAGTTCAGCGCGATGACCAGCTTCATTCCGGTATTGCCGGCGGTGTACTGCATGGCGCGCTCGATATCGCGGCGGACGCCTTCGGGCAATTGTTCGGAACGCCCGATGACGAGAAATCGAATATTGTTTTTGTGGATTCTGGGAAGCTCCTTCTTCAAATATTTGCGCAGCAACTGCATCAGAAAATCAATTTCGGCCTGAGGGCGGCGCCAGTTTTCGAGCGAAAATGCGTATAGCGTGAGCATGGGAAGCTTCAAGCGCGCGCACGTCTCTATCATTTCGCGCGCCATTTTCACGCCGGCACGATGACCCGCGATGCGTGGGTAATGGCGGCGCTCCGCCCAGCGGCCGTTACCGTCCATTATGATGGCCACGTGCTGCGGAAGGCGCTTCAAATCGAGATTTTCGAGGAGGCCCGCTTCTTCGCGGTTGGCGGGCTTCAGGAGTTCCGTTGCTTTCACCGATTCTCGCTCTCGAGGGAGTGCGCGGCCAAACTAGCACAGGCCGTGAGACGGCGCAACCGACCGCAAAACAGATGGTTAGAGAAGTATCGTGCCACCGGTGGTCGCGGCCGACGGAATGAATAGAGTGGCATAGCCAAGGAATAGCGTTACGCCGATCATCGCGATGCTGATTACCCAAGCGACGATGTTGAAGCCGAGCGAATTGACGTGGTCACCCATAAGGTCGCGGCGGTTAATCAGAAGAAGGATGAAAATCAGAACGGGAGCGAGCCAGACGCCGTTGGCCACCTGCGAAAACAGCAGAATCTTTAGCAGCGGAGCGTGAGGAATCAGAATGATTCCGCCGCCGACGATGATTAGGCCAGCGTAGAGACCGTAGAAAATTGGAGCTTCGCCGAGTTTGTGATCGATTCCTGACTCGAAGCCCAAGCCTTCGCAGATTACGTGGGCGGTGGATAGCGGAAGGATCGAGGCGGCGAAAAGCGACGCGTTCAGGAGACCGAAGGCAAAAAGAGTGGCAGCGAATCGCCCCGCTAAAGGCGCGAGCGCCTGAGCCGCTTGCGCTGCGTCGGTGATATTGGTCATGCCGTGTGCGTGGAGTGTTGCGGCGGTGCAAACGATAATGAAAAAGACGATGGCCATGCACGTTATGCTGCCCGCGAGGACGTCGAGGCGCGCGTGTTTATATTGCTTTGGCCCCACGCGTTTTTCGACGAAACCTGCCTGTAAGTAGAAGAATTGCCACGGCGCGACTGTGGTTCCCACCAGCGCGACGAACATGAGCAAGTAGTCTTTATCGAGGCTGAATGTCGGCAGTACCGTCTCTTTTGCCGCGACCAGCCAATCGGGCTTGGCGAGGACCGCGGAGAGGACGTACGTGAGATAGAACGCGCACGCGACCAAAAATATTTTCTCCACCTGCCTGTACGAGCCGCGGACAACCAGAAACCAAACGAAGATTCCGGCGATTGGCACCGAAATATATTTGCTGATGCCGAAAATCTGCATGGAGGCCGCGACGCCGGCGAATTCGGCAACCGTATTGCCGAGGTCTACGGCTAGCGCTGCGAGCATCACAAAAAAAGTTGAGCGAAAACCAAACTCCTCCCGGATCAAGTCGGAGAGGCCTTTGCCGGTAACTACGCCCATGCGCGCGCACATTTCCTCGCTGACGTAGAGGGCGATGGTAAGAGGAATCAATGTCCAAAGTAGCGTGTATCCGAATTGCGCGCCCGCGAGCGTATACGTGGTGATTCCGCCGGCGTCATTGTCCACGTTCGAGGTGATGATGCCGGGCCCGATGACGGCGAGAATCACCGCGAGCCTACGACGCGTGATGCGAGTGCGCCGCGCAAACTCCTCCCAGCGCTTTCTCAGCCGGGCGAAACTCGAGGTGACTTCGACAACGGTCATGTAATTTTTATAGCAGGGCGTGCATGTGACTCACGACATCGTCCACCGTAATCGCGCCAATGGGATGGTTCTCCGCGTCCACAACGGTGAGGCTTCGGAGATTGTATTTATCGAACAATTCGAAAACGTCGCGATCGGTCGCGTCGGGCTGGATCGAAACATGCGTGTCGGAGACAAGCTCAAGCATTTTCTGTTCCTGATCAGCTAGAAGGAGTTTTGGAAGACGGACCGTGCCGGCGAAGGCAGCATCGCGATTGATCAGGATTACGTCGGCTAGCTGATCGAGCGGGATTTCGTGGAAGCGGATGTAATCCACCACTTCGCCGCGCGTGGCATCATCCGCCACAGTGACCACCTCGGTGTTCATCATGCCGCCCGCCGTGTCGTGCTCGAAGCGGAGCAGATCGCGCACTTCTTGCGCGTCGCGGCCGGGCATTTCCTCGATGATGTCGCCTCGGGCTTCGGGCGTGAGGTTTGCGAGCAAATCGGCGGCTTCGTCCGGGCGCATTTCTTCGATGATGTCCGCCGCTTTTTCAGGATCGAGTTTTTCGACGACTTGAGTCTGCAAGCGTTTATCGAGTTCAGCTAGCGCTTCCGCCGCGGTCTCTTCATCTAGCGAGGTGATGATGGATTGGCGTTCATCCGGAGACAGATCTTCCATAATGTCGGCCAGATCGGCGGGGTGCATGGACGCTAGTTTCTGACTACTCATGCGCAACTTCACGCGACGCAAAGGATCCGGCTCGATCAAGTTTACGAATTCCCAGCGAATCGTACGCTGCGGAAGCTTTTTCTGAATTCGGCGAATCACTTCGGGTGGGACGAGTCCCTGTAGGAGACGCCGCACGGCTCCGGGCAGGCCGACGTCCACCTGCGCGATGCGCATTTCGACGTTGCCATTGGTGCGCTGGTCGGAAAGTTCGATATCGTTCACGCGAACGACTTTGCGTCCGGCCGTATCAATGATTTGCTGGTCGAGGAGATCCTTGCGAAGGGCGAGCCAGGCTTCATTCGGATGGTAGAGCTCGAGCGCGGATTCGTCGGTGGTGAGCTTCATCCGGCCCGGTGTGACTTCGCTTATTTGATCGTAGCGCGCTACGAGCGGCCGGTATTGGCCGCGGCCGAGCAAAACGCGCGAAACGCGATTCGCCTGGTCGGCCGGCTCGATAAAGAGCTCCTTCACGCGGCCGACAAAGTGGCCGTTCAAATCGTACGCTTCCGCGCCGAGAACTTCAGTGGCGTGTAACATAAGTGATTCACCTTCGCCTTCGCGCCGACGGCCCCTCGAATCAGGACCATCAACGTCAAACCCTCAGGAATCATCTACTTCCGAGACATCCCGTTGGCGCAAAAAAATACCCGCGGCCGGGAGCTGGATCCGACCGCGGGTAGCAAGATGAAAGACTCTCGTTACACGGCGGCGGCTCTCGCCTCCGCGCTCATCCTGTGGCCTCGGAGCTTCGCGCTAAAGGCGAACAGGGGTGCCCGACTCGCCACCCGAACCGTGCGTTCCGGCCCGGGCTGTCGAGGACTGCCTGAATCCAAGTTGGACGACTGCTCCATTTCTTGAGAATGTCCTCAGCTTCTCTAGTTACGAGCAGATGCTCGCTTTGTCAAGCAAAGACTGCACTTGCGCGTCATTTTTTTCGATTTTTAAAGAGCAAATCGCCTGGAGTGACGTTCCGTCCGCGGGCATCGGCAACGTGTAGCTCCCAATAGCTTGCCGTGATGTACTCTTCGGGCGGAAATCCGAGCAGAAAGGCGGCGCGGTCGATTGCGGGTGGCGAACCTTCGAGCTCGAGGTAAATGCCGAGAGGAGTTTCGTCGAGGTCTAGATGAAGATCCGGGAAACGGCGGAGGCGGTATTTGGTACGGAATTTCTCGTAGCGGAAGCCTGGGCGGAAGCCGACACCAGCGAGGATTGTTTCCAAATTCTCGGCAGGATGAAATTCAATTTCGATCTCTGCCTTTTGTTTGTATCGCGAGGACAAACTGTCTTTGATGCCGGAAGATATTGGCGCTTTGTAGGTCAAAATGCCGCGAGCGTGCGAGTGACTGCGCGCCGAGCGTGCGGCTTTGCTCTCGGACGTCGGTTGGCGCCGATCGGACGCTGGGGTTTCGATTCGAATTCGCAGGAGGCGGCCGGTTTCGCGCAATTCGGAGGCGGGCGTATCGTAAAGAATGTTGCGTTCGAAGACACGCGGAGCCGGCTTGGCCCCGAGCTTCCGCAATTTGGCGCGCAGCTCGTTTATGTCCGCGATGTGAAGCTTGACTTCGATCTCTCGGCCGCCGGTCGCCATTTTCGTCGCGCCAGTATACCCGCCGGCACGCGCGCGGCGGCGCCCAATCTGTCACACCCGCGGATTCCAACACGCGTCAATGAATTTCACCCGTGCATTGGTGCCGCCGGTTGAACTCTGTTGCTAAAGGCAATGCCAGCCGACATAATCGTGAGCTTCCGGAGCCAGTTTGCATTCATGACAGAGCCCGCAACACCGCTTCTGCGTCAATATCACGCTATCAAGAAGCAGCATCCGCATGCGCTGCTTCTCTTCCGCCTGGGAGATTTCTACGAACTTTTCTTCGACGACGCTATCCAGGCTTCCAAGATTCTGCAAATCATGTTGACGGCGCGCAATCGCGAAAAGAGACAGCCGGTTCCGATGTGCGGTGTTCCCTATCACGCGGCTGAGGGATATATCGCGCGGCTCATACGAGCTGGCCAGCGCGTAGCCATTTGCGAGCAGATGGAAGAAGCGGGTCCCGGCAAGAAACTTGTTCGACGAGAAGTGGTTCGCGTAATTACGCCGGGGACCGCGTCGGGGCCGGGGCTTGTTGGTCCGAAGGAAAATAATTTTCTCGCGGCGGTTTCGCGCGATGCAGGAGCCGGCGTCATCGGCCTCGCCTATGTGGATCTTTCTACAGGCGATTTCCGTGCGACGGAGTTTGCGGGACCTGCCGCGGACAATCGGCTTCTCGATGAGCTGGGCATACTCCGCCCGCGCGAGCTTCTGTTGCCGCGACCTGCGTCGCTCTTCCCTTCTGCAGGAGTGCCCGATCTTGTCGGAATCGACGCGCTGGTGAGCCGGCTCGATGAATTTGTTTTTCAACCCGACTTTGCGGCGCGAATTCTCGAAGAACAATTTCGTGTCGCCGCGCTTGATGGGTTCGGGCTTTCGCAGCATGTGCATGCGATAGGCGCCGCGGGCGCAATCGTTCATTACTTGCGTGAAACGTCCGTTATCGCGACGGGGAGCGGTGCTTCGAACGGCGCCGGCACTGATGCGTCCGCGCGTGCGCCGCTCAGTGGTCTCGAACATCTCAACGGTATTCGTTATTACGAGCAGCAGGATGCGCTGCTGCTTGATGAAGTGACTGTACGAAACCTCGAGCTTGTCGAGCCGGTGAGCGGCGACGATGCTTCAGCGACGCTAATGTTCGCGCTCGATCAGACCGCTACTGGAATGGGTGCGCGGCTCTTGCGAAGCTGGATATTGCGCCCCGAGATTTCGCTCGATGAAATCGAAGCGCGGCTTGATGCCGTGGCCGAATTTAGAGCGCGGCCCGTGGAACGCGGAGAGATTTACCGCACACTTGAACCGATTCTCGATCTTGAGCGCCTGACGAGCCGAATTACATTGGGTATTGCGACGCCTCGAGATCTTGTGGCGCTGCGAAAGTCGCTCGATCAGATTCCACTGTTGCGCGGATTTCTTTCACCCGCGCCTGCGACAAAGAGCACTGCGGTGCGTATCGCGTTGCTCCACGCGGAACTTGACGAACTCACGGACGTCCGCGATGCGATTGAGCACGCCATTGCGGACGATCCCCCTGCGCTGGCCACCGAGCCAGGGATTATTCGCCGCGGCTACGATGCCGCGCTCGATGAACTTCGCGACCTCAGCCGCACGAGCAAGCAGGTGATCGCCGCGATGGAAGATCGCGAGCGCAAGCGCACGGGGATTGCCTCGCTGAAGATTCGGTTCAATCAGGTGTTTGGGTACTACATCGAAATCTCCAAGGCGAACATGCACCTCGCGCCGGCCGATTACGATCGCAAGCAGACTCTCGTAAATGCCGAACGCTTCACTTCGACAGAGTTGAAGGAATACGAGGAGAAAGTTCTCGATGCCGACGAGCGAATCGCGGAAATCGAGCGAAGGCTCTATGCCGAGTTGCGTGAACGGGTTGCGCGTGAGGCGCCGCGACTTCGTCGAACGGCGGCCGCCGTTGCCCAGTTGGATGTTCTCGTGAATTTCGCCCGGCTCGCTGCCACGGAGAATTACGTCCGGCCAAGCTTTACCGAGCAAACTTCGGGCGAGCGCGGCGAACTCTTGATTGTGGGCGGCCGGCACCCGGTGATCGAGCGGCTGCTCGCGGCGCGCGGCGAACGTTTCGTGCCTAATGATCTTTATCTCGATGACAAGACGCAATCGCTGCTTCTCATTACTGGTCCGAACATGGGCGGAAAATCGACTTACCTTCGGCAGTCTGCGCTGATTGTAATCATGGCGCAGATGGGATCGTTCGTGCCAGCGGTGGAAGCGAAGCTGCCGCTCACGGATCGAATTTTTACCCGCATCGGCGCGTCGGATAATCTCGCGCGTGGGCGCTCGACGTTTCTTGTGGAGATGAGCGAAGTAGCGGCGATTTTGAATACGGCGACGGCGGCGAGCCTCGTGTTACTCGATGAAGTGGGCCGCGGAACAGCTACGTTTGACGGACTTTCCATTGCATGGGCTGTTGTAGAAGCGCTGCAAGCGGATGCGAGGCCGCGTGCGCTTTTTGCGACGCACTATCACGAACTGACGGAGCTCGAACGCCTAGTGCCCGGTGTACGCAACGTTCATGTGTCGGTGAGGGAATCCGGAAGCGAAATTATTTTCTTGCGGCGCGTGGAACCGGGCAGCGCTGACAAGAGTTATGGCATTGAAGTCGCTCGGCTGGCGGGGCTTCCGGCATCCGTCATCGAACGCGCACGTGAAGTTTTGAAGCGCCACGAGACGAGCGAGCATAAGCTAAGCGAAGAATTGACTCCGGGAGCTGCGGTACCGGAACAAGCGCCGATGTTCACTGCGATTGATCAGTCTGTGATCGACACGCTGCGGCAAGCGGATCTCGATAATCTAAAGCCGCTGGAAGCGCTGAATCTCCTGGCTACGCTTAAGAAGCAACTCCTATGAAACGCCGAGACGCACGAAGCCAACCGCAGTATGTGCTTGGCTTGATGTCGGGGACGTCCGCGGACGGGATCGATGTTGCACTCGCGCGCATTTCCGGTGCGCCACCGAAGCTTTTCGCGCGACTTGAGGGATTTTACGCCGTGGCCTATCCGCGGCCGGTGCGCGAGGAGATTCTTCGAATCGCGAATGTCGGCGTGGCGACCTCCGCGAGGATTAGCCAGCTCAATTTCGCTCTCGGCGAGCTTTTTGCGCGCGCGGCGCTCGCTGCTTGCCGGAAGTTTCGAATCGCGTTGCGAAAGATTGCGGTGATCGGATCGCACGGGCAGACGATTTACCATCAGGGTGAGCCGTCAAATTTTCCGGGCGTAGGACGCATCACATCCACGCTGCAGATCGGCGAGCCCTCTATTATTGCCGCGCGCACCGGAATCACGACGATTGCGGATTTTCGTCCGGCCGATATGGCGGCTGGTGGGCAGGGAGCGCCGCTTGTTCCTTTTGTCGATTACGTTCTCTTTCGCGATGCGAAGCTGGGCCGCGCCGCGCTGAATATTGGGGGGATTGCGAACGTTACCGTGATTCCGCCGGTTGCGAAACGCAGCGATGTTTTTGCGTTCGACACGGGCCCTGGCAACATGGTGATTGACGCACTCGTCCGGGAATACACGCGCGGGCGCGAGACGTTCGATCGCGGCGCTCGTCATGCGCTTAGCGGCAAATCGATTCCGCGACTTCTCGATAAGCTCCTTGCTGAGCCATATTTTAGGATCAAGCCGCCGAAAACTGCGGGGCGCGAACAGTTTGGCGAGGATTTTGCCAGCAGCATCCGTCGTTGGGGCAAGGCGCACCGCGTCGCGGACGACGACTTAATTCGCACAGCAACGCTGCTCACTCCCCTTTCCATCGCCGCTGCATTTCATAGAATTATCTTTCCGCGCACGAGGATTCACGAACTGATTGTTTCTGGAGGCGGAACGCAGAACCCTCTTATCATGGCGCAGCTTGCCGCGTCGCTGCCTGGTGTGATCGTCCGAACGTCCGACGAATTCGGCGTGCCATCGGTGGCGAAAGAGGCGTTCGCGTTTGCCATTCTCGCCTACGAAGCCTTCCACGACCGGCCGAATAATCTGCCCTCTGCGACAGGCGCGCGCCGGCCCGCGATACTTGGAAAGGTAAGCTATGCGCCGCCGCGCTAATTGCCGGTCGCTAATAGTTGCCATCTTGTTCGCGGTGGTTGTAATTGCGGCAGGGGGCGGATGCGCGACGCAAAGCAGCGCGACGCCACCGGATACGATCACTTTTTTGATCGAGTCCGCGCCGGTGAATCTCGATCCGCGCATCGGCACAGACGCGTGGTCGCAGCATCTGCACGATTTGATATTCAGCAGCCTCGTCGCGCACGACCCGAACATGAACATCGTCCCCGATCTCGCGGAGAGTTGGGACACGCCGGACCCACAAACATATATTTTTCATCTTCGGCGCGGCGTGAAGTTTCATAACGGCGCGACGCTCACTTCCGCCGATGTGAAATTCACATTCGATTCTATCCTGGGCGGGCAAATCAAGACGCCGAAGCGCGGATCGTTCCGGATGGTAGATTCGGTTACGGCGCCCAACGATTCGACAATCGTCTTTCATCTGCGCGAGGCGTACGCATCGTTTTTGTGGAATTTATCCCGCCCCGGAGTAGGAATCGTGCCGCGCGGCTCCGGGCCGGAACTTGCTCAGAATCCAATTGGCACGGGACCGTTTCGTTTCGTGAGCATCGAGCCGGATCTGGAAATAGCCCTTGCGGGCAATCCCAGTTATTTCGGCGCAGCGCCGAAGGTATCGCAAGTACGATTTCGAATCGTGCCCGATGCAACAGTTCGGGCGCTAGAACTGCGAAAAGGTTCCGCCGATATCGCGCTGGATTCCCTTGCGCCGGATATGGTTGTCGCGCTTGGCCGCTACTCGGGAATCAAAGTTGCGGAAGAACCTGGCACGTCGCTCGCGTATATCGCGTTCAATTTCGAAGACCCGCTGCTCGCGAAGCGCGATGTTCGGCGGGCACTGGCCTATGCGACGGACCGCGAATCGATCATCAAATATTTGCTGCGCGGACAGGCGCGGCTTGCGTCGAGCCTCCTGCCGCCAAATCACTGGGCCTACGACGGCGACGTGGCGACTTACAATTACGATCCGACCCGCGCTGAATCGCTTCTCGACGCCGCCGGCCTGACTCGCGGCAAGGATGGCGTTCGCATCCATCTCAGCCTAAAAACTTCCACCGACGAATCCACGCGGCTCTACTCGGAAGTTTTACAGGAACAATGGAAGCGGATCGGCGTGGCGCTCGAATTGCGCCCGCAGGAATCCGCGACTTTCAATTCAGACATCGCGCACGGCAGTTTTCAGCTGTATACGCAGCGGTGGGTGGGCGGCAATAACGATCCCGACATGTTTGAATTTGTCTTCAGCTCGCACAAATTTCCGCCGAACGGCGCGAATCGTGGCCACTTTGCCAATCCGCAGCTCGATGCCCTGCTCGATCGCGCACGAGTCGAGCCCGATCGCGACAAGCGTCGCGAGATTCTATTCGAAATGCAGCGCATCGTCGCCGACGAGCTGCCTTATATCAATCTCTGGTACGTGGATAACGTGTGCGTCTATCGCGATCGATTGCAGATTGGACCGCTCTCGCCCACGGGGGATTACGGTTTCCTTCAGACGACGGGATTCAGGTCGAAATGATGGGAATGAGTTTCGCGCGATGCACTCGATCGCGGAATTTATGCGGCGAGAGTCTTCTGAATATCGTTCTCGGCGATGGCGCCTTCGCGAATGATCATCCACTCGTCGCCTTCGAGACGAACGATCGTCGACGGCACGACCGCGCGAGTGTCGCCAGAATCTAAGATGAGTGGCAAACGGTCGCCGAGCTGAATGATCAAGTCCGCCGCGTTCGTGCACGCAGGCTTCCCTGTCAGATTCGCGCTCGTTCCCGTGATCGGCCCGCCGACGGCGTTGATGATTTCGCAGGCAATTTTAGAATTCGCCCAGCGCAGCGCGACGCGACCCGTGTTGCCCGTGACCTTGAGAGGAATGCGGTGCGTTGCTTCGAGGACAATGGTAAGCGCTCCGGGCCAATATTTCTGCGCGAGAGTTAAAAAGCTATCCGGAACATCGCGGACCAGCGAAACTGCTTGCTCGACGGAACTGACGAGGATCGGCAACGCCTTCGATTCGGGGCGCCCCTTGATTTCGTAGACGCGGCCGATGGCGGCGAGATTGAACGGATCGGCCGAGAGGCCGTAAAAAGTATCGGTGGGCACGGCGACGACGCCGCCGCGTATGATGAAGTTCGCAGCATAGTCGACGACCTGCCGCTCGGGCGCTTCCGACGAAATTTTCAAGATTTCAGACGGCAAAGAGTTGACTCTCTGTGGGTTGCGCTAGGAACATCAAGGCACGCTATCACAGGCTCCGCGCGGCGTGCAAGATGCCTTGGCTCCCGGCGTTCGCTTGCAGACGCCGCAGTAGCTCGCTTTACGGCGATTGCAGCGTTTGTTAGTCTCAAATTGATGGAACGCGAAGCAATCGGCGCCGTAACAAGATCGTCCTCTAGGCAGCGTCATTCCACCCAGTCTGAAACTATCGAGAGCCGTGACAATCGTTGGCTGAAAATTTTCCGCGCGGCTCTGCGCCAAGGCTACCTTCCTGACGAAGGGTTAATCGGCCTCGAAGGGCCGCATCTCGTGGACGAAGCGCTGCGTTCTGGACTCGAGGTTGAAGCAGTCCTGACTGGCCCCGATGGCGAGAAGGCTCTCGCTCGGTCGCCCGATGAATTGCGTGCGGCGTCGCGCGTGCTTAAGACGACGGCGCGATTATTTGAAAGCGTCGCCGGCACTGAGCATCCGCAAGGCATTGCGGCGCTGGTTCGGCCACGCGAGTGGACGTTTGACGACCTAGTTCGCGACGGAGCGCCGCTTGTCGTTGTGCTCGTCGGTGTGCAGGATCCGGGAAATGTCGGAACGGCCGTTCGTTCCGCTGAAGCTTTCGGCGCGACAGGGCTAGTCGCAACGAAAGGAACTGCCGATCCGTGGTCGGCGAAGGCGCTACGAGCCTCGGCTGGCTCAGCTTTGCGGCTTCCGATTCTCCGCGGAATCGCGCCCGCTGTGACGATGGCGCAACTTCGAGTGGCCGGCCTGAGCATCATCGCCGCTTCCACGCAGCAATCCGCCAGCGCCAATAAGGCTGCCGCTGACTTGCGCGGCGCGCGTGCGATTTTCATCGGCAACGAAGGCGCGGGGCTTCCGCCCGAAATCGAACGATCGGCAGATGGACTCTTTGCGATTCCGATGGCTTCCGGTGTTGATTCGCTCAATGCGGGCGTCGCGGCGTCGGTGATTCTTTACGAAGCCGCGCGACAGCGTAACGAGAACGACGCTGAAAATCGCAACGAACGCCGTGTTGATCGCCGCGACCATCGCGGCGCTGATCGCATTCGTAATAAAGGATGAGCGTGGGACTTTTTCAAGCCGTCCAACCGCAAGAAGAAAGCGCCGGCCCTCGCCCGCTAGCCGATCGCATGCGCCCGCGCACGCTCGATGAGCTCGTCGGCCAGGAGGATCTCCTCGCTCCTGGTAAGCCGCTGCGACTGCAGATCGAACGCGACGACATCGGTTCGATGCTCTTCTGGGGCCCGCCGGGCTGTGGCAAGACGACGCTAGCACGAATTATCGCCACCCACACGCGTTCCGAATTCATTCCGTTCAGCGCGGTCACGTCGGGCATCAAGGAAATCAAGCTGGTCATGACCGAGGCTGGACGCGCGCGCGATTACGGCCGGCGCACAGTCGTGTTCGTGGACGAAGTGCATCGCTTCAACAAAGCGCAACAGGACGCGTTTCTACCACATGTCGAATCCGGCAGCATCACGCTGATCGGCGCAACAACGGAGAATCCGTCGTTCGAAGTGATATCGCCGCTGCTATCGCGCATGAAGGTTTACATTTTGCATGCTCTTACGACCGAACAAATCGCGGGATTGCTCCAGCGCGCGATTACCGATCCCGAACGCGGCCTCGGCAAGGAAAAAATCGCAGCCAGTGCCGGAATTCTCGAGCGCATTGCAATTGTTGCGAACGGCGACGCCCGCGCGGCCTATAACACCCTCGAAGCGCTCGTCCGAGGCGCCGCACCGGATGCCGAGGGCCGTCTCGTACTGACGACGGCATTACTTGAGGACGTTCTCCAGAAGAAGCTCCTGCCTTACGACAAAGCTGGCGAGGAGCACTACAATCTCATCTCCGCTCTGCATAAATCCGTCCGCAATTCCGATCCGGATGCATCGCTCTACTGGCTCGCGCGCATGATCGAATCGGGCGAGGATCCGCTTTATCTGGCACGGCGTATGGTTCGGATGGCGAGTGAAGATATCGGCATGGCCGATCCGAACGCGCTTCGGATGACTCTTGCCGCGAAAGAAGCGTTCGAGTTTATCGGCCCGCCTGAAGGATTTTTAGCGCTCGGCCAGGCTGCGGTCTATCTGGCGCTCGCGCCGAAATCAAATGCGCTCTATACCGCCTACGGCGCCGTGCAGCAGGATCTCGAGCGCACCGTGGCGGAGCCCGTCCCGCTGCATTTGCGCAACGCTGTAACAGGATTGATGCGCCACGTCGGGTATGGCGAGGGATATCAGTACGCGCATGAATTCGAAGAAAAAGTGACGGACATGCAGTGCCTGCCCGACAGCCTCGCGGGCCGCACGTACTACCATCCCACCCACGAGGGATTTGAAGCGCGCGTTCAGGAACGGCTGGCGCAACTCCGAAAAATTCAAAAGAAGCCAGCCGGAACCGCCCAGAACGCATCTAACTCCGGGAAGCCAGACG
This sequence comes from Candidatus Acidiferrales bacterium, assembly GCA_036513895.1. Lineage (GTDB taxonomy): Bacteria > Acidobacteriota > Terriglobia > Acidiferrales > UBA7541 > Palsa-147. The sequence goes on along the minus strand of DATBYF010000073.1, from coordinate 31,583 downwards.
AAGAGAAATCCGACCACGAGAAAAAGTGACGCGTAAGATGATCCCGCCTTCGGGCTCCCTGAAGCTCAAGTTCCTTGCACCCGCGTCTATAGCCGCGCTGGTCATCCTTGTTTCTCTCGCCGCCTTACCGGCAGCGCCGCAGGAAACCCAGAAACCAAAGTACATCATTGATGAAGACTGCGCGGCATTCGCTTTTTCGCCCGATAATCACGTCGCGTACGCCGTCCGGCGCATATACAACTGGAAGAAATTCACGGTGGAGGGCGATGACCTGTGGATTTCGAACGACGCCGGCAACAAGCGAAAAAAAATCATTGAGGGCGATAAGCTCGTCAAAACAACAACATTTCACAGTTACGCAATCCATAACATCACATGGTCGCCGGACAGTCGCCGCCTGACGATCGAAAAAACCACTGAGCAAATCAACAGCGCCAAGAAAGGCGACATTTCATCGGGGGAGATGATCGAGCTAATGGACAGCGACGGCCACGAAATTCCGATCAAAGGCATGGAACCGCCGCCCGCCCCACCCAAGCCGCAGGCTAAGAGCGGAGACAAGAAAGATCAGGACCAAGATGAAGACGAGGAGGAGAACGAAAAGCCCAAGTTCAGTCCGTTCATAGGCGCGTCGCAAGGTACATGGCTCGCCGATGGCACTACAGTCGCATTTCTTTTCGAAGCGGTTAAACCCAATTTACTTTACGAAATTCACACAATTCAACCAGCAACCGGAAAAGTGAAAACGCTCTTCGCCGGGCACCTATTTGCGGGAGTCGTGTGGGATGCGGCGCATAGCACGGCGTTTGCGGTCCAGCGCGACAAGGGCACGGACGGTCCGGCTGATTTGTTGTGGCTCGATCTCGCGCACGAAATCGGAAATAAGATCGCGCCCATCGAAGGCTATCAAGGCCAACTGACCGTGTCGCCATCAGGCAGGCGCGTCGGATATTTTCGAGACGGCGACTATCTGGAGATCCGCGAGATAACGCCGAATTCGAAACCGCTGTCGTTACGCGTCGGCTATGGCCGATTCGAATGGTCGCCGGATGAGAGGTACATTCTATTGAAGCGCGGGCCCGAGACTCGCTCTGGCAATATGGTTTGGATCAGCATTCCCGGCGGCGATTTCACGCCGGCGATGCACGACCTGGTGTTTCGCGATTTTCACATTTCGCCCGACGGGCACTGGCTCGGCTTGATGGAAATTGGAAAACGAATCGTTAAGGTTTATCCCGCCTCGATGTTCGCTCCGTAGTCTGTAGAAGTTTTACCGCGATCTCTAAATGTCCCGCAGCCGGAATCGTTTGGCATGCTCCTTCAAAATGCATGAATCTTGCACGGCAATTAATCCAGCGGCTCTGGCTCGCTCGGCTGCATCGTCATGTATGACGCCTTCCTGCATCCAAACAGCACGCGCGCCAATCTTGATCGCGCTTTCGACTATTTCCGGAACGTACTCCGACCGCCGGAAAATATTTACGATGTCCACTTTTTCGGGAACATCTTCGAGGCGCGCATAGGCTTTCTCGCCGAGAACCTCGCGCTCTCCGGGATTCACTGGAATGATGCGATAGCCAGCGGCTTGCATGTACTGCGAGACGCCGTAGCTCGGGCGGAATTTTCTCGACGAGAGGCCCACGACGGCGATGGTTTGGCTGGTCTTGAGAATTTCGGTGATGGGATCGTTCGCACCGCCGCTCGGCTTGGCGTCCGCGTCATTCTCTCCCCGACTCTCGTTTGCGGGCGACGATTCACTCATTCCGGTTCCCCTTGGGCTTGTGTGGGCTGGCGTGTGTTTGCTGGGCCCGTGTTCGCTGATCGGGCGCCGGACGATTTTTATTGGGATTGCTCACGGCGGCTGCCGGCTGTCTTAAGTCGCGCTGATGCGAAACACGGCGTTTAATGTCGCGGAAGCGCGACACCGGCGTTGCGGCGCCACTCGCACGCGGTACCGGCTTTGGAGTGTTGCGCATGCGGACTGCCTGTTTCGCGAGGAGCTTTTCGAGGCTGGCGATTTCTTCTGGCGCCAGTTTGCGAAATCGACCAGGCGCGAGATCGCCGATCTCGATATTCGCTAATTTAATGCGCTTCATTTTTTCGACTGGATGTCCGAGAAGCTGGAGCTTCTCACGCAGCGGATCGCGCCGCGCTTCGGTCAGCGTCACTTCGTACCACGCATTTTCGGCGCGCTTAAGGCGCTCGACGCGCACGCGCGTTTCGGCTTCAATCTGCTTCATATCCGCGTCGGTGAGATTACCCTTCAGCTTGACGAGATACGTCTGTCGCAATCCATGCGAGCGCAGAAGCTTATTGGCGAGCTCGCCGTCATTCGTGAGAAAGAGGAGGCCCGACGCGTGATACTCCAGCCTGCCGACGGGATAAACTCGCGCCTGCGCGCCCTGCAGAAAATCGGAAATCGAGCGGCGGCCCTCGGGGTCGCTCATCGTTGCGACCACGTCGGCGGGTTTGTAAAGCGCGAGGTAGAGATGCTCCTCTGGGCCATGAAGCAGCTTTCCGCCGACCTTGATGTGATCTTTCGAAGCGTCGGCGCGCGAGCCTAGCTCGGTCACCATCTTGCCGTTGACCGTTACCTGGCCCGAAACGATGAGCTGCTCGGCGCGGCGACGCGATGCCACGCCTGCTCGCGCAATAATTTTTTGGAGTCGTTCTTCCATTGGGAGGAGTCTGCCGGAAATTCTAGTCGCCGTCTGCGCCTGAAATCATTTCTTCGGCGCTCTCCACTTCCGGCGTGGCCGAATCTGCGCTGGATTTCGGAACGGACGCGTGCGTTGTGGACAATGTTTCCGCGCTCGCTACTGGCGTTGCCGAGTTTGCTGGCGATGTCGTCGCACCGACGGCCGCCGCGGCTACTTTCGGGGCTTCGCCTTCAGCGGTTTCCCCGGTTGCTGCTTCGACTTCCGCGTTTTCGGCGCCGGCCTGCTCATCCACTGTTCGATCTCCTGGCGCTCTATCTTCGGGCTCAATTGGCGCGATGCCGTCGTCGGAGCCCAGAGCCGCCTGCGCGAGTTGCTCAAACTCTTTCAGGCTCGGCAATTCCTCGAGATCGGAAAGCCCGAAACGCATCAGAAAATCTTTCGAAGTGCGATAGAGAATCGGCCGGCCGATCACCGGCTTGCGTCCCGCCGTCGTAATCAGACGCTTCTCGAGAAGCGTTTTCAGAACGCCGCCACAATTCACGCCGCGGATTTCGTTAATTTCGGGCCCAGTGACGGGCTGCTTATACGCAACGACGGCCAGCGTTTCAAGCGCTGGCATTGTCAGCCGCACTGGCGGGCGCAAACTTTTGACGAACTTGCGCACGACATCGTGGTGCTGCGGCTTCGTATACATCTTCCAGCCGCCCGCGACTTTGCGGATTTCCACACCGCGATCCGGCGCCTGGCTCAACGCGACCAGCGCGTCGAGAGCCGCGCGTACCTCCGGCTTTTCTGCTTCGACCGATTTGGCCATTTGGTCAAGCGTCACCGGCTCGTCCGCCGCATAAATGATGGCCTCGAGGGCCGATGTCAATTCTTGTGGGTTCATAGATATTGTTCTTCGATTTTTGCGATGGCCTCTTCACCAGAGAACACGACGTCGAACATTTTGTGTTTGGCCAATCCGATATCCGAGAACAGCTCGGTCTGCACCAGCACGACCGCCTGCAGCCTGACCATTTCAAGCACGGCGAGAAACGCCACGATCATGGCGCGCCGCGAAGCGCACGATTCGAAGAAAGCCGTCAGCGATACGGGCTCGTCGCTGGCAGTTAATTGCTTCCGCAGCTCGGACATCATCTGAGCGATGGTCACCGTCTCGTGCTGCAGCTCGATCTTCGGAATTTCCTTCCGGCGCTCGAGCACCTGTTGGAACACTTTGACCAGATCCACAAGCGAAACGATGATTTCGCCTTCGACTTCTTCGCCGTTGTAGAGCGAGAGATCCGGATTCGACCAGACGTTCGCTTCCACCTGCTGCTTCTGGTAGAGAAGCTGCGCCGCGTTCTTGTATTTCTCGTGCTCGAGTAGACGGTGAACCAGTTCGTCGCGCGGGTCCATCTGCTCTTCGGGCCCCGCGAGCGGATCGGCCGGTAGAAGCATCTTCGATTTGACGTAGATCAGCGTCGCGGCCATGTACAAAAAATCAGATGAGACATTAATGTCCAGTTGCTCTAGTTGGTGCAGGTAATCCAGATACTGCTGCGTGATCTTGGCGATCGGAATATTGTGAATATCAATTTCTTGTTTGCGAATTAAATCGAGAAGAAGATCGAGAGGGCCTTCGTAGACCGGAAGCTGAATCTTGTAGGGTGTTGCCAAATCAGTCTCCGCTCGCAAGTTTCTGGACGCTGGACGCCGCGCTCTCGGCCGAAGCCTTCCGCGCCGCCTTCCAGCCGAAAATCGCCTCTCGAACGCGCTCCATCGTCTTGTCCGCTATCTTATGAGCGCGCTTCGAGCCGTCGTCGAGAATATCCCAGACGCGTTGAGGATGCGACTCAAATTCGCGTCGTTTTGCCTGAATTGGCTCGATCCATTTCACCAGCGCGTCGGCCATCAGCTTCTTGCAATCTACGCAGCCGATCTCGGCCGTCCGGCATTCGCGATTCACTTGCGCGATGATTTCCGGCGTCGAGAACAGATTGTGATACGCGAATACGGGGCAGACGTCAGGATTGCCGGGATCGGTCCTGCGGATGCGTGCCGGGTCGGTGATCATGTTTCGAGCTTTATTGCGCAGCAATTCGATCGGCTCGCTCAACGAAATGAAGTTACCGTAACTTTTCGCCATTCGCCGGCCGTCGGTTCCCGGCAACCTCGGCGTCTCAGTGAGCATGACCGCCGGCTCGATTAAAAGTTCTTGCACTTTGAAAAAGCGGCGATTCTCTCCGGCTTTCTCGAACAAATTTTGCGTGCCGATTTCGATGGCAAGCCGGCGAAACGCAGCGTTCAATTCGCCGCTTCGCTCGCCAAGTGTTTCCGCGATCCCGTTTGCCGGGCGCGGCATGGGCTGATCGAAGAGTGCGTTCCAAACAGTTTTCAAGGCCTCGCGATTCTTCGGCTCGAAAAGCGCAGGGTTCGCGGAAAATCCGAAATGCGTGTTGAATTTGCGAACGATTTCGCGCGCGAGCTCGATGTGCGGCACTTGGTCCTCGCCAACCGGCACGAAAAGCTCCTGCCCAGTCTCGCCATATAGGACGATATCCGCCGACTGAAGCAGCGGGTAACCGAGGAAACCGTAAGTGCCGAGATCGCGATCTTTTAAGTTTTCTATTATTTCTTTGTATGTGGGGACGCGCTCGAGCCAACCAAGCGGCGTAATCATCGACAGAATCAGGTGCAACTCGGCGTGCTCCAGCACTCGGGATTGAATAAAGAGCGTGCTCTTTTGCGGATCGAGGCCGACCGACAGCCAATCCATCGTGACTTGCAGAGTGTTTTCGGCTATCGAAGCCGTGTCTTCGTAATGTGTAGTTAGTGCGTGCCAATCAACGACGGGAAAATAACAATCGTATTCGGGCTCACCGGTCTTCGGATCAATTTTGTCTTGCAGCGCCCGCCAATTCTGAAGCGCGCCAAAGTAGTGGCCGATGTGCAGACGCCCGGTCGGCCGCATGCCGCTCAGAACTCGTTTTCGCTTCGCCAAGTCTGTCGTTCCCCGACAATACGGTGATCCAGTTTAAACGCCTACGACTCAGTGGCTCTGCCGACAAATTCCAGATCTTCGCACTCTGCAATTTGGGCCGCCGGAATGAATGCGCGACCGAAAACCGCGAGTTCCAGAATCAAGACACCGCCTCCAAATTCCTGCATCTGCCAACGAGTTTGTGGATCCTGAGAATTGGGATCGGATGATACGAGCTCAACCTCACCGGGCTTCCGATGAAACAGTACCCGATCACCTTTCATTATCTCTTCTCCTGAACGGTACCTCAGAAGCATGTTCTTCCCGCTTCGCGTGCAGGCGCGACGTGTCGGTTTGCCGCACGAAACCGCTTCGAACCTCAGACAGGTCGCCGTGGCGTTACATGCGATTTCCGCTCTGCAACAAATCCCGCGCGATCACCGTGCGTTGAATCTCGCTCGTGCCTTCGTAAATCGTCAGAACGCGTGCGTCGCGATAGTAGCGTTCCACGTCCGTCTCGCGCGAATATCCAACGCTGCCGTGAACCTGCACAGCTTTATACGCGACACGATTGACCATCTCGCTGGCATAGAGCTTGGCACGCGATGCTGCCGGGCCCGGCTTGCTCTTCCCCGCGTCGCGCATCCATGCCGCTTGCATCGTCAACGCCCGCGCCGCCTCGATTTCCGTCTGCATATCCGCGAGCATCCACTGAATCGCCTGAAATTCGCTGATCTTCTTGCCAAATGCGCCGCGCTGTTTCGCGTAGCGCACAGCCGCTTCAAACGCGCCCTGCGCGATTCCGACGGCTTGCGCCGCAATCCCAACGCGCCCGCCGTCGAGCGCCTCGAGCGCAATCTTCAGTCCCTGACCTTCTTCTCCAAGTCTGTTTTCAGCCGGGACGCGGCAGTCTTCGAGCACGATTTCTGCCGTGCGCGAGAGATGCAATCCCATTTTATCTTCATAGCGGCTCACGCGAAAGCCAGAGAAATCGCCCTCAATGAGAAACGCCGTCACGCCCCGCGCGCCCGCCGCCGGGTCGGTCTTCGCAAAGAGGACGTAAACTCCGGCAACGCCGCCATTCGTCACCCAACTCTTCGTGCCCGAAATAAAATAATCATCGCCGCGCCGCACAGCTCGCGTTTGAATTGCCGCGGCATCCGAACCTGCTTGCGGCTCCGTGAGGCAAAACGCGCCGAGGATTTCGCCTCGCGCCAGCCGCGACAGGTATTTTTTCTTTTGCGCCTCGGTCCCATGCTTGAAGACCGGCATCCCGGCGACAGAATTCGTAACACTCAGCACCACGGCCGTCGAGGCGCACACGCGCGCCACTTCTTCGAGCATGATCGCGTAGCTGACTGTATCGGTTCCCGCTCCGCCCCACTCTTCCGGAATCAGCATTCCGCAGCAGCCGAGATCTCCAAGCCCTCGTATCTGGGCATCCGGAAATTTATTCTCGCGCTCGTACTGGCGCAAAATCGGCTGCATCTCCGCCTCCATAAATTGGCGGACAGTATCGCGGATCAGAATCTGGTCGCTGGTAAGTGAAAAATCCATCGCTGAGGTCAAACGATGCTAGCACAACTGGCGATTCGCGCAGCCAAGACGAAGGAACAAAAGGGCAATACCGGAGGCGGTCGGAAGACCCTCTTTGCGTTGTCTCATGCGGATTGTATCCGAAATTAGAGCTTCAGAAATTCACGCAAACGCTTCGTTTGCGCCCGGCTAACAGGCACTTCGCTCGCCTTGCGGTCGCACATTTTCAGCACGTAGCTCGACTTAAACCACGGAACAACTTCCTTAATTTGATTGATGTTCACAAGATAAGAGCGATGCGCGCGCCAAAACGTATCGGCCTCGAGCGCTCCAGCCAACTCTTCGATCGTGCGATAATTCGAGACGCCTTCGATATCGCGGGTGAATATCGTAATTGTGCCGTCCTCGATGGCCGCGAAAACCATGTCCTCGGCGTCCACTAGCATCAGCCGCGATTGCACTTTCACTAGTAGCTTCACCGGCTGCTGTGACTTCGCCGTCCCAAGCTTACCCATGAGGGATTCCAGACGTTCGACGGGCGAAGCATTCGCCTCCAGCAGCTTCTTCGCGCGCTGAATCGCCTTCGCCACGCGCGCCTTGTCGAATGGCTTCAAAATATAGTCCACCGCGCTAACTTCGAATGCCTGCACCGCATAATTATCGTAGGCCGTCGCAAAAACGATCTGCGGCAGGTGCACTTTTCCGGAAATCAATTTCTTGAGTACGCCGAAACCATCGAGTCCCGGCATTTGCACGTCAAGAAATACGAGGTCTGGATTGTGTTCTTTGATCAGCGCGACAGCTTCGAGGCCATTCTTGCCCTGCCCGATGACGTTGACTTCCGGAATCCCCTTGAGCAGAAAATTCAGCTCGTCGCGTGCAGGACGCTCATCGTCAACGATGATGGTCTGAATCGCCATTGGGAAAACCAGTATAAACGCAGCATTCCGAACCCCGCAACATGCGCGAACACCGACTAGCGCGCCCGTGCGCGCAATGAATGCGTGCTCCGCTTTGTGCGTTCGGCATTTCGCTCGTGGTGTCGTAAAATGCGTTGTTCGGGAGGTTCAATTGTCTGGTGCCCGCCTAAAGGTTCTCAGCAGCAAGTTGATGTATCAAGGGCCAGTGTTCGGCGTCCGTCGCGATCACGTGATCGAGCCGAACGGCGTCAACGCGACGCGCGACGTCGTCACGCACAGCGGCTCCGTCGTCGTCATGCCCGTATTTCCGAACGGAGACGTTCTTCTCATCCGCCAATACCGCTATGCAGTCCGCGATTATCTTTGGGAACTCGTCGCCGGCCGTAAGGAACCGAAGGAGTCGCCTTTATCCGCCGCGAAGCGCGAGCTTGTCGAGGAAACAGGCTTTCGCGCAAAGCATTTTCGCAAGTTGCTCTACCTCTATCCCACGCCCGGATTCGTCACCGAATTCATGGTGATTTTTGCTGCGGAAGGGCTCACAACCGGCAAAGCGAAGCCCGAAGAAGATGAAAGAATCACCGCGCGCCGCTTTACACCAGAGCAAATCAAAAGCTGGATCAACGCCGGCAAAATCCGCGACGCAAAATCGATCGCCGCCCTTCTCTATTATTTCGATGCGCCGAGATTGCGCTCGTAGCATTGTGATTCCCTCTTCATCTCTCTTATAATTCCCGCATGGAGAATCACGAAGTCGCCAGAGTTCTGCGCGAAACCGCCCAGCTTCTCGAAATAGACGGCGCCATCATCGGCCGCTATCGCACCTACGAAAAGGCCGCGCAACTCATCGGCGGCCTTCACGAACGCATCGAAGAACTCGCCAAGGACGAAGCCAAACTCACAGAACTCCCAGGCATCGGCGAAAATATGGCCGCGCACATCCGCGAAATTCTCCAAACCGGCGACTACACGCTGCGCAAGAAACTGCTCAACAAATATCCCGCAACGATTCTCGATCTGCTCACGCTCCAGTCGCTCGGCCCCAAGAAAATCGCCGCGCTCTGGAAGAAATTTGGGACCGCTACAATTGCCGACATCGAGAAACTCGCCCGCGAAGAACAACTCCGCGACTACCCCGGCTTCGGTGAAAAGAGCGAACAGAATATTCTGAAAGCCGTCGAAGTCTTCAAGCGCTCGACAGGCCGGTTCCTTCTGAATTCGGTCGACCGCGAGGCCCAGGCTCTCTGCAAGTACATCATGGGCGCGGGCGAAGCCGTCGAGGCCGCCACTCCTGCAGGTTCGTTTCGACGTGGGAAGGAAACTATCGGGGACCTCGATATCCTGGTGACCATGCGCCCGGGCCAGGACAAGCCGAAACACGTCGAAGCCGTCGCAGAATATATTTTGAAATATCCCGGCATCGAACAAGTCCTCGCGCACGGCGAAAACAAAGTTAGCTTCCTGCTGACAAATAATCTTCAAGTGGATGTGCGGTTGCTCGAGAAGAAGTGCTTCGGTGCGGCGCTGCTTTATTTTACGGGCTCAAAAGAACACAACGTCGTCCTGCGCGGTCGCGCCAACGATATGGGCTGGACGCTCAACGAATACGCGTTGACGGAGTTGAAGGGCGGCAAAAGTGTCGCCGCCAAGACGGAAGAGGAAATTTACGCCAAGCTAAAACTGAAATATATCCCACCCGAACTCCGCGAGCACTGCGGCGAGGTTGACGCTTCCGAAATCGGCAAGCTCCCGCAACTTGTCTCACTCGCCGACATCCGCGGCGATTTGCAGATGCACACCGTCGCATCCGACGGCAAAAACAGTATCGAAGAGATGGGCAAAGCAGCCCAGGCGCTCGGCTATGAATATATCGCGCTCACAGATCATTCAAAGGCAGTCAGCGTCGCCAATGGCCTCGACGACAAACGCACGCTCGAGCACATTACAAACATTCACGCCGCTCGAGAGCGCGTACCCGGCATCCATTTGCTGGCTGGAATGGAAGTGGACATCCTAAAGGACGGACGTCTCGATCTCAGCGACGATGTCCTCGCGCAACTCGACGTAGTCGTCGTCTCCGTTCACAGCTACATGAATCTCGAACGCGCCGCGATGACGGAGCGCATCCTAGCCGCCATCGAAAATCCCTACGCGCAAATCATCGCGCATCCCACGGGCCGGCTAATTCTTCGCCGCGATCCATTTGACTACGACATGGAGAAGATTTACGCCGCAGCAGCGAAGGCTGGCGTCGTGATGGAGTGCAACGCTCATCCGGATAGGCTCGACCTCAAGGACATCCACCTGCGCGCAGCGCGCGACCGCGGCGTAAAGATCGTGATCTCCACCGATGCGCACTCGACTCTGCATCTCCAACTGATGAAGTACGGGGTCACCACCGCCAGACGCGGCTGGATCGAAACTAAAGACGTCATTAACACTTTGCCGCTCGACGCGCTCCTGGCCGCGCTTCGCCCCAAACCGCATGGCCGCCCAAGCGCGAAGCCCGCGGCAAAGCAGAAGTCGGCCTGATTTGTGTTAGTTCGCGGACTCGAGGGAACTTTTCAATTGCACTCTACGTACCTCTGATCAGAAGGACGGAGGAACACCAATGCACAAGTACCTATTGGCGGGCATCTTTCTGGCAACATTTGGCCTCGCGGCAGCAGCCCCGGCGCATGCCGACGATTGGACCAAGAAATATTCCGTCTCCGGCAAGCCTTCCATTCGCGTCGAAACCGACGACGGCGACATCGAGATTTCTACCGGCGCCTCGAATGAAGTCAACGCGCGCGTGGTCACCTCAGGCATGAAGATCAGCTCGAGCGACGTCCACGTCATCGAGAGCCAGCAGGGCGATCGCATCGAACTGCTCGTCAAAACGCCCAAGCATTGGTTGACTTTCAACATGGGGCACCGCGGACTCCGCGTCCAAATTCAAGTGCCGCCACAATCCGATCTCGACATCCGTAGCGGCGATGGCAACGTGCATTCCAGCCCAGTCGCAGGGCACATACAAATTGACACCGGAGACGGCAACATTGACTCGAACGGCCTTCATGGCGACTTGCACTTGCATACAGGCGATGGCCACATCCAAGGCAACGACTTCGACGGCAACCTCAGCGCGGACTCCGGCGACGGCTATATCAGCGTCCGCGGCCGCTTCGATGTTCTCTATCTCAAGAGCGGCGATGGAAATATTGAAGCAGACGTTCAGTCCGGCTCAAAAATCGCCAGCGGTTGGAATCTGCACACCGGCGACGGCCACATCAATATGAAACTGCCCGATGGCTTCAGCGCCGAGCTCGATGCTCACACCGGCGACGGCCACATCAGCCTGGACTTCCCTGTCACAGTTTCAGGCTCGATCAGCGAATCGCGCATTCACGGCAAAATAAACGGCGGCGGCGGAATGCTAGCGATCACGTCCGGCGACGGCTCAATTCGCATCGAGAAACTGTAGCCGTTCTCGCGTCATCGTGAATTTGACAGAACTCACAAATTTGTGAACGCAAGGGCGGGCCTCCGCCGGCCCTTTGTATTTTCGGAAAGCTGCCGTCCGGCCAACAGCAACGACCGTAGGACTGAGATCGCGAGCGGCTCCGAAACCGACGTGGCGGACCGAAGATCCCCGGAAATCGCGCGATTGAATCTCCCTTCCGTTGTATCGAGAATGAGGCCGTCGCCGGGAGCGCTGAGATAAAACACGACGGAGTCCGCGAAATTGTTCGCGTAGCCGTTCGCGATCTTGATTGTGCCGCGGCCGCTGGTCGGATCGAACGTGACCAGTTCGCTGCGCAAGCTCACCTCGGGAAGCGCCTCACCCGCGGTGTTGGCTGTCCAGTTGAGCGTTGCATGATTGAGATTTTCAATCGAGATGTTGCCCGTGATGCTCACCGGGCCTGATGTGGATGGCTGTGCGTCGAACCCCGCGGCGTGCAGAATGCTCGAAGCGTTTACAGCCGCGGGCGAAAAGGCAGACAGCTGCCGCTCTGCGCTGCCGATTTGACGCGCGCCGCCCACACTCGCCGAATTGGTCTCGATGAGTACGAGAGACTTTTCGGAGACAACGTAGAACGCGAGACGCATCGCACCCGCGGACGTTGAAAGCATCAACGCGCCCCGCCCGTTGGCATCGGGAGGCGCAGTGATGCGTCCCGCCACAGCGGCGGAAGTCAGTAGCGTGCCAATGCCAGACTCGCTCGAATCCTCGATGCCCACGATGTTCGAATTCTCACCGATCGTGAGCTTTCCGACGGTTGCGACTCGACTTGTCGAATTCGATTCGAGTTTAAACGCGAAGCTGCTTGAAATCTGCGCCAGAGAAAATGCGGCACCGTCGTGGCCCACTTGCTGTCGATGGAGCATGCCGGAAATATGGAATCCGTTCGCGTCAGAGCCCATGATCGTGCCGGAATTCCCATCGGCGGTTAGCGTAAACGCGAGAGCGAGCGGGGCAGACACACCCGCAACTGGAGTTGTAAGCGAAATGACGCCGCGCCCGTTGGAATCGACCGTATATGTGCCCGCGAGCGCGGTGCTTACCGTCGCTGGGGCATGCCCGCGATTAAGATCCATTTCGCCGCCCGAGATATTGCCAGCGCCGTCGGCGGTGACGCTGCCGGCGATATTTACGGCCTCACTAGATCCGTCAATGCCCGACAGCGCAAACGCAAATTGCCCGTCGAGCATATTCGCGGCGTTGGCCGTGATCGTGAACATGTCGGTCGCCGCACTCACGACGCTATCGGTCGGCATAGCCGTGATCGTGACGCTGTTCGGGCTCGGTGGCGTCGTTGGCGCCGTGTAAATTACCGAACTCGAAAATCCTGAATTCGTGGCAGTCGAGAGTGTGCCGGCGCCAGTCGACGGCGAAATGCTCCACGAGATGCCCGCGGTGTAGCCGTTGTTGCTTGGCGAGGTCGCACTGAACGTGTACGTAGCACCGGCTTGAACTGTTGTGATCGGATTTGTGATCGTTGCAGAAATTCCGCTGCCGCCGCTGCCACTCCCGCTGCCGCTGCTCTTATAACTTCCGCAGCCTGAAACCAAGCCAAGACCGATCAGAGCCACCAAAAATGCATACCTGCGATACATAGAATCTCCTTCGCGACTCAAAATAAGCCGGCTTCGCCTGCATCGTCGCGTTACGAAGAGAAGTTTGCTCGAAATGCTCCGGCAAACTGTCACGCAGCCGCATGAAAATTGTCAAAATGTCGTAACTGGAAATTCGATTTAGGACAGCGAGGACGTTGCGTATCGTTTACAGACAAATAAAGACAAATTCGTAGCAGTTGGCGCTAATGCGGAAATCTGAAACTTGGACAACTATGCTCATTCAGGAATGTACGCCGAAGTTAGTTTCGCTGAGCCCAGGCAAGGCCGTCGGGCTGTTTGCCGGTGGGGATTTGACCAGCAACTTCCAAATTCTTCAAATCTATAACCGCAACTTTGTCCTTGGCGCTGACGGCCACAAAAGCGCGCGCGCCATCGGGCGTAACCAGGATGCCCGCCGAACCCCCGCCGAGTTCGAATTGCTTGATCTCTTTGTGAGTCGCCACATCCAGCACCGCCAAATTCGGCCCAGCGCCGTTTGACCCCGGTCCGCCGCCCAAGCCTGACACCAACGCGCGCTTGCCGTCCCGAGTAAACTTCAAGCGATTGGCTCCCTTCACGGAAATCGGAATCGTCTCCTTCGCTGTTTTGCCGGCAACGTCAATCACAGTGACCGTTCCATCCTGTGCGTTGGCCGCCCAAATCTCCTTCCCGTTAGGTGAGACGTCAAATCCCTCCGATCCGCGCCCCGATGGAACGCTGGTCACGTGCCACGTCTCGCGAGCACCACTCGGTGGTGGGCCGTAGCCAGAATTGGCGAGCGCGACTTGCTCGATGATGCTGATCGTGCCGGAACTGACATTCGAGGTAAAAATGCTCTCGAGACTCTCCGATACTTCTACCATGTGCGTGCGGTCCTGCCCCGTTCCAAGTACCCAATCGATCCTTTGCGAAGCAGGATCGTAGCGCCCAATCACTTTGTTCGTCTCCGCCGTGAAGTAAAGCTTCCCGCCCGCGAACGCCAACCCGTGCGCCGAGTGCAAAGTGCCAAGATTAATCGGTGCCAACGGCTTCTGCGTGGCCAGATCCACGACGGAAATCGTATTGAGCGCGCTATCTAAGCCGCCATAGTTCGAAATGTAGGCCAGCTTGCCATCCGAAGACGCGATAACTTCGTGGGGATCCTGTCCAACGGGAACCCGCGCAACAATATGCAAGCTCCCTGGATCAACGATAGCAAGCATATTGTCGCTCTTTTCAAGAACAAGCAGCGCCGGTGAAGGCGTTTGAGCTGAAGCAAAATCCGCGCCGAGCAAAAGCGCAATCAGCGCTATCGCGCAACCGAGAAATATTCGTCGCGTATTCACTATTTGTACCGAGATAGCGCGCCGCTCAAGCCACGCGGGCGTAATCTACAATTCCAGCCCGTCTAGAACAAATTCCACAAAAACTGGTTATAAACTTCGTGGTGGTATTGCACTTCCGGGACCTTCACAAACGTTCCGAGCAGCCGCGAGCAGCGATCGGCCGACGCCTGCTTGAGCTCCGCGTACCGCGCCTTCACGTCTTCGCCGAGCAGTTTCGTCGTCCAATCCGCTTTCCGGAAATTCGCGAGCGCGTCGTAAATATTGTCGGGCAAATATCGCTGTGCTTGCCGCAGATTTTTGATTTTCGACGTGTCGCCCTCAAGTCCCGTCCTGAAAACGGAGTACATCACCATATATGGATTTGCGTCCGGCGCCACCGATCGAACCTCCACGCGCATGCTCTTCTCGTTGCCGATGGGAATCCTAATCATCGAGCCGCGATCCACCGGCGACGCCTTGAGCTGGTTCGGCGCTTCGAAGTGCGGATCGAGCCGGCGGTACGCGTTCACGCTCGGATTGAGCAGCAGGCAAATATCATTGCCGTGCGTCAAAATGCGATCGAGGAACGCCCACCCGAGCTTGCTGAGTTTTTCCTCGCCTTTGGCGTCCCAGAAAAGATTCTTGCCTCCCTTGCTTATAGAAACGTTGGTGTGCATTCCATTTCCATTGACGCCCACCACCGGCTTCGGCAGGAAACTAGCTGTGAATCCCATCTTCGTCGCCACCTGCCGGCAAATCAGCTTGTAAAGCTGGATCTGATCCGCCGCAGCCACCACTTCCCCGTAACCGTAATTTATTTCGAATTGCGACGGCGCGACTTCCGGATGATCCTTCTCATTCTGAAAGCCCATCGCGCGCTGCACTTCCGCGGTCGTATCAATGAACGTCCGCAGCGGATCGCCCGGCAGTGAATGGTAGTAACCGCCGGTGTTCACGTACTCAAATTTCTGCGTCTCGTAATACGCGCGCTCGGCGTCGGCGCCTTTGAACAGGAACCCTTCAATTTCATTCGCGGCGTTCAACGTGTATTTCTCTTTTTCATACAACTTCTCCGCGAATCCCTTCAGCGCGCCGCGAATGTCCGCCGAGTATGGCGAGCCATCCTTGTCAATCACCTGCCCGAACACCAGCACCTTCCCCGAACCGAACACGTCGGCCGGGCCCCAGTAGAACGCGCTCCAGTCCATCGATAGCCGCAGATCGCTTTCACGCTGCGCCGTAAATCCGCGAATCGACGAGCCGTCGAACGTCAGGTTGTCCCAGCTCTTGATTAGAAATTTTTTGTCGTAGTCGAGCATGTGCAGCCGGCCTTCAAGATCGCTGAAGAGTACGGTGACCGCCTTGATCCGCTTCTCATCGGTCAGATACTTGATCCGCTCTTCTTGAATCTTGTGCGGGGCGACGCGGTTCTTCCGCTGCTCTTTCGCTTCCAGGTTCAGTTGCTCGAGTTCGTCGTACGAAAGCGCCAAAAAGCTACGAAGTTCGCTAGACATGGATCTCCTTCGAATAGAATGGGATAGCGATGTCTTGTCTGGAAGGATGAGAGGGCGATTGACAGCACATTCGAGGCGTAGGGTAGCGCGCGGCCGTCCCGTCCGTCAAATCGAAAATCCCCATACTATGTATCGAAAAAACGCATCGAGCGACGGCCTCAGTTTGCATGCGAAATAGATTGGTGCAACAATTTAGCACGCAGTCGCTGGTAACGGTATGAAGCGTAAATATTGGTGGATCTTTGGCGTGATACAGTTTGCGGGTGTAATGGCCACCGTCGAAGCCTATTACCTCGAAGATGGGATTTTGTGGCTTGTTTCGTTGCTAACACTGCTGCCCGGAAGTCTTGCCTCGATTCCGATCTTTATGATTCATGGCTACAATCGCTGGAATCCTTTTTTGACCGTCGGTATAGTCGCCGTCTCGGCAAACATCCTTCTCTTTACCACGACGTCGTCTCTCATCACCAGGCGCCAGAAGCCAAGCTAAACTGCACGATCGCCGTGAACAGATTTGCAAATCCTCTAACCTTCGCGCATCATAACGTGTTTTGTGTCGCATCGTTGCGCAGCTAAGGATGTCGCGGCGCATCATTTCGCGTACGTCCAACGCACACTCGAGGGGGGATTGAATGCGGAGGCCCGTCAGCATCGCGCCGGCCAAAGGGAAATTGGGCGTGCTCACGCCCGGAATGGGCGCTGTCAGCACCACTTTTATGTCCGGCGTGGATTTAATCCGCCGTGGTATTGCGCCGCCGGTCGGCTCACTCACGCAACTCGGCACGATCCGGCTTGGCAAGCGTACCGAGGCTCGCTCGCCCCAAATCAGCAGCTTCGTTCCACTGGCAAAGCCCGCGGAGCTCGTGTTCGGCGGTTGGGACGTTTATCCCGACGACGCCTACGAAGCCGCGCGCAAAAGCGGCGTCCTCGAATTCGAGCATCTCGAACAATCCAAGAAATTCCTCAAAGGCATTCGCCCGATGAAAGCCGCGTTTGACCGCGAGTACGTCAAGAATCTCACCGGCACGCACGTCAAAAAGGGCAAGAACAAATTCGATCTCGCCGAGCAGATTCGCGACGACATTCGCAGCTTCAAGAAAAAATCAGGCGCCCAGCGTCTTGTCATGGTCTGGTGCGGCTCAACCGAAGTTTTTCTCAAGCCGCACGCGGTCCACAAGACAGTCAAAGATTTCGAGCGCGCGATGCGGGAAAATCACGACGCGATCACGCCCTCAATGCTTTACGCCTACGCCGCCATTCGGGAAGGCGTTCCCTTCGCCAATGGCGCGCCCAATCTCACCGTGGATATTCCCGCGATGCTGCAGCTCGCCCGCGAACACGCCGTCCCAATCGGCGGCAAGGATTTCAAGACGGGCCAAACTCTAATGAAAACAATTCTCGCGCCCGGCTTCAAGGCGCGCATGCTCGGCCTGAATGGTTGGTTCTCCACAAATATTCTCGGCAATCGCGATGGCGAAGTCCTCGACGATCCCGGCTCATTCAAGACCAAAGAAGAATCGAAGCTCAGCGTCCTCGAATATATTCTGCAGCCCAAGCTCTATCCTGATCTCTACGGAAAGATTTATCACAAGGTCCGCATCAACTATTATCCACCGCGGGGAGACAACAAGGAAGGCTGGGACAACATTGATATCTTCGGCTGGCTCGGCTACCCGATGCAGATCAAGGTGGACTTCCTCTGCCGCGACTCGATTCTCGCCGCGCCAATCGTTCTCGATCTCGTTCTCTTCCTCGATCTCGCGCATCGCGCCGGCATGCACGGCATCCAGGAGTGGCTCAGCTTCTATTTCAAATCCCCAATGTGCGCGCCCGAACTCTACCCCGAGCACGATCTCTTCATCCAGCTAATGAAATTAAAAAACACACTCCGCTGGATGATGGGCGAAGACCTAATCACGCACCTCGGCGCCGAATACTACGACTAATCGCAAATGGTGCCGAAGCCTTGGCAGCCTCAATCAGCGTGCCCAGGCCGGCACTTCGTTCACCGGAATGTACTCCGGCCGAAACCGTAACCGAGCCCCTTTGTATCTCTCCTGCGTGTCTTTCGTCAGCTCGACTTTCAGCTCGTGACGTTTGCCGTCGATATTCGGAGGAATGAATCCGAGTTCATAGCGAAAATGTAATTGGACAACAATCATCTCTAGCGCGGCAGCATAGGCCTTTGAAGGTGCGGAAAGGTATTCTCCGCCAGTCTCTTCAGTCATATAGTTTACAAAGTACCCATGCCTACCTGCTGGCGCAGGCGACTCGGTCGCGGAAAGCTCATCCCTGATGCCGAACACAATTCCAGAGGTCTCCAAAACTTCATCAGCCAACTGATTCAGCTCATCATTCGGTTGAGCTCCGCGACCACCGTAGAGAAAAACAATCGCAGGAAGTGGCTCCGGGTTTCGTTGTTGCGCGTCCCGAATGATAAGGCGAATCATTTTTCGAAAAGCTTCTTCCCCAACGAGATTACTATTCCCGCCGATTCCGAAATTTTTGGGCTTTAGGATTTCAATGAGCTTGCTGATGGGGCTGTCGCGATCTTCCGTGGGCAGGAGATCCAGGCGTGCCTCGCCGTTGTCGCACCAATGAGCAACACCCACTGTGTCGCGTTTGTCCAGCCGATCGAGTGCAGGGCGAAATAATGCTTCCCTGCCCTTGAACTCCTTCGACCCTCCCTGTTTCCCGCCTTCATTGCAGAGCACCGCAAGCCAAAGAACAACGGGGCGAGTATCGTACCGCGCACCGGCGTGAAAGGCCGCGATCTCGACCTCCTGCCGATCGTCAAACAAGCGAAAGTCTTCTTTCTTTAAGTCTCGAACAGGCAGTCCACTCTTGGCAGCTTGACTGATGACATCGACGAGAACCAAGGAGGATTGAACTCGGAGCGTAGATTGTGCGGAATTCGGTTGCTGAGGTTGCTGTGCGAAAACAACTGAAGTGAAAAACGAAATGAGAATTACGCTTGTTTTACATGGACCAGAGAGCTCCATTTCGGCGAGCCTCGTCCTTAACGGCTGGGTCAGCAACTGAGAATCTGGTTAATTCTATTACGGAATTGGACATGCAACGCTTCAAAACTACAGGCACTCAGTGATGGGCGAGGAATAGAAATCAGGGCGCATTGCAACGTCCCGTCCGCAGCGTTCTCGGACGGGACGTTGTCAGAGTCTCAGATTACAACGTGCTATTTGCCTTCGTTGATCTTAATCCGGATGCGCGTGGCGCCAATTCCAATACGAAGATTGCTCTCTCCGATTCGCCTCTTTGAATTCGTGCGGCTTCTTGTGATTCTCCGCGATGTATCGTCCCCATGCGCGATTCTCATTGTCGTCCCAGTTGTGATAGTCCTTGTGGTCCCGATCGTAAACTCGCACCTGAACGGTAGCCTCTTGAGGCGATGTGGCGGCCAGAATCGAAGCTGGAACCACGAGCGCAGCGCTCAAAAACAACGAAGCGATATAACGATTTGCAAGATGCATTTAGCAGTCCTCCAATTTCAGAATGTCCGCATTAAAATCGCGGTACCCGCAAGAATGGATGTAGGGCGCGTAGATTTATGTCTCCTACAGCACACTCAATTGAAAAGTGCTTCGGATGCACTCCCCGCATGAATCTACCGCGGCACTTGTAGCGCCGGCCTTCAGGCCGGCATCTTGCTTTCCGCTATGGATCTGCACCACACTCTCCGAATTTTACCGCCCGTGCTACCCTTCTCGCCATGCAACCAGCACCGATCAAGCCTACCGTCACGCTCGAAGCCATCAATCAACTGGACGTTCGCGTCGGCACCATCGACGCCGTTAGCAACGTCGAAGGCTCCGAGAAACTCGTCGCTCTCACCGTAAATTTCGGCGATCACAAACGCACCATTCTCGCCGGCATGAAACGCGAGCGCGTCAATTGCAAGGACCTCGAGCACCGGCAAGCTCTCTTCATCATCAATCTCGAGCCGCGCCGCATGGCTGGCATGCTCTCCGAAGGCATGCTCTTCGACATCGGCTACGCCGACGGAATCACGCCCGCGCTCGCCATTCCCGAAACGCACGTTCCCGACGGCGCCCGCGCCGGCTAGTTTCTCTCGTCGCGCGGCTCGCAAAAAATAAACTGGAGATCACTATGTACCGCAGAATTCTATGCGTTTTCTTCGCAGTAGCTGTCTACGTTATTTCGTGGCCTGTCATTTCGCAGGCACAGTCTCCCACTGCGCGCACCTCTCAATATCTCGAATCCGTCCGCAACAATCCGATGCTCCTCGAAGATTTCCTCCATCGCATGCCCAAAGGCGCCGATCTGCACCACCACCTCACCGGTTCAGTCTACGCGGAAAGCTACATTCAGTACGCGGTCGAAGACGGCCTCTGCATCGATCGCCAAGGCGGCCTCTCGCAACCGCCGTGCGACTCCGCGAAAGGCCAACTCCCCGCCACGCAAGCGCTCACAAATTTTCCATTTCGCAACCAGGTCATCGACGCCTGGTCCATCCGCAATTACGTCCGCGCCGGCGACGATCGTTCCGTCCGCTATCACTTCTTCGCGGCATTTGGAAAATTCGATCCGGTTGTGAATCGCCACTGGGGAGAAATGTTCGCGGAAGTAACCCAGCGCGCCGGACTTCAGCACGAAATCTATCTAGAAACGATGCTCACGCCCGACCAAGGCGAGAGCCTTAAACTCGGCCACGAAGTCGGCTGGGACGACGATCTTCCTGCGCTGCGCCAGAAGATGCTCGCCGCGGGAATGGATAAGGTCGTCGCCGCGGGCCAGCGCAATCTCGACACTGGCGAAAAAGCCATGCGTGAAATTCTCGGCTGCGATTCGCCGCAACCGAAGGCCGGCTGCAGCGTCACGCTTCGCTATGTCAATCAGGTTTTGCGCGCATTCCCGAAAGAACAAGTTTTCGCGCAAATGCTCGCTGGCTTCGAACTCGCCGGAAAGGATTCACGCGTGGTAGGCATCAATCTCGTGCAATCGCAGGATGAATATCGCGCGCTCGACGATTTCGATCTGCACATGCGCATGCTCGACTATCTCCACGGTGTCTACCCAAAGGTCCACATCTCGCTGCATGCCGGCGAACTCACTCCCGGCGAAGTGAAGCCCGAAGAACTTCTCGCCTCGCACATTCGCAAATCCATCGAAATCGGCCACGCCGAGCGCATTGGCCACGGCATCGACATCATCTACGAAGACGACGCGCCTGCTCTCCTCGCCGAAATGGCACGCAAGCAAATCCTCGTCGAGTGCGCCATTCACGGCTATCAGGTCGTCCGCGAGGTGCCCAACAACGAAAATCCCTGCGCCACATATCTACGCGCCGGCGTCCCACTCTCACTCGTCACCGACGATGAAGCCATCGTCCGCTCCGAGCTCACCGAATATTTCCGCACGGCCGTCGTGGATTTTCACATCGGCTACCCGGATCTCAAAACCTTCGCGCGCAACAGCCTCGAATACGCCTTTGTAGGAGGAGCAAGCCTCTGGTCCACGCGAGACTACAGATCATTCGCTCCAGCGTGCGCAGGAGATTCTGCAAAATCCGAGCCGTCATCGTCAGCATGCAAGAATTTCCTGGCCGCCAACGAAAAGGCTCGCCTAGAATGGCAAGAAGAACTCGAATTCAATCGCTTCGAATCGACTATCGCATCAAAACAAAAGTAAACGTTACACAATCCACGAGGCGCCACCTTCAACCATCCAGCCGAAAATGCACTCGTAGCGCCGGCATCTTGCCGGCGTTTTTCCGCGCGGTGGCATAAATCAAAATCGCCGGCAAGATGCCGGCGCTACGCCTGCCATTTTGCCTCTACCGAAACAACAACCCCGCAAACTCCGCCAAATTCCTCCGCCAAACCATCCACGTGTGCATCCCCGGCGTCTCAACATCGCTATGCTTCACGCCCTTGCTCGTAAGCCACTCCCTAAAATTGCGGGTGTTCTCAATCACTTGATCCTCAGTCCCGCAAGCAATCCACAATAATCGAATCTGCCCGTTCGCTCGCGCATCCAGCGCAGGAAAATCCTTATTGAAGTCTTCAGGCAGCCCGCCCGAACTAAACGCTCCAATCCAGGAAAACTTATCAAGATGATTCAAGCCAGTCAGCAAAGACTCCGATCCGCCCATAGACAAGCCAGCAATCGCTCGTGCATTGCGATTTCGACTTACGCGATATTCGCTCTCGGCTTGCGGCATAACTTCACTGAGCAACGCGAAAGTGAACCTCGCAAAATTCCGGTCGCGGAGCTCCGTATCGCGCCAGGAGCTCCAACCTTTCTGAATAATTTCCATTGTGCCGTAACCCAGCGGCATCACCACGACCATCGGCTTGGCTTTACCTTGCGCAATCAAGTTGTCGAAAATCACATTCGCTCGCCCCACCGACGTCCACCCGCTCGCGTCGTCACTGAATCCGTGCAGAAGGTACAGCACCGGAAACTTTTGCTTGTTGGAGCCTCCATATCCCGGCGGCGTATAAACGTAATAATCGCGTTCATCCTGCGCCACCGTAGACTTATAAAAATGATGATGAATCACACCGTGCGGCACATCGTTCATTTCCCACGGCAGCGAGGCTGGCCCCGGAACGTGAACCAAATTCTCCGTATCGAGCAAATTCGGCTTCAGCCAATTGTTCGCGGGATCGATTAAGCGCACGCCATCAACCACGATCGCGTATCCATAAATATCGGGCGCGAGCGGCGCCGTCGTCACGCTCCAGACTCCCAGTTCGTCTTTCTGCATCGCCAAGAGGTCCGCGCCTTCGAGCGCCAGCTTCACCACCAACGCGTTCGGAGCGCGAAAGCGAAACGTCACACTCCCGTCGGTGTGCACTTCGGGAGAAACAGCTGGCGGCTGCTGGGCCCGCGGATTCACCGCCGCCGGCTTATTCTTCTGCGCCGCAGCGAATCGCCCGGCCAGCAGCAAAACCGGCAAGAAAACTAAAGCAGCCGAAAAAAGCCGCATGCAACCTCCGTAAAATTGACTTGAATTTGTCTTACTTGATGACGCTTTCTTCCGGCCCTTTTTCGGAGCGCCGCAGCATCGTGATCGAAACTACCAGAATGAGTATCAGCAATCCGAGAAGCGCCAGCTCGTACATGCTCGCGCGGAAGAGCGTCGCATTTTCAGCGGTCCACTCGCCCTTCGTGATTGACGCCGCCTGCAGCGTGATCACCAAAATTCGCCGAATCGAAGCGATCAGTCCCACAACGAGGAACGGCTCGGTAACTAGAATATGCGAGCGGATCGAAATGCTCACCGTGTGGAGCAATTCGACAAGCATCAGCACCAGAAGCAGTTGATCGAGCACTCCCAATTCGCCTGACGCAAGCGTCCAATTTCGAATGTCCACCCAAAGAATGCTGCCCGCGTTCACCGCCGCTGCGAGCGCGGTGATAAACAGCAAAAATCCCATCGCAACGTAAATCAACACCTCAGCCTTGCCCAGTAAATCGCCCAATCCTACCCGCAGTCTTTCGTCAGCCATTTCCGCGGATGGTATCAGCCATCCCTGGCGCTTTCAACTCGTGGCGCGGGGATCCTGCCCGCGTCCTTCACGCCGCTGCGAGTCGCCTTCGTCGCGCTGGCCTGTCCTGCCTGCCCTAGCTTTCGAAGGGAGTTTCCGAGGGGCATCCTGTTTATCCTGAGCCTCGACGGGCCGCCGTTTTTGACTTACTCGCGCCGATGACGATCCATTCCCTTCAGAGCCCGGAGGCTCCCGCCTCCGGGTCCCATCGCGCAGATGAGGATCAATGAACTGAAGAATTTAAAGACAAACTGAGGAGACGAGAACAATCGTTCAATGCGAACCACCGCCCAGATGCCCCGTCCAAAATAAAATCAGAACAATCAATATGATCAGACTTATCCCGCCGATCGAATAGAAGCTCCACTTCTTCGGATGCTTCCAAATCGGAAGACTAAACACCAGCACCAACAGCACAACCGCCGGAAGAACGAACATCACCAACATATCTTTGTCGCCCCCTTTTGGTCAGCAGCGCAGCAGGAGCATCATTGTAACGGATTGGCTGGCTTCGCAGCGCCCGGCGCCATCGTGCGATCGTACTCCGCGCGGGTGCACGCGACCAACGTCGTTGTCCCCTCAGCGCCGGGCTTCTCTGTAATCACGATCGCAACATTCGGCGCCACCCAAATTTCACGGTGCGCGACGTACTGCTGCCCATAAACGCTCTGCGTCGGCTCCGCACTCTCGCTCGTCGGCGGCCCGTATGCCTGTTTAACGCCCGCAAAAATATCCCCGAATGATTTGCCTTTATAATTCACTTCCGGACTCGGCGCGGTGTAAACCAATTCCACCTTCGCGAGATGGCCGCCCTCGAACGTAAACGTATCGGAGCGAAACTCGGCAGGGTCGCCCGCCGCCTTGTACTCGGTGTGCTTGCCGCCCGTCGCTTTGTAGCGCGTCGCCGTCAACTCGGCGCAGTATTCCTTCGCCAGCCGTTTCGTCGCCTTCTTCAAACTTTTGAAATCCCCCGACGCGCACGCGTCGAGCGCCGTTTTTTCGGTACCCTCGCCGAAAAACTGCTGGGCCGTTTCGCCCAGCTCATGTCCGCCCTTCACCTTCATCGGCAGATCCTGCGCCCGCGCGCCTCCAGCGAGCCCGGTTATTAAGAACAGTCCTATGAGTTCCCTTTTCATCTCTTTCCCTCGCCATTTCCATTCATCTCATCGATTATATCCCCCGCAGTTTTGTATAAGTGCTTTCCGCGGCAACTCGTGCCTTCTTCGCACTATTCGAACTCGATGACGCGGCAACCAAGCCGCCCCAGCACTTGTAGCGCCCGGCTTCAGCCGCGCGATCTTCGGATTCCCGCCTCGTTGCGTGTCCGATGCTCAGCATGTCTGTAATGCAGAATCTCTGATATACTGAATATCGGAGATTCTGATGGAATCAGCAAAAGTCGGCAAGCGTGGAACGATCATCGTTTCGTCGAAGCTCAGGAAACGCTACGGCATCGAAGAAGGCGCCCTCGTTGTCACCGAAGCCCTCAACGAAGGCATTTTGATTCGCCCCGCCGTCCTCGTCCCTGTCGAGAGATACACGCCGGAGCGCAAGGCCGAGTTTTTGCTCGCCACGGCTACGTCCAGAACGGACTACCAGCGGGCGCGCAAGGAAGTCCGCAGGCTCGGTCTCGACCCCGACGCAATCAACCACAGGCGTCCGAAGTAAATGGATCGGCTGTTCCTCGACGCCAAGATCCTATTCTCGGCAGCCTACCGCGCAGACGCTGGGCTTCTTCGCTTCTGGCAGTTGAAGGACGTCGTTCTATTCTCCTCCCATTACGCTCTCGAAGAGGCACGATTCAATCTCGCCGAAAAAGTTCAAAAAGTGAGGCTTTCGAAATTGGCTAAGAAACTTCAATTCGCTGACGCGATACCCGGTGTCTCACTTCAAGCTACTTCCCTGCCGGAAAAGGATCTACCCATTTTGATCGCAGCAATTGCCGCGCGCGCAACACATTTAATCACCGGCGATGTCCGCCACTTTGGGCAATATTTCGGAAAGCGAATTGCAGGGGTTCTCGTACTGCCGCCGGCTCAGTATCTGCAGAAATATCGCAAGTCCTAATTCAGCTAATCGCGCACCACACCCGATACGGGAGCCACGCCGCTTCGACACTTGTAGCGCCGGCTTCAACCGCATATCTTCGCCTTTATTAATGAATGTGCTTTATATAACATCTGCTATCAGGATCGTGACGAGACTTGTTTAGCTTCCAGGAGGTATCCGTGGGACAGCCGCTCGACAACAAGAAAGCTTTTTTCTATGGCAGCTTCGTCCAGGCCGCCTACACCATGTTCAGAAATCCTCAGGGCCCCGATCCACTCAGGCCCGATCCCGCCGGCATTCCCGCCAACTATGAACTCGGCGCCTGGATTCACATGTCCGACTTCGTCCTCGACCTCGAGGTGCCAAACTTTTATGGCATCGTCGTCCACGCACTCGACAACCCGGATTCGCGCATCATCGCCATCCGCGGCACCGAAGGCGCCATCGAGTGGCTCGATGACGCAGCCGCAATTCCAGTTCCCTTCCGCCAAGTCCCTTCGGCCGGACGCGTGGCCTGTGGCTTCGACAAAATCTACAGTACCTTGAAAGTAGTGAAGCGCCGCCTCCCCAGCGCTTCCGGCTCTGATGCAAGCGCAGCGAGCGCCGCTCCGGAAACATTCAGCGGCTCCTTCGCCGATCAGCTCGAGCAGTTGGCGATCAGTCGCGAAGTCGAGCGCGGCCTGCCGTCGTCAGCCGATGCACGTGTGCGCCCAAAGCGCCCAACAATCGTGGTGGGCCACAGCCTCGGCGCCGCTCTTTCCACCCTATTCGTGATGGAAAATGATGCCAAACGCAAATTCGACGTCACTTCTCTTTGCACTTTCGCGTCGCCGCGCGTCGGCAACATGGAATTCGTTCATCTCTTCAATCAACTGCCCATTGATTCCTGGAGAATCGTGAATGTCCGCGACGTCGTTCCAAAGCTTCCTCCACACATCCCCATCGTGCTCGACTACTCTCACGTGGATCTTGCCTGCCCCTTCGATTCATCCACCTTCGCCAAAAATAATCTGCTCTGCTGGCACACCATGGAAACATATTTACACTGGCTCGACGCAAGCTCCACTCTGCTACCCGAATGCGTCCCCTAACCTAAATGGCGGCAGCATTTTTCTTCACATCGTCATAGCTCGCCAGGTTAAACGCCCCGCTCATGGCATGAACATCCAGATCCGTAAAAAGCGGACGAATATCCGCTTGATAGCTCGTCGGTTTTGTCATCGCATCTCCTTCCACTGCCTCACATGCCCGCCGCTGCTTCACGAAGCATGAAGCCGCGAACGAGCTCCGCAATGTGATCCGCAGCCGTGTCCAGCGCGAAGTGCCCTCCATCAACAATATGCACTTCCGCCTTCGGCACGTCGCGGCGATAGGCTTCCGGCTCTGACGGGTCGAACGAGAGCTCGTACTTGCCCCAGATCACCAGCAGGCGCGGCTGCTTCTCGCGCATCCAAGCCTGCCACTTCGGATATGCCTCCACATTGGTGCGGTAATCGTAGAAGAGGTCGCTTTGAATATCGCCCTGCCCCGGCTGGCTGAGAAACGCAAATTCATCCGTCCACAGATCCGGGTCATAGCGTTCTAAGTTGGGGTCGTTCCCCACGTGCCGCGTCCGCGTCGTGGCCAGCGACAGCAGATTCGTGCGCAGCGCGCTTTCGTTGGCAGCTCGATCGGCCCAGAACGCCCGCCGCGCCTTCCAATTCGCTCCCAAGCCTTCGTTGTGCGCCACAGCATCCTGAACAATGAGCGCCTCGACCCGCTCCGGATGCGCCAAGACCATGCGGAATCCCACGGGGCCGCCATAATCCTGCATGTAAAGCGTGTAACGCGGCAGACCGAGCGCTTCCGTGAAATGATTCATGATCTCGGCGCAATGATCGAAGGTATACGCAAATTTCTTCGGGTCCGGCCAGTCGCTGTGCCCGAAGCCCGGATAATCGGGCGCGACAAGATGAAAGCGATCGGAAAGCCGCGCAAAGAGCGGCTCGAACATCCGCGATGACGACGGCAGCCCGTGCAGCAGCAGAATCGTCGGCCCGTCTTTCGGCCCCGCCTCTCTATAAAAAATCGAGAGTCCATCAATCTGTACCGTGCGATAAGAAGTCGCGTGTTCCATGGGACGTTCCTTTCCTTGCGTTTGCGCCAGAAATTGACCGCGAATTGAAAATGACGCCAGCATGGCAGTCACCATCAACGCCATGCGGAAAATCTGCATAACTAATCCTCTCTTACCCTGCCACCTCGAAAATCACTTCCAGTTCGACGGGCGTGCCGAGCGGCAGGCTCGCGACGCCGTACACCAAGCGGCAAGGATTCTTTTCTTTTCCGAAAACATCTTGCAGCAATTCGGAAGCGCCGTCGGCAATTTTCGGGTGCTCGCGGAAATCTCCCGACGTCGCCACCGACACGCCGAGCCGCACGATCCGCGTCACTTTGTCGAGCGATCCCAAATGCTTCCGCGCGACAGCAAGAACATTGAGCGCCGCGAGCCGAGCTGCCTCTCGCCCAGCGTCCACATCGAGCTCCGCGCCAACGCGCCCAATGAATCTCGCTCCGCGCCCTTCCGTCGGAAGCATCCCGGTCAGAAAAAGCAGATTGCCCGTCTGCACCGCTTCGGCATACGTGCCGAACGGCTCAGGCGGCGCCGGCAACTCGATCCCAAGTTCCTTCAACCGCTGCTCAGCGCTAGCCACCCGGGAATTCTCGCCAGTCACCATTTGCTGTTTGGCATTTGCATCCATTTATTCTCTCTCTTTCAAGGTGCGTAACGCGTGAAGACAAAGTCGCGAGCTTTGATAGCCGCGTGGCACGGAAAACAGGTCTTCATTACCGCATCGCCGGCGAGTTCTCGCGACGCTCGTGTCGACGCCACGAACCGCGTTCGTGCTCATAGCTGCCTCCTAAATTTCTTTGAGTGGATGGTTGTCTGAAAAGCGCAGCCGGAACCGGAGAGGAATGGAAGCTCGCTGAGCAGCTCATTAGCGCATGTTCGCCCCACTGTCAATACGAATCGAAATCGCGCACACGGCGGTTGGAGGCGTGGAGCTGCCATGATTCGTGGCGCAGGCATCCTGCCCGCGGTTTCGCGCGCCTCGTGATTCAGTAGTTCCGCGCCGGCATCTTGCCGGCGTTTTTCCGCGCGGCGGAGTGAATCAAATTCGCCGGCAGGACGCCAGCGCGCCTCGATTCGCCCAACCACGCCTCGTAGGGCGCGTCATGAGGCCGCTTTTCGCCGCGTATGACGAAAATCAAAAAACAGCCGGTCTGGCGACCAGCCTCACAACAGCAGAAAAAATGCCCCCAAAAAAGTTGAGGGCGCGACACGCTTTTCAGCGTGTCGCGCCCTCTAAATCGAGCCGTAAAGTCTAGGCTTCCGAGTCAATCCGGTGACTCAACAGCCTTGCGGCGTGCTGACTCCTCCAAACTGAAGCGTACTTCCTACGAGCTTTTCGATTGAATGTGTCGCTGCAAAAGCCGCGAAGCCCTCGCTGCAACCAACCCAAACCGCTAAGCCTCCGAGATTTCGCAACCGGCTCAGCATCGCAACAGCCGTGAAGCCGTCGCGACCTCTGCGCCGAACCGCTACTTCTCCGAGCTTCCCGATTCAGCCTGACGCCGCAATTGCCGTTAAGCTTTTGCGACCTCTATGCTGAATCGCGAAGTCTTTCCACTCCCCGGTTCCTCTCTCGATCCCGCTAGTCGTTAGACTCTCGCGACCTTTGAGCTGAACCGTTTAGCTTCTGTACTTCCCGGTTCAATCTGAGGCGCAAGATAAATCTTTTCAAATTCACCGTCAACGAAATTGCAAAAAAAAATCTGTGCAAATCTGTGGACGCCTGTGGAAAACAATCAAACGCGCACGCGTCTGTTTTTCGTCGCGTGGGTATCCAGCCCGGGACGCTATTACGTCGCCCTGCCGGAGTTCCTGCAATTCAGCAAACGGCAAGCGCGCACTCGTAGCGCCGGCATCTTGCCGGCGTTTTTCCGCGCCGCAGCACAAATCAAATCCGCCCGCGCTCCGATCACTTCTAGTAGCGCGCGTCATGAGACATGCCGATTTTTTAGGACGGAGTAATAATGCAAAACAATTTGCAAGTCGTCTGCCATGACCTCTCGGTGACAGGCCCCGCATTTATGCGGAGGAGGAGAGTTTCAGCGCTCCGAAAGAACTCGTCCTCGCAATCATGCGCTTTAGTGCTGGCTACGCGCTTTCAACCCCGGTGATTTTGCTCAGCACTCAAATGCCTCACCGGGGCACCAATTTAAAAATAAAACAACAAATACAATTCAGAGCCGGGAGGCTCCCGCCTCCCGGACCCAATTAATTGTTGGCAGACTTTTCGACAGGGAAATCGCCCTTTACTGGTATATAAGCTTATGCTTGCGGTAGCATGGCACGTACCTCAAACGGATAGTGATATGCGCATTTCCATCGCGGTGCTCGCAATTTGCATTCTGATCCCCCTTTTCCCGCGCAACAACCCACTCCACCGCAAAACACCGCCGCCCAGAACGCTCAACTTTGCACGATTTCCGGCACCGTCCTAAGCGCAAACACCGGCGAGCCGCTAAAGAAAGCACGCATATTTCTTTCTTTGAAGGCCGACGAGGACGCTGACTCAAATAAAGCCGGCCTGAGCGCGACCACTGACGCTGCCGGTCATTTTTCAATCGACAGAATTCCTCCTGGTAGTTACAACCTTGACGCTCGCCGCACCGACTACTTGCCGGGGCGCTACGGTCAAGACCAGCCTGATAAACCCGGGGGGACCCTTACCCTGGCACCCGGCCAGAAAATAATGGACTTGCAATTCCGATTGCATCGAATGGGAATAATTGCCGGGCGCATCACTGACGAAGATGGCGATCCTGTCCGTAATGTCAACGTGGACGCGCTACTTCACACCACAATTAAAGGAAAACTCAAGATTGAGACGACAGGTAGGGCAACTACGAATGACGTCGGTGAGTATCGGATTTTCGATCTTGAGCCTGGCCGCTATTCCATTCGCGCGAATTCAGCGGAGTCTCCCCACTTCACCAATGCCGGTCTTCAAGACAACACTAGCGACTATCTTCCTACATACTATTCCGGAACGACAGACAGCGCGCGAGCTTCAACCCTTGAAGTGAAGTCAGGCGATGAGATTTCTGGGCTTGATTTCGTTCTTGCGCCGAAAGGCTCCGCTCGAGCCTTCAAAATCCACGGTCAGGTTCTAATTTCCATCGCCGAACCTTCCGAACAAAGTGTCGTCGTGATGGCTCTTCGTCGCGAGAATCGAGAAGTATCAGTCGAAGACCGAAAGGAAGCGCGTGCGGATTCCAAAACTGGAGACTTTGAAATCCAAGGACTTGTCCCAGGCGAGTATGTCTTGGATGCCCTCTTTTTCGCGGCCGACAAAATTCGCACCGCATCGCAGATCGTGGACGTGGTAAACGCCGATGTGGAGGGCGTTTCACTGGTCCTGACACGGGGAATCAATATCGCAGGTCGAGTGGTATTCGAAGGTAAGTCTGCCCCGCATGATTCGAATGTCAAAGTTTGGCTCGATCCTGTGGAGGCGGACACGGGCATTTTCACCAGCGGCGGTCGAGAGGCGGAAGTGCAGACCGACGGCTCATTCGTTCTCAAAGAAGTGGGCGATGCATCCTATTCGATTCACATGCACTCAAAATGCGGGGTTTGCTACATCAAGTCTGCCAAAGCTAATGGCGTTGACGTGCTCGAACAGGGGCTGCAGGTCGTCTCGGGTGCGGCGCCATCTTCTTTCGTTATCGTGTATAGCAGCCGATACCGGCGTCGTGAACGGCGCAGTTACCGATAAAGACGATCTTCCCGCACTTGGAGCACTGGTGGTTCTAGTCCCGGCTCCGAACTCCCATCAGAAACCCGATGAATATAAGACTTCGACCACCGATCAATACGGCCATTTCGAAATCCGCGGTGTGCCGCCAGGCCATTACGAGGCTCTTGCATGGCAAAAGGTGGACGCGGAGTCTTAT
>DATBYF010000072.1:0-82074 GCA_036513895.1 Candidatus Acidiferrales bacterium | reverse complement strand
CGCCGACTACATCAAGAACATGATCACCGGTGCGGCGCAGATGGATGGCGCGATCCTGGTGGTGGCAGCGACAGACGGGCCAATGCCACAGACACGCGAGCACATTCTGCTGGCGCGCCAGGTGGGCGTGCCATCGATTGTGGTGTTTTTGAACAAGTGCGATGTGGTGGAAGACCCTGAACTGCTCGAACTCGTTGAGCTGGAAGTGCGCGAGTTGCTGAAGAGCTATCAATTTCCCGGCGACACGGTGCCGGTGATACGCGGCTCGGCGCTGAAGGCGCTCGAGGGCGATGCCAAGTGGGAGAAGTCGATTCTGGAATTGATGGAAGCAGTGGACAAGAACGTAGCGCTGCCGCAGCGGGATGTGGACAAGCCGTTTGCCATGCCGATCGAAGATATTTTCAGTATCTCGGGCCGCGGAACGGTGGTGACGGGGCGAATCGAGCGCGGGAAAGTGCGCGTGAGCGAAGAAGTGGAGATTGTGGGATTCCGGCCGACGGTGAAGCGGGTGGTGACGGGCGTGGAGATGTTCCGCAAGCTGCTGGATGAAGGAATGGCCGGAGACAACGTGGGATTGCTTTTGCGCGGGACGGAAAAAGAAGATGTGGAGCGCGGGCAAGTGGTAGCGAAGCCGGGCTCGATCACACCGCACACGAAGTTCAAGGCAGAGGCGTACGTGCTGACGAAGGAAGAAGGCGGGCGGCACACGCCGTTTTTCACGGGATACCGGCCGCAGTTTTATTTTCGGACGACGGACGTGACCGGAGATGTGGCGTTGCCGACGGGAGTGGAGATGGTGATGCCGGGAGACAACGTGACGATGGAAGTGGCGTTGATCACGCCGGTAGCGCTGGAGAAGGGGCTGCGCTTCGCGATTCGCGAAGGCGGCCACACAGTAGGAGCAGGCGCGGTAACCGAGATCATCGAGTAGCCATGGCCAACGGAGAAAAAATTCGGATTCGCCTGAAGGCTTACGATCACCGCGTTCTCGACCAGTCCACGAAAGAAATTGTGGACACAGCCAAGCGCACGGGCGCGAATGTGGCCGGACCGATTCCACTGCCAACGGTGATCAACCGCTGGACGGTGCTGCGTTCGCCGCACGTGGACAAGAAATCGCGCGAGCAGTTTGAGATGCGAACGCACAAACGGCTCATTGACATTCTCGAGCCAACGCCGGACACGGTGGACGCGCTGATGAAACTCGACTTGCCGCCGGGCGTGGACGTCGAGATCAAGGCCTTCGGCCGCGAACACACTACGAAGTAACGGGGAAGAGCGACGACGATGGCAGTCAACGGAATTCTGGGAATCAAAATCGGGATGACGCAGTACTTCGAGAAGGATGGCTCGTCAGTGCCATGCACCGTCCTTCAAGCGGGTCCCTGCGTCGTGGTGCAGCGGCGAAACAAGGAAACCGACGGGTACGATGCAGTTCAGCTGGGCCTTGTGGAGTTCATCAAGCCGCAGAGATTGACCAAGGCCATGACCGGGCATTTCAAGAAGTCGAATGTTGCGCCAATGCGATTCGTGCGCGAGGTTCGGCTCGAGGTTTCAAACGACGAGACCAAGCCAGGCGACCGAGTTTTGGTGGATGCGTTTGCCGCGGGCGAGTATGTGGATGTCACCGGCATAAGCAAAGGCAAGGGCTTCGCGGGCGGCGTCAAGCGCTGGCACTATCGTGGCGGCGACGCGACGCACGGCTCGATGTTCCATCGCGCGCCGGGCGGAATTGGCGGCAGTTCGTTCCCGTCACGCGTTTGGCCAGGACAACACTTCCCCGGACACATGGGCAACGCGCGGCAAACATCGAAGAATTTGAAAGTCGTGAAAGTGGATTCGGAAGAGAATTTATTGCTGGTGCGCGGCGCAGTGCCGGGACCAAGCGGCGCCTACATCGTGATTCGCAAAGCGAAGCACGGAAAATAGCGAGAAGAATATGCCAGTCGTGGACGTAATAAACCTGGACGGAGATACAGTCGGGCAAGTCGAGCTTTCCGACGAAGTCTTTGCGGCGAAGGTCAATGTGCATTTGCTGCACGAGACGGCGCGGCACTATTTGAACGCGCGGCGCGCCGGCACGCACAAAACGAAACCGAAGGGCGAAGTGAGCGGTGCGGGACGCAAGCTGTGGCGGCAGAAGGGCACAGGGCGCGCGCGTATCGGTTCGATTCGTTCGCCGCTTTGGCGCAAGGGCGGCACGGTTCACGGGCCGGTACCGCGAAGTTACGATTATGTGGTGCCGCGTCAGATGCACGCCGGCGCATTGCGTTCGGCACTTTCGGCGAAACTCGCGGACCAGAAGCTCACGATTGTAGAAGGCTGGGCACTCGATTCACACCGGACGAATTTGTTCCGCAAACAGTTGACGAAGCTGGACGATGCGAGCCAGACGATGCTGCTTGTGGATACGGGCGAGAACGTGAATCTAGAACGCGCCAGCCGGAATCTTCATGGCGTCACGCTGGTCGCGACGACGGCACTCGAGCCTTACGAACTGCTGCGCCACGAGCGGTTGCTGTTGTCGCGGCCAGCAGCGGAAAAACTGAGCCGGTCGTTGCGCGTGAACAAGTCGGGCGACGCGGCTGCCGCGCCAGTACAGATTGAAGCAGCACCTGCTGAGCCGAAGGCCGTACACCATAAAGCGGCAGCAAAGCCCGCGAAGGCTCACGCGAAAAAAGCAGCGCCCAAAGCGCATAAGGCCGCGGCCAAGCCAAAGAAAACGGCAAAGCCGAAAGGCAAGAAGGAATAAGCGATGACGACGCGAGCGTTTCAAGTCATTCGGCGGCCGATCATCACCGAGAAGGGTCTTGGGGTGAAAGAGACGCAGCACACCGTGGTTTTTGAAGTCGCATCCGACGCGACCAAGACGGAAATCAAGGAAGCGGTTCAAACCGTATTCAAGGTGAAAGTTGCAGGCGTGCGCACGGCAATGTTTCACGGCAAGTTTCGGCGTCGCGGCCGCGCAGAAGGCTACCGGCGCGATTGGAAGAAAGCATACGTAAAGCTTGCGCCGGGCGAAAAGATGATCGAGTACGCGGAGAATCTCTAGGCCGCAGTAGAACGATTAGTCGGTTACTCCTTCATCTGAAATATCAGGATTGAAGAGCAGGCAGAGGGAACGATGGCACTAAAAACTTTCAAACCGTATACACCTTCGCGGCGCTTCCTGACGCTCACGGACAGAAGCGATATCACCAAGCAGGAACCGGAAAAGTCGCTGGTGGAAGTCCAGAAGCGTACGGGCGGGCGAAACAACCACGGCGAGGTCACCATCTGGCATCGTGGCGGCGGGCACATGCGGAAGTACCGCAAAATCGATTTCCGCCGCGACAAAATCGGCGTGCCAGCTAAGGTTGCAGCGATTGAATACGATCCAAACCGCTCAGCGCGGATTGCTCTGTTGCACTATGCGGATGGCGAGAAGCGTTACATCCTGCATCCAGTGGGGCTTGAAGTTGGAATGACGGTGCAGAACGGCGAAGGCGCTGACATTCTTCCGGGCAATGCGTTGCCGATTCGCAACATTCCTCCCGGTACGATGATGCACAACCTGGAGCTATCGCCTGGCAAGGGCGGGCAGGTAGTGCGTTCGGCGGGCGGCGCAGCACAGCTTTTAAGTAAAGAGGGCGATATCGCGTTAATCAAGCTGCCCTCGGGCGAGACACGCAAGTTTCACGTGAATTGCATGGCCACGGTTGGCCAAATTGGCAACCTCGACCATGAAAACATCACGTACGGCAAGGCGGGAAAGTCGCGCTGGCTGGGCATTCGCCCAACCGTGCGCGGCGTGGCTATGAACCCGGTTGATCACCCTCACGGCGGCGGCGAAGGCCGCGTGAAGGGCAATCACCCGCAGACACCGTGGGGCTTTCCCACGCTTGGCGCGAAGACGCGTCGAAAGCGCGGCGGAAGCAAGATGATTGTCGAGCGGCGCAAGCCGTAGTTTCGAGCAGCACAAGCAGGAGAACTGATGCCGGCGCGGCGGGGAATCGAGAGAGAGATGACAGCCACTAGGATAAGCCGTAGAGCGACACGCCGGACTGCGCGCGGGCGCAAGGCCGCCGTCGCGCATCGCCGCCCGGTGAAACCGGTAGCTAAGCCAGCCGGAAAGATTTCATCGAAACTCGGACCGGCGCCGCAGGTGCTGTTTCGCCTGTGCCGCGCCGGCTGGGGCGTGATTGTGGACAAGATTCCGAACGCGCAGGGAACGCGGTTTGTTTGCCCGTTCTGCACGATCTCGCATCGTGTTCCGGGACCTGTCCGCGGATTCCGAAAGATGCGCCGGGCGCAGTGGGTGAAATTGCGCCGGGTAGAAGAATAACGACAAGTAACGAGAGGTAACGGAGACGGCATGCCACGCTCGCTGAAGAAGGGCCCGTTTATTGACGATCACTTGCGCGTCAAGGTGGAAGGGCTGAACACCAGGAACGAGAAGAAAGTCATAAAGACGTGGTCGCGGCGCTCGACGATTCTTCCCGAACTGGTCGGCCACACCATCGCAGTGCACAATGGGAGGAAGTTCATCCCTGTGTACATCACCGAGCAAATGGTCGGACACAAGCTTGGCGAATTCGCGCCAACGCGCACGTTCAAAGGGCACGCGGTGAAAGCAGCACTCGAGAAGGCTGCTGCTGCGTCGGGCATGCCAGCGGCGGCTCCATCGGGTGGCGCGGCGCCAGCGGCAGGCGGCGGAGCTGCGCCAGCAAAGAGTTAGGAAAATAAGAAATGGCGAATGAGATTCATCAAGGTTCGGTTCATCAAGGTTCGGCTCATCGGGGATCGATCCATCAGGGACCGGCAGCAATTGAGGCCATCGCGAAAGCGCGATTCGTTCGCGTCTCGCCGCAAAAGGCGCGCCTGGTAATCGATTTGATCCGCGGACACCGCGCGGAAAATGCGCTGCAAACGCTGCGGTTCACAAAGAAGCGCGTGGCGCGGGAAGTCGAAAAGGTTTTGCGAAGCGCCATCGCAAACGCCGAGCGCAAGGCCGAGGATGCGGGGGACACGCTCGACGTGGACTCGCTTTTCGTGTCGGCATGCTTCGTGAACGAAGGGCCGCGGTGGAAGCGAATTCGTCCCGCGCCGATGGGCCGGGCATTCCGTTACCAGAAGCGGACGAGCCACATCGTCGTGGAAGTGGCCGAGCATCACAAGGCTGCTGCGACGCGCGCGGCATCGGCGGCGGCAGAAGCGGAAGCGTCGAAGGGCGTAAAGGGCGCGGTTCGAAAGGCGCGTAAAGCGCTCGCGCAACGCCAACGGCCGGCGCAGCCTAAAAAGAAGGGCAAAGATAAGGACAAGAAGTAGGAGGCGAGAGTGGGGCAGAAGACACATCCTTACGGATTCCGGCTAGGCTACAACAAGTCGTGGAAGTCACGCTGGTTTGCCAAGCGCGACTATGCGGACTTGCTTCATGAAGATGTTGCGCTGCGCAAGCAGTTGAAGGAAAAACTGAGGTCCGCGGGTGTAAGCGGAATTGATATCGAACGAGCCGCAAACAAGCTGGTCATCCGGATTTATACGGCGCGGCCGGGAATCATCATCGGACGGAAAGGCTCGGAAATCGACAAGCTGAAACAGGAAGTGCAAAAGCGGACCAAGCGCGAAGTGCACATTGACATTCAGGAAGTGCACCGGCCGGAACTCGATGCAACGCTGGTAGCCGAATCGATTGCGTTGCAACTTGAAAAGCGCGTGGCCTTCCGCCGGGCGATGAGGAAGTCGGTGGATTCGGCGCTGCGATTCGGATGCAAGGGAATCAAGGTTCGCGTCGCGGGACGGTTGAACGGCGCAGAAATCGCGCGCAAAGAGTGGTATTTGCAGGGGCGCTTGCCGCTGCAGACTCTGCGCGCCGACATTGATTACGGCACGGCCGAGGCGCAGACGACCTACGGCTTGATTGGCGTGAAGTGCTGGATCTATCAGGGCGAAAATATTCCGCGCCGCAAGGCGCAGTCCGCTGCGGCCAGCGCCGTCGAAGCGTAACGGGCGCGCAGGCGGGACGATAAGGCAAAAATCATTATGTTGATGCCGAAGAAAGTTAAATACAGAAAGCAACAGCGCGGCCGGCGCACCGGCAAAGCGTGGCGCGGCGGTTCGCTCGCTTTCGGCGAGTACGGGCTGAAAGCGCTCGAGCCCGCGTGGATTACTGACCGCCAGATTGAAGCGGCGCGCGTGGCCATCACGCGGTTCATCAAACGCGGCGGCAAGCTTTGGATTCGGATCTTCCCCGACAAGCCATTCACGAAGAAGCCGGCCGAAACAAGAATGGGAAAGGGCAAAGGGCCACCGGAGCACTGGGTTGCGGTAGTGAAGCCTGGGCGGATCATGTTCGAGATGGCCGGAGTGGACCTGGCTTCGGCGACCGAGGCCATGAAACTCGCTTCGCACAAGTTGCCGATCCGCACTCGATTCGTCACGCGAGCGGGAGGGATTTAATGGCGAAGCGGGCGGAGAAATTCAGCCAGATGAGTTCGAACGAACTCGAAACGCAGCAGCAGGAATTAGGCGAACAGATTTTCCGGCTGCGATTCCAGCTGACCACGGGACAATCGGAAGGCCTCAAGCGATTGCGTGAGGCGCGGAAAGAATTGGCGCGAGTGAAGACGCTGCTGCGCCAGCAAGAGCTCAAGCGAGAACCTCAGCAAGAGGCTAAGCAAGAACTAAGGAAGAGCAAATGACGGACGAGAAGACAACAGCACCGGGTGCGGACGCAACACCGGTTGCGGCCAAACATAGAGGCAAGCGCCAGGAACGAACGGGCGTGGTCACCAGCGCCAAAATGCAGAAGACCATCGTCGTGAAGGTGACGCGCGCGGTGGCGCATCCGCTCTACCATAGAGTTATACGATCTTCGAAAAAGTATTACGCGCACGACGAGAATGGCGAAGCGCGCGTAGGCGATACAGTTCGAATCGCATCATCGCGGCCGCTCTCGAAGCTGAAGCGGTGGCGTCTCGTAGAAGTTGTCGGACGCTCGACGCGCGTGGCTTAAAAGCCGCCCGGGCGTATTTGAGGGAGCACGAACATGGTTCAGATGAGGACGTGGCTGACGGTGGCCGATAATTCAGGCGCGCGCCAGCTCACATGCATTTTGCCGATTGGCGGCGATGCCGGATTGGTCGCGGGTCTAGGCGACGTCATCACAGCGGCGGTGAAGGAAGCTGCGCCAGACAGCCAAGTGAAGAAGGGCAAGGTTGTGCGTGCGGTAGTGGTTAGGACGCGAAAAGAACACCGGCGGAAGGACGGATCGTATATCCGTTTTGACGACAACGCCGCGGTTTTGATCAACGACGCGAACGAGCCTGTGGGAACACGCGTATTCGGGCCGGTCGCCAGAGAGCTGCGCGAGAAGAAGTTCACCAAGATCGTCTCGCTGGCTCCGGAAGTGTGGTAGCGATGAAAGACAGAACAATCAGAACGACAATGAGCATCCGGCACGGCGACAACGTAAAAGTAGTGGCCGGCAAAGACAAAGGCAAGACGGGGCGCGTGCTGGCAGTGAATCCGTGGAAGAACACGGTGACGGTAGAACACGCGAACATCATCAAGCGCCACACGCGGCCGAATCCGCAGAAGAACATCAAGGGCGGCATCGTGGATAAAGAAGCGCCGCTGCAAGCGTCGAACGTGATGCTGATCTGCCCAGGGTGCGGAAAACACACTCGCGCAGGGCACACGACATTGCCAGACGGCACAAAGACGCGAATTTGCCGGCGCTGCAAGACGACATTCGAGAACTAGAGAAAAGAGGCTGCGGACAGAACGATGAATAGCCGTATGCACGAGCGGTATAGCAAAGACGTGGTTCCGGCGTTGACGAAGCGGTTCAACTATCCGAACTCGATGGCCGTACCGCGCGTAAAGAAAGTAACTGTAAACATCGGCCTTGGCGAAGCGAGCCAGAACGTGAAGCTGCTCGATACGGCAGCGCAGGAACTGGGATTGATCGCGGGGCAAAAGCCGGTGATCACACGAGCGAAGAAGTCAATCGCGAATTTTAAAATTCGCAAGGGCATGCCGATCGGATGCATGGTCACGCTGCGCGGCGAGCGCATGTACGAATTCCTGGACCGCCTCGCGAACATCGTGCTGCCACGCTTGCGCGACTTTAAAGGCTTGGCGCCGAATTCGTTCGACGGCCGCGGCAATTACACACTGGGTTTGAAGGACCAGCTGGTGTTTCCGGAAATCGATTACACGCGAGTGGACAAGATCAAGGGCATGAACGTCACGATCACGACGACAGCCCGCAGCGACGAGGAAGGCCGCGAGCTGCTCAAGCTGCTCGGCGTGCCGTTCCGAGTACAGGGGTAAGGGGAAGAATCGAGCGCAAGCGCTCGAAGGAGATCGAATGGCGCGCGACAGTCAATTCGCCAAACAGAAACGAACGCCGAAGTTCAAAGTTCGCTTTCGCAATCGCTGCCGCATCTGCGGCCGGGCGCGAGGGACTCTAAGCAAGTTTCAAATGTGCCGCATCTGTTTCCGCGGCCTGGCGCTCAAGGGTGAGATTCCCGGCGTCGTCAAGGCGAGCTGGTAATTAAGGAAGGATGGAATGCAAACAGACCCTATCGCGGACATGTTGACGCGCATCCGCAACGCATCGCACGCGAAGCACGCGCGCGTGGATTTGCCCGCGTCAAAGATGAAGGTCGAGATCGCCCGGATATTGAAGGATGAAGGTTATCTCGCGAGCTACAAGGTTGTGGACGATACGAAGGTGAAAAAGACTCTTCGAATGTTCCTGCGCTACACGCCGGACCGGCGCAGCGTGATCACCAACCTGAAGCGCATATCGCGGCCCGGTTGCCGGCGATACGTCGGGAAATCGGACATTCGTTCGGTGGTGGGCGGAATGGGCATCGCCATTGTTTCCACGCCGCGCGGGCTTATGACCGGGCATGCCGCGCGCAAAAGCGGAGTGGGCGGCGAACTGTTGTGCGAAGTTTGGTAGCAATGTTTGGCAGTCGGGCTTAGCAGGAAATTTTCGGGAAGAGTGAACCATGTCGCGAATTGGATATAAACCGATACCAGTGCCCGCGGGCGTGAAAGTGCAAGTCCAGGCGGAATCGGTGGACGTGCAAGGCCCGAAGGGAAAAATGTCGGTCCGCGTGCCGCACGGCATCCGTTTTGAAACGAAGGACGGAGTCCTCTCAGCGCTGCGGGAAAACGATGAGCAACGCGCGCTGCACGGGCTGGCCCGGGCGCTGGTGGCAAATGCGGTTTTCGGCGTCACCACCGGCTTCAAGAAAGATCTCGATATCGTGGGAGTGGGATATCGCGCTGAGGTCAAGGGCAAAAACGTGGTGCTTTCGCTCGGGTTCTCGCATCCCGTCGAGTTTCCAATCCCTGAGGGGATTCAGATCGCGGTCGAGAAGCAGACTCACATGACCGTAAGCGGCGCGGACAAGAATCAAGTGGGGCAAGTGGCTGCAAACCTGCGCCACCTGCGCCCGCCCGACCCGTACAAGCAAAAGGGAATTCGAATTGCGGGCGAGCGGCTGAAGAAGAAAGCCGGGAAGGCCGGCGCAGCAAAGACAGCCGGATAATTCGCGGCAAGAACGAGGAGAATTAGCGTGGCTACAGTTCCAGTCAAAAGGCTTTCGCGGAGCGCTCATCGTGAGCGATTGCATTCGCGCCTGCGCCGGAAGATTTCAGGGAGCACGGAGCGGCCGCGGTTGTGCGTATTTCGTTCTTCGCGGCACATCGTCGCGCAAGTGATTGACGATCAAGCCGGGCGAACACTCGCATCGGCCAGCTCGCTCGATGGCGAGTTTCGCAAAGGGAATAAGGGCGGCGGAAATGTCGCCGCGTCCAAAGCAGTGGGCAAGGCGGTTGCGGAGCGCGCGCGCGCCGCGGGCGTCGAGCGCGTGGTTTTCGACCGGGGCGGATATCAATATCACGGCCGCATTCAGGCATTAGCGGAAGCGGCCCGAGAGGCAGGACTGAAGTTCTAACTCTATGCCGAAACAAGAACTCAAAGACATTCTTTCGGTTCGCAGAATCATCGACACGAACCTCGCGAACCTAAAAGACCAAGTCGTGGCGATCAACCGCGTCACGAAAGTCGTCAAGGGAGGCAAGAACCTCAGCTTCTCCGCGCTCGTGGTGGTGGGCGATCAGCACGGCCATGCCGGCTTCGGCATGGGCAAGGCGCGAGAAGTTCCCATGGCTATCCGCAAGGCGATCGAGCAGGCCAAGAAGAACATGGTGAAACTGAATCTCAAGGGCTCGACGATTCCGCATCAGGTGCTGGGGCGCTACGGGTCTGGCCAGGTTTTGTTGAAGCCCGCGCCGGAAGGCACGGGACTCATCGCGGGAGGACCAGTTCGCGCGGTGATGGAGGTTGCGGGCATTCAGAACGTGTTGACGAAGTCCATCGGCACGTCGAATCCGCACAACGTGATCAAGGCGACGTTTGATGCCCTGTTGCACCTGAAGAATGCCTCGAAGGTGGCTGAGCTGCGCGGCAAGACAAACGAAGAAGTGGCCGCGGCCAGTTCCTAGCGGACACGGATAGCGACCATGGCAAAGAAAACGACCGGAACATTGAAAATCAAGTGGGTGCGCAGCTTTATCGGCTGCCCGCGCTCGATGCGGCAGACGGTTCGCGGCCTCGGCTTTCGCCGCATGAATCAAGTGCTCGAGCGCGAGGATACGCCGTCAATTCGCGGGATGATCGCGCGCGTGCATCACTTGGTCGAAATCCAAAAGTAGAGGATGAGGATGAAACCCACGCTGTCGAATCTGAAACCGCCGAAAGGTTCGCGGCATCGCCGCGGACGCGTTGGGCGTGGCATGGGCTCGAAACTCGGC
Source organism: Candidatus Acidiferrales bacterium (assembly GCA_036513895.1). GTDB lineage: Bacteria > Acidobacteriota > Terriglobia > Acidiferrales > UBA7541 > Palsa-147. The sequence goes on along the minus strand of DATBYF010000072.1, from coordinate 71,259 downwards.
AAAACTTCCGGAGCCGGCAACAAGGGCCAGCAGTCGCGGCGCGGCTATTCGCGCCGGCGCGGTTTTGAAGGCGGCCAGATGCCGCTGCATCGCCGCATGCCGAAGCGAGGGTTCGCGAATCCGTTCTCCAAGGATCTATCTATCGTAAACGTAGAGACTCTCAACGCGTTTGAGGCCGGAGCTGTAATCGGACCTGAAGAGCTCGCGCTCGAAGGCTTGGTTCATGCGCGCCGCAAGGGCATAAAGATTCTTGGCGACGGCGATTTGAAGGTGGCGCTGACGGTGAAAGCTCACGCATTCAGCAAATCGGCTCAGGAGAAAATCACTGCAGCCGGGGGGACAACAGAGATTCTTTCATGAGGAAGCTTTTCGAGGCGTTTCGCAACATATTCCGCACGCCTGACCTGCGCAAACGCGTGTTGTTCACGCTCGCTTTGCTGGGTGTGTACCGCCTCGGAGCCTTCATTCCCACGCCGGGCATCAATACCGAGCTGTTGCAGACGCTCTTCCAGCAGGGCCAGGGCTCGGTGCTGGGAATCATCGACCTGTTCAGCGGCGGCAATCTTCGCCGGCTGACGATTTTCGCGCTCGGGATCATGCCGTACATTACGGCGTCCATCATTCTGCAGTTGATGGTCGTAGTTTGGCCGTATCTCGAACGGTTGCAGAAGGAAGGCGAACTCGGCCGGCGCAAGATCACGCAGTACACGCGTTATTTGACGATCGTACTGAGCTGTTTCCAGTCGTTTACGATCGCGTTAACGCTTCAGAATCAGCGCTTGGGCGGAGCGTCGCTCGTCTATCACCCTGGTCCGCGCTTCATTTTGATGACTATGCTGACGCTCACGACTGGCTCGGCGTTCATCATGTGGCTCGGCGAGCAGATTAGCGACCGCGGCATTGGCAACGGAATGTCGCTCATCATTTTCGCGGGCATCGTGGTCGGATTGCCTCGCGGCATCAAGGATCTCTGGGATAAGGCGACGCAGCAGCAATGGGGAGCTTTTACACCGATTGCGATCATCCTGCTTCTGGGAATGATGCTCGCTGTGGTGGCATTCATTGTCTTTGTGGAGGGCGGCCAGAGGCGTATTCCGGTGCAGTATGCGAAACGCGTGGTCGGGCGGCGCGTGATGGGCGGGCAGATGACTTATTTGCCGCTGCGTGTTAATTCAGGCGGCGTCATTCCTCCGATTTTTGCGAGCTCGCTGCTGACGTTTCCGCAGACGCTCGCGCTCATTTTTCAGAGCAAGTCGCCGTTTTTCAGCCGCTTCGCGAAGATGATTTCCTGGGGCGAGCCGCTGTACACGCTGATTTACGTGTTCCTGATCATATTTTTTGCGTTTTTCTATGTCGGGATTATTTTTAATCCCACCGAACTGGCGGACAACATGCGGAAATACGGCGGTTTCATTCCTGGAATTCGTCCTGGAAGAAACACGTCGGAGCACATCAACCGCATTCTGACCCGGTTGACTTTGGTTGGCGGCATATATCTCGCTATCGTCTGCTTGATTCCGGAGTGGATGATTTCGGGGATTCACTTGCAGCACTTGCCGGTGTGGCTCGGCGGTGAATGGTTTGACGCGCATATGTGGCGGTTCGTACTCGAGGGCCTGGGAGTCACCTTCTATTTCGGGGGAACATCCCTGCTCATTGTCGTCGGCGTCGCGATGGATACTGTTCAACAGGTGGAAGCGCAACTTGTCATGCGCAACTACGAAGGCTTCGTGCGTAAAGGCAAAGTGCGTGGCCGTCGTAGTTAGTCGGGGCTGGCGGCGGTGCGGATGGGTTTAAAGCGGCCTATTATTTTTGTCGGTCCACCGGGAGCGGGTAAAGGAACACAAGCGCGGCGCCTAGCCGAATTTTATGGCGTGCCGCATCTTTCGACGGGAGAGATGCTGCGGGATCACGTGGCGCGCGGAACGGAACTCGGCCAGAGGGCCAAGCCGCTGATGGAGCGCGGCGAGCTCGTTCCTGACGATATCGTGCTCGGCATCGTTGAAGAACGGATTGCCCGCGCCGATTGTGCAAGCTCGTTCGTGTTTGACGGATTTCCGAGAACGATGCCGCAGGCGCAGACGCTTGATGAGATTCTGAAGAGGGGGAAGTTTCGCGCGCCGCTGGTGGTGAACTTCAAGGTGAATCACGACACGCTGGTCTACCGGATTGCGGGGCGGCGGACGTGCAGCATCGGCGGCGAGGTTTACAATGTCCACGAACGTCCGCCAAAAGTGGAAGGCCGGTGCGATAAGGACGGCGGAGAGCTGATTCAGCGATCGGACGACCGCGCGGAAGTGGTCCGGGACCGATTGGCGGCGTTCGACAGGCAGACAAAGCCGCTCGTGGATTATTACCGCTCGACCGGGGATCTCGCCGAAGTGGATGGGTCGGCGGACGTCGAAGAGGTCAGTAAGAGGATTTTCGAGATACTGGCCAGGCATGGCGCCGATGGCAATCGTGCGTAAAGACGAACGCGAACTCGAGAAGATGTACCGCGCAGGGCAGATCGTTTGGAACGCGCTGCACGAGTTGCGGACAAACGTGAAGCCGGGCGTGACGACGAAGGAACTAGACGAGATCGCGGAGCGGTACACGGCCGAGCACGGCGCGCGGCCTGCGTTTAAGGGTTACATGGGTTATCCGGGCTCGTTGTGCACTTCGATCAACCAGGAAGTTGTGCACGGGATTCCATCGGGGAGGCGGTCGCTGAAAGAGGGCGACATTCTTTCCATGGATTTTGGAGTCGAGCTGGATGGGTATTATGCGGACGCCGCGTTTACGGTGCCGGTGGGGAAGATTGCCCCGGAGCGCGAAAAGTTGTTGCGGGTGACACGCGAATCGCTCGATCACGCGATTCAAAAGGTCCGGCCGGGGAATCGACTGAGCGATATTTCGGCTGCGGTGCAATCGTGGGTCGAGTCGAACGGATACTCGGTGGTCCGGGAGTTTGTGGGCCACGGCATTGGGACGCACATGCACGAAGAGCCGCAACTGCCGAATTATGGCGAACCCGGACACGGACCGCGGCTACAGGAAGGAATGGTCCTCGCGATCGAGCCGATGGTGAATTCGGGCGGTCCCGGGGTGCGTATCCTGAGCGATAAGTGGACGGCCGTAACGGCGGATGGCAGCGATTCCGCGCACTTTGAGCACACGGTGGCCGTGACGGCGAACGGGCCGTGGATTTTGACGAAGCCGCGCGAAGCGGCTGGGCCCTGCTGGTGAGCGAGGGAACGATTTCGAAGCATCGAATGTGAAGGAAAATCGGAGTTCATGAATAAACGACCGCTACCGGAAAAGAAAAAGAGCGACGACGGCAATTCAAAAGAAGACGCCATCGAAGTCATGGCCACGGTGATCGAGCCGTTGCCGAATGCGATGTTTCGCGTCGAGCTCGAAAATAAGCACCGGGTGCTGGCGCATATTTCCGGCAAAATGCGGAAGAATTTCATCCGAATTCTTCCGGGCGACCGGGTGGCTGTGGAGCTTTCACCGTACGATCTGACGCGTGGCCGCATTGTGTATCGCTACAAATAGCAGTGCGGTAATTTGGGAACGGAGCAAGCAATGAAGGTTCGAGCCTCAGTGAAGAAAATTTGCATGAAGTGCAAGATCGTCCATCGGCGCGGCGTGGTTCGCGTGATCTGCGTGAACCCAAAACATCGCCAGCGCCAGGGCTAAGGGGAAGAAATATGGCACGTATCGCAGGCGTGGATTTGCCGCCGAACAAGAGACTTTGGGTTGGCCTGACGGCCATCTACGGCATCGGACAAGCTCGCGCCAAGAAATTGGCCGCGAAAGCCGACGTGGACGAGACCAAGAAAGTGAAAGACCTGACCGAAGAGGAAGTAAATAAGCTTCGTCAGGCAATTGAATCCGAGGGCCGCGTGGAAGGCGATCTCCGCAAGGAGATGCAGATGAACATCCGCCGACTAATCGAAATTCAGTGCTATCGCGGGTTGCGGCACCGCCGAAATCTGCCGGTGCGCGGGCAGCGAACTCACACCAACGCACGCACGCGGAAGGGTCCGCGGAAGGGCGCGGTCGCAGCGAAGAAGAAAGTCGCGCTGCGCAAGTAATTCGCGCGAAGCAATTCGAACAAGAATAGAGGAGAACAACACTCGTGGCTAAGGAACCGAAGGACGCCGCCGCTGCACCGGATGCAGGTGCGAAGCCGACCAAGCGAAAGAAAGAATTTCGCAAGAAGAAAGAGAAGCGCGTGGTGCCGCACGGGGTCGTGTGCATTCAGGCGACGTTTAACAACACGATCGTCACGTTGACTGATCCTGATGGCCGCGCGGTGAGTTGGGCATCGGCTGGCTCGGTCGGTTTCAAAGGCTCGCGCAAGGGCACGCCCTACGCCGCGCAGCAGGCGGCCATGTCTGCGGCTGGCGTCGCGCGGGACCAATATGGGATGAAATCGGTCGAGGTGCGAGTGAAGGGGCCGGGAGCAGGACGCGAGTCTGCGATTCGCGCGTTGGCCGCGGCAGGGCTGCACATCAATGGAATCAAGGACGTCACCCCGGTACCGCACAACGGATGCCGCCCGCCAAAGCGCCGGCGCGTCTAATTTCGAGTTTGATTTGGAACTGATGGTTTTGGAAGGGAAAAGGAGAAAGGCAATTGGCAAGACATCGTGAGGCAGTTTGCAGGCTGTGCCGGCGGGAAGGGCAGAAACTCTTCCTGAAGGGATTGCGCTGTTTTACCGAGAAGTGCGCGATCGAGAAGCGCAATTTCGTTCCGGGCCAGCACGGCCAGGCGCGCCGAGCCAAGATGGTCGGGTATGGCGTGCAGTTGCGCGAAAAACAGAAGATGAAGCGGACCTACGGCTTGCTGGAGCGGCAGTTCAGGAATTATTTCGAGAAGGCGGAGCGCGCGCAAGGTCCGACGGGTTCGAATCTCTTCGTGATGCTGGAGCGTCGGCTCGACAACGTGATTTACCGGATGGGCGTGGCGTCATCGCGTTCGCAAGCGCGGCAGTTCGTGCTGCACGGGCACGTTCGCGTGAAGGGTCACAAAGTCAACATCCCAAGCTATCTGGTGCACGTGGGCGACGAAATCACCGTCAAGGACAAGCTGCACCAGAACCCGATGGTGCTCGAGGCGCGTAATTTGGCGCAGAGCCAAGGACAGATGCCGTGGCTCGAAATTGACCGCGAGAATTGCAAAGCGCGTGTGATCTCGATGCCGCGCCGCGAAGACGTGCAGACGCCGCTGGTGAACGAGCAGCTCATCGTTGAACTTTATTCCAAGTAAGCAGAAATAGTTGTTGCGTTGGCCTGCGTAAGCGGGCGGGAGGAAGGTTGAAGATGTGGAAAGGTTTCCAGAAGCCAAAGCGACTGGCAGCAGAGCTCGAGTCGCTGACAGACAAGTTCGGAAAATTCTCGGCGCAGCCTTTTGAGCGCGGGTGGGGAACGACGGTTGGCAATGCTATCCGGCGCGCCCTGCTGAGCTCGATTGAAGGAGCGGCCATTACCGCCGTGAAGATCGAAGGCGTGCTCCACGAATTCTCGCCAATTCCCGGCGTAGTGGAGGATGCCACCGACATCATCCTGAATTTGAAACAGGTGCCTTTGAAGTTGAACTCGGATCAGCCGAAGACGATCACACTCAATGTGGACGTGCCCGGTCCGGTGACTTCCGCGAAGATCGAAGAAGACGCGGATATCGCCGTGCTCGACAAGAACGTTTATATCGCAACAGTGAGCGAAGGCGGCAAGCTCGAACTCGAGATGCGGGTGAAGAACGGCCGCGGCTACGTCTCCGCCGATCGAAACTTCGACGAAGACCTGCCGATCGGGTACATCCCGATTGACTCGGTGCATTCGCCAGTGCGCAAAGTGAACTACGCCGTCGAAGCAGCGCGCCTCGGACAGATGACCGACTACGAGAAGCTTTCGCTCGAAGTGTGGACCAACGGCGCGATCACTCCGCAGGACGCAATCGGGCTGGCTTCGAAGCTGGTGAAGGATCACATGAGCATCTTCATCAACTTTGAAGAATCGCCGGATTTGCCGGAAGAAGTGGTGGAGAACTACAACGATCCGCGGCTCGAGCACCTCGACCGATCGGTGGAAGAGCTCGAACTTTCCGTCCGATCTTACAATTGCTTGAAAAACGCGAACATCCAAAGTCTGCGGGAGCTCGTTCAGAAGACCGAATCCGAGATGCTTAAGACGAAAAATTTCGGGCGCAAGTCGCTGAACGAGATTAAGGAAATACTCCAGAAGATGGGCCTTAGCCTCGGGATGAAGTTCGACGACCGCGGCCGGATCATCTGGCCGCCGCTGCCGAGTCAGACAGCTCCCCTGCCTTCGGAGGAAACCGCCGGTCTGTAGACGGCGGAAAAGACGACCATGAGACACCTGAAGTCAGGCTTCAAACTCGGGCGTAAGCCCGCACACCGTCGCGCGACACTTCGCAATCTGGTGACGAACCTGATTGAGAAGGAACGAATCACAACGACGGTGTTGCGTGCGAAGGCGGCCCGCCCGCTCGCCGAAAAGATGATTACCCTCGGCAAGCGCGATTCGCTGCATGCGCGCCGGCAAGCGGCGGCGTTTCTACAAACGCCGGGTGCGACGCAGAAGCTCTTTTCCGATCTCGCGCCGAGATTTGCTGACCGCGCGGGCGGCTACACTCGCATCATTCGCGCGGGTTGGCGCATCGGCGACGGCGCAGAAGTCGCGATCCTGGAATTCATCGGCTCGGAGTTGAAGAAAAAAGAGAAGAAGCCTAAGAAGGAACAGGCCGTCGAAGAACCGGAAGAGAAGGCCGAAGCGAAAGCTTAGTTTTCAGGCAAGCGAAATACAAAGGCCCGCGCGATCGCCGATCTCGCGGGCCTTTTGTTTTTTCGCGTGCGATTTAGCGGCGCGCGTTCCGTGGCCGCGGCTCGCTGGTCATTTGATCCCTAGCCAACTCTTGTAGATTTGCTTCTGCGCGTCGGTCGGGTTCTCGGCTAGCTTGAGGTGGTAAGTTGGATAGGGATTCGACCCGAGCGTGAGATTGATATTGCGCAGTTCTCCCAGCCGGATCAGTGAAATCTTCAATGAGTCGCCAGGCGTGTGCGCGGCGATAGCGTTGCTCAAATCGTCCGGGCTGACGGTCCGGTCATCGATTGCGACAAGCGTATCGTCCTTCGAAAGGCCCGCTGTTTCCGCCGGGCTGCCGGGAAGTACGTTCGAGATCTTCGCGCGGCCGTCATCGCTTTTATTCGTGGTGAAGCCAGTCCACGGCTTCGTGGTATCCACTTTTTTCTCAACCGTGATCCCGGCGTAAGCGAAATAAGTGTCGTAAGGCAGCGGTTCCTTCCCGCTGATGTAACGGTGGAAGAAATCGGTGAAATCCATACCGCCGACTTCAGAGATAGCTTTCATGGCGTCGTCCGGCTCGAAGCCTGGTTTCGGCAGGGCGTAGCGCGAGTACATCAGGCGCATCCAGTCGTCGAGAGATTTAGTGTTGTTCGTCTTCTCGCGGATGGCGAAATCGAGCAGGTGGCCGACGATCTGGCCGCCGTCGTAGTAGGAATAATTCTCGTTGGTGAGATTCGTGTCCAGATTCGGATTGCGTACGAACCACGTGTCCCAGCTCGTATCTTCGATGCTGCGTTCTTTCCGTCCCGGCTCCTGCTCGAACTTTGTGATGAGCTTCGAGATGGTGTCGAGATATTCCTGCGGGGAGATCAGGCTGGCGCGCACGAGCGCGAGGCTGCCGTAATAACTCGTCAGACCTTCGGAAATCCAAAGTGAAGGCGTGTGCACCTGGCGCGAATAATCAAAGGGGCCGAGCGGGCGCGGGCGAATTCGTTTGACGTTCCAGGCATGGAAAAATTCGTGCGCCGTAACAAAAAGCTTCAGCTGATATTGCGGCATTCCCCTGTCATTCGGCGCTACGCTGTCCCAGTCCTCTCGAAAATTGATTTGGGTAGAATTCAGATGTTCGAGACCGCCGCCTGAGTTCGGCCAGATGTGAAAAAGGAACCAGTAGTCTTTGAACGGCGCTTCTTGCTGCGGCGTTCCGGCGACGTCAGCAAATATCGGCACCAGGGTTTGAACGATTTTTTGCAAGTCACCGGTGAATTTTGTGAAGTCGTTGCCGCCTTCGATGTCGTGGTCAATCACGTGATACTTCGTTCCGCCAAACTCAAACGTCTGCTCTTTGAAATTGGAAATTTCGAGCGGCGCATCCGCGAACCAGTCGTAGGAAGCCGCTGTAAAATGATTTTCGTCCGTGCGCGTCATTCCCGTTGCGACTTTCCATCCGGTCGGGACTTCGATCGATAGTTCAATTGGCCGCTCCTTGCCGTTAACGAGATACATCCAGACCGCGGGACCGCCGATGAACGCGTGCTTTTCGTTGTACTGCGCGTGATTGTTGGCCAGCGTGTTGCCATAAAGCTGGTACGAGACGATGACGGAAGTCGAGCGATTGAGATCGATGTGCCATGTCTGCTCGTCCGTCTTGCGCCATTTGAGTGCGTTTCCGTCCGCCGCCGTCGCGTGGAACCCCTGGACGTACATCCAGTAATTCTCGACGTAATAGGAGCCCGGAGCCCAGTCGGGAATGGCGAAGTCTGCCGATTTTCCGTCGAGGCCGGCCGCATGGATCGTGACGTCCATCAGGTGCGTATTTGGCGGTTCAAACTTCAATTCGTAGCGCAGAGGCGTGTCAGCAGCGCGAACCGCCGTGCTTGCGCCCATCGCGAATCCAGCAAGGGCTACCGTGGCCACGAGTGGGCTTCTAAAAATTCGATTCATTGCTCCTCCTCAATTTGTTCATTCGAATCCTGGTGCTCGCTGTGGCGACGGCGGAGAGCGAAGAGCGCAGCGGCAATTTGAGAAAGCGCGCCGCCGGTAGTGTCCAACATTACATCGTAAATGGAAGCGCCGCGCCCAGGTACGAACGACTGGTGGTACTCATCGGAAGAAGCGTATGCCGCCACGATACCGATGGCCGCGAGCGCCCACGCGAGACGCATGCCCGGCCGGCCGGCTCGAATCGCGCGGAGCACCAGCAAGCCCAAAATAAAATATTCGGTCAGGTGCCCGCACTTTCGGATGATGTGATGAATGAAACCGATGGCGTCGGGCGTCAGACTCGGAAAGATCCAATGCAGAAATGGCCCGGCGATTGCTTCGGTATTGTCAGACGTGAACCAGCTCGTTGAGAACGTAAAAATGACTGCTGCCCAGATGACAACTGGTGCCCAACGGCGGAGCGGAGACATCAGAGAATATCCGCCCGCGCGACTGCGCATGCGTGGCTCAAGCGCGCAAGATTTTCGAATCGGTATTCCACTATTCCAGCCGGTAATTCGGTGCTTCGCGGGTGATGATGACGTCGTGGACGTGGCTTTCGCGCAGGCCAGCCGATGTGATGCGCACAAAGTGGCCGCGCTCCTGCAGTTCCTTGAGGTTCGCGACACCGCAATACCCCATGCCGCTGCGCAACCCGCCAACGAGTTGGTCAACTAGACCCGACAACGGTCCTTTGTATGGGACCTGTCCCTCGATGCCTTCCGGCACGGACTTGCCCCGCTCAGCGGCCTCCTGCGAGTAGCGATCGGCGGAACCGCCTTCCATCGCCGCGAGCGAGCCCATGCCTCGATAGGACTTGTAGGTGCGGCCCTGATAGAGAATCGTTTCGCCCGGTGATTCCTCGGTGCCGGCGAACAGCCCGCCAATCATTACGACTGAGGCACCGGCCGCGATTGCCTTCGTGATGTCGCCCGAAAACTTCACGCCGCCGTCTGCGATGATCGGCACTCCCGCGTCTTTCGCGGCACGAGCGGCGTCGGCGATCGCAGTAATCTGAGGGACGCCTGCGCCGGTGACGACGCGCGTGGTGCAGATCGAGCCCGGTCCGATTCCAACCTTCAGCCCGTCAATCCCCAGGGAAATCAAGTCCCGCGCGCCCTCGGCCGTTGCGACGTTTCCAGCGACGAGTTGCACGTCGGGAAGCCGCCGCTTCAGTTCCCGCACCGCATCCATTACGCGCGTGGAGTGCCCGTGCGCGCTATCTATCGCCAGCACATCCACCTTTACCTTGGCAAGCTCTACGGCGCGTTCGAGATAGTCTCCTGTTGAGCCCACCGCCGCACCAACGCGAAGCCGGCCCTGATCGTCCTTCGCCGCAATCGGATACTCGAGCTTCTTCTGAATGTCTTTGACCGTGATGAGGCCCTTGAGATTGTAGTCGTTGTCCACGACGAGAAGTTTTTCGATGCGATGCCGCTGAAGAAGGCGTTCCGCTTCATCGAGCGTCGTTCCGACGGCAACGGTTACGAGGTTATCTTTCGTCATCACGGCACTGACAGGCTGGTCGAGATTGCGCTCGAATCGCAGATCTCGATTGGTGAGAATGCCCACGAGGCGCGACCCGCGAGTGACGGGAAGGCCCGAGACGCGGTACTTGGTCATGATGTCGAGCGCTTGCCTTACGGATAGCTCGGGCGAAATTGTCACGGGGTCGACAATCATGCCGCTCTCAGACCGCTTCACCTTGTCCACTTCCTCGATTTGGCGCTCGACGGGCATGTTGCGGTGCACGAATCCGAGGCCGCCCTGCCGCGCAATCGCAATTGCCAGGCGCGAGCCCGTCACTGTGTCCATCGCGGCGGCCACCACGGGAATATTTAGCGCAATTTTTCGCGAGAGGCACGTGCGCGTGTCCACCTGCGCCGGAAGCACCGAGGATTTTCCGGGCAGCAGCAGGACATCATCGAACGTCAAACCTTCCGGAATGGCTCCGTCTATCATCGTCTCCTCGTCTTTGTGAGGCTTTCGACCCCGTGAGGCTTTTGGCCCGGAAATGCGGGACTTTTGACCCCAGAAACGCAAAAGCCCAGCCGCGAGGGCTGGGCCGTTAGAATAATAAAATGTTGCTGCAAATCTTCATCGTGTAACAAACCATTTTACGGGCACGCTAAGCGGAAAGCAAGCCAATGCTCGGGAGTTCGGTTGCGCCAATCATGCCGGTAGCGTAAATTTTTAAGTGTGAAAGAGTTTCAACCTGCGTTCCTGCTTCGAAATCCGCACCTGATGACGATGGCTGGCGCTTTCTGGAGGCGTAGCTTTCCATTTCTGCCTGCCGCGGAGCCGCGCGAATTTGAAACGGAACCGGGCACACGTGTTCTCGCGAAGTGCCATTGGCAGACTGAGCCGCGCCGGCATTCTACGATTGCCTTACTTCATGGACTCGAAGGCTCGAGCGAGTCCGGCTACATGCGCGGCATCGCGGAGAAGGCATTTCGTGAAGGATTTAATGTCATTCGCGTGAATCAGCGCAATTGCGGTGGGACGGATCATTTGACGCCCAGTCTGTATAACTCTGGGCTGAGCAATGATATGCGCGCCATCGTGGCTGAACTGATCGCGCAAGACAAGCTGCCGGAGATTTTCGTAGTGGGCTTTTCGATGGGCGGCAATTTGGTTTTGAAAATGGCGGGCGAGATGGCGGATAGCGCTCCGCCAGAGTTGCGCGGAGTAATTGCCGTGTGCCCGGCGGCCAACCTCGCGGCTTGCGCGGACGCACTCAACGAGCGCCAGAATATTATTTATCAGCGCCACTTCGTTCGTTCCTTGAAGAAGCACACGCGATTTAAGGCCGGCCTGTTTCCGGAGCGGTATCCGTTGAATGGCCTCGACGGCGTTCGGACCGTGCGTGAATTTGACGATGCGATCACCGCGAAGTTTTGCGGGTATCGCGACGCCGATGATTATTATTATCGGGCTAGCGCGCTGCGAGTTGCGGACGCGATTCGCGTTCCCACAATCATCATTTCCGCGCAGGATGATCCGATCGTGCCGATTCAAACGCTACGCGACGTGACTCTCACTTCCAATCGCCATATCACGATTGTCACACCGCAGTACGGCGGCCATGGCGGGTTCATTTCGCGCGAATCGGGCGACGAGAGATTCTGGGTCGAAGCGCGGATTGTCGAATATTGCGTTGCCAAAAGGACTCTGTAGCACGCCGCGCTACTCGATCGGGAGTTCGAGCGACGGTTGAAAGCCTGGGGTCAGCAACTGCGCGGCGCCGTCGGCAGAGATCACCATGTCATCTTCGCAGCGCACGCCGTAATCTCCGACAACGTAAATTCCCGGCTCATTTGAAAACGTCATCCCGGCTGCGAGTATCGTTTGGTTTCCACGGACAAGATAGGGTTGCTCGTGCATGTCGAGACCGATTCCGTGACCGAGGCGGTGGGCGAAATATTTGTAGCCGGGGCCAAATCCTGCAGCGGTAATCACTCGCCGGGCGGCATCGTCCACCGAACCGCACGGCTTTCCGGTGACCGCGGCGGCGAGCGCTGCATCCTGGGCTTTGCGCACGATTTCGAATGCGCGCTGCAATTTATCGGATGGCTTGCCGAGAACCGTGATGCGCGTGACGTCAGATTGATAGCCTTCGACCGTTGTGCCGTCGTCGAGCAATACGGAATCGCCTTCGCGCAGCGGGTGCTCTTCGCGCGATCCATGTGGGAACGAAGAAGCCGAGCCAAATAGCACATCTGCCTCGCCTTCCAATCCCATTTTGTTGTATCCCTTTGAGACCCACTCAGCGACCGTTTCTTGCGTTACCCCCTCGTGCAACGATGCAAACGTCGCTTTATAAACATCAAATGTGGCAGCACACGCGAGTCGCATCAGAGCGAGTTCGTGCTCGCTTTTGCGGGCGCGACAACCGATTGTTATTGGATCGCCGCTGACGAATTCCGAAGCCCGATTCGCTTTTCGCAAGCCGTCAAAAAACATAAAACGCGTAGTCTCTTCGACGCCGATCCGGCCGGTATGCAATTGATGATCCGAAAGCCACTGCGCAGCTGTGCGATACGGACTTTCATCCTCTTGCCATGTCCGAATTTCAGCGGGCGACGGCAGGAGCTCGCGAACGCGCCCTTCTTCAAACGCAGGCGAAATGAGGACTGATTCGCCGCTGCGCGGAATTAGCAGAGCAAGCATGCGCTCGCTTGGCCACCAGCGAATCCCAGTGAAATAAAACAGCGCGGTTCCCGGCGTGATGAAGAGCGCTGAGAATTGCGGTTTAGCGTTTGTCATCAACTCCTGCGCGCGCGCAACGCGAGCCTTACGCTCGTTGGAAGTGATAGGTTTGACGTGATCGCGGATTGGCTTGAGTACACCAAAAGCCGGAGGCAGGGCGGTGTCTTGCGGCTCGGGGAAATTTGGTGCTCCGCGGCCCAATTCAGCGGTAACCCCAACGGGCAATGCCGAGCCTGCAGCCAAGATCGTCGCGCCGGACTTCAATATATCGCGTCGTAATATCCGCAAAGTGTGCTCCAAAGTCGTTTTGCCCTAGACCGCGCCATTCGCCGGTTTAGTGAGATCCGCTCACGACGAGAGCTATCGTGTGCAATATCGCGCGGCAATCCTAATCGAGCTAACTCTGGCGCGCAAGGAATCCGCTGCCGCGCGTACAACGTTTGCGATGCGTTAATCATCATTGGGAACGTGGTCCGAGGAATTTGGTCCGTCTATGTGTAGGTCTAGAGATCGGCGACATGCCCGCAACTCTTTGAACCGGAAGAGCTTAGGCGAAGCGCCCTTCCGGCAGCCTCTCGGGAGCCACTGCTGCTATAATTGGAACTACGAGAGGCTAGTTGGTGTCCAATATTTATGGAGACACTCACGTCCGGGTGAATGGCCTCCAGCCGGCACTTCCAGAGGCGCAAGTCATGTCCGAGCTCGCGCAAAGTTTATCGTGGGGTCGTGACGAAGCGGAGCTTGTCACCGAACTGCAGGCTGGCTCCGACGCCGCGTTTGAATGGCTTGTTACTTACTACCACGCTCCAGTCTATAACCTGGTATACGGAATCCTCTACGACGCAGCTGACGCCGCCGACGTGACGCAGGAAGTCTTCCTCCGCGTCTTTCGCGGAATTGGCGGTTTCCGGCGCGGAAGTTCGCTCAAAACATGGCTGTACCGCATATCGGTTCGCCAAGCCTTGAACCACCGGCGTTGGTGCTGGCGGCACCATAGTCATCAAGTTTCGATTGACGATGACTCGAACGGGACGGCATCAGCGCTTGAGCTCGAAGATTTGGATGCCACGCCGTTCGAGAAGCTCGCGACGCACGAGGCACAGCTGGCAGTACGGCGCGCGTTGCAGTCTGTGCCAGACGTCTTTCGTAGCGCAGTGATTCTGCGCGACCTCGAGGGGCTATCGTACGAAGAGGTCGCCGAGATCCTCGAAGTATCGGTAGGAACTGTGAAGTCGCGAATTCTCCGAGGCCGTCGCGCGTTGCGTGAGCTGCTCGATCCGCTGCTGCGCGGAGAACGTGAGGCGCGTCCGCGAGATGTGCGACCGGCGCATGAGCATGGAAGCGCGAGTGACAGCCGGCCGCGGATGATCTCGACCCCGAATCCTGCGACTGCCCCGAGCGTTTCATCGGTGGCGGAGTTTACGGTACGACGCGCAAAAGGAAGTGCTCGATGAATTGTCGTTCAGCAAAGCGCCTCCTTGCCGGATATCTCGACGGAGCCATCCGTCCTGCGGATCGTATTTATGTGCGTGAACATGTGAGTTCGTGCTCGAGTTGCCGCGAACATCTGGAGCGTTATCGGCGCCTCGCCGTTTGCCTCGCTCATGTTCGGCCAGCTGCGCCTCCGGCAGATCTTGCTGTACGCATTCGGTTGACGGCCGTACGGTCTAGCTCGCGTGCGAATTGGCCGCTGCGGGCGTGGCGCCGCGCAACGCTTGTATTCCAGAATATTCTTGAGCCCATGGCCCTGCCTGCGACTGGCGGGATTTTGACAGCGATGGTCGCGTTTCTGTTCACAGTGCAAGGGATCCTCGTCGGGGCCCCTGTCGGTGTGGTGCAGAATGATCTGCCGACAAGCCTGATGCAGCCGGCGCGTCTCGAAAGCCTGGCGCCGTTCCCAGTAACCGGAATTACGGACGTCGGAGCTCACGGAGTTGATGGCGTCTTGATTCTCGAAGCCACGTTGAACGAGCAAGGGCAGGTGGTTACGTATGTCATCTTGGCCGGTCCGAGCGATCCGGACGTTCGGCGTCAATTAGATCAGCTTTTGCTCTTCTCGCGCTTCAGTCCTCAGTTGAGTTTTGGCCGGCCGACCGCCGGCGGCCGCGTAGTATTGAATTGGGTTTTGGTTCGCGGCTGAAGCAGGCAACGCGAATCCACTACGCTCATCCTCGTACAGTCGTGGTTCCTTGACTCTGTTGTGCTCACTCGATAGAGTTTGATTGGCTGGTTCGGCGGAAACTTCTGGGTCGTGGTCTCGGCGCCGCTTCAGGAATTCCTCGAGTAAGCTTTTCGCACGAAGCAGCCGAAAAGGAGCCGGCAAATCCGCCGTGCGAAAATGAAGTTATGTTTTACGATCGCTGCGGCGGCCCTGACTATTTGTCTCTCGTTCTTTGCAGTGACGGCTTCTCCCCAAGGCATTACTGATATCGGCATTTCGGTCGAAAGCAGCCAGCAATTATTTTCCGTGATGTGCGCGTTGGAAGCCTCGGGGTTCGGCGAAAACTCCAGCGCTGTGAACCAATTTCCTGAACGAGCGGCGCTTCAACAAAGGCTCGCGCAGCAGGAAGGTCCCGCAACCGAGGCATTGCGGAAGTTTTACCACGATCACGCGCTGAAGGACCCGGCGGAGATGCTCTCCCGCTACGTATCGTTTGCTCTCGTTGTAGGCCCGCCCCCGCAATTTCCTTATCAATTTGAGCATGAAATTCTGCCTCCGGATGTGCTGACTCTCGAGGGCTTCGACGAAATCCTCTCAAATTTTTATCGGGAAGCTCATCTCAACAGCGAGTGGCTGCGGGTTTCGAAAGAATCTGATCAAGAAGTGGAACGATATGAACCCGCCGTTCGACGTGAATTATTTGTGACAGCCGGTTATTTGCGCGAGTTGATGCGCCCCGCGAGTGCTCGAACGTTTACCGTATACGTTGAGCCGTTCGTCGGTAGCCGCACAAATTTTCGTATCTATGGCCTGCACTACTCGATCGTTGTCGGCTCCGGATCACAAATCCCCATTGACGCTATTAGACATGCTTATCTTTATTTTCTAATTGACCCCATGGCCCTATCAGCACGGAAGGAAATTGACAAGAAGCGAGCACTTCTCGATATCGCTAACAAAGCGCCGCTTCTACCAGTGGAGTATCGCGAAGAATTTTTCGGGCTGTTCGACGAGTGCGTCGTAAAGGCTATCGAGCTGCGGCTGCGCAAGCTGCCGCCGCCTGAACTCGAAGCCGCTCTCGTAGAGGATGACCGCGACGGCCTAATCCTGGTTCGGCCAATCGTGAATCAACTGAAAATATTCGAAAAACAAGGGCCGGCGATGCACTATTATTTCCCCGACCTCGTCAAGGGGATTGACGTTGACGAGGAAACGGACCGGCTCAAGAGCATAAAATTCGCGACCGCGCAGCCCGCGAAGCCCGAGCCGCAGAAATCACCGGATGCCACGGCGCAATCGGATTTGGAAAAAGAACTTGCTGTAGGCGATCAGAAGATTGCGGCGCAAAATGGGCCCGCGGCGCAATCAATATTCGAAGGCATACTAGAAAAGCATCCGGGCCTGCCGCGCGCAAAGTACGGTCTCGCGATGGCCTGCGTGCTGCAGGGACGGGCGGCGCAAGCTCAAAGGCTTTTCGAAGAAATTGTTGCAGACGCGTCTGCGCCGGGCGCTTTGCCCGCTGATCCGGCGTCCTTGGCGTGGGCGCACGTATACTTGGGGCGAATTCACGATCTACAAGGAGACCGAGATTTGGCATTAACGGAGTACGATGCAGCGCTGGCAGTACCGGGGGCGCCCGAAGGGGCGCGAGTGGCCGCTCAGCGAGGGCAGTCCGCGCCATATAATCCATCCGGCGGCGCGAAAGGATCTGCCAGCGATAAACAGTAGCAGGCATAACGTTAAATTATTTCAAGGCGGGAAATCTGCACAGACTCAAAGGGGAAGGGGACATGATGAGGAATATATTCTCAGGGGTAGGCATCTCGTTCTGCGCGCTGATGCTTGGTCTGATCGGGGCGAGCGCCGCACGAGCGCAGAGTCCGGGTCAACAGCCACCGCCAGCTCAACAGCCGCCAGCTCAACAGCAAACTAATCAGCAAAAACCTGCACCGAATGGAACTCAGACGCCGCCAGCGGAAGCTCCGAAAGTGAATCCGCAGGAAGAGGCCGATTACAAAGCCTTCAACGCTCTAAAAGCCGACGATACGGCCAATCAAATCAAGCTCGGTGAAGATTTCGTTCAAAAATACCCGGAGAGCAAGTACGACGAATCGGTATACGCCAAGCTCACTCAGGCCTACGCCACGAAGCAGGACATTCCGAAGATGAATGCCGCGGGCGAAAAGGCGCTAGCGATTAACCCTGACGACGTGTCTGTTCTCGTTCAATTGGGATTTGTCGCGCCACACTTCTCGGATCCGAACGATATGGATGCGGAACGCAAGCTCCAGAAGGCAGAACAAGAGCTCAAGCACGCTCTCGAGCTGTTACCGACGATGCCGAAGCCCGCGACCATAACCGACGATGACTTTGCGAAAGCGAAAGCAGCGGCGGCCGAAGAAGCTCACAGCGGCCTCGGTCTTGTGTACTTCCGCGAAGGGAAATTCGAGGAATCGTTAGCGGAATTCAAGACGCCGGGGGCCGGCTCGGACGTCGATCCGACCAACCTTTACGTAATGGGTATCGATCTGCAGCAACTCAAGCGATTTGGAGAGGCTGCCGATACTTATAGCAAGTGTGCCGCGACGTCGGGTCCCCTGCAATCACGCTGCAAACAGCGCGCAGATCAAATGAAGCAGCAAGCGGCGTCACAGCCGGCAGCCAAGCCGTAAGAATTCCATCTCGACGCATTGAATGGAGGAGTCTTGGATGACGGTGATAAGCTGACGCAGTTCGAGCTAGCACTCGGTCATCGTTTCAAGCGGCCGGAATGGCTCGAACAAGCGTTGACGCACCGCTCGGCGCGCCAGCGGGAGACTGCGCCGCCTCCCGACGATAACGACCGCCTCGAGTTTTTTGGCGATCGCGTCATTGGGTTGGTGGTGAGCGAATATTTGCTGAGAAATTTTCCAGACTGGGATGCGGGTAAGCTGTCTAAGGCGCAGTCCCGTCTTGTCAGCGGCACATCGATTCGCTCCGCTGCCGAGGCGATTGCGATCGGCAGTCATTTGCGGCTTGGCCGAGGCGAAGAAATGACTGGCGGCCGCGAAAAACAGAGCCTGCTCGCCGATGCCTACGAAGCCGTCGTCGCGGCCATTTATCTCGATGCGGGTTTGCACGCCGCCGGCGAATTTATCCGCCGAACGCTGCTCGAACCGGCGATGAGGGGCGCTGATGGCCCCCTGCACGTCTCTGACCATAAATCGGCGCTGCAGGAGTGGGTGCAACAGCATGCCCTTGGCCGCGTGGAATATCGCGTATACAAGGAGAGCGGGCCAGACCACAAGAAGCTCTTCGAGGTCGAAGCGTGGCTTGACGGCGAGCGGCTTGCCACCTCCGAAGGCCGCAGCAAGAAAGCGGCGGAACAGCTGGCGGCTCACAAGGCCCTCATCGGCCTGATGACGAAGGCGCAGACGGAGTGACTTTTGGATGACGGTTGACGTCCAGCGCGAGAACGTCGCCGAACGCACAGAGCCGTCCAGCGGTTCCACCGACCAGGGAACTTTTCGTGAGTATGTCGAATCGCTTCTGGCCACAATTCTCATCGTACTTTTCGGCACGACCTTTATCGTCCAGACATTCAAGATTCCTTCGCCCTCGATGGAACGCACTCTTCTTGTCGGCGATTATCTCCTGGTTAACAAATTTATTTTTGGCGGACACGGCGCCTGGTACGAGCATCTTTTGCCCTACCGCGAAATCCGCCGCGGCGACGTGATCGTTTTCAAGTTTCCCTATGATGACCATCAGCACTACGTGAAGCGCGTCATCGGTATGCCGGGCGATCGGATTCGGATTGCTGATCAAAAAGTTTACGTGGATGGCGCGATGCTCGTTGAGCCTTACGCTGTCCACGATCCTGGCAGCGACGATCCATTTGGCGACGATTTTCCGCCGATCACTCGCGAGATTTACGATCCAATGGTACGCCCCGAATGGTCCGCCGACATATATAACCACATCACTCAGGGCGAGCTTGTCGTTCCCCCGAATGATTATTTCGCGATGGGAGACAATCGCGACCATAGTTGGGACAGCCGCTACTGGGGATTCGTTCGCCGCGACGCAATCATGGGCCGGCCCGTAGTTATCTACTGGTCTGTGAAAACCAGCGCGGACGATTCTTCCGAAGGCACGGGCGGAATTGCCGGTTTCTTCCAAACATTCGCACATCTTCCGAGCCGCGCGCGCTGGGGCCGCATGCTACGCGAAGTTCATTGAGATGTTAATTGATCGGATGAGATGGCCTTGACAACTCCTGCAACGCTTGAATCCGAGAGCCCGCCGGTACTCGATTCCGGCTCGATTGGTGGATCCAGCCGGAGCCACGCGGTCGCCTGGCTGCGCTGGATT
Organism: Candidatus Acidiferrales bacterium; assembly: GCA_036513895.1. Taxonomy (GTDB): domain Bacteria; phylum Acidobacteriota; class Terriglobia; order Acidiferrales; family UBA7541; genus Palsa-147. The sequence goes on along the minus strand of DATBYF010000072.1, from coordinate 51,738 downwards.
TTCGTTCTTCTCATTGTGTTCGTTTCGATCAACCTGGCGGGTTCCTGGCTCGTTCAGCACACCCGGATCCGTCGAGATCTCAACTTACGGCTGACGGCAGCATTTGGCAGACCCGTCGAAGTGGGCCGATATTCGTTATCACTATGGGATGGCCCCGCGCTTGTGGCCGAGCCGGTCACAGTCGCGGAAGATCCTCGATTCGGCCATGAATATTTTCTGCGCGCCGAAGCTCTTACGATTCGATTGCGCTGGCTCTCATTGTTTCGCGGACCCCTGGAGCTCGGAACTCTTTCACTGTCGCGACCGAGCCTTAATCTTGTTCGAGCCGCCGATGGCAGGTGGAATATCGAAGAATGGCTTCCATCGACGTCGAGTGGAATTGAGAGTCTTGCCTCAGGCGCATCGGCGCCGCGCGCCGCGCCGCGAATCAACGGGATCGCAGTTGATTCGGGCCGCGTAAATTTCAAACGCGGCGATGAGAAGTTGCCCTTCGCGTTCGTGGACCTTTCGGGTTCCGTCGAGCAGGATGTGCCTGACCAATGGCGCGTGAATTTGGACGCGAGTCCCGCGCGCGCAGCCGTGGTGCTGCAGCAAGCGGGAACGCTGCACGTGGACGGACAGCTCGGAGGGACTTCGTCGCGATTGCGGCCAGCGAATCTGCATATCCGCTGGCAGGACGCAGCGCTCGCGGACGCCTTTCGCCTGTCATCTGGAACGGATCATGGAATTCGCGGCGCGTTTAACATCGCGCTCGACGCCCAGACGCAAGGTGCATCATGGAATTTGCAGGGACGCGTTGAGTTGCGCCGCGTTCATCGTTGGGACCTCTCGATGCGCGCCGACAATCCGGCTGTAAACGTATTGATACGCGCCGACTGGCTTCCGGAAGCTTCTACGCTCAATTTTTCAGACTTCGCCATCGAAGCTCCGCGCTCAAATGCGCGAGGCTCTGGAGTCGTAACCTGGGCGGAGACGGCCGGTGCGCAGGGACGTGAGCTGAGAGTGATTTCGGATGGGGTCGATTCCTCGGACGTGTTGTCGTGGGTTCGCGCGTTTCACCCATCGATTTCCGAAGCGATTACAGCGCGCGGTTCTCTTCGATTCGACATAGCGCTCGCCGGATGGCCGCTGCGTCCGGCGGGCGGCACGGCATGGACAGATGGCGCTACTCTCGAAGGGGGTGGCCTGCGCGCTCCCCTCAAGGTCACTCGCAGTTCGATGAAATTCGATCCGCGCTCTGCGCGAGTCTTGCCCGCGACGATCGAAATCGGATCCGATGGGGGTGCGCTTCGTTTGGAAGGCGCGATACCAATCGACCCGGTGGGCGATTCGACGTGGAGACTCTCCGGAAGGGTAGCGAACGTCGAAACTCTTACTAGTGTTGTATCCGCATTCGGCTGGAACGGTGAAGGTGCGTGGAAGATCCAAGGGCCAGCGGCGTTCGATATAGGGTGGCAGGGCCGCGAGAAACTTCAGCGGAAACCGACCGTTGGAAGAGTCGATCTCCAGGGCTTGACCTTGCGCGCTCCTTACTTGAATCAACCTATCTCGGAGATGCACGGCAGAGTTATTTTCGCGCGCGATACGTCGGAACTTCTGATTGATTCCGCGCAGGCGTTTGGCGGCGAGTGGAAAGGGTCAGTAGATTTGGATCCGGTCGCCGGTGTACGGCACTTCGCATTGAGCGTGGACCGCCTGAACGCGGAAGACTTGGATCGTTGGCTTAATCCGCGCTGGCGGCAAGGGTTTCTCAGTAACATTCTGCCGTTCTTGAATTCGTCCACGAGTGAGCAGCCGAATCCGGACTATGTTGATGCTCAAGGCCACGTCGCGATCGATCAGTTCGCATTCTTGCGATTCGTGGTTCACAGGCTCAGAGGCGATCTCGCCATTCGCGGCCGGCGTCTCGAACTCGACGACGCGGATGCCGATTTCTATGGCGGGCATGTTTCAGCCAAACTTGTTGCGGATTTGCGAAAGGCTCCGCTCTACAGCGTCAAGACGCACTTTTCGGGCTTGAATCTCTCATCACTGATGGCAAGTTCGCCGTCGCTCCCAAAGTTTTTCGGCGGACAAGCCGCTGGCGATTTGTCACTAACGCTTGGCGGGGCCGGGCGCGATGCGCTGCTTGCTTCGCTGGAATGCGAAGGTTCTACCGACATTCAAGATCCGTCGTTCGATGGATTTAACTTGATCGAATCGCTTCGCTCCGAAGAAAAGGTTCCGGGCACGACTTCCTTCTCCCGCGCCGCAGGAGCGTTCAAATGTCGCAACAACAAGATTCAGATTTCGCAGCTTCGGCTGCTTAACCCAGACGCCGAGTTGAGCCTGAGTGGCACGGTGGACTCAGCCCACAACCTCGAGCTGCGCGTCCGTCAGATTGCCGGTGCGTCGGAAGGCGACGAGGCAGCCTCTGCCACGAATCCGACAGGCTCAGTAATCGAAGGAACTCTGGCGGCGCCACGCTTTCCGTCCCCCGGAACAACCCCGAATGAGTGAGCCTGAATCTCACAGCATTGCATCAATTGAATCTGCGCGAATAGTTTTCGCGGCGATTTTCACGTCGATGAGCACAAGATGAGCTCAGCTAGCTCTCCAATTCTGAAGAATGCATTCAGAACGGCCATATTTTGTCTGGGGATTACTCTGCTATGTCTCGTCACAATTTCAGCGCACCCGCGCTCTGACGCGGACAACGGCCGTGTGCGACTGACGCCTCGGTTCTCACCCGGCCAGGTGCTGCGATATCAGATCGAAGTGCGAAATGTATCAAAGGGACACACAACTGGTCCGATCCGCGATCCGGAAGCCGCATCACAATTGAAGCAGACTACGACCGTCGTGATTCGTCTGGAGGTCTTGAGCGTGGACCCGCAACCTGCAGGCCACGACCTTTCCAAAGTCCACCTTCGCGCGACGTATGAGCGCTCCTCAGCGACAAACGAATCGGACGCCTATGATGAGCAAGCCGACGCCATCGTCGAGCAGTTCCGAAAGCTCGAAGGCCACTCTCTGGAGTTCACCCTCGACGGCGATGGCCGAATTTCCGATCTCCACGGTCTCGATGCGGTCCTGCAAGACCCGTCGGCCATTGCGAATACGCGAGGATGGCTCTCAAATATTTCGTCTGGAGCCGGATTTCCGAAGAAGGGAATTGCCATCGGCGAAAAGTGGCATTCAGAAGAACCGCTCGCTGGCGCGCCGCTGAAAGGCACCGTTTGGCGCGCGGATTCGACCTATTTAAGAAACGAGCCATGCCATGCCGAAGGCAGCTCGACGCAGCCCGCGGATGTTCTGACCGCACCTCCCGCAGCCTCGAACAGCAGCGAAATGTGCGCGGTCGTCCTGACGCAATTCAAAATTCTGCAAATGAACCCCAAGGGAGATCTTACACCGCCGGATTACGTTCACAATGGTCTTCGTACTTCGGGCAGCTGGACTGGTTCAGGCGAAAGTTTGAACTCGATATCTCTTCACACCGGACTCGTAATCAGCATTACCCAAACGAGCAATCAGCTCATGAACTTCACGATTTCGAGTTCGAGCTCGCCTTCGAGAATCGACTACGCCGGCGAGGTGAAGAGCCAGTCTCAAATCGCGCTTCTGCCAAGCGCGGGCGAATCTACACAATAAACGGCCATTCGACTCCGACTTGCGTGTCGCGTTATAATGGACGTTTTACCTGATGCCTGCATTTTCGGCTGGGAATCACTGTCATGAACTTCAAACTTTCGAGCGACTATCAACCGCGCGGCGACCAGCCGCAGGCGATCGCCCAGCTCACCGAAGGCATAGCCGGGGGGGACAAGCACCAGGTGCTCCTCGGCGTGACCGGCTCGGGTAAGACGTTCACGATGGCCAAGATCATCGAGAAGATGGATCGCCCATCGCTAGTTCTCGTGCACAACAAGACGCTCGCAGCTCAGCTCTATCACGAGTTCAAATCGTTCTTTCCGCAAACGGCCGTAGAGTACTTCGTCAGCTACTACGATTATTACCAGCCGGAAGCGTACGTGCCATCGAGCGATGTGTTTATCGAGAAAGAAGCGACAACAAATGAGGAGCTCGACAAGCTGCGTATGAGCGCTACGCGGTCGTTGTTCGAGCGCCGCGACGTCATAATCGTGGCGTCCGTATCGTGCATCTACGGCTTGGGATCGCCCGAGGCGTACTACGGCATGATGCTGATGCTTGAGAAAGGCCAGTCCATTTCACGCGAAGCCATGTTGCGGAAGCTCGTTGAGATTCAATACGAGCGCAGCGAAGACTTGCGTCGCGGCACGTTTCGCGTGCGCGGCGATATGATCGAAATCTATCCTCCTTATGACGACACGGCCGTTCGAATCGAGCTTTGGGGAAGCCAAATTGACGCGATTCGCCGGATCGACACGATCACCGGTGAAATTCTGACCAGCGCAACGGAAATCACGCGATTGCCGATCTATCCGAAGACGCATTATGTTCTTCCGGCTGAGCAAAGAGAGCGCGCCATTCAGACCATTCTCGAAGAGCTTGAATGGTGGAAAGGCGAACTCGCGCAGAAGGGCAGAATCGTCGAGGCGCAACGAATCGAACAGCGGACGCGTTTCGACATCGAAATGATGCGAACGATTGGCTATTGCCACGGAATCGAGAATTATTCGCGGCATCTTTCCGGCCGTTTGCCGGGCGAGGCTCCTCCGACGCTGCTCGACTACGTGCCGTCCGATTTTCTGTTGTTTGTTGATGAATCACATCAGACCATCCCGCAGGTTCGCGCCATGTTTCATGGAGATCGCTCGAGGAAGCAGACGCTGGTGGATTACGGATTCCGGTTACCCTCGGCGCTCGACAACCGGCCCTTGACGTTCGAAGAATTCGAGCATCGCGTGAACCAAGCCGTATATGTCTCGGCGACGCCCGGCCCATACGAGCTCACGAAATCCGGCGGAGTCGTCGCCGAGCAAGTGATTCGGCCGACAGGTCTTGTGGATCCAGAAGTCGAGGTACGTCCGGTTAAAGGACAGGTGGACGATCTGCTCGAGGAAATTCGCGTTCGCGCAAAGCGCAACGAGCGCGTGCTCGTCACGACTCTGACAAAAAGAATGGCCGAAGACCTCGCCGAATATTTTTCCGAAGTCGGTGTGCGCTGCCGTTACCTTCACTCCGAAATTGAAACGCTCGAGCGCGTGCGTATTCTGCGCGATCTCAGGCGCGGGGAGTTCGACCTGCTCATCGGCATCAACCTCCTTCGCGAAGGCCTCGATCTTCCCGAAGTGTCTCTCGTAGCAATTCTTGACGCCGACAAAGAAGGCTATCTCCGAAGCGCGACATCCTTAGTGCAGAGCATGGGGAGATGCGCGCGCCACGTCGAAGGGAGAGCGATTCTCTACGCGGATACAATGACCGATTCGATGAAGCTTGCCATTGGCGAAACCAATCGCCGCCGCGCCAAGCAACAAGCCTACAATCTTGAAAACAACATCACGCCGCAGTCGATCAATAAGTCCGTGGATATGCAGCTTGCCGCGATTGTGGAGGCCGATTACCTGACGGTGCCGATTGACGAGAGCGCGATTGATGATATTGCCAACGAAGATGATCTCCGCCGGGTGATCGAGCAGCTTGAAACGCAAATGCGCGAGGCCGCGAAGAAGTTCGAATTCGAGCGTGCCGCATCGCTGAGAGATCGCATTCGATTGCTAAGGCAGAAGGATCTCGGCGAGTTGTTTGCGCCCCTGCCCGAACCGGCAAAATTGCCTTGAGAAATCGCGCAGAAGCGGCCGCCGGGAAGATTCAAACGAGGCCGCGGCGAAGCTCAGCAATCGGATAAAACGTGCCCCGCCACGTCACTCCACCTCGCCACAGCGTCACGAACGCCGAGCGCGCCAGCATCCAGCTGAAGATCAAAGCTCCGATGGGATGCGTAAATCCATACAGCGGCGAAGCACCGGCGCTGTAAGACACTGCCGCATGGCAAGCAAACGAAATGGCCACCGCTATCGCCGCGAATACTCGCGCGTATCCATGCACAAACGGCAAGGCCACCCACGGAAACACGCTTAACATCAGTAGTCCCAGTATTTGACCTCCGAGCATCCCGAGGTTATAGCTGGCTGCCGCAAAGAAAGTCTTCGACGAACCGCGCACCAGATTTCCGATCCCCGCCTGCCAGCGCACGCTGACGTGATTCGGCGAATATCCCACCTGCGAACGGTATCCGGCGCGCTTGGTGAGTTTCGAAAGCTTCATGTCCTCGAGCACTTCCATTGGCATTCCGCGATGGCCCTTAAATGCGTCATAGGCCTCTCGCCGAATCAATTGAAAAGCTCCGATGCCGATATATCGAGACGATTGCGGATCGCTCGTGCGCCATGCTTCCTCGCCGAGAGCAAATCCCAGACCGAAAAATGTCATGACCACATGCTCCCAGAATCCCACCATGATTGTTTTCGTCATCAATGCGAGATGATCGGTCTTCTGCTCAATCGCGACGGCGACGATTCGCCGCAGTGAGTCCGGCGCGAAATGGACATCAGCGTCGGTGAAAACCAGCCACGAGCCCGTGGCGACCTTCGAGCCGTTGTGAAGCGCGTGGGGCTTGCCCAGCCACCCAGGCGGAAGCTCCCTAATGTGGACGACTTTCATATGCGTGTTGCGCGCGGCAAAATCGTCGAGAATCCGCCCGGTATCGTCCGTTGATCGATCATCCACAGCGATCAGTTCGTAGTCGGGATAATCGAGCGCCAGCATCGTTGGAACCGACGACGGCAACTTCTCCGCCTCGTTAAGAGCTCCAAAAATAATCGAGACTTTCGGGCAGTCTTTCACTGGTAAGGGCTCAAATCGCTCGATTCGAGGGAGTTTACTCATGCCGATGGCCGCTCGCACCGATTGAATCGCCCACAGGCCCGCAATAATACCTAGCAAGATTGTGACGAAAATATGCAAAAGAGTTTTCTGCCCGCGATTAAGACAAACACGTTATTCTAGCATTTTCGGCGAGTCCTCCAGAGGCACGCAGCGTGGCGTCTTCCATCGCAATAGTCGGAGCTGGACGGGTGGGCCGCGGGCTGGCACACCGCTTGCACCGACTGGGCTGGCAAATTGGCGCCGTTGTAACGCGTTCGAAAGCGACTGCGCGCATCGCGGTGCGAAAGATCGGTGCTGGCACCGCTTACGGTGTTGCGACCCGGCAAATCCTGAGTGCAGAGGTTGTCTTGATAACGACGCCGGACGACGCGATTGCGCACGTCGCAGCTGATCTCGCGACGCTCGGAGGAAAAGAATGGAGAGGCAAGATCGTGCTCCACACGAGCGGGGCGCTTGATCACCGAGTCCTGGCGCCGCTGGCGGATTGCGGCGCGTTCACCGGATCGCTGCACCCGCTTCAAACTTTCAGCGGTCGCGCCATTCCCGAACTGGAAGGTGTTGTGATTGCGATTGAAGGTCACCGCGCCGCGCTTCGCATGGCGCGCAAGATAGTTCGAGCCTTGGCTGGCATTCCAGTGACGTTGCGGGGCCGCGAAAAGCCCGCGTATCACGCCGCTGGCACCCTCGTAGCAGGGAACGCACTCGCGCTGGTTGAGGCTGCGACACTGATTTTGATGAGCATTGGATTCACGCGCCGGCAATCCAACCGCTCCCTGTTGCCGTTGATGCGTCAAATGCTTGTGAATTTCGAACGCTTCGGTCCGCGGCTCGCATGGACGGGCCCGTTATCGCGCGGCGACTATGAAACCATTGCGCGGCACCGTGAGGCGCTCCGCAGCATGCCGCGCGAGTTCAGCGACGCTTATCTGGCACTCTCGATGCTGGCCGCCAGAGTTTTGTCGACGAGTCCCGACATCATGGAATCTAAGCTGCGACGAGCGTGGAAGCAATCCTCAGGAGGCAGAACTTGAGTTCGTTGAACATCCCAGTAGAAAGCACGACGCTTGCAAACGGATTGCGAGTGGTGATTTCGCTCGACCGATCCGCGCCCGTGGCGACGGTCGGCGTCTACTACCAGATCGGATTTCGACTCGAGCCTCGAGGACGCAGCGGCTTCGCGCATCTCTTCGAGCACATGATGTTCCAGGGCTCGGAGCACGCGGGGAAAATGGAACACATTAAGCTGATCAATTCATCCGGCGGCCTGTTGAACGGTACGACCAGCTATGACGTCACGAATTATTACGAAGCCGTGCCCTCGAATGCCCTCGAACGCGTTCTATGGCTCGAGGCCGACCGAATGGGCGCGCTCAAAGTGGACGACGAGAATCTCCGGAATCAGCGCGACGTTGTGAAAGAGGAAGTCCGAGTGAATGTTCTGAATCAGCCGTATGGCGGGTTTCCCTGGCTCGATCTACCACCCGTTGCCTTCCGCAATTGGCCCAACGCGCATAATTTTTACGGCGATTTCGCCGATCTGGACGCGGCTACGCTCGATGATGTTATGAATTTCTATCGAACCTATTACGCGCCAAACAACGCGGTGCTTCTGATGCTCGGCGACGTCGAACCATCCGAGGGTTTCGCGTTTGCCAAACGTTATTTTGAAGATATTCCAGCTCATCCGCTTCCGCCGCGCGTGGACGCGAGCGAGCCCCCGCAGACGGAGGAGCGGCGCGGCGAAGTGCCCGAAACATTCGCTCAACTTCCGGCACTGGCGATCGGATATCACGCACCGCGGCACAATGCGCCGGAATGGTGCGCGGCAGGAATTCTCGATCGTGTGCTTCACGGTGGACGCGCCGGACGCTTTTATCGCCGGCTCGTCGCGGAGCGTCAAATGGCCATCGAGACTTCGGGCGGCATTAATTATCCCGCCGGGAATCTCTTCGATTACAACGGTCCGACTCTGATGGTTACGAGTATTTATCACAAGCCCGAGTTCTCCGCCGAACAGACAATCGCTGCTTTCGATGAAATTATCGCGGACGTGCTAGAGCACGGCGTTAGTGAGATCGAGCTCGACCAGGTGAAAGTAAAATTTCGGTCTGATTATTTCTCGATGCTTGAAGGCGGCGGTCATATACCGCGGTTTGGCCTGATGCATTGTCTCGCGTGCTTTACGCTCTTTGATAATGCTCCGCAGAAAATAAACACGCTTCTCGACGATTTTTTGCGCGTGACTCCGGCGCAAATTCGAGATGTTGCCAACAAGATGCTTATAAAGACGCAGCGCTCGATTCTGGTCCGAAAGCCCACGGGAAACGGAGCAGCCCGATGACTTTTACCGCATCAACAGCATCCGGCGCGCGCATAACCTCTGCGCCAGCACTCGGTCCGGAACGTCAAGTCGCTTGGCCTGCCCGAGCTTCGCGGATACTTCCCAACGGTCTTGAAGTCGTTCTCGCGGAATCGCATACATTTCCAAAGATTGAGGCTCAGTTGTTTTTCCGTAGCGGCAATGCAGCGACGGCGTTGCAATCGCCGGGGCTCGCAGAAATGACTGCATCCGTCGTACGCACGGGCACCCAACATCGCACGCGCCGCGCGATCGAGGAAGATCTTCGTAGCATGGGCGCCAACCTCGGCACCACCGCCGGCGCTGACACCAGCGCGATCTCAATTTCCGGGCTTGCCGAGTTTTCGAAGGGCCTTCTTGAACTGGTCTCCGATCTTGCCCGCGACGCTTTCTTTCCGGATGACGAGTTTGAGCGCATTCGCCGCCAGAAGATCGAAGAGTTGCGTATCGATCGTACGTCGCCCGGTTTCCTGGGGAGTGAACGCCTGCGGCGCACACTTTTCGGCGCGCATCCTTACGCGATCATCGCTCCGACGGAAGCGCAGGTGGAGTCGTATCGCCGCGAGAATTTAGAGGCGTACTATCGCGCTCATTACACGCCCGCGAACGCTCTGCTGATAATCGTCGGTGACTTCAAAACAGCGGAAATGTTCGGCTTGATCGAGAAGATTTTTGCCGGGTGGAGCGGCTCGGCTCCGAAAAAAACGCCCGATACCGAGCTGCCGGCTCATCGTGGACGTCGCGTCCAGCTTATCCATATGCCCGGTACGGTTCAAACGGAAGTGCTGCTCGGCAATCGCGCCATCACACGTCTCCATCCGGATTGGTTCCGGCTCGTACTGGCAAATTCCATTTTTGGAGGCGCGTTCAATTCACGGCTTGTGATGAACATCCGCGAGCAAAAAGGTTATACGTACAGTCCTCGAAGCGGAGTTAACGCGTTGCTGGAGCACGGCTATTTCACAGTGCATGCTGCGGTGCGAAATGACGTGGTTGCTGCGACGCTCACCGAAATGTTTTATGAACTCGATCGCATGCGCTCGATACCCGTGAGCGAAGAAGAGCTAAATAGCGCGCGAGCCTACATGACCGGCGTTTTCTCGCTCGGCATCGCGACACAGGATGGCATGATCGCGCAGCTCTCGACGGTCTACCTGCACGGCCTGCCGGCGGATTATCTGGAGACGTACCGCGAGCGAATCGGCGCGCTCACCGCCGAAGATGTTCTCATGGCTGCGCGCCGCCACTTTGATTCTGCCAACGCCCAAATCGTCATTGTCGGCGACCGAGATCAGATCGCCGAGCAAGCAGGCCTTTTCGCCGCGGTGCAGCAATACGACGCAAGCGGCCGCGAGATTTAGGGGGTGTCCGCTTTGGTGCAGTGCGGCGGCGGGAGATTCGTCGACCGCCGCGTGGTTCAACGCCTCCGCATCGTCGCGCTTCTCGTGGCCGTCGCGATTTTAAGTACCGCAGCGCAGAAACATGCGCCTGAACATCCCATCGACTTAAACACAGCCACTCTTGAACAACTCCAGCAATTGCCGTCTGTCGGACCAAGCACCGCCAAGTCAATCGTCGAATTTCGCGAGAAAAGCGGTCCGTTCGGCCGCGTCGACGATTTACTTGCAATCCGCGGTATTACGAAGCAACGCCTTGAGAAAATTCGCCCATATGTCGCGGTGAATGTTTCGACGAAAAGCCAATAGCGGCCGAGTCTCCCGAAGGGTCGCGGAACTCCGCGACTGAATTACAGCGTTTGATGTTTCTGTTTCGATTTGTCAATGGCTAGAGGTACCTGTTCGGCGATCTCCAGGCCATATCCGTCAAGCGCGACAACTTTTTTTGGATGGTTCGTGAGGACGCGAATTCGGCGTAATCCAAGATCGATCAATATCTGCGCCCCAATTCCGCTTTCCCGCTGTAGTAATCGCTGACGATTGAGATCGCGGTCAATTTCGCCGCGGTCGTGAACCAGGATTCTCGGCAAAGCACCTTCCTCCGCTGTCGTCGAATCCATTCGGAATCCACGGCCCGTGTGGTGCAGATAGACGAACACGCCGCGTTCGGCCCGTGCGATAGCGTCGAGAGACCGCTCCATCAATTCGTTGCAATCGCACGATGTTGACCCAAGAACATCGCCCGTCAAACAGTGCGAGTGAACCCGAACGAGCGCCGGAGGATCGCCCATCACATCTCCCCGAACGAGCGCGACATGCACTTCACCGTCCACGTCGCTCGAATAGGCAATCATTCGGAAATTTCCGTAGCGTGTTGGCAACACGGATTCCGCGATTCGTCGAACGTAGCGTTCATGTTGCATGCGGTAGCGAATGAGATCGGCAATCGTGAGCAGCTTCAGGCCATGTTCGCGGCAGAACTCGCGCAACTGCGGAACCCGCGCCATCGTCCCATCGTCGTTCATCACCTCGCAAATCACGCCGGAGTGATCGAGGCCCGCAATACGTGCGAGGTCCACGGATGCTTCCGTCTGCCCGGCACGCACGAGGACACCGCCGCGACGCGCGCGCAGCGTATAAACGTGGCCGGGCCGTGCGAGATCTTCGGGGCGAGTGTTCGGATCGGTAGCTGCCAAAATCGTTGTTGCGCGATCGGCGGCGCTCGTTCCGGTGGTTGTGCCGCGCCGCGCGTCAATCGGTTCGCAGAACGGCGTCCCGAAAAGCGAAGTATTGCGCGGCGTGATCGGCATCAGATGCAGCGCGTCGCATCGTTCTTCCGTAAGCGCCAGGCAAATAAGGCCGCGACCAAATTTAGCCATGAAGTTGATGGCTTCGGGCGTCACTTTTTCCGCAGCCATGGTCAAGTCGCCCTCGTTTTCGCGATCTTCGTCATCAACGAGAACGATCATCCGCCCCTTGCGGATTTCATCCACCGCTTCTTCCACGGTTGCGTAACTCATACTTTCCGCACTCATCTCGATGCTCCCGAAAAATGCAACATGAGGTAGTAGAAAAACGCGCCGACTAGCCCAGCGCCGGGGATCGTGAAAATCCACGCCCAGACAATTCTTCTCGTGACGCCCCAGCGCACGGCCGTCAGCCGCCGTACCGATCCGACGCCCGTAATGGCGCCGGTGATAACGTGCGTGGTGCTCACGGGAATGCCCGCATGCGCCGTAACAATCAATGTTACCGCAGCGGACGTCTCTGCGGCGAATCCTCCGAACGGGGTGAGTTTCGTGATCTTCTGGCCCATGGTTTTGACGACGCGCCAGCCTCCGGCCATCGTTCCGCCCGCCAGGGCGAGGTGACAGCAAATGATCACCCAGTAGGGCACCACGTAAGAAGGCAACATCCCGCCGGTGACTAGGGCGGCCGTGATAATCCCCATTCCCTTTTGCGCGTCGCTGGTTCCGTGGCCGAAACTGAAAGCTGCCGCCGATACGAGTTGGAGCCGCCGGAACCACTTGTCGACGTTTCTCGGGTGCGCTCGACGAACGATCCAACTGGTAACAATCGTAGTGAAAGCACCGGCGGCCAGTCCGATGACCGGCGCGATGAATATGAAAATCACCGGCAGAATCCATCCGGAGATGGTGATCGCGCGGGTTCCGGCCGCGGCAAGTGCGGCGCCGCCGTAGCCCCCCATAAGCGCATGCGACGAACTGCAAGGTATCCCCAGCCGAATCGTCACATAGTTCCAAAGGATGGCGCCAAGAAGTCCGGCGAGGATCACGTATACGGTCACGTAGTTCAAATTCACGAGCCCGCTACCCATCGTTTTTGCCACGGCTGTACCGAACGCGAACGCAGCGATGAAGTTCCAGAACGCCGCCCACGCCACCGCAGTAAGCGGCCGGAGCACGCGAGTTGAGACGACTGTCGCAATCGAACTCGCAGCGTCGTGCCAGCCATTCGTAAATTCAAAGGCGAGCGTGACGAAAACTACGAGCGCGAGAACCCGAAAGTCGTTCACTATCTCGCCTTTCAGATTCGATGGGAAGATGCTGAATGTGATGGATTCAGCTTGGGTACGAAAATAGAAATCATGCGTTTTTCAGCGTGACGGTCTCGATTACGTTCGCGACGTCTTCGCACTTGTCAGCGGCAAACTCGAGCAGTTCGATGATTTCCTTCCACTTGATGATTTGCACGGCATCTTTCTCCTCATCGAAGAGATCCGCAATGAGTTTGCGACTTTGCCGATCGGCCTGATTTTCGAGCCGGTTGATCTCGATGCAATGATCCAGGATGTGATCCTGCTTCTCGAGCACCCGAACCGCCTGCACAATCTCGTACGTCGCGCTAAGCACTGTTCGCGCGAGTTCACTCACACCCGGAAGGATGGTGCGAACGCGATAGATCACCAGGCGAGTCGCCGCTGCGTCCATCAGATCAATCACGTCATCAATTTTGCTCGATAGTTCGTGAATATCTTCGCGGTCGAAGGGGGTGATGAACGTTTGGTTCAGCCGCGTGATGATGTCATGAGTGATTGTGTCACCGCTGTGCTCGAAATCCTCAACGCGTTCGGCGCGCACAGGAGGATCATCATAGTGCTCGAGCATGTCTACCAGCGCCTGCGCGCCGGCATTCACGTTCTCCGCTTGGCGAACAAACATTTCGAAGAAGCTCTGCTCGCGCGGAAGCAGCCTTGTAAGCAGTCCGGGCATTGCCGGTTAAACCTCCATAGGTGTCAAGGAGAGGCACGACTATATCGAAACGCTTGGCCTGCTGCAAGTTAGGAAACGAAAAAGGGCGCCGCGATTTTGTTGGCCGCGGCGCCCTATAAAGCTATGACAGATTTGAGTTTATGGAAGGATTAGTACATCCCGCCCATACCGCCGCCTCCGGGTGCGCCGCCGCCACCGGCTGCCTTCTTATCATCTTCCTTGATGTCCGCGACGAGAGCTTCTGTCGTGAGCATCAGGGCAGCGATTGAAGCAGCGTTCTGTAGCGCCAAGCGCGTAACTTTCGCAGGATCGATCACGCCGGCCTTCACGAGGTCCGTGAACTCACCGGTATCCGCGTTGAAGCCAAAGTTCTCGTCCTTCGAGTCACGAACGCGGCCGACCACCACCGCTCCTTCGTGTCCCGCATTGTGCGAGATCTGCCGCATCGGCTCTTCGAGCGCCCGCTTCACGATATTGACGCCAATCGCTTCGTCATCGTGCAGCTTGAGCTTCTCGAGCGCGTTGATGCAGCGAACCAGCGCCACGCCGCCGCCGGGAACAATTCCTTCCTCGACCGCTGCGCGGGTTGCATGCATGGCGTCTTCGACGCGAGCCTTCTTTTCCTTCAGCTCGGTTTCGGTGGCTGCGCCGACCTTGATTACGGCCACACCGCCAACGAGTTTCGCCAGACGCTCCTGCAGTTTTTCCTTGTCGTAGTCCGAAGTGGTCTCTTCGACCTGCGCGCGAATCTGCTTCACGCGGCCTTCGATCTCAGACGGCTTGCCCGCACCTTCCACGATCGTCGTGTTGTCCTTGTCGATCGTGATCTTCTTGGCGCGGCCAAGATCTTCCATCTTTACGTTCTCGAGCTTGATTCCGAGATCTTCCGTCACAGCCTTGCCGCCGGTCAGCGTGGCGATATCTTCCAGCATGGCCTTGCGGCGGTCACCGAAGCCCGGCGCCTTCACGGCAGCGCATTGCAGCGTGCCGCGCAGCTTGTTCACGACGAGTGTCGCAAGGGCTTCGCCCTCAACGTCCTCGGCAATGATCAGCAACGGCTTTCCGGTCTTGGCAATCTGCTCGAGCAAAGGTAGCAAGTCCTTCATCGAGCTGATCTTCTTCTCGTGAATCAGAATGCGGACATCCTCGAGCGCGCACTCCATGCGCTCCGGATCGGTGACGAAGTAGGGCGAGAGATAGCCGCGGTCAAACTGCATCCCTTCGACCACCTCAAGCGTCGTCTCCATCGTTCTCGATTCCTCGACAGTGATAACGCCATCCTTGCCGACCTTCTTCATCGCTTCGGCGATGATGCTGCCGATTTGCTTGTCGTTATTGGCGCTGATCGTGCCGACTTGCGCGATCATGTCGCCCTTAACGTCCTTGTGCAGTTTCCTGATTTCCTCGGCGGCGACTTCCACGGCCTTTTCGATGCCGCGTTTCAGCGCCATCGGGCTTGCTCCGGCCGCAACAGTCTTTACGCCCTCCCGGAAAATAGCTTGAGCGAGAACAGTCGCTGTGGTCGTGCCGTCGCCCGCAACGTCGGACGTCTTCGACGCAACCTCGCGCACCATCTGCGCTCCCATGTTTTCCAGTGGATCCTGCAGTTCGATTTCCTTGGCCACCGTCACACCGTCTTTCGTGATAATCGGCGCACCAAACTTCTTTTCGATCACGGCATTGCGGCCTTTCGGCCCAAGCGTGATTTTCACGGCATCGGCTAATACGTTGACGCCGCGAAGGATGGACTGGCGTGAATTTTCACCAGTCACGATTTGCTTTGCCATATTCCCTCACCCTCCTAAGATTTCTTCCGAACTTCAGCCCGTTACCGCCATTGGCGGATGCGGGAGTTACCTCTTGGCGGCCTTTGCGGCGCCGCCGATTTTCGCCAGGATTTCGTCTTCCTTGAGAATTAAATACTCTTGGTCGTCAACCCTGATTTCGTTACCGCTATACTTCCCGAAAAGAACCCGGTCTCCCGCCTTCACATCCAGCGGAATCCGTTCGCCCTTTTCAATTCTTCCCGCACCAACGGCGATAATCTCGCCTTCTTGAGGTTTTTCTTTGGCCGTGTCAGGGATGATGATTCCGCCCTTTACGGTTTCTTTCTCTTCCAGACGCCGCACGAGCACGCGGTCGTGCAGCGGCGTAACGTTGACTGCCATCTTTGCTTATCCTCCGGTGGAGTTCTTGCTAGATGAGGAGGGCTGGACTTTTAGCACTCCTCGACAGCGAGTGCTAATATATCAAAAATCTTGATGATGTCAAGCGATTACACAAGGTGGCCGAGTCTCTCACCGCTCGCTTCGATTCGATGCTATCTCCATTTGCAACAGATACTTGCAAGGCCCTTCTGACATGCCGACATGCCTTCTTGCTTGCCTCGGCCAACTTCAAAGCGTAGCATCCATTCCCAATGGCGAAAAAAGGCGGCGTTGCAGCTTACATCCTCGCGGGCGGGAAGAGTTCGCGCATGGGTCGCGATAAAGCCCTGCTCGATTTCGGCGGAACGCCGCTCATCCTGCACATAGTTTCTCTCGTGCAGCCACTTACGGGCGCGCCGACAGTCATCGGGCCGCCAGACCGTTACGCAAATTTGAACCTGCGAGTGATCGCCGACGACGAACCGGATATCGGCCCGCTCGGCGGTATCGTCACTGCAGTTCGGGATTCTCGCGAGCCGTGGAATCTCGTTCTGGGATGCGACCTGCCGCTGCTAACCTCGGAATGGCTTGCATACCTAATTGACCGTGCGCTCGCGTCTTCGGCTGATGCGGTCGTGCCTCAAAGCGCGGCTGGAGCAGAGCCGCTCTGCGCAATGTATCGGAAGAGCTGCGAGGCCGGCATCGCGAGGGAAATCGCGCGCGGCGTGCGCAAGGTCACGGACGCGTTGGCGCAACTCAACGTCGAGCGCATCGAGCCGCTGGAATGGAAGAACTTTGACCCGAGCGGCCAGCTTTTCAAGAATCTGAATTCGTTGAAAGACATCGAAGAAATAGCCGCTGCGCTTCAGCAAAGATATGGCAAGGTAGCTCTGCAATGAGCGAACACTATTTCGAATTTCGCGATGTTTCCATCGCCTTCGGCGAACAGGACGTTCTCAAGGACGTGAGTTTTTTCGTGAATCAGGGAGAAACCGCGGTGATCCTCGGACGCAGCGGCGTCGGAAAGTCCGTCAGCTTGAAATTGCTGCTTGGATTTCTGAAGCCTGACGAAGGTCGGATCATCGTCGCGGGCGAAGACGTCACTGACTTCACCGAAAATCAGTTCGCTCAGATTCGCAGACGCGTGACGATGGTATTCCAATCGGGCGCGCTCTTCGATTCGCTCACCGTCGCCGAAAATGTCGCGTTTCCACTCGAAGGTCGCGGCCTCGACCAGGAAGCAATCGGCTCGCGCGTCAAGGAGTTGCTGCAAACGCTTGAAGTAACTGAATTCGCCGATCGCCTGCCCGCCGATTTGAGCACTGGGACAAAACGCGCAGTGGCGATTGCGCGCGCGTTAGCTGAAGACCCCGAAGCCATTCTCTACGACGAGCCCACAACCATGGTTGACCCGCTCATGGCTGCATATATCGGCGATTTGATTTCACGCCTCAAGGCAAAGCTGCACAAGACTTCCATCGTCGTCACCCACGACACGCATCTGGCCAAGAAGCTGGCCGATCGAGTCATCTTTTTGCAAGAAGGCAGCGTCGCGTTTTTCGGGACCTGGCCGGAGTTCGAAAATTCTTCCGATCCATTTCTCAAGAATTTCCGTCTTCAGGATGCAATGATCCCCGCGCTCGACGAAGTCGTTTCATGACTGCGGCCAACTCGCTGGCAAGGCGAGTGGCATGTCGCCGTGTATGACTAGTTCGGGTCCACTCGCACTTCTGCATGGCTGCCCAGCGCCGTTTTTGCTATCGTGCAGGTTCGCCAAAGCATCTTTCGGCGATTCAATAATCCAGTTCAACGGAAAACTATTTGAGCGCTCCTGCGCAAACCGATCCAAAAAAACAACTGCGCCGCGAAATGGGATTTTGGGACGTGCTGCTTTTCAACATCGCAGCCGTCCTCGGACCTCGCTGGGTCGCGGCCGCTGCACACAACGGCACGTCTTCGATTTCCCTGTGGATTCTCGCCGCGCTTTTCTTCTTCGTTCCCAGCGCGCTCGTCATTGTCGAACTTTCCACGCGCTATCCCGTCGAGGGCGGCCTCTACGTCTGGTCGAAAGAAGCTTTCGGCGAATTTCACGGTTTCGTGGCCGGCTGGACGTATTGGGTCTACACGTTTTTTTATTTTCCAGGCCTGTTGCTCGCCAGCGCGTCCATGGGTGCATACATCGGTGGTGCGCGCTATGGATATCTCGCGCAGGACAAGCACTTTCTAATTTGGGGCTCGTTCGCCCTCCTTGCGATCGCGGTCGTGATGAACATCATCGGCCTGAACATCGGCAAGTGGCTGCAGAATGCAGGCGGTGTCGGAACATATGTCCCGCTGCTCATGCTGGTCGGCGCGGGATTTTATCTTTGGCACCGTCAGGGTTCCGTCACGCATTTCACTATCCCAAACATGCTGCCGCACTGGAATTGGGACACCGTGAATTTTTGGCCGCAGATCGCGTTCGCGTTCGTCGGATTGGAACTCGTGTCGGCGATGAGCGAGGAGATTCGCGATCCGCGCAAGACAATCCCGCGAGCAATCTACGCTTCAGGCGCGTTGATCGCCGTCATCTACATCGCAGCAACGATCGCCGTGTTGAACTTGATCCCGGCTGATTCCGCCGATCCGAAGAGCGGCGTATTTCAAGCGCTGACCGTCGCATCCACGGTTCTCAGAATCGGCGCAATCGGAATGATCGCGGCCCTTCTCGCCGCGTTCGGAAACGCCGGCGGCGTGGGGACCACCGTCGCGGGAGTTGCGCGCATTCCATTTGTTGTCGGCATCGATCACTACATGCCCGCCGCATTCGGCAAAATTCATCCCAAGTGGCGCACGCCTTGGGTTTCGATTCTGGTGCAGGCGCTCATAACAGCAGGAGTCCTGCTCCTCAGCCAAATCAACGAGACGACAACCGGTGCCTACCAAGTCCTCGTAGACGCCGCAACCATCCTTTACTTCATTCCATTTCTTTACATGTACGCTGCGGTGATCAAGCTCTCGAACAGGCCAGACCGGAATGCGAACACGCACGCCGTCTTGATTCCCGGTGGAAAGTTGGGTGTCTGGATCGCCGGCGGGCTCGGCTTCGCAGTTGTTGCGGGCGGAATTGTGCTTTCGTTGATTCCGCCGGGCGAAGCAGAAAACAAGTTTCTCTTCGAGACAAAGCTTGTCGGCGGAACACTGATTGCGATTTGTCTCGGGCTGATTCTTTATTTCCGAGGGGCGCGAGCGAAGAGGCGTCAAGCGGCGCGTTAGCACCAGCGCGTTCGCGCCAGCGCCCGCCGCGAAGCGCGTCAGTAGACTGCGCGCGCCTTCACCGTCTGCTTTGTGGCTAGCGAAAATCGCCCCTCGACATCCCCGCCCTGATTGATTCTTTCCGTTACGTATTCCCCCAGCGCGGGCCCATGCTTGAATCCATGTCCCGATCCGCCACCGACCAGCCACACATTGTCAAAATCAGGATGCCGGTCAATCAGAAAATCGCCGCTCGAAGTATTTTCGTACTGGCAAATTCGCGTTTCAACGATAGGCGCATTCTTCAAGGCAGGGAATCGCTCGGCGACGTAATTTCGCGCGTGCTCCATCGCCTCGGCGGTCGGAATACGCTCCTGCGAATCGGGATTGGCGCCTTCGCCGTGCTCGTCCGACGCAGCTTTCAAGCCGCGCCCTTCAAGGTTCGGCATGCCGTAATATTCGCGGTAGCGATCGAGGAATGTCGGCAAAGCGGGCGGCGAGAATCGCGTATCGCCCGGCGGGACTCCGAAAAAGAAAACTTCCTGGCGCGTGGGAAAGATTCGATCGCCCAGCAGCGCCGGAAAGATTGCCGGAAGCCAAGGGCCGCACGCGAAAACAAATGTGTCCGCCGAAAAGGTTTCACCGTTGCGTCCGCGAATCGACGGAAGACGTCCCTTGCCGGTAGGCGGTTCGATGCACTCGGAGCGGTAGGTCGCACCTTTGCGAATCGCTTCGGCCACCACCAGCTCAACGGCCCGCCGGGCCATGATAGCTCCGCTGGTCGTTTCGAGAAATGCCATACCGTCATCCGGAATCGAAATCTGCGGATAACGCCGGCGAGCGTCGTCAGCGTTCATCACTTCGTGAGGGACGCCGGTTTTCTTCAGCACATGGAGAGATTCATGTGTGTAGGTATTGTCTATCGCCGATAGCCAGAGAACGCCGGTACGATGAAAAATGTTCGCGCCGCTGCTAGCGTTGAGTTCTTCCCAAAACGGCAGCGAACGCATTGACCAGCGCGTGTAGACCTCGTCAGCGCCGTATCCCATGCGGATGATTCGCGATTCGCCGCCGGAACTCGCGCGGCTGTTCGCCGGCCCGTACGCGTCGAGAATCAGGACGCGGCGCCCCGAGCGTTGCAAAAAATTCGACGTCCACGAGCCGAACACCCCCGCGCCAATCACAACAACGTCGAATTTTGCGTCTGCGCTCACCGATAGTTTTGTCAAGACATGACTTGACTCACGCTCCGAGTTCCATTTGATTGTCGTCAGGACACGACTTTAGTCGTGCCGATAAGAATTGCAAACGAGTCCGGCTTTAGCCGCTGAGGCCCTGTCTCCCGGATCGTCACAGCCGTTCGTCGCGCCGGCATCCTGCCGGCGTTTTTGACTTACTTTTCCTGGGTTCGGAGCTTCAGCCACTAGAAGCCTTGCTCAATCAATTCCTCCACCGTTACCCGCGAAACCGGCCGCTCACGCCGCGCTTCCATAAGCGACTCGACATACTTCGCCAGAATGTCGCATTCGATATTCACCGAAACTCCGATCGTCAGCGCGTGAACCGCCGTGTGCTCATACGTAAACGGAATGATAGCGAAATCGGCCACGCCATCATGCCATTGCGCCACAGTCAGGCTGATCCCATCAATTGCGATCGAGCCCTTTTCAGCCACATAGCGGCGAAACTCTTCCGGCACGCGCACCGAAAGCCACCAGCTATCGCCTTCTCGGTCGAGCCTTTTAACTTGCCCGACCGTGTCCACGTGCCCCTGAACGAAATGTCCGCCAAGTCGCGCGCCCGCCACAAGCGGCCGTTCCAGATTCAACAGCGCACCAGGTTTCTTCTCGCCAAGCGAAGTGCGCCGAAGCGTTTCACCCGAAAGATCGGCCGCAAAATAGTCCGAATCGCACTCGACGACGGTAAGGCAGCAGCCGTTCACCGCGATGCTGTCGCTAATTTTCAGCGGCGCAGCTTCATCCCACGCACCTGAAATATTGACGCGCAGCCGCCCGCCGTCATTCGAGACTGCGAGTGCTTCAATTTTTCCGACGTGTTCGATGATCCCCGTAAACATTGCCGAAATATCCCTCAATGAGAATATCTGCGCCCGACGGGCGGCACGCGATGCTTTGCAACGGCCGCATTCCACGCATTCGCTGCATTACCATTTGCGATCCGAGCGGCCACCTCGCCCAAACGACATCGCTTGCGCCAAAAATCTTCGGCGCAATAAAGAGCGCTATCTTATCAACGATTCCGTCTGACAGCGCAGCCCCGTTCAATTCGCTTCCAGCTTCAAGAAGCACGCTGAGAATTTGCCGTTTGCCAAGCTCGACAAGCGCCGCGCGCAGATCAAGCTTCTTACCACGCCGTGGCAATTGCACGACCTCAACACCAGCGCGACGGAGCGCATGAGCCTTCGGTGAGTTGGTCGAGGCCAGCGTGAAAATCAGAACATCTTCGCGCGCCGATTTCACCAGCGCCGAGCGCACTGGCAATCGAAGCCTCGAATCCATCACCACGCGCAGCAATGGGCGCCTCCGCGGAAGCTGCGTGCGATCGGTCAGCAGGGGATCATCGATCAATATCGTGCCAATTCCAGTGAGGACGGCATCAGAGGCATGGCGAAGCTGCTGCACCGCATCGCGTGACGCGGCGGAACTGATCGAAGTCGTCTTTCCGCGTGCAGCGGCAATTTTGCCGTCGAGCGTCATCGCCGACTTGAGCGTAACAAACGGCAATCGCGTGCGAATCCATCTCGCGAAGTGTTGGTTCAGCGTGCGCGCTTCATCTTCGCCCACACCGACCTCTACTTCAATTCCTGCCTCGTGAAGTTCTCGGAATCCGCTCCCGGCGACGAGTGGATTTGGATCACGAATCGCACCCACCACACGTTTAATCCCCGCGGCAATAATGGCGCGCGAGCAAGGCCCCGTTCGTCCGACGTGAGAGCACGGCTCAAGGTTGACGTAAAGCGTCGCCCCGCGCGCGGCTGCCCCAGCATGCTCGAGTGCGACGATTTCCGCGTGCTTCCGCCCGTCATAGGTGTGAAATCCTTCACCAATCACACGCCCCGCGCGCACAATCACCGCTCCAACAATTGGATTCGGCGACGCAAGCGCAACTCCCTCGCGCGCGAGCTCCAAAGCGCGCGACATCCATAAATTATCTCGCGATTTTTCGTCAGTCGAAGAGTGAGTTGACGTAGGTTTGCGCGTCAAATGGCACCAGGTCGTCTATCTGCTCGCCCGTTCCCACAAAGCGAATCGGCAAGCCGAGCTCGCGCGAAATCGCCACCACAATTCCGCCCTTCGCCGTGCCATCGAGCTTCGTCAGCACGATGCCCGTCACACCGGCGTGGCTCGTAAACTCGCGCGCTTGCGTAAGTCCGTTTTGCCCGGTCGTCGCGTCGAGGACCAGCAGCACATCGTGCGGCGCACCGGGCACGAGCTTCGCAGCGGTCCGCTTCATTTTATCGAGCTCCGCCATCAGGTTCGATTTCGTGTGCAACCGGCCGGCAGTATCCACGATCACCACGTCGGCCGCGCGCGCCTTCGCAGCGCTCAACGCGTCGAACACCACCGACGCGGGATCGGCTCCAGGCTTCTGCCTGATCATCTCGAGTCCCGAACGTCGCGCCCAGATTTCAAGCTGCTCAATCGCAGCGGCGCGAAAAGTGTCTGCCGCACAGAGAACCACGCTGCGCCCTTCCTTCGTGAGCCGATTCGCAAGCTTGCCGATCGTCGTAGTCTTCCCCGTGCCGTTCACTCCGACAACGAAAATTACGCGCGGCGCAGCCGCGCCCGGCCCGTTCTCGCTAGTAACAGGCACAGCCAAAATCTTGACGATTTGCTGCTTCAGCGACTGCTTGAGCGCCGCCGCGCCTACGAGTTTGTGCTCGTTTACTTGCGCACGCAGCGCGGCAATCACTTCCCTCGTAGTGCGCACTCCGATGTCGGCCGATAGCAACGCCGATTCAAGTTGTGCGAGCACTTGTGGATCCACCGGCCTGTCGCCAGTGAGAATCTGCTCCACCTGCGCAGCAAGCTCGGTTCGCGTCTTTTTGACCGACTCTTTCAGCCGCTCAAGCAGCGTCGGTTCCGGTTTTCCAAACAGCGAAATCATTCACCCCACCTTAAGTTCTGGAGTAAATGATTCTAGCAGAGGACCACCATTCGAAGCGTATGTGCAGTGGAACAGCTCAGCAGGCTTGCCGATTAACGTGATATCGAGACTAGCAACTGGCCAATCGTATCGCCGGCATCTTGCCGGCGGTTTTCTGCGCAAATTTTCAACTGGGAAATTAGTGCAACGGACCCGCTTCAGCCGTCGTAGTGGGCAAAGCGGAATAGTACCGAAGGCAGCCCTTGCTGACGGGAGAGAATACTGTCAACGAGCGCAATTCGAAAAAACTAAACTTCCACCAACGTAGCGCTAATCCGCAATCTCCCCGCATGAATCGCCGACTCCAGCGCCGCAATAACCGCCGGATCGAATTTCGTTTCCGCAAACGACCGAATCCGCTCCAGCGCATAGTCAACTTCCATCGCCGATTGATAAGGCCGGTTCGTCGTCATTGCATCAAACGTGTCCGCCACGGCGATAATCCGCGCCATCATCGGTATCTGATCGCCGGGAAGCCCATACGGATAACCCTTGCCGTCAATCCGCTCGTGGTGCAGCTCAATGCCCGGCAGCACGTCATTCAATTTCGCAACAGGCCGCATAATGTTCGCGCCCTTAATCGTATGCTGTTTCATCAGCTCGAATTCTTCCGCGGTCAATTGCCCCGGCTTCTTTAGCACGCGGTCATCTACGCCGATTTTGCCCACGTCGTGAAGCAGTGCCGCGATCCTCACGCGTTCCAAATCCTCGGGCCCCAGCCCCAGCCCCTCGCCAATAATCAGCGAATATTTCGCAACGCGCCCTGAGTGGCCTCGCGTATATGGATCTTTTTCGTCAATGGCCGCCGAGAGCATCCGAATCGAACCCAGGAAGAGATCATGATTTTCCTGCGCCGCTTGCTTGAGATTCTCCACATGGCGTTCAATGTCGTTGGCCATGTTGTTGAACGTCTCGCCTAACTCGCTGATCTCCGCGGCTCCGCTCACTTCCACGCGTTCGTGAAATTCGGCGCGGCTCATCGCGCGAGTCGACGCCACGAGACTCTGAATCGGCTGCGTAATACCAAGCGCGAAAAGATACCCGAAGAGCAGCGCAACAAACGTCGCGCCCAGTACAAACCGCAGCGCTTCCCGCGTGAGATCGTCCACACCCGCGTCAATTCGAGCCTGCTCCATGCTGCGCTGCGCCACCACCGCCCAACGAAGCGCCGGAATCGTGCTGTATGTCCCAATCATCTCGACGGGCCGCTTCCCATCCTTCTGCGGTTGATCGAATCGAATCGTCGCCGTCGTCCGCAACTCCTGCGGCAATTCCTTGAATTTCTGCACCACCGGCGACGTTTGCGACACATCAAATCCCGGAATCATTTCGTTCGTGTTCGCATGCGCCACGATTCGTCCATGAATATCGGCCACAAAAAACACCCGGTCGTGCGTGCTGGCATCCTGCAATCGCGCCACCACGCGATCGAGCGATACCACCGCCGCCAGCATCCCGGTAAATTGCCCCGCCGAATAAAGCGGCACTGACATCACCAGCGCCGGCCGGTTATTCGGCTGCAGCGCGAATGGCTCGCTGACAAAGTTCACCTGCTGAATGCTGGCCGTGAACGCGCGTTTCAGCGTGGCATCCACGAATGGATCTTTGTCCGCGCGAATGCTCCCCGCAGATTCGCCGCGCGCCTGCCGGTTCACTGCTGTCACATAAAGAATATTCAAATTGCTCTCGACGATGCTCTGCAGCAGCCGGCTAACCGGAGGCGCATGCGCCGGGTCGTTCACGTCCTCAATCCAACCTCCCAACGCCATGAATTGCCGCTGGGTAGCCAATTCTTCGTGCAGATTGGATTGAAACTGAAGAATCTCCCCGGCAATCGCCCGCGCGATTTCTTGCTGCTGCACGCGCTCGGTGTCCTGCAGCTTATCTTCGCTAAGCCGCAGCACCTCACGGTGATAGAGCCACAGCGGCGCAATGCTGACGAGCAGCAGCGCGGCAAGCACGATCCACAATATCTTGAGGCGTCGCGTCCCGAGTGGCTTGAGGTCGGTTATCTGCACACAGTTGTACCCGCGTAAAAAGGCTAGCGGAGTGCGCAGCCACTACACAACTGACCTAAGGTACTAGCGTCGCCGATTCATAACCTTCATACTCGATGTTCTCTCAAGGTTGGCGCCGTACGCTGCCTTCACGTTTGACATCGGTAACGAATTGGCGCGCCGAGCGCACCGCCATCGTCGCGCCGGCATCCTGCCGGCGTTTTTGACGTTCGCCTCGAACGTTCGGCCACCACACATTTTTTCGCGCGCGATCAGCTTGTAATGTAGCTCACCTCTTCAGAGGTGAGGCCTTTCAGGCATTTCGAGCCTAATGCGTTACACTGTTTATGAGTTTCAAGCTGGCGCAGCCTATGCAGTTCAACTAAAGGAGCACTCGTGAAAAGTGATTTTGATGTTCAGTTCGAATATGTCGATCGTGAAAAGGGTCCCGGCACTGGCGCGTCAATCAAGGTCGAGGCTGCTAGTTCGTTTCCTGTCGCCATTGCCAAAGCGACGCGCGAGTTCTGGAAAGCACGGTCGCGCAAAGAGCGATTTGATATCGGCACGGGAGGTCTGAAAATCTCTGTCACCCGACTCGAATCCGCGCAAGACAATTCGGAAAAGTAGTGATTAAGCTAACGGGCCCCGACAAGTTCATTTCGGCCGGACGAGAACTCGCCCGACGGCAACTCGCCCGACGAGTACTCTAAAAATGAGGGCATGGGTCACCAGCAGGGGAGGCACAATCGCCGTCGGAATGAAAAACGCGGCTCCCAGCGCCCCAGCGTCAATGTGAACGCGTAAGGCTTGAACAACCGCAAATAAAAAGTCAGCCGCGCCCCAAATATTAAACAGCCATACGAGCGCCACGGCCCACGATGCGCCTCGTGAAAGCGCGACCATCGCGGCGATGGCAAGGATGCCAGCGACAAAATCTCCATACGCCGCGGGAACCGCGAAGGCTGCCGGCAGCGAGGGAGAGACAACCCCTGGAACCAAAAAGCTGAGTCCGATGAAACGGAGAAACATATGTGGCGCCACTAACACACGGAGCGCTTGGTCGCGGTTCATCATTCGCAATCGCGGCCAGGCATAGCGCTGCGCGATCACCCCAGAACTCACCAGGCTCATCAGCGTGCTAATTCCAAATATTGCGAGTGTGTTCGTAATTCACATCCCAGCCAGCCGCGGGCGCGGAACTACCAATCCGAAGTTCCGCAACAGTGGGATTGTAGCGCAGGCACAGAGCACCAGAAGCAGCGTTTCGTTCGAGTCCGCGCCGCTTCCGTTGGCTTGCTTCCCGCAACAATCCCCGCGCCCTATGTAGCTCACCTCTTCAGAGGTGAGGTTTCTCTCGACCTTTTGGACTTTGCGGAGCCTCGAAGCCCCCCTTATTTTGTCTCGATTAGACATGACCTCCGATGATTGTTTTGTTTGAGTTACGGACGTTTCTAATAATTTGCAGTCTCGATTAGAAATTGCTTTTTGGTTGAGTACTGGGCTCCGTAAATTTGCGTAGCATTCCGTGGCTTGGAAGCCAATCGGCGCCCATCGCCCGTTTGCGGGCGGTCTTCTCCCTGTTAACTGTATAATTATCATAGTGTTAGGTTAATTAAAACGGCCCATTATATCATGTGTGCGGTCGTGCCCGCAAATCCACAGTGTGTAAGGGTTGGCGGAAGTGCTGGGGAATCAGCGGGATTGGGGCGCGAAAATCTTACGAAATTGTGCTTTCGATTTCGGGCGAAAGACGTAGCATCGCGATTAACAGAGGCGCGCGAACGTCGCGACATCCAAACTTTTACCTGTATGCGTCTGGGGCGATTATTTCGTTACGCATCGCGTAGTGAATAAGCTCGGCGAGAGAATGTAGGCCGAGCTTGAGCATGATCTTGGATCGATGCGTCTCGACAGTCCTGATTGTGATCCCCAGGAGCACGGCGATCTCCTTGTTTGACTTACCCTCCGCCAAGAGGCGAATGATTTCGATCTCACGAGGAGTCGTTCGGGTGGTTGCTCGCTCCCCTCGCTGGCGCCGGGTTTTCGCGTTGAGAAATCCGTCCAGGACGATGTCGGATACTTTGGGGGTGAGGAACCGCTTTCCTTCACAGATGGCGAACACTGCCTTTGTGAGGTAGTCCGTGAGATCGGATTTCAAAAGGTACCCGCTGGCTCCTGCGTCCAATGCCTTTCGTAGCATCTGGTCCGATTCGTGCATCGTGAGGACAAGAACTTTGGCTTTCGGGACCGCCTCTCGGATTTGACGTGCTGCCTCAATTCCATCGAGTTTGGGCATGCTGATATCGAGTATGGCGACGTCAGGCTTCAGCATTTTTGCCTTTTCGACCGCCTCTGCGCCATCCGTTGCCTCGGCAACCACTTTCCAGCCACGTTGGGAGTCGAGGATCGCCCGTGCGCCGCGCCGCACCAATCCGTGGTCGTCAGCCACGAGAATTCGAAGTTTTTTCATGTTCGTCACCACCAAGGGGTGCCATTACGCGCACCGTTGTGCCGTGACTCGTGGAAACAATTTCAAATCGTCCGCCGATCAATTTCACTCGTTCCTGCATGCTGGGGATGCCGACGCCGACTTTGAACCCGGGCTCGTCTTTCTCTTGCTTTAGACTGGCGGAAACTCCGCGACCAAGGTCGCCGATTTCCAGCGTCAGATTTAAGTTGCGAACAAGGCGTATCTTGGCCCGCTGGCTTCCGGAATGGCGCTGGATGTTCGTCAGGGCTTCTTGCACCACTCGAAATAAAGCCAACTCGACATCTCGCGCCATCCGGCCGACATCCGCTGATAGCTCCAAATCCACGGGAATTCCACTTCGTTGAGTGAAGCCGTTCACATAGTCATGAATCGCGTCTGCTAGTCCAGACTGATCCAAGACCGGCGGGTGCAACAAATAAGAAAGCGTGCGGATTTCACGAATGCACTGTTCAACCAACTCCTTACACTCAGAAAGAATGGTTCGTGATTTTCGATCATCCGAAGGAAGCGAGACACGGAGTTGCCCCAGCATTGTTGCCAAGGCGACGAGGTTTTGCCCGGTAGAATCGTGCAAATCCCGGGCGATCTTGCGCCGCTCCTCGTTCTGCAAGCGGAGGAGCTTGCCCGAAAGGCGCTGCAGTTCCTCCTCGGCTTGCACACGTTCGGCAAATTCCCTGCGAAGCTCTTCGTTGGCGGCTGTAAGTTGTCTGGTGCGCTCGACGACACGTTGCTCGAGTCTTTCGTTGAGTCGCAGGACTTGCGCACGCGCCTGCCTATCCGCCGATGACCCCAAGATGGCTGTGCCGAGGACAAGAAAGGTAGCAATAAAAAGTCCATAGCTTCCGAGCCGGGAGACGCTGACAGTGTGCGACAAGTTCGGGTACAGAGCAGCGGGGAGGAAGGTGACTGCGGCCATGCCACTGTAATGCATCAGGGAAATGGCGAAACCCATCAAGGCTGCGCTGCTGACCTTGGCCAAAGTGGTTCCCCTGAAATCTTCGCGGTAGTCGAAAGTGAACACCAGCGCGAGAAACGAAAACAAGATCGCAAGCACAACTGACAGGGCCACGAGTAGAGGGTCAAAGCGGGTTACCGCCGCCAATCGCATGGCGGCCATGCCAACGTAATGCATGGCTGCGACGCCGCCGCCCATGATGAGGCCGCCAGTCCACAGCCGAACTGGCCCCATTTTTTTTTGAGTCGCTATATAGAGTGCAATCGCGGACGCAAGGACAGCGATAACGAGTGACACCAGAGTTGTGGGCCAGTAATAGTCCACTGTAACCGGCAAGCGGAGCGCCAGCATCCCTTTGAAGTGCACCGCCCAGATGCCGATGCCCATCGCAATGGCGCCACCAGTCAGCCAGGCGGCTCGAGTCCAACCGCGCGCCGCAGTCACACGTCCGCCAAGATCAAGTGCGGCATAGGAAGCGGCAAAGGCGATTAGTATCGAGCGAACGACCTCGCCGTAGTCGTAAGAACCTACAAGAGGTGCCCCGATGTGGCCCAATGGCGCCCTCCTCCAGATCGTGCAAGATGCGCACTCAACCGGTTGCCTGTGGTACTTCGGGGAACGACTGCTCTAGTTAGTCAGAATCATGATATGAGACAAACCACATAATACGCTCATCTACGTACGCAGTTCTACGACTCGGTAACAGCCCACCTCTGAAATAGTTTCGTAGTGAACCACTCTATGCAATTCGCGGTATTGAAGCGCCATAACTTCTCAAGTGAATATGGAGCGTTGCAATACCCGCGACAGGACTTTGCGAAAAACGGGACAACACGCGACTTCTCGCGCGCGGTTAAGACCGACCGGGTCGAACCATTCTCGCTGGCAATTTGCACCAGCGCAACTAGCGATTTGCTCCAGCGCAACGACAATCAGTTCCCTTACGTACAACATATGTTTCGAACCGCGCAAATAAAATTAAGTGTTGGTAAACATCGGCAAACGAAAGCTTGAGAGGATCCAACGCTGACACCGGACTTATTCAAGGGATTATCGGCCGTCGAAGTTAAGTCTTGCATAAACTGCGGGGATTGGCTGACGCGGCAGCCCGGGAGCTTTTTTTTCCACGAAGGAGAGTCACCCAGTGGATTGCATTTACTCAATGCGGGAAGGGTGAAGCTGTACCAATCAACCGGCAGCGGACGTCAAGCTTTGTTGCGCATTGTATCCCCTGGCAGTGTCTTTGGGCTCCGGACTGTGCTCTCGATTTCAAATCACAGTGCGTCTGCCGAAGCACAGGAAGAAAGCCGGGCCGTCGTCTGGAACAGATCCACAATGACCCGGCTGATCGAGTCCAATCGGCAAATTTCATTAAACGTTCTGTGGATCGCAGTCCGTCATCTGGAAGAACTACAAGAAACATATGTTCATCTGACCACGCAGCCCGTCGAGAGACGCGTCGCATGGGCATTGGCTTTGTTGGAACGAAAAATTGGACAAAGAACGAACAATGGACTCGTAGTTCTCGAAAGCGTCAGCGCACGAGATCTTTCCGATCTAGCGGGGACGACGATCTACACCATAAGCCGGATCCTGAGTGACTGGGAGCGGCAAGGGGCGTTAACGAAACATCGAAAACAAATCGTTTTACGGCAGCCCAGAATGCTAGCTGAACTTGCAAAAAGCCTTCACTAAAACGCCTGGAAGGATCGAACGGCCTGTTGAGCGGGATAAAATGAATTGCGTTCATTCGGCCGAATTGAGCGGAGACCCGGGATTTGCTGGATTGGTCGGAGATTCCGCCCCGATGCGCTTCCTCTATGCGCTAATTGGAAAGCTTAGCCAGAGCACTTCTCCAGTTATGCTCCTGGGCGAAACTGGGACGGGAAAGGAATTGGTGGCACGGGCAATTCACTTTACCGGATCGCGTTGCGAGAAAGAATTCGTCCCCGTTGATTGTTCGGCACTGACGCCCACGTTGATAGAGTCCGAGCTATTTGGGCACGTCAAAGGCGCGTTCACGGGCGCAGACCACTCACAATTGGGCCTTATCCAGAGCGCAGACGAAGGAACGATATTTCTTGATGAGATTGGTGAGCTTCCAACAATCTTGCAGGCCAAGTTGCTACGGGTATTGCAAGAACATGAGATAAGGCCCGTGGGGTCCACGAATCGAATACCAATTAATGTTCGGATTATCGCTGCTACGAATCGAAATCTTGAAGCGGGAGTTCGGGAAAAAACGTTTCGTCAGGATTTGTACTTTCGATTGAACGTGGTACGGATCCAACTTCCTGGCCTGCGTGAGCGAAAAGCTGATATCCCATTACTGGTGGCCTTTTTTCTCAAGAAATTCTCCGACGCCCTGCATCCCGCCCGTGCGATCTCAGATGACGCATTGCAGCAATTAATGGCCTACGATTGGCCAGGCAACGTCCGCGAATTGGAAAACGTTATCGAATGCGCGGTAGCTCTGAGCACCGAGTGCGTTTTGACGCCGATCGACCTCGCCTATATTCCCGCGTACGCATCGCCCCCCAATACCAACGATTGCATCTGTCTGTCGGATCTTGAGCGTCGTGCCATCCTGCACGCCTTGCGTGAAACCGGAGGAAATAAGCCAGCTGCTGCGCGTCTTTTGGGCGTGGGTAAAACCACCCTCTACCGCAAGCTCAAAGAGTACTCCGCAGATTCCAAGCTTGCGAATTCACCTCTGAGCTTGGAACTAGTCGAGGAGGTATAGGCAATGGCAAACGAAAGTGCGAGAGCGCTCTAGAGATGAATCCCGCGCGGGTAGACGCAAAGAACGCAAACCGTACGAAGGGCGAACTTCTGGAACACATGAGCCGTGAAATTCTAAGACCCATAAATCGGATTATCGAGATGATCGAACTCGCGCTTGATTCTGGCCTAACGTCAGAGCAAGCCCAATACCTTTATAACGCAAGGGCCTCAGCCTGGGCGCTGCTTGCGATCACTGGCGACATTACGGATATTGTCCATATAGAGGATGGCAATCTTCCCGTTAACGTCATTGCCTACGATTTGCGGAAGACGCTCATAGAGATGATGAAGATGTTTACCATCAAGGGAAAAAGCAAAGGCCTCGAGCTCCGATTGACGATCAAATCAGGCGTACCGAGTTTGGTGGTGGGCGACCCTTTTCGACTAAGACAGATTCTTGTTAACCTGTTGGGAAACGCCCTCAAGTTTACAGTCCGCGGAGAAATTGTAGTCGAAGTGTGGAAAGAGACGGAAACCGATGGTTACGCTATCGTCCATTTTGCTGTTCGTGATACGGGAATAGGAATTCCGAATGAGCTACATCAGCTGATTTTCGACACTCAATTGCGCGAGAGTTCGACTTCCATTCTCAAGTTTGGGCGGATGGGCCTCGGGTTACCGATTTCAAAGTGCTTGGTTAACTCTATGGGTGGCCGAATTTGGGTCGAAAGCGAAGTTGGAATTGGATCAACGTTTCACTTCACGGCTAGGCTCAATCTCGGTCCTCAGGCGATTTGAGCTCATCATGGTCCTACGATCGCTGTTGACTGCTCTTGCGGCCTCCCTGAACCGATGGAATCGAGCTTCGCCAGTCCATTTCGGCTGAACTTCCGTGCGTCAAAGCGAGGAAATGTCGTTGCCGGAAGCCGAAGGGCGCAAACGCGCGATCAAATCCAGAAATCAAATAGGTAAACCATTTTTCCACTTCGGCCTCGGTCACGTGCTGCACTGCAACCGGCGACCTATACTTAATGTTCATCACGTATTCCTGAACCCCAAGCAGACGCAAGATCCAACCGAAGGGACCCAACAGTAACGGGCCTCTCCACTGCCGCATGATGAAAGCCACGGCGGGACTCGGCCCCCAGCTCTCCAACTGCAAAGCGAAGTCCTTGTCGCCCTTCTTAAAACTGAAGCTTCGTACAAGCGGTTCGGGCGCAAGGTAAGTCTGAACGTCGATCACCAGGCCTCGGGCTCTTGTATTCACCTCGTCGGCGATACGCTCCATCATTACCAACAATTCAGAATTGACCAATTGTTCGCGACTCCAAGCCTGCCGCGCACCGTCATCGATTGGAGCTTTATGCAGTTCGAGAAAATTCCACAAAGACGGTTGGCGGCGACCCATATACCGTTCCTTTCGGCCCGAGGACAAACTCATTTGCACGAACGGGCGAGGGTGGAGCAGTTTCTTTTCCAAAAGAGGAACGTTAAGCAAAGGCTTTGCGATCAATGACATTGTTGGCGAAGTTTGTTCGCAAAATTCCGAATTGGAACGGCGTACGTCCCGAAATGGAATTGACCAGCGAGCCGCCCCTCGAGCTTGAATTACTCGCCTTTCAGCCGGCGCTCCATGAGCTCGCGGATGGCCTCGCGCGGGGAACGACCCTCGTAGAGCACCGCGTGCATCTGTTGAGTGATCGGCATTTCGATGCCCATGCGGCGAGCAAGCATTTGGGCGGCAGCGGTGGTTGGCACGCCTTCGGCGACCATGCGCATGGAGCCGATGATTTCGTCGAGTTTGCGGCCTCTGCCAAGTTCGACTCCGACGCTGCGGTTGCGGCTAAGCGCTCCGGTGCAGGTAAGAACGAGGTCGCCCATCCCCGCGAGTCCCGCCATCGTCTCCTGTTTGCCGCCGAGCGCGATGCCCAGGCGGCTCATCTCCGCGAGCCCACGAGTGATGAGCGCGGCGAGCGTATTGTGGCCGAAGCCGAGGCCTTCGGTAACGCCCGCGGCGATGGCAATGACATTCTTGATCGCGCCGCCCAGCTCAACACCCGTGATATCCGAATTCGTATACAGCCGAAATGTCGGACCGGAAAACGCTTCCTGCACCTCAGCGGCGAGAGCGGCATCCTTCGAGGCAATGACGATGGCTGTCGGATCTCCGCGGGCAACCTCCCGGGCGAACGACGGCCCAGACATCGCCGCGACGCGGAGCCCTGTTATGCGAGCGCCCGTTTGAGCGATAACTTCGCTCATTCGCAGAAGCGATTCCGGCTCCAGTCCTTTCGTGGCGCTGACAATTGCCGTACCCGGCGAAATATGGGGCAGGATTTGCGAGTAGAGTTCCCGCGCGTGCTGCGACGGCATCACGCCGATAACAATTCCCGCGCCGGCAACCGCCTCGGCAATGTCGCCGGTGGAAGAAACGGCTTCCGGCAATTCGAATCCAGGCAGGAAAATGTCATTCACGTGGCGCGCGCGCACGGACTCGACGATTTCCGGCTCATGCGCCCAAAGCGAAATAGTATGCCGCTTGTTGCTGCGCGCGAGCACGATTGCGAGCGCCGTTCCCCAGCTTCCGGCGCCGATAATCGCAATTTTATTCATCGAGTGAAATTTGAAGCTTTACTCCTTCGGAGTGATGCGACTTTCCGTGCCCGCCAGAATCCGTTCGACATTTTCCCGATGCTTCCAAATCACCAGGACGGCGATCAGCATTGTTCCAAACGAAAGGATGGTTGGCGGAGCGTGGCCCGGCGCGTAGAGCAGATAGACGAGAATCGGCATCGCGGCGGCGGCAGCGATGGAGCCGAGCGATATGTATCTCCAAAAAAAGACCACGACGACCCAAAGCACCACGGCAACGATCACCGCCTTGCCGCAAATTGGGATGAACGCGCCAAGGCTGGTCGCCACGCCTTTGCCGCCGCGGAATCCAAGCCACACCGGGAACATGTGGCCCAACACCACGCATACGGCGGCTGCCGCGAGCCATCGCGCGCTGCCGAGGCTCCAGCGCGCCGCAAGCCACACTGGGAAATAGCCTTTCGCGGCGTCCAGGATAAACGTGAGTATGCCGGCGACGACGCCCGCCGTGCGCGTCACATTCGTCGCGCCGATGTTGCCGCTTCCCAATCTTCGGACATCGCCTCCACGCGTGGCCAGGACAATCAGCAGCCCAAAGGGAATTGAGCCGAGCGCGTAGGAGATGAGCGGGATCAGCGAAAGCTTATTCACGAATTGCTCCCGGCGAAAGGAAATGATGCAAG
The DNA here is from genome assembly GCA_036513895.1 of Candidatus Acidiferrales bacterium. Lineage (GTDB taxonomy): Bacteria > Acidobacteriota > Terriglobia > Acidiferrales > UBA7541 > Palsa-147. Next base: position 16,907 of record DATBYF010000072.1, on the reverse strand, counting down.
TTGAGTGTAGCGGCTGCCGCCAGCTTGCGGCTCGCTCCTGATGAGGTGAAATTCCGACGCGTGGAATTCGCCGAATTCGAGAGGTTCAAGGACGCGAACCGCTTCACGCAATTGCGGAAGCCCGTCTTCGTTCTTGAACCGAGCTAAAGTAACGTGCGGAGAATACGCGCGACGCTCGGCCTCGATGCCTGATTTTCGAGTCTGCGCGTCAATCGCCGCGGCGAGTTCCGCCAGGTTCGGCGATGCTTCGACGCCGATCCAGAAAATATGAGGATGGCGTTCATTGGGGAAAAATCCACCACCGCGAAGACGCACATCAACGGGCGCGCTCAAACCCACGCGGGCGAGCGCCGTCTCCAGCTCCGGCACTTTTTGCGGGGACATTTCGCCGATGAATTTCAGTGTGACGTGAAGTCCTTCCGCGCGCACCCAACGTGAGCCGCGCGCTACATTTCGGAGCCGCTCGATAAAGAGCGCTAGAGCGCGCCGGATTTCTTCAGGGATCTCAAGCGCAACGAACAGGCGCACATCCTACCCCTTGGCAAGCGCCGCGTATAGAAAATGCCGGCGCACCATATCCAGCCCCCCAATCGTCGCGTTCGTACGAATGCGCTCGCGGTCGCCCGGAAATTGAAACGCTCGCTCTTTCGTTCCGCGTTCGTCAGCGAGCCCGATATGAACCAGGCCCACGGGCTTCTCGGGAGTTCCGCCTCCCGGCCCAGCGATGCCCGTGATGCTGAGGCCGACGTTCGCGCGTGTGCTCCTCCGGATGCCTTGCGCAAGGGCAACCGCAACTTCTGCGCTGACAGCCCCTTTGGCCTCGATCACGTCGGGGGACACGCCGGTCCAAGCCGATTTCAAATCGTTGCTATAGCAAACGACGCCGCCAAGAAAATATGCCGAGCTGCCTGCCACGTTAGTGAGCCGCGCGGCGACCATTCCGCCGGTGCAACTTTCGGCCGTCGCGATGGTCGCTCGATTTTTCTGCAATTCGCGACCGACAACTTCTTCCATTGACTCGCCTGATGTCGAGAATAAATTCTCGCCGAGAGCCAGCGCGAAGCCCTTCACCATTTCGTCCAGCGTTTTGTTCGCCGCCGCAGCATCTTCGGACCACAATCGCGGATGAAGCTGAATTTCGCCGGGCGCGGATAGGATGGTCACATCGCATTCAGGATGCTGGCGATAAATCGAAGCAACACGATGTTCGACTTCGGACTCCGGAAGGCCAGAGATGCGCAAGTCGCGCACGAACAACCGCCGGCCGTGACCTAGTTTTTCAAGTCGCGGGCGAACCTCGCTCGCGAAAATTGCTTCGAGTTCAACTGGCGGCCCGGGAAGAAGCACCACAACGCGGCCTTTTACCTCTATCCATTGGCCGGGCGCTGTGCCGCGCGGATTTCGCAACGCCTGCGCGCCTTCGAGAATCATCGCTTGGCGAGTGTTATTTTCCGGCATCGCGCGGCCAAGCCGCCGGAAGCGTTCTTGAATTGTCCGCAGGATTTCATCGTCGCGGATCAACCGCCGGCCAAGCGTCTCGGCGAGCACTTCGCGCGTCAGATCGTCTTCGGTGGGTCCGAGGCCGCCGGAACAGACGACGAGGTCCGCGACGTCCATGGCGTGTTGGAGCACGCTGCGCAATTCCTTGCGGTCGTCGCCAACCACTGCTTTGCGAATCACGTCCACGCCGAGCTTGTTCAGTTCGCGCGTCAAGAAGAGGGAATTTGTATCAATGCGAAATGGCGTGAGGAGTTCCGAACCGACGGCGATGATCTCCGCATTCATGCGGAAAGGTTATCCGTAAAGCGGCATTCCTTCAACATCCCAATCGAGCGCAAAGAGGACGCTGCTGGTTGCGAGGATTGCGCGGCGCGATGGCAGCAGCGCCAGACCGACGATTCCGCTGCCGCCGAGCACCAGTTCCGCGTTGGCTTGTGGCGTTAGCCGCACGACGCCGCGTTGCCCGTGCAGCGAGCCCGCAACGTAGAGATTTCCGGCGCGGTCGAAGGCCAGGCCCTGCGGCCGCCCGAGACCGCGGTAAAACACATTCACTTCTCCCGCCGGCGTGATGCGGAACACACGATCGAAGCTCGAAGTCGTCGGTCCCGTTACGTAGAGATCGCTGCCTGGGCCGAAGGCGAGATGATACGCGGCCATGGAGGGTTCGAGCGTGGCGAAAACAAAGATTTCGCGATCCCGGCTGATTTTGAAAATCGTGCCGCTGCGATCGCCGACGTAAAGATTTCCATTTTTATCGAAAGCCATGCCGGTAGCGGTGCCCATGCCTTCGATCCATTGCATCGAGCGGCCGTCGGGAGAAATTCGATGGATGGTGCCGTCGTTGCGGCAGGAGACGTAGAGCATACCGTCGCGGTCCAGCACCAACCCTGTCGGATTCATCAGTTCGGTCACGAAGGGCTTCACGGATCCGGAGGGCGTCACTTTATAGAGTGAAACGGGAACTTTTTGCCCGCGCTGGCCGCTGAACGTGACGTATACGTTGCCAGCGGAATCCACGGCCGGATTCGCGACGGCATGAAGGTTGTCGGCGATTTGCGCACCGAGCGCGACGGGAAACGGCTGGCTCTCCGCGCTGCCAAGCGTGATTCGAACTGTGCCGCCTTCGGCGTCGTCGGGCACGCGCGCGACGATTTGCGTTTCGGCGGCCATCACTACGTTGGCTTCGGCACGTCCGAAACGGACGACTGGCCGCGCGTGGTTGCGGCCGCCGAATCCTGTTCCGGTGATGGAAACATCACCGCCGGGAAGCGCGGCAGCGGGCTTAACGCTGTCTATGCGAGGCGCGCTTGGCACGTTAAGAGTTCGACCTCGGCTTTGAGTGAAATCTCATTTTTTGAAGTTTCAGTTACGATGCGGCGCCAGCGAACGTCAACGCGGCAAGAACTACCGGTCGTTAAGCCAGCATGACGCTCAATCATGACAGACTTCTACAGCCCGAGCCATCGCGCAATCCAAAGTCCCGCGGCGGTATAGAGTGCGGCTGCCCAATCGTCTGCCATAATGCCCAAGCCGCCCGGAAGCGATTCCGCTTGGCGCACCGGAAATGGCTTCCAAATATCGAACGCACGAAAAAGTATAAAACCCGCCAAGAAATATTTCCAGTTGGGCTCGATGGATCCGAATACCGCCAGCGGATGATTCGCCCAGACAAGGCCCTGAATTATGTGTCCCCCGCGGGGAGTTGCGAATCCCCCGAGAAGCAGAGTTAGTTGTTGCCCAGAGACTTCATCAATCACAACAAATTGAGGGTCGTGCGTTCTTGAATAAGCTGCCACGCGGTTGGCCGCCCACACGCCTGCTATAGCGATCGCTACTGTCCACGCAATTTGAAAAACGACGAACGGGTCGAAGAGGCGGCCTGCAACCTGAAGAGGAGAGACGCTGAGGCCGAGACCGAACCGCAGCTCGACGGCCGCGCGGAAAATTATCAAAGGTGCGGTCGCTACTAGAACTCCCGCGAGAGAACCCCAGGTGCCGGGCGCGGGCTTCAGGTAACCGAGTCCGCAGGCAGTGGCGATGAGATACGAGATGCGCGGCTTTCGAAGAGTTGGTGCCACGCCGGGGTCAGTTGCGCCGGGCATTGGGGTCGGTTGGCGAGGAATCTTCCGGGGCGTCTTCGTCGATCACAGGCTCCGAGATAACGTACTTTTCGCTGGCCCAATTACCGAGATCGAGAATGCGGCAGCGCTCGCTGCAAAATGGAAAATCAGCGTTGGTTTCAGAGTCGGTGGGCTTCTTGCAGATGGGACAAGTGTGCTTCATGTTGAGCGCCAGTACTCACGAGCCGAGCGGCCCGATCGAGACGAGATCCGACCGCATCGAGATTGTCGCCGGCGTAACGAGCCCGGCACGAGGCTGCTCGAATTCCACCGCGCGGGCGATGAGATCGTAATCCTGTGCTTCGGTAATCTCAACCGTAGCGAGCGTTCCCGCGCGCGGAAGCTCTGCAGCGTCCGAAACGCCAGCGAACTCGGTGATGTAAACCTTGCCATCAATCTCCGGCGCCATACCTTCGAGACGCGCTTCCCAGATGAGATCCGTGTCCTTGGAAGGACCTTCAAGCAGGGCCTTCACGCGCTTGCCGACCATCGGCTTCAGTTTGCGCCGCGAGATTTTCTTCTGAATTTGCATCAGCGTATCGCGGCGTTCAGCGATCGTCTCGGCGTCAACCTTTTCGCCAAGCTGGTAGCTTTTGGCCGCATCTTCATCTGAATAGGAGAACACGCCCATCCAATCGAACTCAGCTTCGCGCACGAAATCACAAAGGACGCGAAAATCCTGCTTTGTTTCGCCGGGAAATCCGACGATGAAGGACGTTCTAAGCGAGACGCCGGGCACCGCGCGGCGAATCTTCTCGAGCATTTTCAGGAACGCGCTGCCGTGCGAGCCGCGCTGCATTCTCTTCAACACTTCCTTGCTGGCATGCTGGAGCGGAATGTCCATGTATTTCGCGAGGCGGGGGTGGGCCGCGATTGTTTCGAGGAGCCGAGGCGTGATGCGATTCGGATAGCAGTAAAGAAATCGAACCCAGTGCAGTCCTTCAATTTCGGCGAGGCGTTCGAGCAGCAGGGGCAAGCCATCGCGTAAACCGAGATCTTCGCCGTAGAAAGTGGTGTCCTGACCGATCAGCGAAATCTCGCGAACGCCGCCGTCCGCCAAATTCTCAGCTTCGCGAACGACGGACTCGAAGCGCCGGCTTCGGAATTTCCCACGCAACTGTGGAATGATGCAAAACGTGCACGGGTGATCGCAGCCCTCGTTGATTTTGATGTACGCGGTGTGACGCGGCGTCGCGAGAATCCGTGGGGTGAGATCGTGATAAAGAAACGTTGGCGACTCGGCTGGCAGAACTCTCAGCTCGCCTTCGCAGGCCTCGAGAATTCGTTCCACTTCGCCCGTGCCAACGACGGCATCCACTTCCGGAATCTGCTCGAGAATTTGATCGCGAAAGCGCTCGACTAGGCATCCCGCGACGATCAGTTTTTTCGTGCGGCCGAATTTCTTATGCTCGGCCATCTCGATGATGGATTCGACGGATTCCTGTTGCGCGGGCGCGATGAACGAGCACGTGTTGACCACCAAGATATCAGCTTCGTCGGCGCGCGGAGTGATTTCATAGCCGCCACGCGCGAGAATGCCCATCATCACCTCGCTATCGACGAGGTTCTTTGGGCATCCTAGGCTGACAAATCCTACTTTGGGCATCTCGGCTTAGATCCGTGACAGGTATTGAGCTTTAAATTCTATCACACGCGCCATTATGACCGACTAGAGTGAGAAGCGTCGTAGAGCGTGCCGGGAATGAAGCAACCGCAGATCTCTCACTGCGTTCGAGATGACAACTGTGAAGCTTGCCGGGATGACAACTCTGACGCTTTTGTGTTGGGGAGATTTAGCCGTTAACTGGTCGCCGCGAGGCTGCACGCAGAATTTCTTTCATTGCGGCGAGCAGCGACGCCATCTGGCCGGCGTTTGCCGGATGCGAGCCGAAACGGGAGGATTGATACATCTCGGTCAATTGCGATACGGGGCCGGCGATCTGCAGATCGGGAATTGAAGCTGCAAATTCCAACGGCGTTTGCGCCGGCATTTTCCGCCAACCGCGCCGTTCGAGCAGCTTGAGCATCTCGCGATATTCGAGCGCCGCCAGTTCAGGCGGCAAATCTCCATCGCGGTGTGCCCTCAGGCTCCAGCGCGCGCGCACCAAGCTCCCGAGCGCGGGCCCTCGGAGGATGAGAAGTACAATCAACACCACGCCGAGCGCGCCCGGCAGCAAATAGCGCGATTTCTCGATGCGCCGCTCGAGAGTGATGAGTTCGGCCATCGCCAGGTCCCGCTTCCGTTCGTAATACGCCTTGATTCGCGCGGCCCAACTCTGCGAGGTGTGCTGCACGTTTTGCGCGAGGACTTCCTGATGTCCGAAATCGTAGCTAATGATCCATTCATTCCAGTTGTATTGGAACCAATCCCAATAGAGCGCCAGACGCGCGAACATACCGGCAGGCGGCGCGTCGGCGGGCGGCGTCGGGTCAAAAGTAATCCAGCCATACCCTGGGAAATATGCTTCTACCCACGCATGGGCATCGCTCGCTCGCACGATGTAATCTCCCGCAACGTCGTTGTACTCACCGGGCAGAAATCCGGTAACAAATCGCGCCGGTATGCCTTCCGCGCGGAGCATCACCGTCATCGCGGAAGCAAAATATTCGCAATGTCCCGCTTTCTTCTCGAACAAGAAATATGCCAGGGGATCTTTGTCTGGTGGTGTATCGATGTTCAGCGTGTAGGAGAACTTCGTGCGGAAATATCGCTCGATGTTTGCGGCCGCGTCGTACGGATTTTTCGACGATGCCGTGACCGTATCCGCCAGCGCTTTCACGCGCGGGTCGAGCACCGGCAATTTCAAGTAAAGATTCCGCACGAACGGCGGATAATCGGTCGCGGCCGCGCGCAATTTTGCGGGAGGAACGGTAGGCACGTGCGACATTCCGTCGTAACGAATGCGCATGTCGTTGTGCGATGGATTGATCAGCGTCCCCGTCGCGTCCATTTGGATGTAGCTCGCACGTGGAGGCGCGCCCGGCCGGTCGATTCCTGGCCCGAATCTTCCGCGCAGCTCGACCGCACGCGGCGCGACGAAAATTGCGTCGGTGGCAATCGGCTCGAGGAGCACTGTGTAATTCAGCGTCGCAAAATCGTTTGCGCGCAGATTTGAATCTCCGATCAGGTAGGCGCCGCCTGTGGAAGGCACCAGCACAACCTGTTCCTGCGCTCGTTTCGACCAGCGCCGGCCGTCGAAATCCGTCAGCACGATTCCGCGCCAGTGCATGTTTTGCGCGCGGCCGGGGTCGCCAGCGATGTGGACGCGCATCACGACTGCCGTGTTTCTTTTAATCTCGCCGATTTGATTCAACGATACGTTGTCGCTGAAGCCGGTCATGAGCGATGGGCGAATGCTCAACGCGCTCAGATAGCCGGCCGTGAATCGAGGAATCAGGAAGAAAATTCCGGCGCCGATGACCAGCGCGCTCACTGTTACGAAGACGGATGTCAGCGCGATGGCGCGGTTCAGACGTTTCGCCGCGAGGCTGCCGGCTTCGAGCGGGGGCGTTACGGCGCCTGAAGCGCTCTTTCGAATTTCCATCCCCACGAACGTCGAAACCGAAATGAGCAGAAAGATCGCCAATGAAATCAGGAACGTTGTATCCACGGTGAGAATTGCCGAGGCAAGCATGCAGGTCACGGCGAGCATCGCGAGGAACATCTGGTCTCGTTGCGTACGCGAAGAGAGGAGGCGTACGAGCGTGGCGAAAATCATCAGGTGGATCGCGGCGAGCAATGCCGCATACAGCGCGGGATTCGGCGCGCCAATAGCAATTGAACGCGAGATGAACCAGAGATCGATCGGGAAGAATAAGAAATACGCCAGCACCAGGCCCGTAGCCGCGCGCGGGGAAAGCTCCGGGCCGCCGCGGCGGAAAATGCGTGTCCCTTTCCACGCCAGCACGGCCGCCGGCACCAGCATCGAGATTGGGTCGAGTTTTCCCGTCGAGATGACGGCGATCAGCCCGATCGACACCAATAAAAAAAGCGAAACTTCGAAATATCGTTCGATTGCCGGCAGAGATACCGGCTCAGTTTGCGCCGCCGTGGTCATTGCGAATCTTTATTCTAGCATTCATGACGCGCGGGGATTTCGAGCGCTGCCCCTATCGGTAACGCCGGAATGAATCGCATCGAGCGCAGCCGCGGCGATTTTGCGAGTGGCGCTGGAAATGGGGACGCGGTCAAGCTCTGACAACAGTAACGCACGTGAGCGGGCGATCTTGGGCAGCTCGCGCACACGCGCGAGAAAAGGCGCCAGCGTGATATTGCGAAATGTCACGCAATGTTTTGCGAGCGCAAGTTCCGTTAAAGCGGCAGGTGCGAAACCGTATTTGTCGCGCAAATGCTTCGCCAGTTCCGCCCCGCCATTACTTGACGTGTGCACGGCGGGGAATTGCCACATGCGCGAAAAAAGCACGTCGTCATGAGCGCCGGGATCGCGCACGAGCAGCGTCCGGCCGCGCGAATCGAGGAGTACGGCCGCTTCGATGCGCTGGCGGACTTGAGCGCGCTTCTTTCGCGGCGCGGGAATTTCGTCCACGAGGCCGCGTTTGAACGCCTCGCAAAAACTTCTAACGGGGCATACTTCGCAATTTGGAGATTTCGGCGTGCAGATTGTTTCGCCCAACTCCATCAACGCCTGATTCCAATCGCCGGCTGAATCAGGCGGCAATAGTTCCTGTGCGATTGCCGCGAGTTGCTGCCACTGGCGCGGCGCGCGCAAATCTCCGCGAGTCGCGGTGAGCCGCGCAAGCACTCGTGCGACGTTCCCGTCGAGCACAGCGTGCGGGGCGTCGTAAGCGATGCTGAGCACGGCAGCGGCTGTGTAACTTCCAATCCCCGGAAGCTTGAGCGCGGCAGCGTGATCGCGCGGAAATTCGCTGCGATGCTGTTCGACAATTTCCTTCGCCGCGCGGCGCAGGTTTCTCGCACGACTGTAGTAGCCGAGGCCGGCCCAATGCCGGAGCAAGTCGTGTTCGGAGGCTTGCGCGAGCGCGCGCACATCCGGAAATTTCGCGAGAAAATTTTCGTAGTAGGGAATCACGGCGGCGATGCGCGTTTGCTGCAGCATTACTTCCGCGAGCCAGACGCGATAAGGATTACGGTCGCGGCGCCAGGGATGCGTGCGCTGGTTCGCGCGGAACCATCGAAGGAGCTTCCTTCGAAATGATCCGAGTGATTTAGGGCGCCAGCTCATTTGCCGTGCTATTTTCGCACAGGTTGAAGGCGGCGCCAGTGGCGTAAGCCATGCGACGAGCCGAGCGCGATTACAGTGAATCGAAAAAGATGAAGTAAGAGGTGGACCACAGTGCTGAGGGCAGCGAGCGTTGCGCTCGCCGCGTGATGATGATTTTAAAAACTTCCGTCTCCGTGGCCAACTCGTCGAGAAATTTGCCGCCCGCTTCCGATGTCTTCGGTTCAATGAAGGCGAGCTCGCGCAAAATGTCGTAAATAATTTCATTCGCCGGCGCCATCGGCGTCGCCATGCCGTCCGTGCGGAACTGCATGACGGCATTCATTCCTTGAAAATGCCAGGCGATGCTCGCCGTCAACGCGACCGCGCGCTCGAATCGCGCCGCATGCTCGTCGCTCGCGAGCTTGCCGAGGTCAGTGCGCGCTGCGCCGACGAATGGGTCAATTACGAGCATCAGCCGCCGCTCGTCTTCGCGAGCGTACTCGCGAACTTTGAGCGAGCCCGTCTTCGCCGACAGCTTCCAATCCACGAATCTCGCGCTATCGCTCATCAAGTACTCGCGGATGGCGTGCAAGTCGTTGCCACGGCCGCTGAAGTGGCTGGCCATCTCTCCGCTGATCAGCGGAAGAATTTCATAGGTTTGCTCGGCGGGCTCAACATGCGGATAAACCACGACTTCAAGTGGCGATTCCACTCGCCGTGTTTTCTCGAACAATCCGAACGGGAATTTCGTGCGAATGCCAAAGGCATCCTGCTTGTAAATGCCGCGCTTCGGAAAAACGAGCTGCACTTTCTGCCGCGCGCAATTGCGCCTCGGCACGTATGGGAAATACACGGGACGCGCCAGAATTTCCGCTGGATGCTTCGCGCTGCCTTCGCCCACGATGCGTAGCGATATCGACGGCCACATTTCTTTGTCGTTTCTCACTTCAACAGTCGCGAGGATCGGCTGCTCGGCAAAAATGTGTTCGGGCAATTCGAGCTTGAACTCAACCCCGGTGAGAACGGCGCGCGAAAGCACGCCCGAAATCAAAACTCCCGCCAGCAGGCAGCCGAGTATTAGAAAGAGAAGATTGTTACCGGTATTTACCGCCGCGAGTACCACAATTAAAATTACGCCGAGGTAAGCAATTCCCTCGCGCGTGAGCTTGTAATCCACTTGGTACGCAATCCAACGCAGACTCGTGCGTTTCGCGAGAGCAGGCACAAACGTCACCGCGACCCAACCGGCAAGCCCAAGCGCGCCGACAGCCGACGCCGTCGCGAGCCCGATTCTGCCTTCCTGCGCAACCGCCGCCGAAAACAGCGCCAATATCATCGCCACGGCAAGCGTCGCCATCGAAGCGGCGAACAATCGCCATCCGGGGCGATCGCGTTCGCTCCAGAGCCGTGCGACGAAGGATGATGTGGACATTAAAGTGGAACGCGAGTCGTCTCGATGAATTCTTCGAGGATGGATTCGGCTTGCGCCGATTTCTTTCGAGTAGAAACGTATCGGGAACTGACAACCACACGATGCGCGAAGACAGGAAGAATGAGCCGTTTGAAATCATCCGGAAGGCAATAATCGCGGCCTTCGAGAAACGCGCGCGCCTGTGCTGCACGGTGCAGCATCACCACGCCGCGCGGGCTCACGCCTAAATTCAGTTGCTCCGAAGTTCTGGTGCGTTCCACAATCTCGAGCGCGTAGTCGAGCAGGCTGTCGTCCACCTTGACGCTCTTCACGGTTTCCTGCATCGCGAGCACGTCAGCGGCATCCATCGCAGCGACTACAGATTCGGCCGGAGACGCGCTGCTTCCGTTGCGCACAATTTCCTTCTCGCTCGCCTTCGAGGGATACCCCATGCGAATCCGCATCAGAAAGCGATCGAGTTGCGACTCCGGCAGTGGATAAGTGCCGTGATGCTCGATCGGATTCTGCGTCGCGACGACGAGAAACGGCTCCGGTAGACGGTGCGTGAAATTGTCCACGGTGATTTGCGATTCGCTCATCGCCTCGAGCAGCGCCGATTGCGTTTTGGGAGTTGTTCGGTTGATTTCATCGGCGAGAACCACATTTGCGAAAATCGGCCCGGGCTTAAATTCGAACGCCTGCCTCACCGGATCGAATACGCTTACGCCAATCACGTCGCTCGGCAGCATGTCTGAAGTGAATTGAATGCGCTGAAAGGTGCAATGAAACGAGCGCGCAAGCGCCTGCGCAAGCGTTGTTTTTCCCACGCCGGGCACATCTTCGATCAGCAAATGCCCGCGAGCGAGAAGCGTGATCAGAGCAAGCTGAATCACATCTTCCTTGCCCTTCACGACGCTCGCGATTGCCGCCTGCAGTTCGGCGATCTGCGTGTGCGCGGAGCTGGTCTTGGTTTGCAATTGGTCCGGCCTTTTGCTACAAGAATGAGGTCGTTTCCGGGCGACTAGCTCAGTGGTTAGAGCGCTCCCCTCACACGGGAGAGGTCCAAGGTTCAAGTCCTTGGTCGCCCACCATCAAACTTCGATCGGCCGTCCAGGCTCCGAGTTGCCTCAATGAAAGATCGCTTCACCAAAACGGAGCGCGCCACTTAATCCGGCCGAAATCCCATTCTAATGGAAGCCCACCATGACCTCTATCCTGCGTTTCGTTGAAGTATTCGCATTAGGTACGTGGGTGGGGAGCATTATCTTCTTGAGCTTCGTCGTCGCGCCGGGTGCGTTCATGGTCCTGAGCAATCGCCACGATGCGGGCGCGGTGGTGGGCTATTCGCTTGGACAGTTGCACTGGGGCGGAATAATCGCTGGGTTTATTTATCTGGCGGTCCTGATTCTCGAGCAGAAGTTGCCAACGGGATGGTTTCGGCCGGCGGCCTTTGCGGTGATCTTGATGATGGCGCTGACGTTTTCATCGCAGCATTTTGTTTCCCGGCGTATGACGGCGCTGCGTGTTGAGATGGGCTCGATTGATGCGACGCCGGTTGATAGCCCGTTGCGAGTGGAGTTCGACAGCCTGCATCGCGCTTCCGTTCGCATCGAAGTCACAGTTCTTCTGCTGGGCCTCGCCGGCCTCTTCCTCACTGTTCGCGAAATCAGCAAGTAATTATCGCGCCTTTGGATTCGCCTTCTTCAATCGATGCAAATGAACTGCCTGCCACAAATACCAACTCGCGACGCTTCGATACGGCCGCCAGCGCTCTCCGAACGCCAGTAACTGCTTGGGCTTCGGCAATTTTCGTTTTCCGTACGCGAGCTTGAACCCCTGTTGCACCGCGTAATCAAGCGTAGGCAGCACATCCGGCCGACCGAGGCGAAATATCAAAAACATGTGGACAGTCCAGACGCCCACGCCATGCACAGCCGTTAGCCGTGAGACGATCTCGTCATCGCTGAGATTTTCGACTTCGCTCATTCTCGGGACAATTCCCTCGATCGTTTTCACCGCCAGATCGCGAATCGCCGCAATTTTTTGCCGCGAAAGGCCAGCGGCGCGAAGCTCCCCGTCGGTCGCGGCCGTAACTTGCGTCGGCGTCGGGAATTCTCCGCCGCCGATTTGGTCCTTCACTTTCTTTAAGATTGACGCCGCAGCTTTTCCGTTCAATTGCTGGTAGACGATCGCTTCCATGAGCGCTTCGTACGGGCTTGGGTGCGTATCCATTTCCATCCGGAATCGCCCGACGCGTCCGACAAGACTCTCAAAATGCGGGTCAATCCCGGCCAAATGGCGCACAGCTTTTAAATGATTGAATGGATATCGCTTCGGTTTTTTGGATGCAGGCATTCTGAGGAACCTCGAGCGCGTGCTAGTATCACACACTCATGCAAACCGGAATTATAGGACTGCCGCAGGTCGGCAAGACAAGTTTGTTTCGAATCCTCACGCGCGCTCGCGTGGAATCGCGCACGCAGCCGGGACAGGCTCACGTCGGCATCGCTCGTGTTCCCGATGCGCGCGTTACCCAGCTATCAGAAATTTTCAAGCCCAAGAAAATCACGTTCGCCACGATCGAATACGTGGATATCGGGGGTCTGCAGAAGGACCGCGAGAAAAATTCCGCGTCGCTCGTGCCTCTTCGCGAAGCCGACGCGCTCGCCCACGTTGTCCGTGTCTTCGAAGATCCGGCCATCCCGCATCCGTCCGGAAGCATTGACGCGATGCGCGATATTGACAGCATCGAAATCGAGCTAATGCTCACCGATCTCGAGCAGGCCACGCGCCGTCTCGAGCGCGTCGAGAAAGATCTGAAGAAAAAGAAAGACCCGCAGATCGAGCTGGAGCAAAGTGTGCTCCTTCGCTGCCGCGCGGCCCTCGAAGCCGAAAAGCCACTGCGCGAAATGGACTTCAAGCCCGAAGAAAAGAAGGCGGTCACCGGATTTACGTTTCTCACGCAGAAACCGATGCTTTACGTTCTCAATCTCGGGGAAGACGAAGTCTCCGATCTCGATCACGCCATTGAAAAACATAAACTCGAAAAACTAAGGACGAAGCCTCAGACCGCCGTGGTGCCATTCTGCGGAAAAATTGAAGCCGAGCTGGCCGAGCTTCCCGACGCCGAGGCCGCGGAAATGATGAAGGCTTATGGCATCACGGAATCCGGCCGCGACCGCTTGATTCAGGCCACGTATCGCCTCTTGGGCCTGATTTCATTCCTGACGTGCGGCGAACCCGAATGCCGCGCCTGGACGATCGAACGGGGAATGACCGCGCAGAAAGCTGCCGGCGCGATCCACAGCGACATCGAAAAAAACTTCATCAAAGCCGAAGTGGTGCGCTGGCAGGATTTGTTGGCCGCGGGCAGCTTTGCCGTCGCGAAAGAACGCGGCCAGTTTCGCCTCGAGGGCAAGGAATATATAGTGCAAGATGGCGACGTAATTCTATTCCGCCACGGCGGCTGAGATCGATCATGGTTCCTGCCGGTGCCTCCCGATTCGCGCTTGCTTTGCTTCTAGGTGTGATTGCCGCGGCTGCAAATCTTCTCGGCGGGTTGACGATAGTCCGGCGTCAATGGTCGCGCGCCTACCTGAAATATTTCATCGCGCTCGGTGCGGGCTTCATGCTCGCCACCGCATTCCTCGAAATGATTCCTGAATCGCTCCGGCTCAATAATCGCACGACATTTGTTTTCGTCCTGGTCCTCGCCGGATACATGCTCGTGCATTTTTTTGAGCATACCGTCGCGCCGCATTTCCATTTCGGCGAAGAAACGCATCACGAGGAATTATCGCCTGCGCACGCAGGCTACGCGGCTCTTCTCGGTCTCGTGATTCACACATTTTTTGACGGCGTCGCGATCGCCTCGGGCGTTCTCGTGTCTGCCTGGCTTGGCGCGGTAATTTTCATGGCTGTATTTTTACACAAACTTCCAGAAGGCTTCACGGTCGCGTCGCTGATGCTGGCAAGCGGCCAGAGCCGCCGGGTCGCGCTTCTGTCATCCGCTGTCTTGGGCGGTGCCACGCTTCTCGGTGTGGGGCTGATGTACGTTCTGCGCGGCGAGGTGGCCTTGGCGTTGCCTTTTTCCGCCGGAGTCACTATCTACGTGGCGGCGTCGGACTTGGTCCCCGAGGTAAACCGCGAACCGTCCGCTGGATTGCCTGTCCTCGTCTTTTTGGGTGTCCTGCTTATGTTGTTGCTGCGATTGGTGTTACCATCCTAGTAAGATCACTGGCGCTCCGAGATCTCCCGAACCGCTGTCCGGAGCTTGTGCAGTGCTTAGCCCCCGTATCCGCATCCTATTGACGATCCAATGGGTTAACGGGGCCCCAGCCTAGCCAAAACGCAACTTTATCGCCCAGTGAGTGTTCGATATGATGTGGCGATCATGGCCAGGTCCGACGTCCAGTTAATGCTGGAGGCGAAAGCGGGGGATGATGCGTCCTTCGAACTTTTGCTTCAGCGCTACCGGACGCCACTTGTCAGTTTTCTCTATCGCATGGTGCGCGACTCGGGGACGGCCGAAGATTTGTCGCAGGAAGTTTTCATCCGGGTTTATCGCGCCCGCGCGAAGTATGCGCCGAGCGCGAAGTTCACAACTTGGCTTTTTCGCATCGCGACAAACCTGGCGCTCAATCGCATCCGTGATACGCGTCACCGCCAATTGGAAATTTCGCTCGACGCTCCGGCCGAAGAGCACGAGCGCTCCATGGAACTGCCGGCGCGCGAGTTGCGCGTGGATCAGTTAATGCTCGAACGCGATCGTGCGACAATGATTCGCAATGCCGTGGAGTCGTTGCCCGAAAAACAGCGCATCGCTGTCTTGCTCCACAAATACGAAGACATGGATTACGTGGAGATCGCGAAAGTTCTTGACTGCTCGGAAGCTGCGCTAAAATCGACGTTATTCCGGGCTTACGAAACACTCAGAGTTCAATTGGCGCCGCTCGTTGCTGGAGCAGCGTCGCCGGCTCCGGCCGAAACGGCGGGGACCGGGAAGGGAAGACCATCATGAATTACAAAACGAATTGCGAGCGAATTTCTTCCGAGTTGATTCCATATCTTGACGGACGCGCAAATGCTGCCGAGCAAAGTGCCGTGGAATCGCACGCCGCAGTGTGTCCGGCATGCCGCGAGCGGATTGAAGAATTTCGAAGATTATTCGGCGTCCTGAACGAGATGCCTGCGATTGAGCCATCAGGTGCGTTTGACGCGCGCGTGCGCGAGCGAATTTCCGCTGAGCCGCGTAGAGGTCTGTTCGACTGGTTCGTGCCGGCTCCTCGTTTGGCGTTTGCGCTGGCGATCTTGCTTGCTTTATCTGTATGGATGGGCAAGTTCCCAACGGCGGAGAATTCGGTTGCGACCACTCAAAGCGAGCAGGATTTTCACGTAATTAAGGATCTCGGCGTTCTTGAAAACTACGACGTGCTGAAGGGCTTCGACGCGCTCTCTGAATTGCCCGTTGCGACGCAGGAGCCGGAGCAGACTCAGCCAGATCAGCAGCCAAAGGACGGCCAGATTTAGTGATCGGCCGCTCGTCCATATTTCGCGTGCTGTGTTGCGCAGCGCTTCTCGCGCTTTCGGTGCAGTCTGCCTCGGCACAGCAGCGATATCACCGCATCCAGAATCGTCGCGCAGCCGCACAAAAAAATCCGAGTAAGCCAATTCCGGCAACAGAGCCCAGCGTGAATCAGAAGCCGGCTGCAAATCCGCGGCCCACTGAAAATGGCGCGGCGCGGCCGAATGCCGCTGCCCCGGCCCAAGGACAGCCAAACGCTCGCAGCATGGCGGGTCTCCCGCCGAAATGGGTGGACCAGCTTAGGGATCTATCTCCCGAAGAGCAGCACCGCTTCATGCAGAATAACGCTCGCTTCAAAAGCCTCCCGCCCGACCGCCAAGCGCAAATTCGCCAGAATCTCGAGAAATGGAATCAGCTTACGCCTGAACAGAGGAATGAATTTCGCAGGCGCGAGGAAGTCTTCGGTCAGATGACTCCGGACCAGAAGCAATACGTCCGCGACAATCTCTTGCCGCGCTGGCAGGCGCTTTCGCCCGAGCGTCGCCAGTTAATTCTCGGCCGTCAGCGGGTGCTCAACAATATGCCTCCCGCGACACGTGAAGCCAAGCTGAACGATCCGGAATTCATGCGCGGCCTATCCCCCGATGAGCAGCAAACGCTGCGAGATCTGAACACGTTTCGAAACCCGCCACCGCCCACGCAATAGCGCTCCCAACCTGGTTTCATATCGATACAGATTTTTCAAAGATGCGGTTCTGCTTTGGACCCTGCAAATTTGATCTCCACCCTGTTTACTCATACGACACAAGAACGCGTTTGTGCTGCAACCTAACAAGGAATCGTTGACACCGTTCAGCGACATACTACATGTAGGGGTAGTGCTTCAGAGAATCTAAATATCGCTCAGTCGTCGCCGAAAAAAGTTTTGTTTTCATACGCTTTCCGCTTGACATCCCCTCTGTCCTGACTATTATCAGTGGCCAAATGTGGAATTAAGTGGGCAAAAGTAGGGTACAGTGGCTAGGCATGGACGATCTTTCGGCGAGTCAGGCAGCGTGAGAAATGCTTCGGGGCAATCATCCCGCTACGGTCGATGCAAAAGGCAGGCTGAAAATTCCTGCGGCATTCCTCGGAGAGCTGCGCGGATACGGCGAGAAGTTCTACGTGAC